>NZ_JAAFKG010000014.1 GCF_013299185.1 Microcoleus sp. bin48.metabat.b7b8b9.023 | reverse complement strand
TCGCAAGACTCTTTGTTATTCTAAATGTGAGGAAATGCTCAAGCATTCTATTAAATTATTAATACATTACTTGAAGTTTGACGATATTCCCATTCCTGGAGCATTCATACCTTGATTCAGCAACGCCTTTATTTTGTCGAGGAACGTAGGGAAGGTTCAAGGATTGGCAATGCTCTACTAAGAGACGACATAGCCCATCGACGACATCCTCATGTTTGGCTGTGGGTTCGCTCAGGGGCATGGCAACTCCATTGACTAGCTCGAATGACCTACCGGAACCGTCATCCCAGTTGAGAAATTCCTCGAAGGAAAGGGTTTTTTGGGCGATCGCAATCATTGATATTAACCTTGTGCGTAGGTTGGCTCTCTGTTATCTGTTTTTAGCTTAACGTGGCTCTTGTAGGGTGCGTTAACGAAGTATACCGTAAGCTTTTACACCTCTTCTCGGTTTTACTGCCCGCGTCCTGGTTTGCAATCTACGAAACCTAATGCTTCTGTGCCCTTGAAAACTGGCGATCGAAATGGCGATCGTTGCTGCGATCGGATATTCAATTTCCGCAAGCAGAAGTCTAAAAACCTCTCGTTCTCAACGGTTACTGAAAACCACCATTACTGTACAGCAGTTGTCCATTGATCCATCCTCCTTCTTTGGAACACAGAAATTTGACCAGATTTGCACAGTCTTGCGGCATACCGACACGATTCAACAGAGTTCTAGATTGCATATCAGCTTTGAGGACTGCGGACATCCAGCCAGTATCAGTTGCGCCTGGATTAATCACGTTTGCTGTGATGCCCAACGATCTGAATTCCTGAGCCGAAGCAAGCACGATTCGATCCATGGCACCCTTACTAGCACCATAGGGAAGATTGCCAGCCGTATGATCGCTGGTAATCGCAATAATCCGCCCAGTTCCGAATTCTCCTTGGAACTGTTTACCAAACTCTTTCACCAATAACCAGGTTGCACGGGCATTGATAGCAAAATGCAAGTCAAAGCTCTCCAGTGAAGTGGACAGAATGTCACTATCCACTGAGTGGCAATGGGACATGACCATTGCTGTAACAGATCCCAAATCACGCTCAATAATCTCGAATATCTGTAAAGCAGAATCTGCTAAGGACAAATCGACCTCGATTGCTGTGGAGCGCACACCGAAGCTCTCAACTTCGTTGCGAAGTAACTGAACCTCTCTTGGATCGCTGCCCCAAGGCATTGACACATCATATGGCTGCCAATAGGTCAAAGCAACATCCCAGCCCGATTGTGCTAATTCTTTGGCAATCGATGAACCAATGCCAATACTTCTACTTGCACCAGTTACAAGAACTATTGGTCGTTGGGACATATATTTGTCAACAAGGTACGCTTAAGAATCATCTTTTTTATTTAATAATGGCATTAAATCAAAGAAATTGTCACATCGCTAATGTATTTCACCAAAGGTGACAGTAATCCACACAGCAATTGCTGGTGATAGATGAGCATTCAACCAAATAGTCATGCGGCTAAAACGGGATGGTCGAGTTTGCGGACTGCATAGAGAATCGCAGCTTTGAGATCCTCAAGTTCCAAGTCTGGCAATTATTCCAGAAACTCAAAAATTTGCTCACCCGCAGCTAGCAACTCTAGAATATCGATAACTCGAATCCGCATTCCCTGGATGCAGGGACGACCGCCACATTGTCTTGGGTTTACTGTGATTCTGTCAAACAGATAAGCAACGGATGCTGGCATTGGTGAAAATTGTTTGAAACCTTTCTCTCTAGCTTACTTCATTTATCGCTCGAAATTCACACCGCTATATAATTATGCGATCGCCACTTCCATAGTACCCTCACTTATTGAGCTGACAATATTATCCTGACATTTCGATCGAGCGCATCTACTTACGTTGCGATCGTTAGCATAAGTTCTTGAGGATTAAACAGTTGACGTTTAGAAGCATTAAGAAATTCGATACTAACGGGTTCGTCATTTTCGTCATAACTGACAATCACGCCTCCCGGTTCAGAAATAGCATTGGCTGGAAACGCATCACGGAAGATAAAAATCAGAATGTCTGCTTCTGCATCGTATTTAACTTTCATTATTAACTTGCCTCAGCAAAGAGTAAATGTGTGTAAAATACGTCTTCTTTGAGGCATTCCGCAGCGAAAGCAAATACTGCGTGGATAGATTTAGGATTAAGCGTTGGGTAGTTTTCTAGAACTTGTTGCTCAGTCCAACCTTCTGAAAACAACCCTAGAACAAACTCCACTGATATTCGTGTCCCCTTAATTACAGGCTTGCCAAGCAGAATTTTAGGATTTGAGTGAATGTGTGCTTTCCAGTTCATAACCAGTTCGCCTCTCTATGGTTCTCATCTATTATGAGTATAGTTAAGATTTTAAAATTAACTGTCACTGTCTTTAAAGGTTCATCAAGGATAGTGTAAGTCATATCGATTTATTTGCCCGCCCGGCCATATATCGATCGAAAGTTGTGTAATCTCCAGCTTTGTAGTCAGCACGGGCTGCTTCAATTTCGGCAATGTCTTCTGGAGAATCGTCCTCATTCGCGAATAATTCAGCTTCCAAAAATTCCCAAATCTTGTATCTTTCAGAAATTCCCAGTGACGAAATAGCTTCCAGCAATGATTGAAATGAGATATCTACTTTCACTGTATTCTCAGTCATCAAAACTTTCCTACACTTTGGATTTTATACTTTTATTCACTTTTTTTTTAACCGCCGATTAAAGCAGATTTACCCAAATTTACGCAGATTGGAGAATGACTACTGCTATTTTACCATAAACAAAACCCGCAAGGTGCGGGCTTCATTTTGATAATTGCAATTTAACAGATTGCTACATCACAACAGCACTAATGAAAGTGTGCACGTTGTGGACAACAGCAGTAGTAAAGTTGTGAGTTGCGGGCAAACTATCAACCACGATTCCAGCGCACAATAGCATCAGATACAGAATAGAGTATTTAAAGAGCGATCGCGCAACGTTCTTATCCTCTGGAGTCTGCAACAGCAACCAAGCCTTTTGGGCAAAAATCGCACCCAGGAAAATCGCCGTACCAGCATACACCGGGCCCGCCAAATTCAGCGGATAAACAAACAGCAAAGTTGCTGGAAGCATCAATAACGTGTAAATCCAAATTTGGCGGGCTGTCTCTTCGTCGCCCTCAATTACCGGCAACATCGGGACGCCGACTTCCTTGTATTCCTCGCGAATCATCATTGCTAAAGCCCAAAAATGCGGCGGTGTCCATAGGAAGATAATCCCAAACAGCAGCCACGCACCCCAACTCAAATCTCCCGTCACCGCAGCCCAGCCAACTAGCGGCGGAATCGCCCCTGCTGCACCGCCGATGACGATGTTCTGCACGCTGTGGCGCTTCAGCCAATGGGTGTAAATTAGGACGTAGAAAACGATGCCAGACATGGCTAGCAATGCTGCTAATAAGTTGGCAACAACTGTCAGTAATGTAAAGGAGATTGTCGCTAGGGCGATCGCAAATATCAAAGCATCCCGCTTCTTAACCCGCCCGGAAGGAATCGGCCGCCAGCGGGTGCGCTCCATAATATAATCGATGTCGCTGTCGTAGACACAATTAATAGTATTAGCGGCAGCGGAAGCTAAAGCGCCTCCCGCGATAGTTGACACCAACAATAGTGGATCGACTTCTCCTTTGGCGGCCATCCACATTCCGGCTGATGTGGTGATTAGCAGCAGTAAAATAATTCTCGGCTTTGTAAGTTGGTAGTAACTTTTCACGACTTGCGAAAAGTTTTCGTGGAGGCGAGGGCTATTGTTTGTAAGAACTTCTTGCATTTGTGATTAATTATTAGTTGTTAGTTTTCATTGGTCATTCAGTCCGCGGAGGCGGACTTCGTTTGTGTAGTAGCGGTTTCAACCGCCGAATCAATCAACACGTCTATTTCCAGCGGACTTCGTTTGTGTAGTAGTAGCGGTTTCAACCGCCGAATCAATCAACACGTCTATTTCAAGTTGATAAAACCCGATCGCGCCACGACAAAACACTAAAAGCTAGCAGAGTTCCCAGCAAGGCTGCGCCGACTGCTTGGTGGGCGACTGTCAGCGGTTCTACCTGAAGGTGCAGCCGGAAAGTTGCCAATCCCAAAACTAATTGAGCAATCAGACAAAGACTCGCTAAATTCCCTAATTTTCGCAAGTTTGAATGGAGTGATGGTTGCCGCCAAGCCATCACTGATACTGCTAAAGTTGCTGCGGTAGCGGGTACGATGCCGATGATGTGGCTGTTCATTACCGAACACAATTCTGACGAACCAAAACATTGATGCAGCGCCCATCTAGAGCCGACTAATGCTCCGAGCAGACTTTGGAGATAAACTAGCAGTGCTGCGATCGAACTTACCCAGGCTAATTTGCCTGTATTGCCTGTAGCTTCGTAGGGAGTCAGCATAAAACCGATCGCTAGCAGGGCGCAAAAAAACAGTAAAGCTGCTCCCAAGTGAGCGGTAACGATGTCAAATCGCAGCAGTTGCGTCACGGTGAGGCCGCCCAATATGCCCTGAAAAACTATTAAAAATACTGCGCCGGCGCTGGCCAGGGGCAGCCAGGTCGGCAGGCGGCTGCGGTAGAAGACAGAAAGTGCTAAAAGGGCGATCGCGCTTAAGCCAATTGCTGCTGCATCCAAACGGTGGAACCACTCCAGAAATACCTGCAAATTCATTTGCGCTGCGGGTATTAATTGACCGTAGCACAGCGGCCAGTCGGGGCAAGCGAGCCCCGCATTCATCACGCGCGTGGCGCTGCCTACTGCCATCAACAGCCAGGTTGCGATCGCAATTTTCCACACTAGGCCGCGGATAATATCTTTTGGCTGCCACTGCACTCCTGCTGCTGCGTTTGGCTTATTTAAAACTGAGTTTGCCATGAACTTTACCTTAGCCTTTGTTATCGATCGAACTTAATTAAATATTGCGGTTTTGCTTGGGCTGAGCTTAGCCGAGCTTAACACTCTTTTTCTCTGACAAACCGTCATCTTTACTACCTTAGCGACACTTTTATGCAATTAGTTTGTCTTTAGATTTTTTTCAACTTTCCTGTTTATATTACAAAAGATTTCAGGATTTTTGCTAAACTTCAAAAAACTTTAATCTTTCAGCACCATCCGTGATGGTTGATAACTCCCGCACTGTCGGGTTTTTGTTAAAAAATAAAGATATAATTAAGAAATAGCTTATTAATAAAAAAATGTGATATCTAGCGTTCAAAAGTGTTTAGGTCCTCACACTTTTTGAAAGTCACAGGATACAGCAGAAAACCCTCAGCCTGGTTTTTGGTATTTTTCGATCGATTCTGGTTAAATAATCATAGCCGTTGGCGATCGCACGGACAAGGCCTCATCACCTTAGTTTTTTTACTATTTCGGCTGGCTGCAACCAGTGTATTTTCGTCCATCAAACCCCGTTGCTCGGTACCCGTGCCTCTATGACTATCTAAGATTATTAAAAAAAATGTCAAAATATAATTAGATTGGTTTTTCTCCCTCCTGCCTCTTCCCTCTTCCTTATTGTTACTCGATCCCATAACTGTTATAGCCTTCTTCCCTCTTTCTTCCTTCTTCCGACTTCCATCGGACTTCTATCCGTTACATCCGTTACTTGCATCCGTTGCCGAACTTCCTTCTTCCTTACTTCCTAAACCTAAAATCTAAAATTGTGCAGCCATGTCCCAAAAAAACGAAACCGCTGTTTTAGTATTATCGCTATTAATTACGATCGCCCTAGCCGGTGCAGGCATTTGGTGGCTGACAAGCCGCGGCGGCATTCCTGGAGGTTCATCACCCGAAAATCAGACATTTTCCAACTCCTCCACGGGGAATTCATTGCAGTCAGAGCAGCAAATTCAGCAGCGTCTGAGTGCGGGGAAAAAATTGTTAATTTCAGAAAAAGCAAGCACAAAGAAACAAGCAGCAGTAGAAGCGATCGCCTCTGGCAACTACAACGCCGCTATTTCTGACTTAGAAGCTTCGCTGCAAGCTAATCGCAACGATCCCGAAGCACTAATTTACCTCAACAACGCCCGTATCGGCAACCAAAAATCCTACACAATTGCCGCAGCGGTTCCCATTGGCACCGATATCAATGCTGCTCAAGAAATTCTGCGGGGAGTCGCTCAAGCTCAAAATGAAATCAACCAAAACGGCGGCATTAACGGGACTCCATTAAAAGTGGTAATTGCTAACGACGACAACAACCCAGAGATTGCCTCGCAAATTGCCAGTGCGATCGCAAATAACTCAGAAATATTAGGAGTAATCGGGCATTTTGGTTCGGACACAACCCTAGCAGCGAGCAAGATTTACCAGCAAAATCAATTAGTAGCAATATCTCCGACAAGTACCTCTGTGCAGCTTTCAGGAGTTGGTAGCAATATATTTCGGACAGTGCCGAGCGATCGATTTGCGGCGAATGCTCTTTCCCGTTATATGCTGACAAAATTGCAAAAGCAAAAAGTTGCTATATTTTTTAATTCTGCCAGCAGTTACAGCAAATCTTTAAAAGATGAATTTACTACTGCTGTTTACGGAGATGGCGGACAAATAGTATCGGAATTTGACTTTGCTAAGGGGAATTTTAATGCTGCCGAAAGCGTTAAAAGTGCGATCGCCCAGGGAGCAGAAGTGATTATGTTAGCGTCCAATTCGTCCACTATCGACCAAGCTTTGCAAGTAGTGCAAGTCAACGCCAAACGGCTGCCATTACTAGCAGGAGACGGCGCTTATAGTGCTAAAACACTGCAAATTGGTGGCGCAGGAGCCACAGATATGGTGTTGGCAGTTCCTTGGCACATTCTCGCAGATCCGCAGTCAAACTTTCCCCAAACCTCGAAACAACTTTGGAATGCTGAAGTCAGTTGGCGCACAGCTTTAGCTTACGATGCGGCGATCGCGCTAATTGTCGGTTTAGGGCGCAATCCGACTCGCACAGGCATTCAACAAGCTTTATCGGCGTCAGATTTTTCGGCAACAGGAGCATCGGGGCCGATTCGCTTTTTACCTTCGGGCGATCGCAATCGAGCAGTGCAATTAGTAATTGTCAAACCGGGAAATCGCACCAGTTACGGTTATGAATTTGTGCCGATATCCGGTTTGTAAACTATTTGCATTTTATTGGGAATGTTGTAATACCAAATCTATTAGCATCGGAACATTAACGTCCAGTTAACTGTCAACTGTCAACTGTCAACTGTCAACTGTTACAATAGGAGGCTATTGTTCAATGGCTATAGAGCAATATCGGCAATACATTCGTCATCTACTTTCAGAACGGCGAGAGCGGGCTTCGAGACAATACAACGCCCAAGAATATGAAGTGCAAACTCTTTTCGATAGCGAGCAAGATCATTATCAATTGCTGTATGTTGGTTGGCGTGGAAATAAACGCGATTTTGGCTGTATTCTACATCTTGACATCAAGGGTGGAAAAATTTGGATTCAGCATGACGGTACTGAAGTCGGAATTGCCAACCAACTTGTCGAATTGGGAGTGCCTAAAGAAGATATTGTTTTAGCATTCCATGAACCGGAAATACGTCAGTTTACTGATTTTGGCACAGGGGAAGTGATTCGCGAACAATTGCCCTCAGTTTCGGGTAAGTGAAATGGTGTAACCGATCGGGTGAATGAATTATTTCTACTAGATAAGATTGACAGAAATCTAAAATTTTAAAGTCATGTCCCAAAAAAATAAAGTTCCAGCGGTCATTTTGTCGCTGTTAATTACGATCGCCCTAGTAGGTGGAGGTATTTGGTGGCTGACTGGCCGCAGCCGCCCAAATCTCCCAGTTTCATCACCGCAAACCCCCAATTTACCCTACGCCCCGACGCCAAAACCGCCACCATCATTTTAGGAGAGAGTTTGATACTAACAGTCCTTGACACACCAAGGTGAAAACCCGGCTTTTGAATCAATATCTATCCGGATATATCCGCGATATTTGAGAAAAACCGGGTTTTTCAACCTAATTTTAAAGAGGATTTACAACAAGAATACCTTTACCGGGGCCTTCCTTAATTTCAACCCTAGATACTTGTCCACTACCTGCATAAAATGTTATGTCTGCTTTCGATCGAGATGGCATTGATTCCCAAACACCATCTTTTGAGAACTCCAGATTAGTTGTGAACCCATCATCCCAGACAATTGTAATTTTGTTTGGATTCTGCTTCACTGAGCAGCCTATTGTTTGTGCTTGTCGTTGATTCTGTCCGTAAAAACTGCATTTAGAGCGAAAATTCTCAGGAGGGTTTTTGGTTTCGGCTTGAACACCAACACTTAAAGCGGTGACAGATGCTAGGAGCAAATTCGCCACCAAAACCGCTTTATAAAACAAGAATGAGTTGAGCTTCATGGATTGAGTAATTTCGAGAAAAATAACTAACTTTCATGTTACCCCAATATTCATACTGTGAGATTTTAATCAGGATCTAACAGCGAGATATGGCTAAACTTGCGAAACTGCGATCGCCCTAACTGGCCTGTTTCTCTCAAAAATAGCCCTCGGCTTGAAAGCAATTCTCAACAACAGCCACAGCGAGTGCCATTCTCCGGGCGTTTCCTGGCGCTTCCACTGCCCTGGGCGACAGTACAGCATTTCGATCAAACAGCGGTGTTGGCTCATGTTTAGGCGATCGAACGCAATTCGCACAGTCGGAAATTCCGCAACACTGCACCCTGCTGCATCCCGAAAACTCGACTCCAAGTGAGATTTATCGCTAACCAACTCAATCTTAGCCACAGGAATCAAACATTTCTCTTCCATAATTTCCAGAGTCGCCGAGTCGCAATCAATCAAATGGTTATCAAAACGAGCTTCGGTGTCCAACTCCATCACAGGCGGCGCTACGGATATCTTCGCTTTGACTGCTACGCTGCGAGCGATCGCTCTGATTTTACCCTGCGATAAACTTGTCTCAGCGGCATATTTGGGTAACATCTCTGCTGCGGTAAAACTCTGTTTGCTCCCTTTACCTTTGATCGCAAAACTCGGCCGTTCAGTCAGAGCAACTTCAGCGCCACTTTCTGAAATTACAGTAGTTATTCCCCAAAAACTTTTACCTCCCACATTCAACTGCACCACCCTCCGCAAATTGAACCATTCGTATATATCCGGCTTAGGAATATCCACCAAGATTAGCAGCGCAATTCCCAGCATCAGCAGGTTGTAAACGCTCCAAATCCAGCCCGCACTCACACCTTTTAACAAATCAGCACTTGCTGGTATTCCCCGCCAACTGCCCGTATGTTTAACTAAATGAATGCTTAAATTATGGAACAAACCGAATGCTGTAGCTGCGAACAAGACAATCAAAGGCCATCCCAAATTCCAGTTAAAACTAAAGCGATCGCTCGCAATTCCTTTTGGCGTCACCTTAAACCCTTTCTGAAAGGGATTGAGCATGGCACTCACCACCGTCACCGCCAAAGGAATACACTGGACGAACGAGTAAACATCTGATAGCAAAGCCGATCGCGATTTGCGGTTCAGCCAAGAAAACACAGTAACTTGCACCAAATAGTAAGGCAGGAAAAAGTAGATTAATTCCCGCGCATTTGTCCGCAAAGGAAGTACCCCAAGAAACGCATAAGCTAAAGGCATCAACAGAAACACAATCCTGCTTAAACTGGTAAACCAGTGCAGCAATCCTTCCAGGTGACACAGCCTTTGTACGAATCTCAGGCCGCGAATCGTTAAAGGATTGGAATCAATAAAAAATGCCTGAAGGGTGCCTCGCGCCCAGCGCAATCTTTGAGTTAGATGGGCTTCTATATTTTCAGCAGCCAAACCAGCACTCAATTTTTCATCTAAGTAAACTAAACGATACCCGGTGGCTGACAACCGAATTCCGGTAAAATAATCTTCGCAGATTGAATTTGTGACAAAGCCTCCCACTGTTTGTAGCGCGCTGCGCCTCATTACAAAAGACGTGCCAGCACAAACTACGCTATCTGCACTATCTTTGATGATTTCAATTTGCCTGTAAAATACTTCTTCTTCCGGCACCAGCACATTTTCTAAACCTAAATTCCGGGCAATGGGATCGTGGTTGTAAAAGCTTTGCGGTGTTTGCACGAGGGCGATTTCTGGATTTTGAAAAAAGCCAACTGTTCTTGTTAAAAAGTTTTTAGTGGGAATGAAGTCGGCATCAAAAACTACAATGAGTTCTCCATTTGTTAGGCTTGTGGCGTGGTTGATGTTACCAGCTTTGGCGTGACTGTTATCTGGTCTAGTTATATACTTGCATCCCAGTTCTTTGGCTAACAATTGGATTTCATGGCGCTTTGTATCGTCAAGCAAATATACTTGTTTGTTAGGATAATCTAAAGCTTGACAGCCGATGACTGTGCGCCGGAGAATAAAAATTGGTTCGTTGTAAGTTGGGATAAAAATATCTACTGTTGGAGTAAAGTTTCCCTCAGCAACTGCAACAGCCATGCGATCGGCTTCTCGATGCCTGTCTTTCATTCTCAGCATTAAATACATTTGAATGCTGCTGCTGACAACCATCAGCATTTCTAGGAAAAATAGTCCCAAACTAAAGATACCGTTGAGGGGATCGCTTAAATTTAGGGTAACTAGCGATCGCCACAAAACGTAGCGAATGGTTAAAGCCAAAACTATGCCAACTACCACAGCCCGCGACCATTTCTGTGGTTGAGGCGAAATTTTCATCGCAGCTAAAGCAACCGAGACGAGGGCGAAAGTCGGTACAAACAAATACATCTTGCTTGCCGCGGGTACTTGGAGCCATACAGGCGGGTTTTGCTGCCAAGTATTGATTGTGGCAAAAATACCGCTGACTGTACCTTCACCGCTCAACCAGGCTGCGGCGATCGCACCTGCGAAAGCAACTACCCCCAACACGACTAGCGTTGCCACCTGTACGTGCGAAATCCACCTAAAAAAGTGGCGTTTCAAGTCTTGAAGGTCACATCTTGAATTTCTCATAAAATTTGCAATTCCCGATCGTATCTGCAACTGTCAAGGTTTCCTGCTGTTCACTTTTTAATCCCGTTGAAAATTCCGACACACCCCACTGACGATATTTACATTTTTTAACATTCTGACAATTTTATGATAGTTCACTGGCTTGCTGATGGCAAACTACTCAGCAATATCCAGTCCAGGCCAAGTATAGCAACAGCTTGTTGAGATTGTGTGCGATCGCACAACTACAAACCTGGTTCGATGGGAATGCTAGTGCTCATAAAATTCTGCGGACTAAAGTCCTCACTACAAACCTGGTTCGATCTTCGGAATGCACGTGCTCATAAAATTCTGCGGACTAAAGTTCACACTACAAACGTGCCTCCCTATAAACCAATACGGTTTACTTAACACTTTTTGGGGAAGTTCATCTGACGATTTTATAGGCAGTACAGGATTTTTTTGCAAGTCAGATCCTTCTTAAGTCAACCGTATTGCCCTATAAACCAAATTTTTTGCCCCATTTCTGATGGTTTTTCCTGTTTACTGCCAGCATTCTTCGACTTTTTGCAGTTATTTCAACCAAAAAATATCATGTCTACAAATCAAATAGGATTGCTATCGTTTGAGATAGCAATCCCTAGGGGCTAATAATTAGACGAATGTGACATCTAACTAAAGGTAGATTGATTTTATATTAATTTTTAAAATTACCCCGATCGCAGAATAAAAAACTAGCCGTCAAAAACTAATCAGAAATTTCTAATTGCGAGATTGCATAGCGGGCGACAGCCAAACCAACTCTCGCCTGTTCTATTTCCGACAATTGGGCCCAAGGTCTTCTAGTCTCCATCACCACTTCCACTGCGGACGAATCAGCCTCTCGCATCGCATAAGCCAAAGGACGCGCCAACACCTGCAAATCTTCCTCAGCCCACTGAGGCAAAATATCTAACACGCACTCAACCATTTGGTCAGCTAAAGATTGATACTTAACAGTTGCGTTTTGGACGCTTTGAGCGATGCAGGCTAGAAAATCTTGAGGAACCCGAGCAAATTTTTCGCGCAAAGATTTTTGTAGAGAAGTCGCCAGCCAAATTTGTTCTAGTTGTCCGAATAAAACTTGCGACTTCTCCGCTATATCGCTGTCGCTGAAGGAATCAAACAGGGCAAATTCTTGCTCTAGATCGGTTAAATAAGATTCTGATTCAAGCTGTGCAGGATTCCAAGGATAAGCAACATCAGTCTGAACTATTGTGGTGAGAAGTTCCATCTGCGCCTGAGTTTGTGAGTCGCGAAAATATTGAGAATCAGGAGATTGGGTAGCCATGATGTAATACCTAAGTAGTTCAAGTAAAATACAGAAGGTGGACTCTGCCAAGTGCTAGTTGCCAGTGGTGAGTAACTGTTTTAACTTCAGACTTGAGACACGGGCGTCGAGAACTTTGGTGTCCCGATCGCCGATTGCCTTCATTAGCTACACCCGCACCTTAATTAGTTCCGCAATCAGTCTCACTGTAGCCCGAAGTTTTTGGAACCTCAATAGTGAATTCAAAAATCTGACCTTGAGAACTGCCAAATTTTAGCTGAGTACCCGATTGCAGCAGCAGTTCTTGGTGGTGAACTCTCACCCATCCGTCTGTACCCAAAACTAGAGTCCCGTAGCGGGAAAAATCGCGCAGGAAGTAGCTAGGTTCGCCCCCGCGATCGCCGATGCTGTTGCGGCAGAAAATCTCCGCGTGTTTTTGAGAAACCCATTGTTCTCGAATCACTACGTCGTTTTCTTCCCAGCGTCCGACTCGAACCATACCAGCGGTAATGGGCCAAACCTGATTGCCAGATTCGCTAGATTTGACATTTGGTCGATCGCGCCCCCGCAAGTAAGCGCAAGACGGCAAACGTCCCAGCCAAGTAGAAGAATTCAAAGGCAATTCAGTTTTTAGGTCATCTACCGGTTCAGTCAGTTGACCGTCAAACTCTGGGTGCATATACAGTACGGGCAACGTCCAAGCCGGTTGATTGAACTTGTACAGTGTCAGTAGCTGCTGTCTGGCGATGGCGACGGCGCGATCGATCGACATTCGTCCGGCCAAAGCTTGGGCAAAAGTTTGGATAAAACTCAGGGCTTCGCGATCGGCGATCGAGTCCCGCATCCCCAACACCGCCGGCACCCCGTGATGGATCAGCACCTCAGCCAAACTGCTGCGGGCGATCGCCTGTTGCTGGCCGTTATTTGAATGCAGCCTCTCCACCGCCGGCTGAGCTCCCCAGCAGGCATTAAACACCGCCAGCGTCACCCGGCATCGAACCAAAACCTGAGCCAATTCAGTACCGTTAATCGCCGTGTCCGGCCCCAAAAACAGCAAGCCACCGTCAGGCCCAGGTATCCCGTGGCCGGCGTAAAACAGAATGTTATAAGCTTGCGTTTCCAGCCGAGAAATTAGTTCCGCCGGAGTAGGTTCGATCAGAGTATCGACGCGAGTCGAAACACTGATATCGAAATATTTACCGCTGTCGTTGGTTTGAAAAGCACTTTCGAGAACTCCGGCTAGGGCGACTGCTTCTGCTTCCAACTGCAAATGACGATTATTGCCCCTAGAAAATTCAGAATTAGCACTGCGGCCGGGTTCTGCTTGTCCCAAAACCAGCAAAATGTTGAGGGAATCGGCAGGATGCAGGGGCGGTAAAGGCTCAACATTGCTGGTAGTGCGGCTGAAAAGCAGTTGCTGCGACAGAGAAATGGCCGGTTGACCGGCTTGAGGTTGCATAATTTCCCAAGGTAGGGCAATCAAATACGGTTCGCGCAAGTCTATGCGGACTCGCAGGGGTAGATTTTGCCCGATCGCGATACCTTTACTTTCCTGGAGACTGCCCTGAATCGGCCCTTCAAACAGCCACTGCCAAAGATCGATCCCCAAATGCTGCATCAGGCGACTGCTGTAGCTAGGAGGTGGCGGTGGCGGATTCTGCTCGCCCCTCTCCACCAACCTCCCTTGACTGAGGTGGAGCGGCACAGAGGGCATAATTGGAGGGATTTGTAGTGATTTAGCAGTTCGTTTTTCAGTTTCTGCCAGTAGATTCTGGTTGTTTTCTGGCGATACGAAACTGCCATCAGGATTTAGGGGCAATTCGTGAATTGTCCCTGACGGGGAAAACATTTCCTGCCAAGCTTTCCAAGATTGGGACAGGGCCAGCGGCCACATACAGTCGTGGTGAACGTACCCACTGGGATAGGGAGCTTGTAGAACCCAAGTGGCAAAATGGTTTGCCCCAGCGGTTCTCAGGCGAGCGATCGCTATACTGAGGCAAGGACTTTCAGGGCGCGCCATTCACAACTACCGAATCTGGATAAAGGGATCGATTGAGTTTCTCTATTAGTAGTTTATCGGGTTTGGGGTGCGATCGAGTACGAGAGATTGCTTTTTCATTTAGTTGACAGTTGACAGTTGACTTCGGAGGGCTACCTCTAGCTGGAAGTCCGAGAATTGGAGTAATGAATAGCCTTCTTTTAATTTCTCCCTACAAGGGCTCCGACTTTAAACCAATTCTTTCTGGTAAATTTTTAATCTTATCTACCGCCCAAAAATTTCTCTAAATTCGGTACATCCACCCAAGTTCCCGTAGCATTTGACTCCTGGGTCAAATCCATCAACAACTGCGAGTAAACTCCTTCTTTGAGAGACGGTATCAAAGATTTCCCCGCATCAATTGCTTCAACCCACCTGTCTACTACCCGAATAAACGGTGCAATTCTCCCGTCTGGATAAACTTGAGGAAACTCCAATCTCTGAGGAATCTTAATTTCAGCTAAAGGTTCTCCAGCTTGGGAACCCCACAAGCGAAATCCGTGGACGTAATCCTGCTGATTGTCGCTCCCCAACACCAAAGTACCCTTACTGCCGTAAATTTCGACCCAATGTCCCCGCCCTTGATAAGTAACCGAACTCAAACAAACTTGACAAGGCGTTCCCCCAGCCAATTCCAACATCAACGTGCAAGAATCATCGGCATCAACAGGTTTTAAATTTCCCGAATCGTTCGGATCCGGCCGCGCCGAAATTCCTGTAATCAATTGCCCTGAAAGCCTCTGCACGGGGCCGAACAGCCAGCTAATATAATCAAAAACGTGGGAACCTGTCGCGCCCAAAACTCCGCCGCCTCGCTCTTTTTGTGCGTACCAATTCCAAGGGCGAGTCGCATCAGCGCGGCCGGGCACCAACCAATCAATTTTAATTAAACGCTTTTCTCCTACATATCCTGCTGCTAATAATTCTGCTAGCATTTGCCATGCGGGAATGAACCTAAACTCAAAGTCCATGGTGGCAATTGCTTGGGTTTGAGATTCGCTGTTTGCTAATCGGTAAAGTTCCCTAGCTTCATTAGCTGTCAGGGCTGTCGGTTTTTCTAATAATAAATGTTTGCCTGCTTCTAGGACTGTTTTTGCCATTTCAAAATGCAAAAATGGCGGCGTGGAAATGCTGACGCCCGCTACTTCTGGAATCGCTACTATATCTGCGATCGAGTTGCAAGCGTAGGGGATGTTGTGGGCGGTGGCGATCGCCTGAGATGAATCTAAATTTCGGTGATAGACAGCCACAACCTCTGTCCGGTGGTGGGTCTCGAATCCGGGCAGGTGCACTTTTTGACCGAAACCTGTACCGACTACTGCAACGCCAATTTTTGACATGATTTAATTATTGGGGATTGGGATTGGGATTGGGGATTCAGTCTTTGATTGAGATATCAACCGCAGATTGAAGGCAGATTAACGCAGATCATTTTAAGATAATAAAGCTTCGGAGTGCAATGTTTTCTGCTCGCACACAAGCTTGCCAATATATGAACTTCTGACAATATTGTGAAATGCACCGAGTTTTTTTGTGATTTTGTTAAAAAATTTGTCCTAAAAAAGTAACTATTACCTATTGATTTTTCGGGATTATCGGGATATTATTATTTAATAATGGGAGTGGTGACTTAAATTTTAATTTGGTCACCACTCCCATTATTAAATAATACCTTTTCAAATGCTCAAAGTCAAGCTTTTTACCCTAAAAAAAAGGCGATTTTTTTTGTTATTTTACAAAAAAAATAATTGACATATGAGTAATTCTCCGTTATTAGACTTCTTGCAAAAATAGTTAGAGATTGCAGGGTGCGTCAGCTCATAGCATGATTTTTAGGCGGGTATCGAGAGGGAGCATCTCAGTTTTGCATTTATTATAGTGCGAGCGTCCCCGCTCGCAAGTTGTAGAATACGCGAGCGGGGACGCTCGCACTCAAAGAAAAAATGCTTTTTACAAAAATGAGATGCTCCCGTATCGAGAAAGAGCTGACGCACCCTACTACTTATAAATAACAATTGACAATTGACAACTATCAACTGTCAACTGTCAACTGTCAACTGACTAACCACCCATTCAATTACTTGTTTGCCCAAACTCACCTCATCAAACAAATCGATTTCTCTGATTCCCGTAGGGCTAGTAACATTAACTTCGGTGAGATAACCACCAATGATGTCAATGCCGACAAAGTACAGTCCGTCTCGTTGCAGCACGGGTGCTAACTGAGCGCAAATTTGATGTTCGCGATCGGTAATTTCTGTTTTTGCGACTCGGCCGCCGACAGCCATGTTGCCTCGAAATTCATTGCCGGTGGGAATGCGATTGACTGCGCCGATGGGCTTGCCGTTCAAGAGGATGATGCGTTTATCTCCGTCTTTTGCTTCGGGCAGATAAGTCTGCACCATCACTGGAATTTTGCCTTGTTGAGTGCTAATTTCAACCATGGAGTTGAGATTGCGATCGCCCGGTTCCAAGAACAAAATCCCCTCGCCAGCTTTGCCTCCCAATGGTTTAAGAACTGCCGCTCCCTTTTTCTCCACAAATTGCCGAATTACCTGCTTGTTTTGAGAAACAATTGTTTCTGGGATCGCTCCTTCAAATTGCAAAGCATACATCTTTTCATTAGCTGCTCGCAATCCTTTGGGACTGTTAACTACCAAAGTTTTAGCGGGATCGATGCCGTCTAGAAGATAAGTCGTGTAGAGGTAGGGAACGTTGACTGGGGGATCGGTACGCATAAATACTGCGTCCATTGCTTCGAGTGGGCCCAATGCAGGCTGTTCCACCTGATACCAAGCCTCAGCCGCCTCCCAGCGCCCTTCTACTTGTTTGACTGGGGTGAGGGCTACTCTAGTCAACATTGCCCAGGTTTTGCCGCCAATGATGCTTAATTCGTTGGCTTGAGTCGCCCACACTTCGTGACCCAATTCTTGAGCTGCCTCCATCAGCGCTACGCTGGTATCATGTCCTGGAATTAGTCGATCGAGCGGATCGATGATGAATGCAAATTTCATGGTGAGTGACAATTTAAAAATGGTCGTAGAAAAATCTGGCAAAATAGAAGATTCAAGGACAAATACTTTATTCTGCTAAGAGCGGATCTAGGAGTCCTCGAGCCTCGAGTGCGTGGATATCGTCGCAGCCGCCTACGTGTTGGTCGTTAATGAAGATCTGGGGCAGGGTGCGGCCTCCGTTGGCTCTATCGGTCATGCGATCGCGTGCTGCTGCGTCTCCGTCGATCGCGTACTCTGTAAATTCAACCCCTTTTTGCTTCAGCAGTGCTTTAGCACGAATGCAAAAGGGGCAGGTTCTCCACGTGTAAATTTCTACTTTAGGTGTCATCGGACGCTCACACAATAACAATATTTTTTTATTGTAATCTTAACTAATCTTATTTTAATTTTTATATATAGCAGCCGCGCCCGACGGTTACGAATTTCTCGCATTGTACTTTCCCGATGCGATCTCTTGCTTTTGACTTCACGGCGTTCGATCGCTAAACTCTTCTTCCTTCTGCTCCAAGTGTACCCTGCAAGCTGTAAAGTAATTATCTATACATTTTTTATGATTTCACCTAAAAACAAAAAAACACTCGCGCTTCAAGAAACGGAGAGATGTTGAAAACAAGCAGCAGCTTGGGCCTGCTTACCGTTGCTGACCGACCTGCTTGTTTCGTTTTCTGGCGGAACACATGATTCCTGCGCCTGTCAGCAGGAGTGCTACCACAGTACCCGGTTCTGGGATAGTTGTTCTCCTAATGACGGGGGGGTTTATGTAGTTTGGCAATCTCGGCGATGGCACCGGTATCGGCGGAACTGGCGATGGTGATGGTGATACCGGTGGTATGACCGGTGGTATGACCGGCGTGGGTAATATCGGTATCGGGGTTGATGGTGGTGGTGAGGCTACCGGTGGTTCCGGTACTGCGGACTCTACTATTATGGGGCTTGGTGATTGGACTACCGGCACTTCCGGCACTACAGGTTGTACGATCGGTATCGGTGCTGGTGCTGGATCTACCAGCGCTTCCGGTACCGCGTCTCGCACGGGTGCTGGTGATGTCGGTACTTCGACTGGTACGGGTGTTGGTGATTGAGGGCTGAGGGAATTATCAGGGACGCAGGCACTTGAATAGTTTCCGGGCCCGCACACATCGACTGCTGCTGAAGCCGGAGGGGCGGCAGCTAGATAGTAGAACCCTGTTGCCATTGTGGCAGAGAGTCCAATTGCTAGTTTTGCCAGTGGCGTACACATAACTATTTAGTTAAACAGTGGTAAAATCGGAGAATAGAAGTAGTGCTAGAGATTAGCGCTGCACGGCGGGCATAGATTTTAGAGTTCTTACCATAAATTGATGTTTTCTCTCCCGGACGCCTGTAATAGATAGTATAGCGCTTGAGGCGATCGCCCAAACACTTTGGTCGTCTTATTTTATTTGACCCTAGTCGCCTAGGGTGGTTTGCACCGTCTGGCAACCTCTGAGCCAAGAGCCCTTACAGCTATTAAAAGAGAGTTTTTACCGATACTTTTTTGCTCACATTTGCTAACAAATACATAAGTTGAGATCGGATCTCGAACCTTGCGCGTATCAACCTATGCCCGTAAAAATTTTTACAAGCACTTATATTCTTGCGTTCAGCTTGGTTATCGCTTAGCGCTATTAGCCAATCTGATTATTTGCTTTGATACTGTAGAGGCAACTTATTGATATAGCGGTTGCGTACTACCAAGGTTTTTCACCTACATCTGAGTGGGTAAATTCATTCTATATGATACGAAGACCTATGACAAATGTAAGCGATCGTCCGTGCAAATGTCCGAAAAAGTCTTACTGTTAATCAACCTTGAGCGCCGCCTCCTGAAGTTAAGTATGTAACCGATCGCAAAGTGGCTCTGATGTATTCTAATTAGCAATCCACAATCTGACTATTCTTTTATAGTCTCATGCTTCGACGAGATCTGTCCTCAGTATATGTACGTGTATTCCCGAATGTCAACTACTGAAAAGGAATATTTAAGTATTTACCGAGGGTAGAGGGCGTATTGAATGAGCTGGGCTAGTCGATCGCGGAGGCTTTCCATGCCTAGACCTTTGGCCGCCGAAATAAATACGGCTTGAGGAAACTCTTCTCGGGCGAGAGCAAGAGTATCTCCATCTACGGCATCGATTTTGTTAAATACTACAAGGGCAGGCCCGGGAGTTACGGGCATATCTGTCAAAATATTCATGACGGAGCGAATTTGGCTCTGCCACGCGGGATGCGAAAGATCGACAAGGTGCAGCAAAGCATCGGCATCTGTAACTTCTTCGAGGGTAGCCCGAAAAGCGTCGATCAATGAGAGGGGCAATTCGCGAATAAATCCCACTGTATCTGTGAGGACGAGCGACAGCGGTTCGCCGGTGAGCGCACCAGGAATCGTCAGTTTTCGGGTGGTGGGGTCGAGGGTAGCAAATAATTGGTCGGCTGCGTATACCTCGGAATTTGTGAGCAGGTTGAGCAGAGTCGATTTGCCTGCATTGGTATAGCCGACGATCGCCACTGAGGGTACGTCATGGTGGTGGCGGTTCTGCCGCAGCCGGAAGCGGTGGGCTAGGAGTTGATTGACTTCTTGCTGCAATCGAGAAATGCGTTTGGCGATCGTCCGCCGTTCGGTTTCGAGTTTAGTTTCCCCCGGGCCTCTGGTACCGATGCCGCCGCCCTGTCTCGACAGTGCTTGACCGCGACCTGTGAGGCGGGGCAGGTTGTACTGTAGTTGAGCGAGTTCTACTTGCAATTTACCTTCGCTCGATCGCGCTCTTTGGGCGAAGATATCGAGAATTACCTCGGTGCGATCGACGACACGAATACCAATCTGAATTTCCAAGTTGCGTATTTGTGCGGGGGACAAGTCGCGATCGAATACCACGAGGTTAGCGCTAATCGTTTGAGCGGTGAGGGAAATTTCTTGAATTTTGCCTTCGCCGACGACTGTCTGCGGGTGGGGGTTCGATCGCTTTTGACGCACTGTTTGCAATACCTGACCTCCGGCGCTTTCCACCAGCCGCGTGATTTCTGCGAGTCCGTCCTCAAAATCCAGCAGAGTCATGTGCTGAGTCATCACACCAACCAGTAGCACTTTGTCTTGGTCTGCATCTACTTGTTTGGCGACAAATTCTGCTTGAAAATCTGCTTCGAGTCCTTCCACCAACTCCAGAAAGTCTTGGTCTGCGAGGTCGTCCAAACTCAGTGGTTCTGATATTTTCCAGGGAAAGTTTTGAGTTTTGATGGGTGAGTTTTGAATTAAAGGCTCTTCTATTTCCTCACTTTTACTTGAAGCTGGTTCTAACTTAGCGCTCAACACAGAGAACTCAAAATTTGGTCGGTCTCCCTGGGGTATGAGGTGAACCAGATAAGTGTCTTGGATGTAACCGGTCGCACCGCCGCCGCGGCGCTGAAATCCTCCGCCGCTCAGAGTCAGCCAAACCAGGGCGTCGAGGCGCTGAATTGCCATGGCGGTGATGGCTGCTTCGCTAGGGATTTCGGGCTTCAAGTGGGTGGCGATGCAGCGAATGCCACTGAGGCGGCCTCCCCCGTAGCGGGGCAATTCTAGGGGCGCAATCTGCGTTTGGCGGGGCGTACCGACGCCGACGCGAATTACTTGTCCGCGACGGTTGATGTAGGTGCAGATTGGCTTGTCGATTTCGGTGCTGATGGCGGCGACGCGCTGTGCGAATTCTGCCGTGGTGATGCGATCGCCCGGTAGTCGCTGGTGGTAAAGCTTTTCGAGTTGTTTGAGTTGGCTGGATTTGAGACCCTGAAGATTGCCGTAGATGGTTTCGATAACTGTTTCTCCCTCGCGCTCTGTCTATTTCCTATTTTAGTTAACTCAAGGGCGATCGTGTTCTGTTTGGCGGTTGAAATTGGCTCACTTTTTTTTCCTGTAGCTTCTCGCGGCTTCAGTATTGTCGAGTCACAACGGCCGTTGTTTGTCGCAGCCGGGCTTCGCAAGCTTTTCACAGCAGCCATCTCAACTTGCAGTTGTCTTTAGCTATCTCACGGGAAGCCCCGCGCTCTATCTGAAAGATGAGCGTCGGGATGAGAGCAGGGCTGTTGACGACGCTCCCTGAACGAATTGGGCGTTGCCCAACAGACTCGCAGGAGATGGAGGAAACAGTCAGTTAACCTCCTGGATTGTCGAAAACCTTGAAATGCCCTCAGAGAATTGTTTTCACGCTATATTGTCAATGGTCGTTGACCCGCCCGACTGCTCGAACAGACAGGCTACAGTAGCGGTCAAACGCTTGCCACAGCAAGACCAGAGTTCGGGGAAGGAATACGCCTAGCTGGTTGGCAATTGCCGTAAATCCATGGTGTGTTGTGCGAGTAGAACTTAAACTCCTTGGGACGCAGGGAGTCTGCCCGGTCACTATCACGGGATAGTGAAAGAGTCAGTAGCAATGTGTTGATTGATTCAAGCATTGACTAAAACCTCTGGATGCGGTGTAAGACCAACACTATCTTCGGATAGTAGAGGCAACGGCGGATGAAACGGGAAGCCCGCACTGTATGCATAGCATCAATGTCGGGTACGTCACTATCTACCGATACAGGCGATCGCTGAAAAAATGGTTTTTAACAAAATTTAACACGTCATTTTGGTCTCAAAATCCTCCTTTAGACTTGTATGTATTTTGCACCTATGGACAGATAGCAAACTAGAAATTAGGTCGCTACCATGATAGGCGAAACATTGTTAAGGAATGTAAAAACATGGAAACTCGTCCTACTAACTTACCTCCTACCGCTAATGCCTACAACGGCAAAGATCGGAACGCCTTTTTGTTTGGCTTAAACCCACAAGCAGAACTTTGGAACGGTCGCTTAGCGATGATCGGTTTCTTAGCTTATTTGCTTTGGGACATGGCTGGATATAGCGTTCTGCGCGACATACTTCACTTTCTGCCTACCTACATCGCTCACTAATAACGAGCATTCTATCCTGTCTGGTAGTATGAGGAAATGCCACAACTGCCAGACAGCCTAAAAGTTACAAATGGCAGCGAGTAGGATTTTGTCCCTTTGTATTTTTCGTTACTTTTGAATGGCATTAACAGACTTCTTGCTCTGATGCGATGATTCTGCGTAGGGGCGAGAGGAGTGGCGCGGTGAATATTGATAGACAAACAGATATTGTTCATGTTTCATGTTTCATGTAGATACAGAAGAGTATTTATTACACCTAACTCGTTATATTCACTTAAATCCAGTTTGTGCTAATATAGTTAAAAAAGCCGAGGATTGGGAGTTTTCTAGCTATCAAGAATATAGCGGTTTTCACAAAGATTCGCGGACGTTGTTGGGAAGAGAGCCCTCTTGATTTCAGCGGTTATGTAAGCTGTCAGCCATACTTCATCTTTTTGAGAAAGGCTATATATTGATTTGCGCCAGGGTAGTTTGCCTAAAATAGATCGAGTGCGATCGCAATTTCAGTCAGCAGATGCTTATCGTTACTTTTTAGAAGATTTAACTAGCGATAAATTAATCCAGCATTTAACCTTTGAAGAATAGAAAGAACCTACGCGCATCCAAGAAACCCGGTTTCTGAGTTCCACGCGCAAGCGTCCAAGAAACCGGGTTTCTCTGAGAATTTACGCCTCTTCACGAGATTTTCCGAAGAAACCCGGTTTCTGAGTATCGCGCGATCGGGGATTGTTGATTCTGACCCATCAGAAACACTATCAACTATCAACTATCAACTGACTAATTACTTCAGTTCATTAAGCGCCGCCTCGGCTTTTTGTGCGCCATCATTGTTGCCTTGCTGGCGGTAAGTGTCTAGGGCTTGTTGAAAAGCTTGAATTGCGTCGGATTTGCGATCGCGCGCTTTGAATGCTTGACCCATGTTGTAATAAGCTTCTCCTCGGGCTGGATCGAGCTGGATCACTCGCCGAAAAGTGATAATTGCTCCTGAAAAATCTTGTTTTTCTAGTTGAATTTCTCCGATTGCCACGTATGCGCTCACTAGATTCGGTCGCACGTCAATCGCTCGCTTATAAGCTAAAATCGCTCCTTCTAAGTCGTTTTGAGATCTGAGAAGTTCGCCAATTTCTAACTGTACTTCGGGATTCCGCGGCTCTAGTTTTGACGCTTCTTCAAAAGCTGCTAGCCCTTCGGAAGTGTTGCCACTACGCAGCAAAGCAGTACCTAATTTTAACTGAATGCTGGCTTGTTTGGGAGCGAGTTTGGCTGCTTGTTTGAGTACGGTGACAGCACTGGCAAAGTTTCCCTGCTGGATCAATACTAAACCCAATGAAGAATAAGCTTGCCAACTTTTCGGATCGAGGGCGATCGCCTCTTGGTATGCTTTAAATGCACCGCTGTAATCTTTTTGCTGAAACAGCACCACTCCGAGTCCAATTCGGGCGTTGACATTTTTGCGATCGAGCTGGGCGGCGCGACGGTAAGCTGCTGCTGCTGCGGGATAGTTTTGCAGGTTCGCCATAGCATATCCTAAGGCGTATTGAAAGTCAGCATTTTTCGGTTCCAGACCGATCGCCTGTTGGTAAAATTCCACTGAGGCTTGATAGTTTCCCTGACGCGCTTGTAAATAAGCAATACCGGAAAAAATGCGCGGGTTTTCCGCATCTAAACGGGCTGCTTGTTGATAAATGGCGATCGCCTTGCTGTAGTCTCCTAAATCTACCAACTCGCGTCCTTGTCGCAGCAGACTATCTAAATTTGCATTATTTTTAGGTTGAACTTCCTCTGGTGTGTCTGCTGAGAGCGCTATCTGCGGCGTTGCGATCGCGAATCCCGCTACCAAAAGTGTACTGAATACCAAGAGACTTTGTTTGTGGACGGCCATTTTTTTCAAAGAGTGTGTGGATTAAAAGAGCGAATTGCTGTCAGCTTAACAAGCTTACAGCTTAGGGTTTGCCTGGAATCTTTGAGCGGGGAGATGTAGTAAACCTACAGAAATCGACCAACTCAAAATTTTCGCACTTGAGGCCAACTGATGATTGTAACAACAACTGATATCATCCAAGGAGCAGAAATTCAATCTTACTTGGGAATTGTAACTGCCGAGGTTGTCTACGGCACCAACGCCCTGCGAGATTTTTTCGCGGGGATTCGCGACATCATCGGCGGGCGCACCGGCAGTTACGAGGAAGTGTTTCTCAAAGGACAGCGAGATGCCCTCGCGGAACTCGAAAAACGGGCCCAGCGCCTGGGTGCTAATGCCGTTATCGGGGTCGAAGTTGACACCGGCACGATTAATGTAGACTCTTCGGGGGCTTTGCTGTTGATTACTGCCGTTGGGACGGCTGTCAGATTGCGTTAAGCCGCCTTTCCTATATACATCAGCGAAGTTCTTTAACTGGATAAAATAGTTATTGGTTGTCAGCCATCAGTCATCAGTTATTAGCTAATAGCTGCTGGCCCAAAGCTGATGACTTTTTACTTTATTTCTTCAGACATAGATACTGGTTATTTCCCCAGGCAGATATGGTTTCTATCAATCTCAGCCACAATCAATGCTTAGGTGAAAGATTGTTAAAAATAAAACCAACTCTCAAAGGAAAGCAATAGCTATGGCATACGTAAATAGACCAGTAGACAACGTTGTTACCGAGCAGACTCTAGTTAAGCCGGTCATGGAATATCACGATTTAGTGCGGTGGGGCCCAATTTTTTCAGGTTTGGTAATTGCAATTGGCACACAACTGGTGTTAAGTGCATTGGGTGCTGCGATCGGTTTGAGCAACATTGCTAATTCAGGAGCTCCCCGCAGTATAGCCGGCAGCGTGGGTACCGGAGTAGGAATTTGGTCAATTATCAGTTTATTAATCAGCTTGGGCGTTGGCGGTTGGGTAACTGCACGCGCTTGCGGCCCGATGAACCGCAGCACCGCGCTTTTGAACGGGGCAATTTTGTGGGCAACTACCTTAACAATTGGCTCTTGGCTGTTAGCAAATGGCGTAGCCGGGACTTTTGGCGTAGTAGCAGCGAATGCCGGAGCAGCGATTAATCAAGCGCAGCAAGGTAATGTGAATCTCCCCAACCAAGCGCCTAGCGTTTCTGCTCAGGATGCTCGCAATATTGCTGAAAATGCCGCGAAAGCTGGTTGGTCATTTTTGTTCGGCTCGTTATTGGGTTTGGTTGCTTCAATGGCTGGAGCATCTGCCGGCGCCCGTACTCCCCGGAATCATTTGTAAAAGTTTGGTCAGACAATCAAACTTCATGTTGATAAAAGCACTTTTTTTAAGGTGCTTTTTTATTTTCTAGGTTCGTAGTCAGGACTTTAGTCCTCTCCAAATGCGGACTAAAGTCCTCACTACAAACCCATAATAGAGGTTCGTATTCAGGACTTTAGTCCTCTCCAAATGCGGACTAAAGTCCTCACTACAAACCCATAATAGAGGTTCGTAGTCAGGACTTTAGTCCTCTCCAAATGCGGACTAAAGTCCTCACTACAAACCCATAATAGAGGTTCGTAGTCAGGACTTTAGTCCTCTCCAAATGCGGACTAAAGTCCTCACTACAAACCCATAATAGAGGTTCGTAGTCAGGACTTTAGTCCTCTCCAAATGCGGACTAAAGTCCTCACTACAAACCCATAATAGAGGTTCGTAGTGAGGACTTTAGTCCTCTCTAAATGCGGACTAAAGTCCTCACTACAAACCAGTTAGTCCTCTCCAAATGCGGACTAAAGTCCTCACTACAAACCCATAATAGAGGTTCGTAGTCAGGACTTTAGTCCTCTCCAAATGCGGACTAAAGTCCTCACTACAAACCCATAATAGAGGTTCGTAGTCTCACTACAAACCCATAATAGAGGTTCGTAGTCAGGACTTTAGTCCTCTCCAAATGCGGACTAAAGTCCTCACTACAAACCCATAATAGAGGTTCGTAGTCAGGACTTTAGTCCTCTCCAAATGCGGACTAAAGTCCTCACTACAAACCAGTTAGTCCTCTCCAAATGCGGACTAAAGTCCTCACTACAAACCAGTTAGTCCTCTCCAAATGCGGACTAAAGTTCTCACTACAAACCCATAATAGAGGTTCGTAGTCAGGACTTTAGTCCTCTCCAAATGCGGACTAAAGTCCTCACTACAAACCAGTTAGTCCTCTCCAAATGCGGACTAAAGTCCTCACTACAAACCCATAATAGAGGTTCGTAGTCAGGACTTTAGTCCTCTCCAAATGCGGACTAAAGTCCTCACTACAAACCAGTTAGTCCTCTCTAAATGCGGACTAAAGTCCTCACTACAAACCCATAATAGAGGTTCGTAGTCAGGACTTTAGTTCTCTCCAAATGCGGACTAAAGTCCTCACTACAAACCAGTTAGTCCTCTCCAAATGCGGACTAAAGTCCTCACTACAAACCCGAGGGATTTAAATGCACAACAGATTAGTCCGCGCGCACCAAATAATTAAGCACTGAAGTATTTCGCGGCTGGGTGATAGGTGATAATTGCAGTGGTGGATTGTTCCGGATAAAGCTGTTCGCTTTCATCCATGTACAGGTTTATACGATCGCACTTTAACAAATCTAATTGCTTGTACTGATCCGCCATATTCGGACAAGCCGGATAGCCGAAACTGTAGCGCGAACCGCGATATCGCTGCGCCAGCATATCCCGAATGTTGTCCGGTTCCTCGCTAGCAAAGCCCAATTCTCGGCGAATCCGCGCGTGAGTCCATTCTGCTACCGCTTCCGCTGTCTGTACCGCCAACCCGTGGAAGTAGAGGTAATCGGTATATTGATTGTTAGCAAATAGCTTTTGGGCGTACTCCGTAGCAACTTCTCCCACCGTCGCCACTTGCATCGGAAATACATCGATTTTGCCCGATTCTTTCGGCGCGAAGAAGTCGGCAATGCACAGCCTGCGCGCCGATTTTTGCCGGGGAAATGTCAATGTTGTGGCGGGTGTAGATACATCTTGCCCGTTACTCATAATTTCCGGGTTGTAAATATGCAACGAATTTCCCTCAGCTTGACAAGGAAAATACCCGTAAATTGCTTGGGGATGCAGTAACTTTTCGGTAATAATTTTGTGTTTCCATTCTTCCAGTATGGGATAAACTTTCTCTGCCAAGAAAGCATCGTATTCTTCTCGCGATTGGTCTTTTGGCTTGCGGAATTGCCACTGTCCCGCGACTAATGCTTGCAAATCTAAGTGCCAGAAAAGCTCTTCAAAGGGGATTTCTTCGGGCGATAACAGTTTGGTTCCCCAGAAAGGAGGATTCGGGCGATCGATATTTGCATCAACTGCTTCGGAACGCTTGGTATCAACAATCACCGGAGTGTCTGCCTTCTTCGCATCCTCAACCGCAGTTTCTGCCGAAGTTTTAGCTGCTTTCACCACCCCATTCTCACTCCCAACTTCATCTAAAAATCCAGCCAAATCTTCCCAGTTTCCAGCAGATTTGGCTGGCATCAGTTTGTCCATAAAATGCAAGTCAGAAAACGCATCTTTGCCGTAAACGACTTTACCTTTATAGGTATTTTGGCAGTCTTCATGGACAAACTTGGGAGTCAAAGCAGCACCTCCCAAAATTACGGGGACAGTGATTCCTTTCTGGTTGAATACTTCCAGATTTTCCTTCATAAATGCGGTAGATTTTACCAGCAAGCCACTCATGGCGATACAATCAGCTTTGTGCTTTTCGTAGGCTTCGATGATATTGTCAACTGGCTGTTTAATTCCCAAATTAATTACTCGGTAGCCGTTGTTTGATAGGATAATATCAACTAAGTTTTTGCCGATGTCGTGAACGTCGCCTTTGACAGTTGCAATGATAAATGTGCCTTTAGCATTGTCCCCGGATTCGGACTTTTCCATGTACGGTTCTAAATAAGCAACTGCCGCTTTCATGGTTTCTGCTGACTGCAATACAAATGGCAATTGCATTTGTCCCGATCCGAACAATTCTCCGACTACTTTCATCCCATCTAACAAGAAGGTATTGATAATTTGCAGTGGCGGATAGGTTTCTAATGCTTTGGCTAGTTGGATGTCGAGGCCGATGCGTTCGCCGTCGATGATGTGGCGCTTCAATCGTTCTTCGACGGGGAGGTTTTCGTCTTGGGTACGATCGCGCTTGGTAGTTTTGCCCGCAAACACCGTTGTCAGGTCGCCCAAGGGGTCGTAAACGCAAATATCGCCGTCGAACTCGCGTTGGTCGTAGATCAGTTTGCGGCAGATTTCTTGGTGTTTGGGGTCGATTTTGGCGATCGGCAAAATCTTATTAGCGCTGATAATAGCCGAATCCATCCCCGCCTGCATCGCTTCGTGCAAAAACATGGAATTGAGAACTTGGCGCGCCGCCGGATTCAAGCCAAAGGAAATGTTAGAAACTCCCAAAATCACGTGACATCCCGGCAATTCTTGGCGGATGCGGCGGATGGATTCGATGGTAGCTTTGCCGTTTTTTCGGTCTTCTTCAATCCCGGTAGAAATTGGCAAAGCCAGGGTGTCAAAAAAGAGTTCTGAGGCGGGAATTCCGTAGGCGAGGGCAGCGTTGTAGGCGCGTTGGGCGATCGCAAATTTTTGGTCAGCAGTTCGCGCCATCCCGTCTTCGTCAATCGTCCCGATCACAATCCCCGCGCCGTATTTTTTCGCCAACTCCAAAACTTGATAAAAACGCGGTTCTCCGTCTTCATAGTTGGTAGAATTTAGCAAACATTTGCCGCCCGCCACTTTTAAGCCAGCTTCCATCTTTTCCCACTCGGTGGAATCCAGCATTAAAGGCAGAGTTGCATTAGTCACAACGCGAGAAACTAATTCTTTCATATCGCGCACGCCGTCGCGCCCGACATAATCGACGTTGACATCGAGAACGTGCGCGCCTTCTCGCACTTGTTCTCTAGCCATTGCTACTAAACCGTCCCAGTCTTCAGCGTTTAGCAAATCGCGGCATTTTTTGGAACCGCTAGCGTTGAGTTTTTCCCCGACAATTAAGAAGGAATTTTCTTGTTCGTAGGGTTGGGCGCTATAAATTGAAGCAGCGGCTGGTTCCCAAGTAATTTCGCGAATCTTGGGTTTAAGAGTTGTGCCAATTTCTGACAGTTCGCGGATGTGATCGTAGCGAGTGCCACAGCAGCCGCCGATGACTTGCACGCCTAAGTCTTCGACGAAGCGCATCAAGGCCATTTTTAATTCAATCGGCGTCAGTTTGTAGTGTGCGTGGCCGCCAATGTTTTCGGGTAAACCAGCGTTTGGTACGCAGGAAACCACGAAGGGCGAATGTTCGGATAGATATTTGACGTGTTCCGCCATGCGATCGGGCCCGGTGGCGCAGTTTAATCCTAAAATATCTATGGGATAGGGCTGCAAAATAGCTAAAGCGGCGCTGATGTCGGAACCGACTAACATTGTGCCGGTGGCTTCCATTGTGACTGATACCATTAACGGAATCCGCGCACCTTTTTTCTTAAATACTTCTTCAATGGCATTTAATGCTGATTTAATTTGCAGTACATCTTGACAAGTTTCGACAATAAATAAGTCAACGCCACCGTCATAAAGTCCTTCTGCTTGTTCGGTAAAAGCGGCGGTAAGCGTGTCAAAATCAATGTGTCCTAAGGTTGGCAATTTGGTGCCAGGGCCGATCGATCCTGCGACAAATCTCGGTTTTTCGGGCGTGTCAAATTCTGCTGCGATATTCTTGGCGAGTTCAGCCGCCGTTTTGTTGAGATAATAGGCTTTGTCTGCTAAATCGTACTCCGCGAGCACGATGGAAGCAGCGCCGAAGGTGTCTGTTTCGATGACATCGGCGCCTGCTTCGAGGAATCCTCGGTGCACGATGGCGACTGCTTCCGGCTTGGTGTGCACGAGATATTCGTTACAGCCTTCGTATTCTTTACCGCCGAAGTCTTCTGCGGTGAGGTTTTGGACTTGCAGGTTGGTTCCCATGGCGCCGTCGAAGACGATGACTGGGCGCGAGGGGTGGTGGAGTCGATCGAGAAATTTGCTATTCATCAGCGGTAAAAAGACGTAGGTGCTATATATTTACAATTTTCTCTATTGTGCAATATTGTCAACAATTATGCGTATCTTGAGGAACGACTGATGACTGAAGGATTTAATGCTGCTGACCGTAGTTCGATCGCACCTACGATCTTACCGATCGCCCTGGATAATTGTCAAAATTCTGCTGTGGGCGCGGCTGCGGGCGCTAAACTGGCGATCGACTCTGAGGGGTTTTTCCACTTAACTGTTGAGGAATTTTGCGAAAATGCGATCGCGATCGTGAAACGAGTGATGCAAAAGGGCGATCGTTTTATTTTACAGCAAGCAGGGAAAGATCTAGCTGCGATCGTTCCTGAAACAGAATTTCACAAGCTAGATTATCTGATGGAAACACTCAAACCCTCACAATTCTTTCCTGACGAAGAAGCATATTATGAAGATGAGAGAGGAATCCACTGCATTTACCCGGACGAACTTGTAGAAGACATTGATAATATTTTAGCAGATGTCAAGGAATTCGACGAATTATTTGGCTTATTGCCCACTGAGGAAATGGGAGAAAATATTGATATTTTCATATCTGTAGCTATTCTCATGTCTGTCGATCGTTTTTGGGTACCGGAGTACCTAATCGCCGAGAAATCCCGACTAAAAATGCTATAAGCTTAGTATTAGTAGGGTGTGTCGCCACATAAAATAAGTCGCCTCATAGGGTGTTCTTCAGCTTTGCAAATATGTGTGTAGGGGCGAAGCATGACCGCTGTCAATATAAGATTATAACTAATAAATTATATGCGGTCATGCTTCGCCCTCTTCAAAAACTCAATTTGGCAAGGGCGAAGCATTTCGGCACATAATTTATGAATGAGAACCAGAGATTTACTGCCGAAATGCTTCGCCCCTACGAATATATTTGCAAAAATGAGATGCACCCGTTTCGTAGTGAGGACTTCAGCCCTTGCATTTGATGCGGACTGAAGTCCTCACTACGAACCTTTGACTGTTTAAAAACAATTATAATTTTTCATTATTTCTTTCTCATCTTTCTCTGTGAACCTCTTTTAGGCAAGTGCTTAATTTCACTTTCGGCTGGAACTTCTACTTTTTCTACAATTTCTAAATCCACAATTTCAACCTCGCCTCCGCTGATTTCTTCAGCTTTCTCAACATCCTGCAAATCCTGCTGATGTTCGACTAACTCCAATCCAAATCCAGAATCTAAAATCGGCAATTCATCCATGGCTTCACTAATCTCAGCTTCCCCAACCCCATCGTCAATTTCCGCCGCTAAATCTTCCTCAATTTCTTGACTAATTTGAGTTTCTCTAATTTCCTTCTCAACTAACTGCAACGATAACTGCTGGTTTTCCCTTGACAAATGCTCAATCTGAGTCGCTTGAATTCTAAGCTGTTCATTCAAAACGCGAATTTCTCGGTTTTGCTGCTGAATCATTTCTTCGCCATCAGCAATAGTTCGATTTCTCTCTAATATGACTTCATTTCTAGTTTCTAATTCCAAAGCGCTCATTGCTGCTTTAATTACATTATAAAAATGCGGCTTAGACACATCAACTTGTTTAGCATTATGGCGACTTTTCCCCAAAAGTCCAATCTTTTCTCCTTGCTTGACAGCCAACACAAAACCTTGATGATTTTTAATTTTTAATTCTTTGACAAAATCAACTTGAACTAAGCTGCAAATATATCTGTGACAGTCATAATAAAATTCTGCTTTCATGAAAAAGCACCCCTTTCTGCTACAGTCCCGCAGAATTATAGCACGAAGAATGTTAAATCTCGAACAAAATCTCTAAACCTATGCCGCGCGCCGATCGCCCTACCATAATTTCAAATGTATGCGATGTCAAGAGTTGTTACTAAAATTAATCAAAAATCAAGAATCGATCGCCATTTCAATCAAAACGCCAGCTAATCAATAATAAATAATATCTTCCTCCAACTCAATCACACCCGCAATCAACTTCTAACAAGTTCTAACAAGGATTATCTCCTTACATTAATAAAGATGAGGTATGTTGTTGGGCTTGGGCCCTTCTTCGTTTAAGGGTTATAGAAGCTGTCAGTCATACCTCATGTTTTTGAGAAAGGCTATAGAATTTATCAGAAAGATGAGGTATAACTGTAAATAGAATTTTTGATGTTGCCTCGCTTACTATCTAATAAATATAAGAGGGCTGAAGCCCAACAACGTACCTAACTCCGGCAAATCGAGTTTTTGATTGATGTTGCCTCACTTAGTATCTAATAAATATAAGAGGGCTGAAGCCCAACAACGTACCTAACTCCGGCTTTTATCAAAGTATCAAAAAATTGCTCGGCACTTTTTTGAGTAAAACCAATTGTAAATAAATTAATTGCTTTCTTTGGTGACATACGCGATTTCCAATCCGTAACGATAATAAGCTGTTTCTAAATCAACTATTTCATCTTTAACTTGAGGTTCTAATTCAAACAAGCTTAACTGAATTGGCTGATTGTTGTTTTTACCTTTGTTTTTACCTTTGTTAAACTTGCTCAAAAGTCTTGCTTCTACATCCTGGTGCGATTCTACACTGCCATCGGACAGAATATGATTTATTTGCAAATTAAATTCCTTGAGTTTGTGGCAAACTAAAATAGTGCGGTGACAAGTAATCGGGTCTTTTTCCGCACACATTAAACTAATTTTATAATTAGTGGTGCCTTTGAGCAAGCGTTGAATTCCTGAGGCAAATAGAGGAGTCGCTGCTATGCGATCGTACAAAGCTTTACCGCTAGTATCGTAACAGCTTAAGTCTTCCGGCCTCGCACCCAATTCTTGCCCCAAAAAAACATATTGAATGCCCGCAGCAGACAGAGAATCTGTAATTTCTGATTTATTAAAATGAGGTAAATAGCGGCTGAAAGGATGCGATCGCACGTCCGCAACCGCTGTGATTCCGTGTTGTTGTAACAGCAAAATAAACGCTTCAATACTGTGATTGGAGTGTCCGATCGTAAATAATTCCATTGTTTCGATCTTACTATTAAGTATTCAGCTTGCAGGCGAGATTTTCTGTGGGCTGATAGTTTCAAGCTGCGGGTTTCTTCACCAGCTTTTGAATCCCAATTTGCAAACCCAGCAGCATTAAACCGACAGCCGCCAGCCCAAAAACGCCCGTACCTAAAGCCACCATTCCCACTACTAAAGTTCGCACGGCGACACTAATTTTAAGCACAGTAATATTGGCGGAATGCAGCGGCTTGCTAGCAAAATTTAGAGCGATCGACATAGTTAGCGAATACAAACCAAAAGCGAACACACTCGCGATCAGCGAACCAATCACGCACCGCAAAACAGTCGGCTGCTTGGGAGATACAGGCGTTATATCCCGCGCCGAACTTAGAGGTTCAGAAGTAGAATTTGGATTAGTTAAATCAGCCATGGCGATTTTAGATTTTAGATTTTAGATTTTAGATTTCTGGTTAATTTACCAAAACTAAAATCGGTGTTTCATGTCATTTTATCAGTTCTGCGACCTTAATAGACTCCGCGCAAAGTTAGATTCATTTTTGCCGTTAGCGCAGCCCTCGGAGAGGATCGCCCCCACTGACATTTAAACGACGATCGCGATCGCACCCGACAGCGAGTTACACCCTCACAATCGGCGGTTTCGTGTCATTTCCTTCCGAAAAAATCCGAATCCCAGTATTGCTAAACTTTGCTACCCAAAAATCCAAATCAGGAGAAGCGATCGCACTTTTCACCCGTTCCAGAACTTGCTGAGCCTGCTCTGGAGACTCACAGAGTGCAAACACCGTCGGCCCGGAACCAGACATCATCGCACCCAAAACCCCCGCCGACTCAAAAGCCTCCCGCAATTGCAACACCTGCGGGTACACGGGTAAAGCAACTTTTTCTAAATCGTTGTGCAGCAATTGACCAATTTTCGATCGATCTTTTTGCGCGATCGCCCCCACCATCGGCCCTGAATGCAGCCTTTGGCGCCGACATTCCAAATCTTCGGGCGCACAATAGGAACTACTGAACTGTTTGCGATAAGTTTGATACGACCATGCAGTAGAAATACTGAGATTGCGAAACTTCGCCAGCACCACACAAAAACCACCCAGATCGGGCAGGGGAGAGAGTTTATCCCCACGACCTGTTGCCAGAGCCGTACCTCCTCCAATGCAAAAAGGCACATCAGAACCCAGAGTTCCGCCCAACTCTTGCAACTCCGATTGAGTGAGTCCCAATTGCCACAGCAAGTCCATCCCGACTAAAACTGCGGCAGCATTTGCAGAACCGCCGGCGAGCCCCGCGGCCACCGGAATCTGCTTGTGAATGGCAATCTCGACTCCGCCGTATTTCGCCAAAGCATCTGGAAATTGCTGCGCCAACAAATCCGCCGCCCGATAAGCCAGATTATTCTTGTCCGGGGGGACTTGGGGGTGATCGCAGCGCACGCGGATCGTGTCCGTTCCGATCGCGCGCAAGTCAATTCGATCGGCCAAATCTATGCTTTGAAGCACCATCGCCAGTTCGTGATATCCGTCGGGGCGATCGCCTATTATCTCCAAATACAGATTGATTTTTGCTGAAGCTAGCAGAGAATATGAACGCATAGGTGATTAAGCCGCGGGTGAAAGAAACCCCTGGTTGAAGAAATTAATTGACACCAGTCAGACTACATTTTCTCACAACTCAAAGGAAATATTATGCAGGAAATGTGGAAAACTTTTTTTAGTTCGGGGTCATTTATTCCCCACGGGCACTGTTATCGATGGCAGACCAAGTTAGTCTGGCTGCACGTAGCCTCAGATTCAATAATCGCGATCGCCTATTTCTCGCTCCCGATTACACTGGTTTACTTTATTTCCAAACGCGAAAGTCATTAGTCATTATTCATCAGTCATGTTTTGCGAGTAAACAAGAGTTCGCGAACGTTATTAATCATCAGTCATCAGTAGACTTTTTGCATAAATCTTTGATTGATAGGCGAACCGCAGATGCAACCCAGATTATTTCCAGATAAGAAAGCTTGGGAGTGCAAGAATTCTAGTCATCGGCACACAAATTATTGCTCAAATTTACCCATTGCGCCACGCTTAAATCTTCAGCGCGAGATTGAGGATTTATCTGTAACTTTTCTAACAATTGAACGAGTTTATCTAAATCCACAGATCCTTTTAAATTATTACGCAGCATCTTGCGCTTGCTGCCAAATCCCAACTTGACTAAAGTCTCTAAATAACGCGGATTAACTGCTGGCGTTTCTATCACTCGGGGCAGCAGCCGCACCACGGCGGAATCGACTTTTGGAGGCGGATAAAAGTCTCTAGACGGCACATCGCAAATTAACTCGCATTCTGCTAAATACTGCACCCGCACCGACAAAGCGCCAAAAGCTGTCGAACCAGGTTTAGCGTAAAGCCTTTGGGCTACTTCTTTCTGCACCAACAGGACGATCGCATCGAAGGGTTTCGCAACCGGCACAGATATCGTTCCCAGCAGTTTTTGCAGGATGGGGCCGGTGATATTGTAGGGAATGTTGGCAACAACTTTATTGGGATCTTGGAATTTGGGAAAGGCGATTAGTTCAGCCTCTAAATCCATTTCCAGAAAATCGCCTTGTAGCAGTAAAAAGTTGTCGTTTTTGCCTAGTTGCTTGGCAAGTTTTAGGCACAAATCTCGATCGATCTCCACCGCAACAACAGACTCAGCCGCAGCAAGCAAGGGCCGAGTCAGAATCCCAGTGCCCGGCCCGATTTCCAGGACGCGATCGCCCGACAAACTTGCCGCTTTGACAATCTTATCTAAGGCTTTCTCGCTTTTGAGCCAATGTTGAGCAAACTGTTTCCGGGGTCTGGTCGATCGCATTTTTTGAATTCTTGGAGAAATCTTAGCCTGCCATTCTATCACAACCCATATTTTTTCCCAAGCTAAAGTTATGTTTATTTTTGTAAACAGGGGTTGAATTCAGCAAAAAACTTAGGCATCATAAAATGATTAACGATAAAAAATAAGTTTATTTCTTCCCAATTCCCTTGATTGACGACACGGAAGTCACGGATACACGGATAGCTGTTTTTCCAAATAACCAATAACAAATAACCAATAACAAATAACCAATAACCAATTCCCAATTCTCCCAAAATGAAATTCCAACGAGTATTTGGTACATTACCCCAAACCCAAGCCAGCGCGCCCGGAAGAGTAAATATGCTGGGCGAACACACAGACTACAACGATGGATTTGTACTTCCGACTGCGATTGGGCAGCGCACAACAGTACAAATTGGCTTCAGCAGCGATACCCGACACCATTTTTATTCAGCCGAATATGACGAACTCATAAATTTTTCAGACGACGATACCATACCGCAAAAATTCGTCAGTTATATCTGCGGCTGCATCCGACTTTTAGAAAAAGAAGGGTACAAAATACCACCAATAAATCTCTACATTACCTCCGATGTGCCGATCGGCGCCGGTTTGTCCAGCAGCGCCGCTTTAGAAATAGCCACCCTCAGAGCAATCCGCGCGCTGCTGAACCTCCCCCTAGACGACGTGCGGCTGGCTCAAATCGGACAGCTAACCGAAATCCGGTATGCCGGGGTGAACTGTGGCATCATGGATCAAATGGCGTCGAGTTTAGCAGACACCAAAACGATGCTATTTCTCGACACCCGCAGCCTCGAATACCGCGCGCTACCTTTTCCCACAGGCACAGAAATTTTAGTCATTGACAGCGGTGAAAGCCACAAGCTAGCAGCCGGAAGCGGCTACAACCAGCGGCGTGCTGAGTGCGAAGAATCCGCCCGGATATTGGGAGTTAAAGCCCTTAGGGATATCACCGATCCCAAAGCAGTGGAAGTATTGCCGGAACCCCTAAAAAGGCGATCGCGCCACGTCGTCACCGAAAACAACCGCGTGCTGCAAGCTGTAAAATCTTTACCAGCCGAACGTTTCGGCGATTTAATGAATGCTTCCCATGCGAGTTTGCGCGACGACTACGAAGTTTCGGTGGTTGCAGTAGATGCCTTGGCGGCAATCTTGCAGTCAATCCCCGGAGTTTTCGGCGCGAGGCTGACGGGCGGAGGTTTTGGTGGTGCTTGTGTTGCACTGGTTAAGAGTGGGAAAGCCGATGTTATTGCATCAGAGGCGATCGATCGCTACCAGCGGGCGGGTTATAATGGTCGCGTTTTAGTTCCCGAAGTTCAAGTTAATTCTTAATCGCAGAACTATCTCCCGACACCGAAGGCCACCGCACAGTCACGATAACCGAATCCTCCTCGGCCGACCAATAATGAGGCACTCCCGGCAGCCAGAGAGCATAATCTCCTTCACAACACAGCAAGATTTCTTGCGAAGGAAATTGCAAGCGAAACCGCCCTTTTACCAGAATAGAAAGCGTAGTTGCTGCCGCATTTACCGCCCACTGAGTCCTGCAATCTCCCGCTGTGTGAACGCCCCATTTTACCTCTAACGCAGAAGTCGATCGCGCGTCATCTTCGGGCGTTATAAAGTGACCCGCAAACCAACCGCCGCGACTTGCACCTTCAGCACCCGCATTTCCAAAAATCACTTCAGGTGGCATCAGCTAATAATCTAACAAATAAATATTTTAGTAACACAAACTCAAGAGTTCGCAGTAAGGACTTTAGTCCTAAACACAACAGGCAATCGATCTTTAGGTACGTAGTTGCGCTTCAGCGCTCTTTCATAGATCTGCAAAGAGCGCTAAAGCGCAACTACGTACCTTTATTTGATGTGACAACGGTTTGTAGTAATGACTTTAGTCCTAAACACAATGGTCACTCCACAGATAAATCTGGGAGATCGAACTAAGGTCTAAAATCTTGGGATACCCACGACAGCCCTGCGGGGACTTCCGTTTTTGGGCGGGTCAATTAATCGTGAAAAACAGCAGCAAAAAGAGCCACCCAAACAGAGCCATCGAAACTGGGAGCATCTCAGTTTTTCATTTATAGCGGATCTAGCTCTCATATGAGGTATGTTGTTGGGCTTTGGCCCTCTTGGTTTAAGGGTTGTGTGGGCTGTCAGTTATACCTCATCTTTTTGAGAAAGGCTATATATAGTGCTGTCCCCGGTCGCGAGTTGTACAATACGCGAGCGGGGACAGCACTATAATAAAAAAAATGCTTTTTACAAAATTGAGATGCTCCCACATGAATCGCCTCAAACCGTCCCTGAAAAAGTGAACCAACTCTTTGATAGCGTTTATTAATAGCCTTGGCATAAGACAGAGTAAATGCCTGCATCAGGTTAGAAAAACGATTAGTTTTCAGGTAAACCAATAAATGATAGTGGTTCGGCATCAAAAATTGTCGCAGAAACCCGGTTTCTTGGATTTGGGGGCGATCGCGCAGGGCCTCAGAAACCGGGTTTCTCTCCAAAATCTGGTGGGGATGCGAAAATTGTCGCAGAAACCCGGTTTCTTGGATTTGGGGGCGATCGCGCAGGGCCTCAGAAACCGGGTTTCTCTCCAAAATCTGGTGGGGATGCGAAAATTGTCGCAGAAACCCGGTTTCTTGGATTTGGGGGCGATCGCGCAGGGCCTCAGAAACCGGGTTTCTCTCCAAAATCTGGTGGGGATGCGAAAATTGTCGCAGAAACCCGGTTTCTTGGATTTGGGGGCGATCGCGCAGGGCCTCAGAAACCGGGTTTCTCTCCAAAATCTCGGTGAGGAGGCGTAAATCCTCGCAGAAACCCGGTTTCTTGTACTAAGCCCAGGGACTCAAAAACCCGGTTTAGCTCGTTTACTCCAACCTCACGAATCGCCAAAATATTCGTGTTATTTTGTATTGAGATTAAGGAATATTCAAAATCAAATGATGTCTCAAGATCGCCCTTTCATCTCAAAGGTAGATCGCACTTATATACAAAAATCAAAACCAGGAATTGGCAATGTTAGAAACTGAGGGCGATCGCAAAGCATATCAACGCATTGGAAAGGCAAGGCGAGAGGGAGCAAGAACACTCTATCTTGGGAACCTGCAACTGAAGAAACTGCCAAAGTCGATCGCATCTCTCACTCAGTTGCGAACGCTTTACCTTGACAACAACCAATTGAAGGAACTACCAGAGGCGATCGCCTCCCTCACGCAGTTGCAATGGCTTGACCTCAACAATAATCAACTGACGCAACTGCCAGAGGCGATCTCCTCTCTCATCCAGTTGCAATGGATTAATCTCAGCAACAACCAATTGAGAGAACTGTCAGACGCGATCGCATCTCTCGCCCAGTTGCAAACGCTTAACCTTTCCAACAACCAACTGACGGAACTGCCAGAGGCGATCGCCTCCCTCACCCAGTTGCAATTGCTTAACCTCCACAACAACCCTCTCAATCCAGACCTCGCCGCCGCCTATGAACAAGGCACGAAAGCCGTCTTGCAATACCTGGAGGCAAAGGCAGAAGGAGAAATCACCCTAAATGAAGCCAAACTGATTTTGATCGGTGAAGGCGAAGTAGGCAAAAGTTGTCTCTTAGGCGCATTGCGAGAAGATGAATGGCTAGAAAATCGTGACACCACACACGGCATTGAAATTAAGCCAGTTATTGTCACCCATCCCGACACCGACACAGAAATATCCCTCAATGGTTGGGATTTTGGCGGCCAACCCGTTTATCGACCCACACACCAGTTGTTTTTCAGTGCACCAGCCGTGTATCTGGTGGTGTGGAAGCCACGAGAAGGCCCCCAGCAGGGCTTTGTCAAAGAGTGGATTACCCTGATCAAGCATCGCGAACCAGATGCCAAAGTGCTAGTAGTCGCCACCCACGGCGGCCCCGGACAGCGACAACCCGACATTGACAGACAGGAAATTTGCGATCGATTCGGCAGCGATACGGTGCTCGGCTTCTTCCATGTCAACAGCAAACCCGACGCTCAGAACTCCCGCAACGGCGTGGCAGAATTAAAAAGTGCGATCGCTAGTGTCGCCGCCTCTCTTCCCGAAATGGGACGTTCCGTTCCCGCAAAATGGCAGCGAGTGCGGGAAATCTTGCAGACAAACGACAAAGCCTATCTCCCCTACGATGAAGTTATTGCCATTTGTGATCGACACGGAATCGATAAAGAACAAGCAGAACTTTTCCTTCGCATTTCCCATACTTTGGGGCATATCATTCATTACCATTACGATCCAATACTGCGAAATATTGTTATCCTTAAACCCGACTGGTTAGCAAAGGCAATTAGTTTCGCACTCGACGATGAATTAACCCGCCGCCGCAACGGTTTAGTAGACTTTGACCATCTGGGTGAATTATGGAGCAATCCCCCGTTTCCAGGCGAGAATGGCTATCCGAAAGAACTACATCCCATCTTTCTCAAGCTGATGGAACGCTTCGATTTATCTTACCGCGTGGTGCTCGACCCAACTAAACCCAGCAACACCAGTTTGATTGCTCAACTCGTACCCGATACGCGCCCGGAATTGCCCGATTGGGGACAGCAACCGGAAGCCGGAGACAGACAACAAGTGCAAATCTGCCAGATTGTGGACGATCGAGGACAACTTGCAGTAGCAGAAGGATTGTTTTATCAGTTGATTGTGCGCTTGCACAAATACTCGCTGGGGCGATGCAATTACGAAAAAAGTATTCATTGGAAACGGGGTTTGATGCTTGACAACGACTACAACGGTCGGGCATTGCTGGAATATATTGATACTGATGTCAAAATCACCGTGCGGGCAGCTTATCCAGAACGGTTTTTGTCTTATCTCACCCAAGAGATTAAATGGCTAGTCGAGAATTTCTGGGAAGGATTGCGATGTAATGTGATGGTTCCCTGCATTGCGCCTTGCGGTAAAAATTTGCCTGGAAACGGGCTATTTGAAGTAGAGAAACTAATTGAGAGTAAAAAGAAGCACCGTCATGATTATCCCTGTCCGATTTCAGGCTGCGGTGAATGGCAAAATATTGATTCTTTGCTGAATAACGCGCCAATTGCTCCACCTCCATCTCAAGAAATCGGCATTCAGCAGTTTCGCACTATTGTTAAAGATGAGCTAAAAATCATCCGCGAAGATTTAGTAACTTTCGATAGTCGAAATCAACAACGATATCAGTCATTGTCTCAGGAACAGCGGATTATTCTCAGCAAAGTCGATGAGGAATTTGCGTCGCTGATGCAAATGCTCACGGATGAAGCGAAAGATGGGCCGCGTTTGTTCAGTTTCAAGCCGATCGATCCAAGCTTTTTCGATCGCCCAAAATGGATTAGTACAAAATTGCAAATTACTCTCTGGTGCGAACACTCTCGTCAACCGCTTCCCGCCTTAAATCCTCACGACAAGCAGAAAGGAGTTTATGAATTGGAAGTATCGCGCGCATGGTTTACCAAAGCAGCCCCCTATCTCAAACTTTTGACCGGAACCCTGAGTCTAGTCTTACCTGTCGCAGCCTCGGCAACAAAGTTCATGCTAGACGAAGCCACCTACAAAGGCATTGAAGAGGAACTCGATTTAGGACAAAAAAGCATCGAGTCTACCTTGAAAGTCAGCGATTTAGCTACTAATTCATCTACCGAAAATGATATCCCAGATTGGCAACAAGGCGACTCAGCGATCGTGGCAAAAGGCTCGATTTTGCGAGAATTACACGCGCTGCTAAAAGCCAAAGATCCTGGCTTTGGTGGTTTAGTTCGAGTGCAGAATAGACGGCGCGAATTCCTGTGGGTTCACGAGCAGTTTGTAGGTGAGTATTAATATATAGCGGTTCTCAGAAAGATGAGGTATGTTGTTGGGCTTTAGCCCTCTTTGTCTGGGAGGTTATGTAACCTGTCAGCCATACCTCACCTTTTCGAGAAAGGCTATAGCGATCGTAAATCATTTGTCAATTTCTTGCTCCCTCCCCTTAGTAAGGGGAGGGCTGGGGTGGGGTTAAAAATTTACGATTCCTGCAAGGATTCCTATATTGTTCTCCGATCGCCCGTTTTGCGCTACGATCGAACTATGATTCGGCGATTAAAATCGCTTCTACAAAAACGAAGTCCGCCTTCGCGGACTAAGAAAATAAATAATTTACCAACCCGGATTTGGTATGATTACTGATGGCTAATAACTAATGACTGATATAGCCTGTCTCAGAAAGATGAGGTATGACTGACAGCTTATATAACCGCTTGAATCCAGAGGGCTGAAGCCCAACAACGTACCTAATCTTTGTGAGAACCGCTATAACTCATAACTAATAACTAATGACTCATAACTCCCAACCACCACTTTACGAGATGAATCCACTCGATCGATTTTCCGATCGCGCTACGGATTATGTCAAATACCGCCCGAGTTATCCAGCCGCTGCGATCGATGCGATTTTAGCAGGAGTTGGGGAACCTTCACAGTTAACCGCAGCCGATATCGGTGCAGGTACGGGCATTTCTTCCCGTTTGTTAGCAGAAAGAGAGGTTCGAGTATTAGCAATAGAACCCAATGCCGAGATGAGACAAGCGGCTGCACCTCATACTTTGGTAGAGTTTAGAGATGGAACTTCCGAAGCTACTAATTTGCCTGAGAGATCGATCGATTTAGTCGCGTGTTTCCAGTCTTTCCATTGGTTCAATCCAGTTTTAACTTTACCAGAATTTCGGCGAATTCTCAAGCCATCGGGAAGGTTGGCTGTAGTTTGGAATTTGCGCGATCGCACGGATGCGCTGACAGAGGGCTACACTCAAATTGTTAAGAGCGCTTCCCAGAGCTATCCTGCCCAAAAGCACGATCGCTCGATCGAACCAATACTTGCGAGTGCAGATTTTACTTGTGTGCGATCGATCGAATTTGCTAATAGACAAGATTTAGATTTAGCAGGGTTAATCGGGCGGGCACAAAGCTCATCTTATATGCCGAACTCCGGGCCTCCATTGCAGAAACTTATCTCGGATTTAACCGAACTTTATCAAGCTCACTCCGACGATCGCGGCTTTGTTTCATTGGTTTACAAAACAATAGTTTATCTGGGAAATCCTACGGATTGTTAATTTTTTGTGTAATACAGATAAGTTCAAATTTCTGTGATATAATGCTGGGCAAATTGGCGTGGCGAGCGATCGTTCAGTTGACAGTTGACAGTTGACAGTTGACAGTTGAGAGCGACCTCTACCTGGCAGGAAGAGGATTGGAGTAATGAATAGTCTTATTTTAATTTCTCCCGATCGGGGTTGCGGCTTGAAACCAATTCTTTCTGGTAAATTCAAGAAGAAATAAAGGCGATCGCACAGCAGCACTAAGTCAAAACTACATCTTTTGTAAGATGCTCAAACTACTCTTTTAAGATGAATCTATTTCTATTGATAGAAACCGCAAAGTTGTTAATTTTTGTAAAATGAGCAAAACATCCCATCCCAGAGTTTCATCTATGCAAACGTATGATGTGATTATCATAGGAGCAGGTCACAACGGGCTTGTCTGTGCGTCTTATCTCCTCAAAGCTGGATATACCGTTCTTTTGTTAGAAAAACGTTCGGTTCCCGGCGGTGCCGCCACGACTGAAGCTGCGATTCCCGAATTGCCGGATTTTAAATTTAATCTGTGCGCGATCGACCACGAATTTATCCATTTAGGGCCAGTTGTAGAAGAATTAGAACTGGAAAAATATGGTTTAGAATATCTTTACTGCGATCCGGTTGCCTTTTGTCCGCATCCCGACGGTAAATATTTTTTAGCGCACACTTCTGTAGAAAAAACCTGTGCGGAAATTGCCCGCTACAATGAGCGCGATGCTAAAAAATATGCCGAATATACAGATTTTTGGCAGCGGGCTGTAAGTGCGATGATGCCGATGTTTAACGCACCGCCAAAGTCTCTAATAAATATTGCCGGCAATTACGATATTGCCAAACTCAAAGACTTATTTTCAGTCATCGGTTCCCCAGAGAAAACGCTGGACTTTATTCGCACGATGATTACCAGTGCGGAGGATCTTCTTAACGAATGGTTTGATGAGGAATTTATTAAAGCACCTCTCGCCCGATTGGCATCAGAATTAGGCGCGCCTCCTTCCCAAAAAACCATTGCTATAGGCGCAATTATGATGGCGATGCGCCACAATCCGGGGATGGCGAGGCCGCGGGGAGGAACGGGTGCGTTGGTGCAAGCATTAGTCAATTTGGTGAAAAGCTATGCGGGTGTTATACTTACCGACCAGCACGTCGAGAAAATATTAGTTGATAACGGCCGCGCTGTCGGTGTTAGAGTTGCAGGCGGCACAGAATATCGAGCGACTAAAGGCGTCATTTCTAATATTGATGCGAAGCGTTTGTTTCTGCACTTGATGGACTCCAGCGATGTTGACAGTGCCGATCCGAATTTGCGGGAAAGATTGGAGCGCAAAATTGTCAATAATAATGAGACAATTCTGAAAATAGATTTAGCTCTCAATGAGGTACCTAAGTTCGATCGCTGGAACCATAAAGACGAATATTTAATGGGTTCTGTGTTGATTGCTGATTCGGTGAAACACGTAGAAATTGCTCACACCGAGCCTGCGATCGGCAAAATCCCCGATTCCGATCCGTCGATGTATGTCGTGTTTCCGACGGTACGAGACCCGTCAATGGCTCCCCCCGGACACCATACGGCTTGGATTGAATTTTTTGCTCCCTACCAAATCGAAAATGCTGAAGGAACCGGCCAGCACGGTACGGGTTGGACGGATGAGCTGAAAAACAAAGTTGCCGATCGCTGCATTGACAAATTAGCAGAATACGCACCCAATATCAAGAACTCAATTATCGGCCGCCGCGTGGAAAGTCCGGCGGAATTGGGAGAGCGTTTGGGGGCGCTGAAGGGGAATTATTACCACGTTGACATGACGCTGGATCAGATGATATTTTTCCGTCCGTTACCCGAGTTGGCTAATTACAAAACGCCGATCGACGGTTTGTTCCTCACCGGTGCGGGCACGCACCCCGGCGGCTCGATTTCGGGGATGCCGGGACGCAATACTGCTCGCGTGTTCATGCACTCGCAGCAGCCGATCGCGCAAATTTTAGCGGATGCGGCTAATTCTCTGAAATCGACGGCTAAGTCGGTGTTTCGGATTAATTAGAAGTAAGATTTTTAGCAACCGCAGATAGATGAACGCGGATAAACGCAGAGCGACGCAGATGAATCATCTTGATATTTGCGTTGCTCTGTGTTTTGTTTGTTATTTGTACGAGTATGCTATTTCAGGACAATCCGACTCGCGCGTTTTATATATTGGAAAAAACGGGCAAATCAATTAAAAAGTCATTCTTCTTGCCTATCGCCCCAGCCCATCTGCGCTCATGGGCGATCGCCAATCGAGAAGCATCTCCAATTATCATAAATTCATACTTGATGTGGATGAAAAGATAGATCCAAAGTTAAGATACTAAAAGATGGCGTTACCCCTTTTTGAGCGATGGCAAACCGAGTTTTGATTGTCGGCGGGCGCGGACGAATTGGCAACAGTGTTGCCCAAGATATTCTCACTTATACCGACGCAGAAGTTACTATTACCGGACGCGACCCCAATGGCTCTCTTCCTCCAGAGTTATCGCCGGATCGATCGCGCTATTTATCTTTAGATTTAGCAGACAGTGCAGCTTTGCGCCAAGCAATTTCAGCCTCTAACCTCGTCGTTCACTGTGCCGGGCCTTTTCACTACCGAGACGCGGGTGTATTGAAAACTTGCATCGAAGCAGGTGTTAATTATACCGATGTCAGTGACAGCAGCAGTTTTACTCGCAGAGCTTTAGACTGTCGGGAAACTGCTAAAAATGCCGGGGTGACAGCGATTATCAATACGGGTATTTTTCCGGGAGTTTCTAACAGCATGGTGCGCCGAGATGTGGAGCAATTAGATACCGCAGAACACATTCATTTGAGTTATGTTGTCGGCGGTTCCGGCGGTGCTGGCGTTACCGTCATGCGTACTACTTTTTTAGGTTTGCAAACTCCTTTTGATGTTTTGGTTGATGGCAAACTACAGCAAATCAAACCATACACCGATCGCGAAATGATAGAGTTTCCCGCACCCTACGGCAAAACAGGCGTTTACTGGTTCGATATGCCGGAAGCGATTACTTTGCCCGAAACTTTCCCCGTAAAAACAGTTATTACTAAATTTGGCACTTCTCCCGACCTTTACAATCACTTGACTTGGTTTGTTGCTAAATACTGGCCGGATAGCTGGCTGAAAAATAATTCTGTCATTGAGTTTTTGTCTTATGTCAGCTACGGGATGACGGCTGTTAGCAATAATTTTAGCGGTGTGGGCGTGGCTGTGCGATCGCAAGTGAGCGGCATCAAAAACGGTCAACCCGCAAAAGTGCGATCGACAGCGCTACACCCGAATGCTGCCACAGCAGCGGGTATCGGTACTGGCAGCATTGCTCAATTAATGTTAGAAGGGACATTAACAAAACCGGGGGTTTGGTCGGTAGAACAGGCTCTTTCTACTGAGCTGTTTGAAGGAGCTATGCAGAGTCGAAACCTTAAGATAGAGCAGGTTTTGTTGTAGTTTTATCGGGTATTTATGCAAGTTTTGATGTTTGGTGCATGGGCTTTTTTTGATGAACCGCGAAGACGCGAAGCACGCGTTCGGCGAAGCCGTTCCCGAAGGGTAGGAAGAGGAAAGAAGAGTAAGGGTTTGCCATTGATGGGAGAACTGCTAGATAGAGTTTTTTGCGGAAGGGGATCGCCCCTCACACTAGATGAGTTCCGCTGGTTTAACTAATCTATCTTTTGGTAGAAGTAATGGTAACAAGCAGGAGCTTAGTATGTTGCACATCACGATAAATATCCCTGTTCGCTCGATCGCTCTTTGGTAGCTGCGATAAAGATGGCGCTTTAACCGAGGTTCTTGATGCGCGATCGCCCGATCGGGACAACAAACACGATAATTTTTGCGACAAAATACGAGGAGACGTTGATATGAAGCGGGTTTTAAAAGCTCTCGGGCAAACATTGAGTCAAAGCATTTTGCTGGTATGTACGCTGGCTTTGCTCGTTCTGGCCGGTCTGGCCGTCGTACCCAGTCAGGCTGCTAGCGCAGGTCAATACAGCAGTCAGGCGCAGCCGGAGGCTAAAATTACTGACCCCGCAGAAAGTTTTGAGGATCTCAATCCCCAAGCAGCTTACGAAGATATCGTCAATACAGCTCAAAATCCTGCCAAGGTTGAGAAGGTTTACGATGAAAGTTTAAAGGAATACAAGCAAGAACACCCGCAAGAAAACATTGTTCAAAAAGCTGAAGACCTGATTGAAAAGGTCACGGGCAAGGAATAAATTAACAATTTGTCATCTAACTCAAGTTGGTAAATATGCAGCTTGGGTAACGACAAATAAGAGCAGAGATCGCGACTCATATTATGTCCGCTCTAACAATCCAAACAAAATTGGTTTGTAGTGAGGACTTTAGTCCGCAAAAAAGAAGGACTAAAGTCCTCACTACAAACCGTTTTTATTGCGAGTAAGAGACGAGACACGATCTCGTTTGAGCGTAATTATTTAGGGTGCGCTCCCGCCGCGCACCTTAGGTCATTTGAGTAGCGTGTTTAACCACTTACTATTTAGTCCGGGATAGTTTTATGCTTCCGCTTCGCCTGCTTTTTAAGCTAGCATATTCATCCCTAAGGAAGATGAAGAAATAGGAATTAAAAAGCTAAATTTAATCGTAGTTACAGTTAGATAAAAGGAAAAAATATCATGAGCAATGATAACAAAACGGTGAAGCAACCTGATGCTAACCTCGACCCGCTGTCAGGGGAAACCGGAGCTCATCCTGTGGGAACGGGTATCGGTGCTGCGAGTGCTGGTGCTGCTGGCGCTGCGATCGGCGGTGCACTTGGCGGGCCTGTAGGAGCTGTTGTAGGTGCTGTTGTAGGCGCGTTTGGCGGCGGTTTGGCGGGTAAAGGTGTCGCAGAGTCGATCGACCCCACGGTAGAAGATGCTTACTGGCAAAACAACCATAGCTCCCGTCCTTACGCGGACACCAGCACAACTTACGAGGACTATCAACCGGCATACCGCACCGGTTATGAGGGCTACAGCCGCTATCGCAGTACAGGTAAAAGCTTCAACGAGATCGAAAGCGATTTGCAGCGCGATTACGAAACAAATCGCGGTAAGTCGAATGTGACTTGGGAAAAAGCTAAGCACGCCACGCGCGACGCTTGGGATCGGGTTGAACGGGCTGTTCCTGGCGACATTGATCGAGACGGCCGCTAAAGGCGCCAGCAAGTATTTTTCAGTCTTGGACTGCTTGAGATCGGATATCCTGTCCGATCGATTAATCACAATAAGTAAGGAACGCACGTGCGGACTTCAGTCCGCAGCCGGATTGCGGACTGAAGTCCGCACTACGAACTGAGATCGGATACCTTGTCCGATCGATTAATCACAATAAGTAAGGCTCGTAGTGCGGACTTCAGTCCGCATCCGGATTGCGGACTGAAGTCCGCACTACGAACTTTTTTTTATGGTAATCGAGCGGAGATGATATGACACTATTTTCAACACGATTTTAGCAAAGTTATTGGGGATTTTGAACCCACTCTATACATCGGAGAGGGGTATTTTTAAATGAGTTAAAATCGCTTTTTTTAGGAAGCCAAATCTTTCCAAGGCTGGTTTTCCGGCTTGAATATCAAACTCTGATTAACATAAGAGTTTGAGGCTGACATTTTTTTTGACAATTAGGCTTAAAATTAAACTAATTCAGGACTCAGGCATCGATCGCATATTTCGGTCATTCTTCGCAATCTGCGTCATTCTATCGCAGCCGGAGAGTGAAAGCGTCAGTTGCTTCAAGTCCGATAATTGTTAAGAATCTAAATCCTTTCATTCAAAATTGGTATAACTTGTGGATGCAATGTTGGAAAGAGCTTGGACACTCAAGCAAAATTTAATTGACTTTGTGCTGGATGCTGAGGGAGAGTTGGCGGTAGCTTTAGAAGCTTTTGCCGCAATTCGCTCGACGGGCGAGCGCTACGATATTGCCCAACAAAATCAGGTAATTGACAGTTTTACAGTCGAAGGTAAAGTCGGAAACAAAACGCCGATCGACCTTTTTGTCGAAACTCAGCCGGATTTAACCGAGATCGAGATCGGTTTGCTAAAAAGTTGGGGCCAAAAAAGCTTCACCGGCTTGTTTGAAATCACTAAAATTTCCCCCGACAGCTTGGAACTGATGAACTGGCTGACGGCGAAGCACTACTCTGTCAAGCCCAACAGCGCTAATTTCCTGCCAGAAATGTCTCGCTTTAAGTTAGGAGAAATCTTGCGGGCTCGGATTGCGCCTCTCACCGATGACTGGTGGATACTGTCGGGGCCTCCGATTGTCATGGGGAAATTGGGCAAGCCGAAGTTGGCGGTGGCGATCGGCAATTTCAAGCAAAATTACAAAAATAACCTGTACAGCGACGCCCCAGAATTGTTAGAGCAAGCTTGGAAGTCAGTAGAACAGTATCACGACGATTTTACCGAATTTTTTGGCAGTGACGAAGTGACGCTATCGGGATATCACCTCAACAAACAGTTGGCCGAATTTCAGGAGGTAATGACTAAAAAACGCTTAGCTGATATTGGCATCGATCAAAGTAAATCTCTCGCGGATATCGTTGAAGATGCCGGAATCGATCCAGAAGAAATCAAAGCAGTCGCCATCGCAGCAGCAGGCGCCGATACTAAAGCAGTTGAGGTGGCGATCGACAGCAATGCGAGTTCAAAAATGGTAACGCCGAAAGTCGAATTGCCCGATCGCTTCAAAAAAGCCGAAAAGGTGACAGCGCTTTCTCATTCCCGCTGGGGACAAACCTTTTTGTCTAACTACAGCCAGTTTACCGAAATGCTTGCAGCCGAGGACTTTTCCACCATTCCCGGTTACGATAAACTCCTTCGCAGCTATCTAGAAGATCCGGCAATTAATGCCTGGATTTGGCGGCGGTTAGCTAAACTTAACCCAGCGAAATTACAACAAATTTTGCAAACAGTATTGCAGCGCACAGACTTTCAGATCGATCGCGATTTAGAGCCCCTGCTGCAAGAATTCAAAAAACCCTTAGAACCCGAACTCCCGGAAATTGCCAGCGTTCCCCTGCACCTGCACAACTTATTTCAGGAAGCTTTAGGCGAAGTTCACAAGTCAAAGTCCAAGCCGCAGGATAAAAAGAAAAGCTCTAAGGGTTTTAAATCCTGATTGTGCGATCGATCTTTGCGGGACGAACTCACGGCATTTGATATGAGAGTCGGTTTTAACCGACGATCTTTAATGCAAAACTATTGAAGAGGTTTGTAGTGAGGACTTTAGTCCTTCTTCACTCCAACCGGAAGGACTGAAGTCCTGACTGCAAACCCGTTCTTTTCACTCTTCAACTTGTCTGACAGCCATGCGTTGCAGCGGCAGGCTGAGGATGCTAGAAGCAGTCAACAAATAAGAAAGAACAGTAGTCAGCTTCAAACTCAGGAACAACCAGCTATCCTCTGGTAAGTGAAGTTTCAGCCCGAAAACAGAGATGCAGTAAACTATCCAGTAAGTAAAGCTCATCTTGATCAGGACTTCTTCGCTCAAAGTGCGATCGGCGAAGCTATCCCGTAGGGAATCGTCAGCCCCGTCAGAGGTGGGATTATCGCTCAGCAACAGTAGACCCGCAATAGCAGCGACAAAAGAAACGATCGCCAGATTATCATGCCAGTTAAGCTCAAGCATTTTTAAAACTCCGCTTTTATCGTAATTTTTGGAATTAGACATCAGTCTAAAGGATAAGTTTTCCAGCTCCAAGCAATAGTTACAATTTGACACAGCCGCAGTTACAAATCGCAATGAAAATTCACCGCAATCGCCCGCCACAGCCTCGTTTAGTCAGTCGCAAAGGACAATTCCCCCTAAGTATTGTCAAGTTGGGAGTACCTCGCCTGCATTTTGCCGATCTATATCACAGGCTGCTAACTCTTTCTTGGCCGCAATTTTTTATGCTGATTTGTCTGTCGTATGTACTGACAAATTCTTTATTTGCCTTAGCTTACTTAGCGGGAGGAGATTGTATTGCTAATGCACGGCCCGGTTCATTCAAAGATGCCTTTTATTTCAGCGTGCAAACAATGGCGACAATCGGCTACGGTGCCATGTATCCGCGCACGGAGTACGCTAACACTATAGTTGCGATCGAAGCGTTTTTTGGTTTGTGGGGAGTCGCTATGGTAACGGGACTGGCTTTTTCGAGATTTTCTCGACCAAGTGCTAGAGTTATCTTCAGCCGCGTAGCTATAATCGCTCCTTTCAACGGCGTTCCGACTCTGATGTACCGCGCAGGAAATCAGCGCTTCAACCAAATTTTAGAAGCGCAACAGCGAGCTACTTTGATCCGCGACGAAGTAACATCGGAAGGAGAATATATGCGGCGTTTTTACGATTTGCAATTAATGCGGAGTCAATCTCCTATTTTTGCCTTAACTTGGACGGTGATGCACGCAATTGATGAGAACAGTCCTTTGTACCAACTTACCGCCAAAGATTTGATCGAGCAGCAAGCCGAAATTGTAATTACGCTAACGGGAATTGACGACACAGTTTCGCAAACAATTCACGCCAGACATTCTTTTGTAGCGTCAGAAATTGTGTGGAATATGCGGTTTGTAGATATTATTCACAGAAAACCGGACGGTTCGCGAGTGGTTGATTATACTCTGTTTCACGATGTGAAGCCTGTTGAATAAAAGTTTTGAGTTATGGCTGTTATCAGAAAAATGAGGTACGTTGTTGGGCTTTAGCCCTAATAGTTTAGTGGTTTTACAAGCTGTCTGTTATACCTCATCTTTTTGAGAAACGCTATACATTGTTCTCGGATTTGGTGCTGGCGGTGCAGCCTACGATTTACCGTTAAATATGTTGAATTAAATCTGGTGGCAAGTGCTAGAATAATTTGATGGTGACAAAATGTAGATTTTCATCACTAATTACGAACATGACACTAAAAGAATTACAACCGCAACTCCTGGCGCTAAGTCCCGAAGAAAAGACTCAAGCCATACAATTTTTAGCCCAAAGTTTAACCAACTTTTGGTCGGGAATTCAAAAGACTCCTGGCGTAATGGGTGGCGAAGCTTGCATCAGACAAACTCGCATTCCTGTTTGGCTGTTAATAAGTTATCGCCGTCAAGGTGCTAGCGATGCTCATATTTTAGAAGGTCATCCAGATCTGAGTGCTGCCGATTTGGTAAATGCTTTTGCTTATGCTGAGGCACACGTTGATGAGATTGAAACAGCAATTCACGAAAATGAGGAGGATTAAAAGTGCAGGTTTTTGTATTTGTTTAATGAAGTTGTGAGTTACATTATTCTCTATTCTTGGCTGGTAATGCGTACCAGACAATTGGAACTTAAATAGGCTGAATAAATCTGGGTAGCAAGTGCTAGAATAGTTTGACAAGTACCAAACATATACTTTTTACCACTTAGTACGAATAACGAACATGACACTAAAAGAATTACAACCGCAACTCCTGGCGCTAAGTCCCGAAGAAAAGACTCAAGCCATACAAATTTTAGCCCAAAGCTTAACTAACTTTTGGTCGGGAATTCAAAAGACTCCTGGCGTGTGCGGCGGCGATGCTTGTATCAGACAAACGCGCATTCCTGTTTGGGTGCTGGTAAATGCTCGCCGTTTAGGTATTTCGGAATCTGAACTATTAGAAGATTATCCGACTCTGCGTGCCGCTGACTTGGCAAATGCTTGGGCTTATGCTGAGGCATATCCTGACGAGATTGAAACAGCAATTCAAGAAAATGAGGAGGATTAAAAAGTGGCACGTTTTTATGCAGATGAACAATACCCAAGGCGAATTGTAGAATTTCTAAGGACTTTAGGTCACGATGTCCTGACAGTACAGGAAGCAGGAAATGCTAATCAAAAAATTCCTGATGACGAAGTATTAGCTTTTGCATTGAGTATCGATCGCGCTATTTTAACACTCAATCGCCGTCATTTTATCAAGCTGCATACATTACAACCAGACCATGCTGGTATCATTGTTTGTAAAGATGATTCAAATAGAGAGCGGCTGGCAGCGCGGATTGATGAGGCTATTTCTAATCTAGAAACATTAACAGGTATGCTGATTCGAGTTAACCGCCCGTCTGGTGAAGATAAGTGATAGAATATCTCAGTTTGAAATTAACTTGTACACTTTATAAATAAATCCACTATCACTGCACCTAATCAAACATAAAATACAACTCGCGCTCAAGTTTACTATCTAAGTCTTCTTCCTTCTGTCAACTAAAAGGGCGGGCACGCACCATCCACCGCCGCTACTACAAATCAACTGTCAACTGTCAACTGTCAACTGTCAACTGTCAACTGTCAACTGTCAACTGTCAACTGCCGAACTTACTATGCGAATAATTCATACTGCTGACTGGCATTTGGGACGACGTTTTCGAGGGATCGATCGCACTTCTGAAATTGCGATCGCCCTGGAACAGATTTTGAAACAAGCCAAGGAGCTCGATGTCGATGCCGTGTTGGTCGCCGGTGACATTTTCGACGTTCCCAACCCTCCAGCCTACGCTGAACGCATTGCCTATCAATTTTTCTGCGGACTCCAAGCAGCCGAAATTCCCGCAATTGCGATCGCCGGCAATCACGATTCAGCATCCCGCATCGACAGCATCGCCCAACTGCTATCCCTTGCCGGCGTTCGCGCTTTGGGTAAACCCAGGCGATCGGCAGACGGCGGCACGATTACTCTGAATACAAAAAGCGGTAAACTGTGCGTAGGAGCGATGCCCTTTGCTTCGGAACAAAGACTGTTAGATGCCAATTCTCTGTGGCACTCCGGCGACGCCAACCGCCGTCAAGACTACCGCGAGATTGTAGCAGATTTACTGCAAAATTTAACCACAGATTTTCGAGACAATACTGTGAATATGCTGATGGGACACATGAGCATTGACGGCGCTCGCTTGGCCAAATCCGAAGTCGCTTACTACACGCGAGAACAATACCTGCTATCATCGCAAACTCTGCCGCCAGAAGCTCAGTATGTTGCCCTCGGACACATCCACATTCACCAGCAGATTGCTAAGAATTCTCCCGCTTATTATTCCGGTTCTTTGATTCAGTTAGATTTTGGAGAAGCCGAACAGGAAAAAGGATTTTACTCGATCGAAGTTGAGCCGGGAAGTCAGGCAAAGGTAGAATTTAGACCGGTGGCTTGCCACAAACCATTAAAAGTGCTTCAATGTGATAATGACAATCTTGATGCTACTTTAGAAGCTCATCAGTATCATCCTGGTTTTTTGAAGGTAATTGTCGAATTGGATAGCCCGCAAATCGGATTAGCCGATCGCGTGCGGCAAATCTGTTCTCAAGCAGTGTTAATTGAACCGCGCTATCGGGATGCACTGCTAGAACCAACAGAGAGCACTAATATCGATCCCAACAATTTCGATCCGGCAGCAGAGTTCTGTAATTACTATCAAAACCGCTTGGGAACGACACCACAACCCGCTGTATTGGAGGGATTTGAGAATTTGTACAAGAAGTTTAAGGAAACAGTTAATAGTTAAATATAGCCTTTCTCAGAAATCTGAGGTACTCATGGGCATCGGGCATCGGGCATCGGGCAAAGAGAGCATACATCACTTTTTTGAGAACCGCTATAGGTAATTGATAATTGGTGGACTTTTACCAAAATAATTGGTTTAAAGCCTCTCCTTTTAGCGAAAAATTAAAATCGGACTATTCATTACCCTTTGAGGGAGACATTAAAGTCAGACTATTCATTACTTCAATCCTATTCTTTCTAGGTAGAGGTTGCTCTCAAACTGTCAACTGTCAACTGTCAACTGTCAACTGTCAACTGTCAACTGTTTAATCAAATCCTCTTCCTTCCAGGTAGAGTTCACTGTCAACTGTTATCCCTAACAAACTTAAGAAAAGCCCATACCACTCGGAACAATATAATTGCCAAAATGCCCAATGCCCGATGCCCGATGCCCCATGCCCAATCCCCAAATCTAAAATCAGTATGCGTCCACTAGAACTTTTGCTCGAAGGATTTACCAGCTTCCGCCGGGAACAACGTTTAGATTTTTCTCAACTCGATTTGTTTGCAATTACTGGCGCTACTGGTGCGGGTAAATCTTCACTGCTAGATGCGATGACTTACGCACTTTTTGGTACGACAAATCGCAGTGGCAAACAAGTAGCTGATTTGGTAAGTCAAGGAAGCGAGAATTTAAAGGTGCAGTTACGTTTTGCTGTGGGTTTGGCACAGTATCGGGTGACGCGGAGGTGGCGTTTTCGTCCGAAATCTCCCGAGAACAAGGTGATTTTGGAGAGTTGGCAAAATGGCGATTGGGAAACTTTGGGGACGAGTATTGTTGCTGTTCAAAATACGATTGAACAGATTTTAGGAATGGATTTTGATACTTTTACTAGAGCCATTATTCTGCCTCAAGGCAAGTTTGATGAGTTTATTAAAGGGGATACTTCTAAGCGCCGAGAAATTTTGCGGCAGCTAGCGGGTTTTGAAATTTTTGAGCAGATGCGGAAGGAAGCAAACGAACTCGCGAAGTTGCTGAAACAAGAACGGGAAATGGTGGAAAGACAGTTGGCTGAGTTGAGCGCTCCGGCGGCGAATGAGGTGGAGCTAAAACGATCGCAACTTTGGATTTTAGAGCAGCAGTTGCCCCAGTTCGAGCGCGCTGTTATGGAAGCTCAGAAGGCTGTGGATGAAGAAGAACAGCTATTTTCCCAAATCACTCGCTGGCAAGAGTTGCAACAAGAATTAGCGAAATTAAATGCTAATTCCGCCGAGATAGCAATTTTAGCACAGCGCTTAGAAAGAGCGCAAGCTGCCAACCATTTACAGGGAGATTGGGCTTTAGTGCGATCGGCTCGCAGTCAGTATGAAACTGCGGAAAGTGCTGCTTTATCAGCGCGAGAGCGGTTAACTAAAGCTCGCTCGGAGCAAGCAACAGAGCAACAGCAATTTGAAGCTGCCAAAGCCAAATTTGAGGTATTAGCACCACAAATTAAGGCTCGCGAAGATGCTCTAGCTGCTGCGAAAGTATATGAAGAACAGCGCACTCAATTAGACAAAGAAGTTGCCCTCGCCCAGAACAATCAACAGGAAAAACTCCGCTTTCTCCAAGTAGCAGATAAAGAACTGCACGCTGCTAATACTAAAATTCAGGTGGCTGGTTTTCGGGTTACTCAAGTAGCGGCAATGCTCGAAAACTATTCGCCGGGAGGAAAGCGTTTTGAAAAATTGCAGGAAGTTGCACCTTTATTGATGGAACTTCAGCTAATTGCCAAACAGGTAAAAACTCAGCGCGAACAGTTGAATAAATCTGTCGCCGAAAAAGCAAGTGCCGAACAGAATTACGTGCAGGTTGCAACTAATTTAGCAGCAGCCGAAATCAGGCTAAAAGAGTGCAGTGCCGAGTTAGAAGCGGTGGAAACTGCTAATGCGGAAGCGGCGCGTTTAGAGAGTGTTGCTGCTGTCAGGATGTCGCTGAATGCTGGGGATAATTGCCCGGTGTGCGGGGGGGTGCATCCTGAGAGCGATTTGCTACCTGCTTTGCCGATTTCTAAGATTGTCGATGTTGCTGGTTTGCGCCGGAAAGTGGCGGCTGCAAATCAGGTTTTGCCAACTGCTCAAATGGCGGTGGCTGAGGCGAAAAGCGCAGTTTCAGCTTGCGAGCAAAAACAGTCAGAAATTGCTCTAGCATTGGAATTGACAGAGAAGAGAGTTGCTCAGTTGCAGCAGCAAATCACTCAAGTTCTGGAAAATCCTGAGTGGGAAGTCTTGCAGTTGCAGCAGGAGTTGGTTATACTTGCAGATAGCGATCGCCAATACCGCGAAACCGAGCAGCAATTCCAACTCGCATCCTTGGAATATAACAATTACGAACAAAGATTTAATTTTGCGGTGACGGCTCAAGCAGCTAAACAGCAAGAATATCAAGATGCGATCGCCGAATCAGACCGTCGGAAGCAGCAGTTGCAAAGTTGTGTGAATGCGCTTTATCAAATTACAGAATATCAACCCTATGCTAATTTAGCAAAAGCCTTAGCAGAAGACAAGCAAAAGCTGGCAAATCTACTGACAACTGCCGAAAAATCCTATCAAACCGCTCAAAATACTGCTATTCAAGCAGCCGAGAGAGAGCAACAAGCAGGGGAGGTTTTTGCACGAGCCCAAGCCAGCAAACAGCAGTTAAACCAGGATTGGTTAGCAAAATTAACAGCGGCTGATTTCACAGAAGAGACATTTTTAGCAGCGGTGGCGCCCGTTAGCGAACAATCGCAGTGGGAAAATGCGATTCGGTCTGTGCGCGAGTCAAAAATTCAGTTGGAGACGCGGGCGAAGGATTTAGGCGAGGCGATCGCAGGCAGGACTACCGATGAAGATACTTTAGCACAAGTGCGATCGGCAAAACACGCCGCCCAAGAAAACTTCAAACAAGCCAACAACAACCGCGCCGAGCTTTTAGCGTGGATTCAAGTAGCAGCCCAAACCCTCGAACAAGCCGAAAGACTGTCACAGCAAATTACAAATTTCACAGAACAAGAGCAAACCTACCACACCTTAGCGCAGAATCTCAAATCCAACGAATTTCAATCTTACATCTTAGAACATTTAGAAGCAGAATTAGTCGGCAGCGCCACCTTGATTTTGCAAGAATTAACCGAAAATCGGTACAAGTTGAAAAACCAAGACGGCGAATACTGGGTAACAGATAATTGGAATGGCGGCGAAGCTAGACGAGTGCGAACCCTTTCCGGTGGCGAAACCTTCGCCACTTCGCTATCAATGGCTTTAGCTTTATCAGAAAAACTATCTCAAGGAGCCCAACTTGGCAGCTTATTTCTTGATGAAGGATTCGGCACTTTAGATGCAGAAACCCTCGAAAGCGTCACTCAAATTTTAGAATCGTTGCGGCAGCGAGAAAGGCTGATTGGAGTAATTACCCACGTTAGAGGATTGGGCGAAAGATTGCCTGCCCAAGTTAAAGTATTCAAATCCCCCCAAGGTTCTAGAATAGAAGTTGAAAGAGTTTAGAAGACAGGGCGGTTGAAACCGCGTCTACACAAGCAAAACCCGCCTTTGCGGGTTGAAGATTGGGTAGTTAAAATTACGCTGTTTTTTTCAGTTATTTTCTTCAGTCCGCGGAGGCGGACTTCCCTTGTGTAGACGCGGTTTCAACCGCCGTCTACAAACAAATTTAATCCTAAAAACCGAGTACATCTCACTGTTGAAGAGGGCGAAGCATGACCGCATATAAGTTATTAGTTATAATCTCATATTCACGGAGGTCATGCTTCGCCCCTACAAACATATTTTCTTGCACAAGCCGCTGCACCCGATGCACCTTACTAAACTTATGGAAAAAATCGCAACTTATCTCGAAATCATCTGTATTACATCTGCGATTACTCCATCAATCAAAGATTTATGTAAAAAGTCTGCTGTATAAATTTGCCTGTAAAATCACCTATGATACAATACAGTTCAGACCTCAAAAAAGTAAAAGCGATATAAAAAATAGAGACGGAGATTGCTTCGTTCCTCGCAATGACAATTCTAACTGAACGGTATTTCCCTATAATATATGATCGAAAATCACCCAACTCGAATGCAATCCGTACAATCGCCAATAATTCCAGTAGTTGGCGAACTAATCCGGCAAAATCCGGGAACGATATCCTTAGGACAAGGCATAGTTTACTACAATCCGCCCCAAGAATCATTTAACAAAATTCCCGAATTCTTCGCAAATCCCGACAATCACAAATACAAAGCCGTCGAAGGAATCCCAGAATTACAAGATGCCATCGCAGCCAAACTCAAAACAGATAACGGCATAGAAATTAACAGCACAAACTGCATAGTCGTTACCGCCGGCAGCAACATGGGATTTACCAACGCCATTCTCGCCATCACCTCGGCGGGAGACGAAGTTATCATTCAATCACCTTATTATTTCAACCACGAAATGGCTGCTGTCATGGCAAATTGCCGCCCGGTGATAGTAGAAACCGATGCCAACTATCAACTCAATATTGCTGCGATCAAAAAAGCAATCACCGACAAAACGCGAGCAATTGTCACTATTTCACCCAACAACCCAACAGGCGTGGTTTATTCTGCTGAATCTCTCCGGGAAGTCAACGAGATTTGCCGCAAACACAATATCTATCACATCAGCGATGAAGCCTACGAATATTTTACCTATGACGGCGTGAAACACTATTCGCCCGCAACTTTTTCCAATAGCAGCGAACATACAATTTCCCTGTTTAGCCTTTCCAAAGCCTACGGTTTTGCGAGTTGGCGCATCGGGTATATGGTAATTCCACAGCATTTGCTGGTTTCGGTGAGGAAAATTCAAGATACCATCTTAATTTGTCCGCCGGTAATTTCCCAGTATGCAGCCCTGGGAGCCTTGCAAGTTGGTAGAGGTTACTGCGATAATTATGTAAGGGCGATCGCATCTGTGCGCCAACTCGTATTAGACGAACTCAATACCATCCAAAATCTGTGTACAATTTCCCCAGCCGCTGGGGCTTTCTACTTTTTCTTGAAAGTTGACACCGAACTCGATACAATGGAATTAGTAGAGCGATTAATTCGCGAACATCATGTAGCAGTGCTTCCCGGCACAACCTTCGGCATGGATAATGACTGCTATTTGCGCGTTGCTTACGGTGCCCTAGAAACTGCAACAGCCACCGCAGGAATTAGCAGGCTGGTCAAAGGTTTGAAGACAATTTTAAATCAGTAATATAGGATATCAAAAAATGGTTGCAACTAACTTTAAATCTGAACGCATTCTTAAGAATGCCTCCGTTGAAAAAATTGCTACTTTGCGTGCTTTGATGGCAAACTATGACTTAGATTGCTATTTCATCCCAGCAGTTGACGAACACTTAAATTTATCAGTCCCAGCAGCAAAGCAGCGACGAGCTTGGATTTCCGGTTTTACGGGTTCGGCTGGCGATTTGTTAGTTGGCAAAAATTCCGCTTGGTTGTTTGTGGATTCCCGCTATTACGAACAAGCAGAGTTACAAGTCGATACGGGAATTATTCAAATATCGAAACTCGGCTTAGAAGGAAATTTAAGCTTGATTGAAACCTTAGAAAAACTGGCAACTGAATCCGCACAAAAATCAACTAAAATTAGATTCGGTTTCGATCCGTTTACCGTCGCCACAGAGCAATATCAAAATTGGGTGAACAAATTTGCAACAGCGGGAATTGAACTCGTACCGATACCGGAGAATTTAGCAGACAAGGTTCGACAAACAACAGAGACTTTACCCGCGATTGACGAATCTCCTATATTTAGCTTACCAGCATCCCTGACCGGAGAAACCGCCGCCCAAAAATTAGTCCGAGTCAGAGAATCGATGCAGAAAACCAACATCGACTTGCTCCCGATTACCAACCTCAATCAAATAGCGTGGCTGTTCAATCTGCGAGGCTCGGATATTCCCCACATTCCCATTTTCATATCCTACGCGATTGTCACGGCAGATGCAGCATTTTTGTTCACAAATCTCGAACGAGTTTCACCGGAAATCGAGCAAGAATTGGCGGGGGTTGCAACTTTACTTCCCTACTCCGACTATCCATCAACCTTGGAACGTTGTTTTAATTTGCCGAAACAAGTTCGGGTGCTATTGGACTCGAAACACAGTACGGCAGGCACGTACCAGTTAATTTTAGACCAGCAAAAAGCTAAAAATAACATTGAAATAGTTTTCGATCCGAATCCCGTGGAAGGGATGAAAGCTCGGAAAAATCCGGTGGAAATCGAGCAGATGCAATCTGCCAATTTTAAGGCAAGTAGAGCTAAAACTCTAACTTTAAAGTGGTTGACAGAACAGCTAGAAAATGGTAAAGTCCTGACGGAGTTTGATGTTAAAGAAAGTATCGAAAGTTTTTATCAACAAGAAGCTGACTTTCATATTTTAACATTTAGAACGATCGCAGGTGCGGGAGCAAATAGCTCGATCGTACATTACGGCACTCCCAGCCCCGAAATCACGCTAAAACCCGGAGAATTGCTGCTGCTAGACTCAGGCGCACAGTATCTAGCGGGAACAACCGACGACACCAGAACCATGATAGTCGGGGAACCGACAACGCAGCAAATCGAACACTACACCACAGTTTTAATCGCACACATCAACTGTGCCATGCAGCAATTCCCGAAAGGTACAACCGGATCGCAGTTAGATGCGATCGCCCGTGCGGTATTATGGCAACAACAGCTAGATTACGGACACGGCACAGGCCACGGAGTCGGCGCATTTTTAGCCGGTCACGAAGGCCCCAACGGCATCAGCAAATTTGTCCAATATCCCCTCGAACCGGGAATGATAACCAGTATCGAACCGGGATATTACGAACCAGGCTGGGGCGGAATTCGCCTCGAAAATCTCTATGTTGTCAGGGAAATGCCGTCTAAAAACGGTACGGCTTGGTACGGATTTGAACCGCTGACGTATATTCCGTTCGAGCAAAAATTGATAAATGTCGATCGGCTGTCAACAACTCAATTACAATGGTTAAACAACTATCACGCTTCGGTAGTTGAGAAACTCGCCCCCGTATTCGATACTGCCACAATCACCTGGTTGAAAAAAGCCTGCGCTGCGTATTGAAAAAATAGGTACGTTGTTGGGCTTTAGCCCTCTTTCAAGATATAAATAAAGAGGGCTAAAGCCCAACAACGTACCTTGATTTGGATTATAATAAATTCGCCTTAAGCAAACGTCTTTTCAATCCAGAGCGACTGCTATATTGATCGTGAAGTTGTTGAAGCCGTTTTAAAAATTTAACTGTTTGGTTTTGATGAGCCGCTAAATCTCGGAGGTTTAAAAGTAACGGCACTACTTCATCGTAAGAGCTAGAAGTTCCTTTTTGAATAAGAGCGTCTATATCTTCCCAAGCAGCCGTTTCTCGCTTAGCCAAAGCTTCTAATTCTCTGATTCGTGCAGCTTTAGCTAGCTCTTTCTTTGTGTATTCTTCCTCTATTTCTGCCTTTTTTGCACTTTCTAAAAGCTGACGAATTGTTCGTTTACCAGGATTCTCCTCTTTCTTAACTTCTATCATTCCTGATAATTTCTTAGTCAATTCAATAGAGAGATTAGCTTCTCCATTGAGCAACCGCAGTAAAAAAGTATCGACTTCAGAACGATTGAGTTTTTTGATAGCTTCTTTGAAGCTACTTTCAGGAATTGAAGGTTTAGCAACACTCGCACTTATTGCAGCTTTCAGTAGATGCTCATCCACTTCAAAAATATCGATAAAAGCCTGTAACGATGGAGATAACTTGCCAAAATTAGGAGGAACAGGTGGCTCTAGCCCTTGTTGTTCATCATCATTATCATCATCATCATCATTATCATCATCATCTTCATCTTCGTCGTCTAATCCCTCAAGATAGGTAATTGCTTTCAACCAAGCCAAATAAAGTAAACGATAATCTCCCTGCAAAATTTCCTGACGCAAACCTATCAAAGAGGATAAACTTCCTTCTCCCTCTATCCATCCATCAAAACCTCCTTCCTCATTAATAGAAATTTCTAAAATGACAAAATTATTAAGTTCAGAAACCTCCACTATATCTTCAATGCAATATTTCTGCATCTGTTCCACATCAATCAAACCTTTAGGGAAACGAAACATTAGTTGTGTTGTTCCCCAATTAGCTATGTAAAACATAGCATCGAAATATTTGACTAATAATTCTTTTTCATTGCCCGGTAAATCTCCATAGCTATAGACAAAAATAGCTTTACTAGAGCTGATTCTCGCGCGACTAGAGAGTTTGCTGATTGCTTCTTGTTCCGATTGAGTCAAACGTCGATCGACACTTTGAAACTCGTAATATTGATATTCGCTCATTTTGGGTTACTCCAAGTACATGGAAGAGGAGGCAAACGCTTCTTCAGGCGTACCATAGAAACTGCCATTGTTGAACACACAAAGCTCATATTTTTCATTACTATATGTATAAAAGCCCAGGCTCCAAGCTTCTTCATCACTAAAATAACGCAGCCGACAGAGTTGCATTGGGGTATTTCGCCTTCGTTCTAAATATTCCTCACGAGATACGCGCAAATCTTTCGCCGGAAAATCTAGGGGGACATCAGGTTCTGTATAGGCATCAATGTAACAAAACTGACTGCGAAAGCGGATGCCTAGGCGAGTGTATTTACCAGCGTAGTTAGCAGCAGCATAATTTAGAATACGCTGCTTCACCCGTTCTTGAACTGCCGGTGGGATTTTAACTCCTCCTGAATGTGGATCTTTTACCCAAGGGGACATTTGACTGCTCCTGTAGACCGATCGCACAATTAGTTTATAATGAATTGCTAAGTTTAGTGGTCAACATTTAATTAAACTTTAGAATCAAACGCTCAAATTTGCGATCGCCCGATTCAATACAACCTTCAATACAACCATAGATATTTCTATTTTTGGAAAAAAGATTGCGTTAACAATCAAAATTGCTGAGGCGGGTGACAAGCGCCTTGAGACGATTGCGGGCAAAAAAATAAGGCTAGAATTTTTATCTAGCCTTATTTTTCATTCAATAAGCTGGTGACAAGACTCGAACTTGCGACAGGCTGATTACAAATCAGCTACTCTACCAACTGAGTTACACCAGCAGTGAAAATTAATATAGCAAACTTATCGCCATTAGCGCAACCCCCTCAGCAAACTTTTTTTTCCAAAATCACCGAAAAGCCCTCGGAGCAAGGGCAAAACCGGAATTATCTTCGTCCAACCAATGCCCGATGCCCGATGCCCGATGCCCGATGACTAATCGCAACACCAAATCTTAATTGTCTCATCCGCGCTGCCGCTGGCTAGCAAATTACCCGAAGGTGCGATCGCCACCGAGTATACTGTACCCGAATGTCCTTCAAGAGTGCTCAACAGCTCCCCCGTTTGCAAACTCCAAATATTAATCGTATTATCATCGCAGCCGCTAGCCAAAGTCAAACCGTCCCTACTGATAGCAACCGAATCGCCCCGACTTACATAATTCCGCAAAATATGCACAGCCTCATTCATCCCTAAATTCGCTACACCCTTTCCCTTCGCAGAATTAGAATTTAAAATCCGCAACAAACTGCCCGTGTGCAAATTCCGCAGCTTAATCGTATAATCATTGCTGACGCTAGCCAGAATTTGACCGTCCGGCGCGATCGCCACAGAATTCACCCCAACATTCAAACCCGAAAGAGTCCGCAGCAACTTACCGCTTTCCACATCCCAAACCTTGCTCGTCGCATCCGAACTGCCGCTCGCCAATATCTTACCATCCGGGCTAAAAACCACCGCATTCACATTGTCTGAATGACCCCTCAAAGTCCGCAGCAACTCACCAGTCCGCAAATTCCACAGCTTAATCGTATTATCAGCCCCGCCGCAGCTAGCAATTACCTGCCCCTTCGGGTTGATCGCCACCGAATTCACCTCCATAGAATGTCCTGGGAAAGTACACAATAGATCGCCGTTGTACAAATTCCAAAACTTAATTGTTTCATCCGAACTGCCGCTGACCAACATTTTTCCGTCATAGCTAATCGCAACCGAATTTACGCGATCGGAATGTCCCGTCAAAGTACCAACTAATTCCCTTGTTTCTAAATTCCAAATCTTAATAGTTTTATCCCAACTGCCACTAGCCAGAATTTCGCCATCAGGACTAATCGCCAGAGAATTCACAAACGATGAATGTCCCGGCAGGGTGTAAGCGCACCGCCATTTCAGATTTTTTAATTTGTGAGCGAACTCCTTCGCCCGCTTTGATTTCGCCTCAGCTTCCTGTCTGCTTTTTAGTGCCTCCTCCTCCAAACGCTTGCGTTCCGCCCTAGCTTTCGCCTCTCGCAGTGCTAACCGCCGCATCTCTCCCTTATAGGTTATTCGCTGCTGCTCCTGAATTTCTTTAAGAGTTTCTATATACGGTAGAGCCCAATCTTGAGAAAACCATTCCTGAGCAAATTCCGCCTCTAAATTAAATAGCTGAGGTTCGTGAGTAAAATCTATTTTTAAATAATACAAATCCGCTAAAAAAGCAGCCAGCAACTTATGAATTGTCACAATTATTTGCCGAATAATCCGCAGTCTCACCTTTTCATCTTTCCCCTCGGCTTCCAACTGGTGATAAACTTCTTCCCAATTCCAAGGCTGCATCGCCACTAGGGAAACATTCTGATTGATTATCCCCCAAAAACCGACATGAAAATTAACTTCATAATCGCTGATGTCGCTGTACAATATAGCGGTTGGCACGGGAGACAAAACAGTCTGCAACCGCTCCACATCAATATCAGAAATAGGGTTTTTGAAATAATCTCCGTAAAACTGAACCGGGCAGGATTCTCCGTGCTGGGGGTAGTACTGGTTCAAAAAAGTTCTCAACTTAGCCGGCAGCTCAATATTCAGATTGTGGCGAAACGAATCCGGGCAATCTTGGCTAATTTTGGCCGGAGCAACTAACAACAGCAATCGGTGCTGCTGCTGCTGCAAAATCTGTTCAGTTTCCTGCCTGCTCAAATTGGAAAACCAGTTGTCCCTGTCCCAAATAATTTGAATTTCGTTCAGCTTAACTCGAATTGCTTCTGATTGAATCTCCCGCATTAACTCGCGGCCGAGCCGGCTAATAGCCCGCTGATCTCTCAATTCTTCCGCCCTAATTCGATTGGCGCGTTCTTCCTTTACATTTTCTTCTTCTATGCTGGCGATCGCAATTAACTCTTGTTCTCGGGCCTGCTGCCGTTGCAAATACTTCACTTGTGCTTTAATCCAGCGGGGGTCTTTTTTGATTTGCTGGTTCAAAGCAGAAGAACCAGACGGCTCAATTTCTGCATAGCGTTCGTTGACAGCGCTTGCTCCCAATCTTTCTCCCAATTCGCAGGCTACAGGTTTCAACAGTTCAATTAGGGTGTCTGAGACGGGGCGGGGTAATGACATACCAGTTAAAACTTTTTCTTACTTTGCGGGCGATCGCGCCACTTAGGCGTATCCCGCTGGGCGGAGACTCTTAGCATGGCCTTACATTTGAGCGATCTATTTTAGATTTTAGATTTTAGATTTTAGATTTACTCCACAGATGAATCTGGGAGCTAGAACTTGAGTCTGCTCGCGACGATTGTCGGGGCACGGTATCCGTTTTTGAGCGGAGCCAGCGTATCCGTAAGGCGTATCGTACAGTCGCGCAAGCTTAGCACCTTAACTCAATCATAGTGTTTCTACGGTTTACATTTTACGGCGAATCTGAGTGGAAAGCACCGAGGCAAAAGACTTGAGGATATTCGATCGACTCTGAGTGCCAGAATTCGTTTTTTTTGTTGCCATTGTTACCCGCCCTTGTCTATAATCGTACTTCAACACCATAATTACGGTATTCCGACCTAATAACCGTACTTTAGTAGAGGAACAAATATAGTCAGCAACTCAGGGAATCAACGCCACTGAGCTTGTAAGAGCAATCGAGCAAGCTGTGTTGACCAGCCAAGCGTCTTAACTGACTACGTTATTTGAGTCACGACACCAAGCGAATGCGTAGCTAGTTCCTTGCTCTGTCATCTGCAATTAAACAGTTTGAAAGTCACGCTCAACAGTGTTGCAGGTCTCTCAAGCTCTCATAACATTGGGCGTTGCCTAACATTACCCGTAAGGGCTTGGAGACAACCATATCTCCGCAGAGGGGCAACCATACCCCTCTACCCCGCAAGGGGATTCACGGCGGTTGAAACCGCTTTCTTCGTTTCCCTCTCAGGACTAAAGTCTCTGAGTTTCCCACTTACCGAGTGTTTTTATGAGCCCGTGGCAACACCTAACTCAACAATTTCACCAACCACAACAGCTACCAATTGGCAAAAATCGATCGCTCACTGCGCTTAAAAGATTTGTGTCGCTATTTGTAGTAGGAATAACTTTAAGTTTGGCAATTGTATCCTGCCAGCAGGGAACCCCAAACAACTCCGCCACCACTCCAGGCGGTGCTAACCCAGCAGCCAACAAAGGCAAAGTAGAATTAACCCTCGTTTCCTTCGCCGTCACCAAAGCCGCCCACGCAGCGATAATTCCCAAATTTGTCGAACAATGGCAAAAAGAAAAAGGACAAACCGTCACCTTCAGCGAAAGTTATGGCGGTTCCGGTTCCCAAACCAGAGCAGTAATTGACGGATTAGAAGCAGACATCGTACACCTAGCCCTCGCCCTCGACACCGCCAAAATCGAGAAAGCCGGACTCATCCAACCGGGCTGGGAAAAAGAAGTCCCCAAGGGCGGAATCGTCACCAAATCCGTAGCAGCAATAGTCACCCGCGAAGGCAATCCCAAAGGCATTAAAACCTGGGAAGATTTAAGCAAAGACGGAGTGAAATTAATTACAGCAGATCCCAAAACCTCAGGAGTTGCTCGCTGGAATTTCCTAGCACTTTGGGGTTCGATTATCAAAACCGGAGGAGACGACACCAAAGCATTAGACTTTACCACCAAAGTTTACAAAAACGTTCCGATTCTGACTAAAGATGCCCGTGAAGCTATGGATGTATTTTTTAAACAAGGCCAAGGCGACGCCTTAATCAACTACGAAAACGAAGTTATTTTAGTAGCTCAGAAAGGCGAAAAACCGAGTTATAGTATTCCAGATGTGAATGTGTCGATCGACAATCCCATTGCGATCGTCGATAAAAATGTGGACAAACACGGCACTCGCGAAGTCGCCGAAGCCTTTGTCAAGTATCTGTACACTCCAGAAGCCCAGCGAGAATTTGCCAAAGCAGGATTTCGCCCAGTAGATGAGACAGTAGCCAAAGAAGCAGAATTTGCCCAAAAATATCCCGCCGTCAAAACCCTATTTACAGCTAAAGATTTGGGAGGTTGGGGAGAAATTCAGACGAAATTCTTTGATGACGGAGCCACGTTTGACAAAATCCAAGGATCGATTAAACGCTAAGTCCCAAATTACCCGCTCGTAGTGAGGACTTCAGTCCTCTCCAAACGGTTCGTAGTGAGGACTTCAGTCCTCCCCAAAATATTAGCTTTTCAAGGACTTGCATTCCTTACTACAAACGAAGAAATACTCAAACCTAAATGGCAGTATCATCTCCAGCAACCAACCCTCAATCTGCGATCGCAAATATCAAAAGAGCGATCGGCAAAATTACCTTACCTTGGGGAATCACCATCGGCTACCTCAGCCTCATGCTACTTCTCCCAGTCACAGCCATGCTGCTAAAAGCGAGCACAGCAAACCCCGGCGAATTTTGGAAAATCGCCACAAGCCCGATCGCCCTTTCCGCCTACGATGTCACCTTCGTCACATCATTAATTGCCGCCTTAATCAATGGAGTTTTCGGCACATTAATAGCGTGGGTATTAGTCCGCTACGACTTTCCCTTAAAACGCATTGTCGATGCAGCAGTCGATTTACCCTTTGCGCTACCAACATCCGTTGCAGGTTTAACCCTCGCCACAGTTTACAGCGATAACGGCTGGATCGGCTCCCTATTTGCACCATTGGGAATCAAAATATCATTCACTCGCTTGGGCGTAGGCGTAGCCATGATCTTTATTTCCTTACCCTTCATCGTGCGAACTGTACAGCCAGTTTTACACGAAATGGAAAAAGACATCGAAGAAGCAGCTTGGTGCTTGGGTGCTTCTCAATTTCAAACCTTTTGGCGAGTAGTTTTACCGCCGCTCTTTCCGTCAATTTTAACCGGAGTTGCTCTCGGATTTTCCCGAGCCGTTGGCGAGTACGGTTCGACGGTAATTGTAGCAGCTAACGTACCGTTTAAAGATTTAATTGCACCTGTTTTAATTTTCCAAAGATTGGAACAGTACGACTATGCAGGAGCCACAGTAATCGGCACTGTCATGTTAGGAATTTCCCTAGCAATGCTGTTCACAATTAATATTTTACAAGCTTGGAGGAGACGCTATGACGGCTGATCTCAATTTATCTAAAAATTACACAGTTCCGCCAGCGGGTTCGTCGCGGGGCAACGAAAAAGCCTGGGTAAAGCCAACGTTGATCGGAATTGCGATCGGCTATCTCGCCCTCGTCTTATTTATCCCAACCCTCAACGTTTTTTACCAAGCTTTCAAAAAGGGAATCGAGCCATTTTTCGCCAACTTAACCTCACCAGATTTTCTATCAGCAGCCCAACTTACCCTGCTGATAGCTCTGATAGTTGTACCTATAAACACAGTATTTGGTTTGTGTGCAGCTTGGGTAATCGGCCGCAACAAATTTCCCGGACGCACCCTATTAATCACCATTTTAGACGTGCCGTTTGCCATCTCTCCCGTAGTCGCAGGTTTAATGATTGTACTGCTTTACGGTCGGCTGGGATGGTTCGGCCCGTGGCTGGAAAGTGCCGGGATTAGGATTATCTTTGCTTTGCCAGGAATGGTGCTAGCTACTGCTTTTGTCACTCTACCTTTTGTTGCCCGCGAAGTGATTCCTGTTTTAGAAGAAGTGGGAACCGATCAAGAAGAAGCGGCGAAAACTTTGGGAGCAAATGATTGGCAAATCTTCTGGAATGTGACGCTGCCGAATATTCGCTGGGGCTTGCTTTACGGTGTGATTTTGACAAATGCTAGAGCAATGGGAGAATTTGGAGCTGTTTCTGTGGTATCGGGAAATATTGCTAAAAAAACTCAGACTTTGCCTTTGTTTGTCGAGGATGCTTACAAGCAGTACGCGACGCAAGCAGCTTTTTCCGCTGCGGTAGTTCTCGGTTTTTTAGCGGTTGTTACTCTGGTGCTTAAGGAGATTTTGGAACGAAAAACTACCATTAAGGAAGTTGACAGTTGACAGTTGACAGTTGACAGTTTATACCGCTGTTTCGATCCCCCTAAATCCCCTTTAAGAAGAGGGACTTTGAGAATACTCCTGTCCCCCTCCGTTGTTAAGGAGGGTGAGGGTGGATCGAAAGACTAATCGTTAATCATTAGTACGTTATCCCTGAAAAAAAACCGACATTAGGAGGCCACAATGTTAAACCACAACAATAGCGAACCTGAATTTGAGCCGATCGACAATTTCCACCAAACTCAACAATCAGACCTACCGCACACTGAGTCAGGAGACAGCAGACCAACTCAAACCCGCATTCGGATTCGGATTCCCAAAGAATACCATCAGGAACCTGTCATCTCTAACCTGATTTCGGAACACGGTTTAAAGGTAAATTTTAATGCAGCTTTGTTGGGTGGAAAAAATTCCGATGACGGTTGGTTTGATTTGGAGCTTAACGGTACAAGCCAACAAATTGAAAGTGCTCTGATTTATCTCAACGATTTAGATGTGGAAATCTGGAGCAATTCCAATCATCCCGATGAGGAAACTTGGTAAACGTTTGTAGTGAGGACTTTAGTCCTTATTAAGACTAGGACTGAAGTCCTCACTACGAACCAATTTTATTGCGGTTTTGCGATCGCCCAAACTATCATTCCTTAGCCCAAAAATACCAAATAACATCAGTTTACAGCCGATCGCCGCGACTGATGACTTTTTACTGACAAATATCGATCGCCATTAGTTATTTTTTTGCTTGACATTTATGACAAAACGTTGTACCTGACAGAGTGTAATCGCATCAAAAACTAGGCGCCAGTCTTCTCAAATATTTTTGTAACATCCGGAACAATATCTACCTTGCAAACTTCTACACAATCAAACTAAACTTAGTATATCCTAGGAGAGCATAAAAAAAGGTTTTTGTCAATCTTCCATTGAGGTGAAAGTTAGGGCGATCGTCTTCCAGGGCTTTGTCAACGACTTGCATCCGCAGCGGAATAAGATCGATCGCTGCTGCGTTTGGTTTGTGCTATGAATTTAATGTGTGTGTGTACCAGAGGAATTTAATCATGGAAGTCTATAAAGAACGGAAACACCAGATAGTTTTTGCGGATTCACAAGTTAAAGATTGCGAAAGTTTAACGAAAACCGCGAATTCCGATACAGAAGTTATTATTCTCAAGGCCGATCGCGACGGCATCGCGCAAATCGCCGAAACACTTAAACAGCGGCAAAACATTGCAGCAGTTCATATTCTGTCTCACGGCTCAGCAGCCAGCCTGCAACTGGGAAGCACAGAACTCAATCTCAGCAACATTGAAACCTACCGCAATTATTTAGAAAAATGGTTTGCTTTGCCAGCAGCCGAAGCAAACTCGAACTCTTCAACTACTGCTAAACCAGAAATTCTGCTTTACGGTTGCAACGTCGCCGCCACAGAAGCCGGTGTCGCCTTCGTCCAAAGGCTGAGCCAGCTCACGGGGGCAAATATTGCCGCATCCGATAACTTGACCGGCAGTGCCGCGCTGGGCGGAGACTGGGTGTTGGAAGTAACTACAGGGAAAATAGAAACACCTTTAGCATTTTCCCAAGAGGCGAGGGAAGCTTACAGTGGAGTTCTGATTCCCCTTACCCTAGACGTTAACAATTTTAGCGAACTAGACAATGCTATTAAAGTTGCCAACACCAACGATGGCCCAGACACAATCAACATTAAGAGCAACTTTACCCTGACAGGGTTGCTACCCAGAATTACCGGCCCTACAAATATTGTTGGTGGCGGTTTCAAAATCACCGGTACTCCGACAGCCCGAGCCTTTGTCGTTGATAGTACCGGCCCAGTTAACATTTCCAACCTCACCATTGATTCTGCAACAGCAGTAGGAGGAATCGCACCGGCTGGTGGTGGTGGTGGTGGTGCTGCGGGTTTAGGGGGCGCACTTTTTATCAACAGCGGCACTGTAATAGTTGACAGAGTGACTTTCTCGAATAACCAGGCTATCGGTGGTGCAGGTGCTGCTGGAATCGGTGGCAAAGGTGGCACTGCTGATTTCGGTGGTGTTCCCTTTGGAGGCAGCCCAGGCGTTGCTTTCCCAACAGCAGCCACCGCAGGTGGTAGTTTTACCCCCAATGGTAACCCCGGAAACAACGGTTCTCCTGGATTCTCCGCAGGCGCTCCGGCTGGTAATGGTGGTGCTGCTGGGGCAGGTGGTAATGGAGTCGGGCCTGCTGGCGTAGGTGGCATTGGCGGTATTGGTGGCGCTGGTGTGAGCGGCTCTATTGGTGGTGGCGGTGGTGCTGGCGGTGCTGGCGGGAATGGCGGTACGGGCGCTACGACCAACGGTGGCGGTGGTACTGGTGGCGCTGGCGGTGCTGGTGGCTTCGGGGGCGGTGGCGGTGCAGGCGGTACTGGTGGTACTTCTACTCCCCCTGCTCTTGCTGGTGTTAACGGTGCAGGAGGTGTTGGAGGCTTCGGTGGCGGTGGTGGCGCGGGAGCTACTCCCGGTCTCAGCACTGCGATCAATCTCTTTACCCCTGGTGGGACTGCTGTCGCTGCCGCAGGTGGCGGTGGTGCTGGTTTGGGTGGTGCGATTTTTGTCGGCGGCGGCAACTTGACCTTGACCAACAGCACCTTATATAGCAATACAGTCAGGGGTGGAAATGCTGGTGCTGCTACCGCAGGTGCGGGTACAGCCGCAGGCGGTTCAATTTTTGTCAACTTTGGTGCCACAGCTACCCTGACTAACAACACGATCGCCTATAACTCTGCCACAGCAGCGACAGTTGGTACACCGGCCAGTCTGATTGCTAATGGCGGAGGAATTTACAACAACGGCGGTACTGTCACGGTCAAAAATACGATCGTCGCTGGCAACACAGCTACTACCAACCCCGATGTTACAGGGGCATTTACAGGAAACAACAACCTGATTGGAGTTCTAGGCACTAGCACCGGTTTAACAGGTCAGGCATTAGCGGTTCCTCTAGCGACGGTATTAGCACCAGCCGCTGCTGCCGGACTCAACGGCGCAACTGCTCCCGCTCCTTTCACCCTCGCCCTAGTTAGCAACCCCGTCGTCACCACGAGCACTAATCCGGCAATTGGTGGAGGCGACCCAACCATAACGGTAGTGGGCACTACTGCTTTCGACCAACGCGGCACTGGTTTCCCTCGCAAAATTGACAATACTCTCGTTGGTAAACCAACTATTGACATCGGTGCTTACGAGTATGGCCCAGTTGTTCAGGGTCAGAAATTCAACGATATCAACGGCGACGGCGTTAAAGCTGCGACAGATCCAGGTCTAGGGAATTTTACCATTACCGCAGGAACCCCGACTTCTACTACATCTGTCACTACTGCTGTTAGCTCTAGCGTTCCTGCAACTCTCGGTCAGTACACCCTTACGGATACTAAGGCAAACACTGCGATCGCCGAAACGTTACCACCAGGTTGGGTGCAGACTGTCGGTCCGACTCCGCCCTCTACAGGTACTGCTGATGTCCCTAACGCTAACTTCGGTAATTTCCTAAAAACTACGATCGCGGGCAAAACCTTCAGCGACCTCGCAGGCAACGGTTTCACTCCCGACGACACCGCATTAGCTGGCGTCGTTGTCAATCTCTACAGAGACACCAACGGCGACGGCATATTCCAAGCCGCCACAGATACAGTTGTCGGCACTCCGCAAACGACTACGGCAACAGGAGATTACAGCTTTGCGGACATCGGCCCGGGCAAGTACCTGATACAAGCCGTTCCCCCGGCCAGCTCCAGCATCTCTTTCCCCGCTGGCACAAATCCGGCTATTGCGGTTACTACCGAAAGCGGTAAACCCGTCGTCGGGCAGAACTTCGGCATTTTCAAAAACGTCACTATCACCGGTCAGAAGTTCAACGACCTCAACGGGAATGGGGTCAAAGAGGGCACCGAACCAGGATTAGAAGGCTGGAAAATCTTACTAGAACCACAGACCTTTATCGGCACAGCAGTACCGCGATCGACTACCACGGATGCCTCTGGGAATTACACCTTTACTGAAGTTGGGGCTGGTACATTCCTCCTGCGGGAAGAGCAAAAGACTGGTTGGCAGCAAACTTTCCCTGTTCCCCCAGCCGCCACGAGGCTTACTACCGCAAGTGGCGTTAACATTGCCAACACCGCCGCCCTTCCCACCAACTTCGGGAACTTCCAGGTTGGCAAGATTAGCGGGATCAAATTTAACGATCGCAACAAAAATGGTGTCCAAGATGCCGGCGAACCAGCGCTAGCAGGCTGGAGAATCTACCTAGATGCCAACAACAACGGCACGCTAGAGCCAACCGAAACCGCTACTGTCACCGATATCACCGGTAAGTACCAGTTCAACGACTTGCCATTCGCCACCTACAACGTCCGGGAGTTAGTAGAACCGGGCTGGACGCAAATCGCCCCGGCAGCCAGCGGCACCGCGCCTACCCTTTCAGGTGCCTACAGGATCGCCCTCACCAGCGGTCAAGACTCGCAAAACAACAACTTCGGCAACTTCTTCGAGGCGAGCACGATCAGCGGTCAAAAATTCAATGACCTCAACAACAACGGCGTTAAGGATGCCGGGGAACTGGGCCTACAAAACTGGCAAATCTTCATAGACACCAGCAAGGATGGAGTCTTTCAGCAGGGCGAATTGACTACCATCACGGATAAGGATGGCAACTACACTATCAACGACGTACCCGTAGGCACTCACCAGGTAAGGGAAGTCCAGCAAACCGGCTGGACGCTGACAACCGCGCTCCCTGCCGACGTTGTTATAGCTAAAGCCGGAGAAAAACCCACGGGCATTGACTTCGGCAACTTCCTGCCCCAACCGGGCCAGATCCGCGGTCTGAAGTTCCAAGACAACAACAGAAATGGCGTTCAGGATGCCGGAGAACCGGGTTTACCCAATGTCCAAATTCAGTTAACCAAAGTCGTAGCTCCCGCGCCAGGAGCTCCTGTTGCTGTTCCGGTTACTACTACCACAGATAACAGCGGCAACTACCTGTTCGCGAACCTAGCGCCGGCAACCTACCGCGTTCGGGAAATCGCGCCAGTTGGTTTCACTCAAAGCAGCCCCAACCCCGCCGACATCGTGCTGGCTTCGGGCGCTATTGTCAGCGGCATCAACTTCGGGAATTCGGTTATAACAACACCGACACCTTCACCAACGCCGACACCGACGCCAGAACCACCTGGCAGGACATCGCCGACACCGACGCCTGCGCCGACGCCAACACCGACGCCTGCGCCACCGACGCCGCCGACACCGCCAACACCACCGACACCACCGACACCAGAGACGCCGACGCCGACGCCGACGCCGACACCAGAACCGACGCCGACACCGACACCGACACCGACACCTTTAGTGACAGATTTGGTTTGTCCCGATTCCTTCCCCAGGGTTATCCCTCCGAATCTGTCCCCCAGTCCTTCGCGGAACGGTGTCATCAACGGCACTAACGGCGACGATACCCTCGTGGGCAGTGCCAATGCTGACTCTATCTTCGGGTTAGGTGGCGCCGATTTGATCTTCGGCCAAGAGGGCGGGGATTACATCAATGGTAATGTCGGCAACGATACTATCTTCGGTGGCAAAGATGGCAATACTATCTTTGGTGGTAAAGGCTTTGACCTGATTTTTGGCGATCGAGCTGATGATACTCTTTACGGCAATCGCGGCAACGACTCGGTAAGTGGCGACGATGGCGATGACGTATTGTACGGCGGCAAAGGCGACGACGTGCTATTGGGAGAAGGCGGCGACGACATACTATTGGGCGATCAAGGTAATGACACTCTCTGCGGTGGCGACGGTAACAATACCTTGCTGGGCGGCAGCGGCGATGACATACTCTTTGGTGGCACCGGCGATGACTTGCTCTTTGGCGGCCTTGGCAATGACACCTTGATCGCTAATGGCAACTCACAAGGCTTTGTATTGGCAGCGATTCAGGGCACTGACACGATTATCAACTTCAGACCAGAATCTGATTCGATCCAGTTGGTGGGAGGTTTGGACTTCAGTCAACTGTCGTTAACCGAAACTAACGGCTCAACTGCGATCGCGATCGCCAGCACCAACCAGACTTTGGCTATATTGGCGGGCGTTGTCCCCAACCGGTTAGCTGCAAGCAGTTTTAACGTGCTAGTGGTTTAATCTGTAGTCCTTAGTAGGCATCGCTTTCAACTTAACGTCAAACCTAGTGGCTGTCTTCTGTTTGGCGATCGGAGCCAGATCCCCCCTAGCCCCCCTTCTTAAGGGGGGGACAGGATTTTCCTCAAAGTCCCCCTTCTTAAGGGGGATTTAGGGGGATCGACGCTCAGGGTAAACGAGAGATACAAAGGTTTTCGGGGTTAAGTTGACACCAATCCACAGTAGGATGCACACTTCGCGCACCTACTCTTAGCTGGACAATCAGGATTAGGGGAACGAAATTCCGTTCCCCTTTTTTTGTTAAATTTGTTGGAGATATTTCAGCAAGTCGGCCATTTCTTGCGGGCTCGGCTGAAACTGTGGCATTGGTGGGGTTCGCCCGCTGGTGACTTGGCGGATCAGCTCGAATTCGGATTTGCGCTCTGAAACTCGGTGCAAGTTGGGCCCAACTTGAGTCTCTCCGACGGATATGTGACACCCCGCACAGTTCATTTGAAAGATGGCGGAACCCTGAAACTGGTCGCCAGTAAGGGAAAGTACGCTTTTGACGTAGGGATCGGCAACTTGAAACTGACGAATTGTCATCGTCGCCAACATGATGGCAAGCAACACGGCGATCGCAAATATGACCAGTCGCTCGATCGGGTTTTTAATTTCATTCGTGGCAATTTGGTGATTCAAAGGAGTGCAAATTTAAAATAGTATCTACAAGAAAATTTATTTCTCATCACATAGCTTAATCGTTTCCAGCGGGGATATCAAGATCTGATACCCCCAGAACTCCCAAGAATGGGAAAATTCATCTGTCTCAGTGCTGGTAATATTAAAATTAGATTGTTAAATCTTAACGTTAAGGAGCTCTCATGGTAGAACCGCTGCTTTCAGGTATTGTTCTGGGTTTAATCTTTGTTACTCTGGCGGGGCTGTTTTTTGCTGCTTACCAGCAATACAAGCGCGGCGATCAGTTGGGTATCAATAAGTAAAAGGGCCTATAGTGCCTCGGTGAAGCGGAGGAGAGAGGGGGGAGATGGGGAGATGGGGAGATGGGGAGATAGGGAGAGGGGGAGATTGGAAAAATCTTTCTTCTGTCAACTGTCAACTCTTCCTTCTGTCAACTCTTCCCTCTTCCCTCTTCCCTCTTCCCTCTTCCCTCTTCCGTCTTCCGTCTTCCAACAGTCAACAGTCAACAGTCAACAGTCAACAGTCAACAGTCAACAGTCAACAGTCAACAGTCAACAGTCAACAGTCAACAGTATCGATCGAGAATAGCAGCAGTTTCCACGCCTGTCTTTTCCCAGCTAAACAGTTTTGCTCGGGCCAAACCTAGTTCCCGCAAGTGCGATCGAGCTTTAGTATCTGTTGCCAGCTCGTGCATAGCAGAGGCTATTTCCTGGATGCTGTACGGATTGACTAACGATACTGCGTCCCCCCCGACTTCCGGCATAGAAGATAGGTTAGAAGTGATGACAGGAGTGCCACAGGCCATTGCTTCGAGCACCGGGAGACCGAATCCTTCCCAAAGACTGGGGAATACCAGGGCGATCGCCCGGTTGATGACTTTCGGCAAATCAGCCGCGGGGAGGTAATTTAGGAATTTTACGCGATCGGACAATCCCAATTCTTGAACCTGGGCCTTCAGCAGCGGCGTATAGCGTTTATCTTCCGATCCCGTTATCCACAATTCGTAGTCGGAATTATTGGGTAAAGCCGCAAACGCTGCTACAACTCGCTGGACGTTTTTATGGGGATTGTGGCGGCCCATATACAGGAAATAATTGCTAGTTGGTAAGTCTAGAAACTTAAAAAAACTGGTATCGTAGCCGGGAAAAATTCGTGTAATTAAAGAACTTGGAATTTTACAAAAATTAGTAATATCATTGGCGGTTGACTCGGAATCGCAGATGATATGTTCAGCCTGCCGCAACACTTGGGGAATGTAGTAGCGGTGATAAACTGCCAAAGGATCGAAGCGGCGGGGAAATCGTAAAGCTATTAGGTCATGTACTGTAATTATATACCGACAACCGCGAAATAGAGGAGCTTCGGGAATTGGCGAAAATAACAGGTTAGATTTTAGCTTTTTGTATATTTTGGGGATTTGGGTTTGTGTCCACAGCAATCGGTTGATGTGTCCTTTGATTCCTTGTTGTGGTGTGAGGTTGGCTGGGATTTTGTAGCAGTTATTATTGGGAAATTTTTGGGCTGTTAGTAAGGTTGGATTGAGGGTTTTTAGGTGGGGAAATAGGTTTTTGGCGTAGATGGCTAATCCGGTTGGTTCGGAAATTAGGAAGGAGAGATTAATTAGTAGGTTGGATTGGGGGTTTGGCATAGCGTAATATGAGGATTGCGGTTTTTTGGTTGGGATTTTTTTATTTAACCGCAGAGGGCGCAGAGGGCGCAGAGAGATGAAAGAATAGTGGGCTGTTTTACAGATGTTGAGGATTGCGGTTTTTTGGTTGGGATTTTTTTTGATTAACCGCAGAGGGCGCAGAGGGCGCAGAGAGATGAAAGAATAGTGGGCTGTTTTACAGATGTTGAGGATTGCGGTTTTTTGGTTGGGATTTTTTTTGATTAACCGCAGAGCGCGCAGAGGGCGCGGAGAGTGGAAAGAAGAGTGGGAAGATTTACAGATATTGTTGTAAGATGTTGGCGGTTGCTGTTCCGGTTTTGTGCCAGCTAAATTCGGCCGATCGCGCTAAGCTAGATTTTTTTAAGCGCGATCGCACTTTTGAATCTGTGGCTACTGTTTGCATGGCTGCTGCTATTTCTCCAACGCTGTAGGGATTGACTAATAATGCCGCATCTCCGGCTACTTCTGGCATCGATGACAGGTTGGAAGTGATGACTGGTGTACCGCAGGCCATTGCTTCTAAAATCGGCAAGCCGAATCCTTCCCAGAGTGTGGGAAACACCAGGGCGATCGCCTGATTCATCAGTACGGGCAATTGCGAGTAGGGAACGTAACCGAGAAACTTTACCAAAGATTGTAAACCCAATTGTTCTACTTGTGCGATCGACTGTGGCGTGTAGGCGTTGGGAGGCCCGGCTAGCCAAAGTTCGTAGTTTGTGCGATCGGCTAAACTCGCAAATGCAGCAATTAATCTTTCCAAGTTTTTGTAACTATCGTGTCTGCCGGTATAAAGAAAATAATTTTTTGCTGGCAAGTCGAGACAGCGAAAATTAATATTATCACAAGCTAGGGGAATTGCGGTCATTTTCTGACGCGAAATCTGGTAAAAGTTAGCAACATCTATCGCCGTTGCTTGGGAATCGCAAATAATATGTTCGGCTTGTCGCAAAACCTGGGGGATGTAGTAGCGGAAATAAGCTGTCAGCCGAGAGAACTTTTGGGGGAATCGCAAAGGAATTAAATCGTGAACCGTAACTATGTAACGGCATTTGGAATATAAAGGTGCTTCTGGAATCGGCGAAAATATTAGGTTTGACTGCAATTTGTCGTAAATTTTAGGCAATTCAAATTGAGTCCACAGCAGTCTGTTAATTTGTCCTTTCGGGCCTCGATTCGGTGTGATGTTATCTGGAATTTGATAGCAACTATAATTCTCAATTTTCTGGGAAGCGAGTAATGTTGGTTCTAGGTGTTGCAGTTGGGGGAAAAGATTGGCTGCATAAGTACCGATTCCCGTGGGTTCGGGAGTAAGAAAGGATAAATTGATTAACAGTTGATTGGACACGTTTTGAGTAAAAATAAACTTGTGATTAGTCGATATTTGATATCAAACTAAGTCGATTTTCGGCGATATTTGTGAGGAATGGCACTACCCGCTGGTGTTAATTTAAGATCTAAAACTTTTGAATTTATCGTTCGCATCCAAGGCTCGATCCCCCTAAATCCCCCTTAAGAAGGGGGACTTTGAGAATACTTTTGTCCCTCTTTAAGAAGCAGGACTTTGAGAATACTCTTGTCCCCCCCTTTTTAAGGGGGGCTAGGGGGGATCTAGGCTTAAATTAACACTAACAGACACTGCCACTTCCTTACCCACATCAATATATGTATGCTTAAGGTCGATCGAGCATTTGAGCAATCTCGCCTGGATTTGGCAGCCGAATTGTAGCATACTCCTGGTGAATAATCTCAAAAAAACTCTTGACTTTGTGTTCAAAAGGTGGGAGTCTAAAGTTCTGACTGCGTTGCTGTGCGCCAGCTTGAAGTTCTGCCAGCAAATCGGGATTGACAATTAGTTGATGTGAATAGTGGCAAAGTTCCTCAACCGTATTGAACAAAAAGCCCGATCGCCCGTGTTCGACAATTTCCGGTTGTCCACCGCCACAAAACGCGATCGGGGCACAACTATTTTGCATTGCTTCAACAGTCGCCATCCCAAAATGTTCAAACCTTTGAGGATTGACTTCACCCAAACCGCAGCCATGCCAAAATATACTCGATTTAGCATAAAGCAATTTTATCTCATCTAAGGAACCATTAACTTTAAGTTCGATCGCCCTTGAATCCTGCTTCAGCAAATTATGAACCGCCTTTAAATAAGGATTTTTCGGAACACTGCTTCCAGCTAAAATTAGCCGCCATCCTTGAAGTTCATCGGGATAATCTGCTAGCAAATTGCGGAAAGCTTGGATGAGTTCAATTTGCTTTTTTGTTCCTCCAGCTTCAAACTGTCCCACAGCTAAAATTATCTTTTCCTTCGACACTTTAGCTGTAGCCATTTCCACGGGCGGATATAGCATAAAAGTTGGTTGCAAATTCCAACGTTTCTCTAACCACTTGACAGTAAATTGACTGTTGGCAATAATAAAAGTGTAATCATCCACAGCAAAATGACGGTTGCGAAAAGTATTCGGAAAGTGGCAGAAAAATACTGATATCGGCGACAGCGGTTTGACTTTTTCGAGTTGGTTGGCGTTGACGAAAAGATCGTAATTTTTGCTTTCTCTGGCAATTTCATCAAAGGGATTTTCCATATCCTCAGCGATGATACTGGAATCGATACACTGCATTCCGCGCTTCTCGTAAAATTGCAACGGAATAATCTTGATTTTGCATCCTGAAAGGTTGAGTCCGTACCACGACTCTAAGTCAGAAACAGCAACGGGTTTGTTGGCGATAAAAGTAATATCAAATTCATTTTGCAGTAGCGAGGCGATGGTAGCGACGTATTTTTGTCCGCCGCCGATAAAATGCAGTCCGTGATCGTAAATTGCGATCGACATTTTGCGATCGCCCCTAACCACCTCCAATCGAGGTAAAATGCGATCGATCTTCATTCTACTGTAAATCACCGCCAACTTTTCAGTCAACTGCGGCAGTACAGTGGCGACGATTTCCGGCTTCTGATAATCTAGCAGTTTTTTAATCGCGAAAAACAAACTCTCGAACAGCAAATCGTACTGTTTGTTACTAAAAAAATCCGAAGTATGAATCGATTTCACTAATTGCAGAGGTTCGTGTTTCGCCAAATACAAAAACCGATTGCGGTTGCAGAAATACTCGGTGAGTTTGCTACCTTTACTCGAACCTCGATACTCGTGATGGGCGATAGCTGCGGGAGTATAAAGCATTTTCCAACCGCGTTTTTGGCAGCGTTTGGAAAACTCTACATCTTCAAAATACATCACAAAATCTTCATCTATAGGCCCGAGATCTTCCAGACATTCTCTGCGAAAAAGCACCGCCGCCCAACAAAGCCCTTCTACTTCCCTTTCTGTATTATATTGTCCCGAATCTTTTTCGCCAAAACCGACATCTTGCCAATAAAAATTAGGTAATTGCTGAATGCCCGCGCTGTTAATTCGCCCGTCTTTAAACAGCAATTTGCCGCTAGCTGCACCGATTTTTTTTTCAGTCTCTAGGCGTTTAACTAATATTTCTAGCCAGTGACACTCAAGCGTTGCATCGTTATTGAGAAAGCCGATGTATTGCCCTTTTGCTTCGCTGATGCCGAGGTTGAGGGCTTTGGCAAAGTTGTTGGCGGTATTCACAAAAATGCGAACTTTTGGAAACAGTTCGCGCAGGGAACTAACGGAATCGTCTTGAGAGCAATTATCAATTACAATTAAATCGAGTTGTGATTCTGGATACGCAAGTTTTTGTAGGGATTTCAAGCAGTCTTTGGTGTGGCGCAGACCATTATAGTTAACTATAATAAATGAGCATATAGGAAGTGTAGTCATCTTTGATGCTTTATGGTTGTCGATCGCCCAATTGAGCGGTAATCTCCTGTAAAATAGCAGTATGTTGCTGCTGTACTGCTTTGATTTGCTCTACTTCAGACTGAAAATTTGCGATCGCCCTTTGTTGACTCTCAAGCTGTGCTGTAAGTTCGGGAAATCCGCTGCTGAATTCCGATGTAAGTTTTTTCTCTAGAGTTTGTTGATTTTCTTGCAATTTTTGCAACTGTGTGCTCAATGTTTGCACAACGCGGGTATTCGCGAAATTGTAAATTACTTGCCTGTCTAATACGGGCTTGAGCAATTTTCGGACGATTTTTCTGACGGCGATGACTGCGGAACCGAGCCGCCTTTGGTAAGATGTAATTGGAATGTTATAAATGTCAAAGCCCGCTTTGAGAAGGGCAATGTCTTCGTCATCTTCATTTTGGGCGATCGCACTTTTTGCTCTTTCCGGCAGCGGCAACTCAGCAATACCAATTCGCGGCTCCAAAGTTTGGCGCAATTTATCTATAATTTGTTGAGTCGGTATTTCTTCGTACTGCAATCTGTCGCCTCCTTTTAATTTATGGTGCGCCTCGGCACACCATCTCGTAGGGTTAGCAACCCGCACCACTGGGTAAATTGCCCCTACGAGAATAGTGCAAATCCCAAGTTAGACTAACTCGATTTGACTGTCATCACCAATCATAAACCGCAACGCTTTAGGGCGCGGCGGCGCATTTGTGAGTTGAGCTCGCTGCCCGATCACGCTGTCAACAATTCGCTGGTGAATGCCAACAATTTTCGCCCCTTGCAATATTACACTGTGTTCGATATCAGCATCAACCATCGTCACGCGATCGGCAATACTGCTGTAAGGCCCAATAAAGCAATTTTCAATGCGGCAATTTTCCCCAATTACCACAGGCCCGCGAACTGTAGAATTAATAATTTCACTGCCTTCGCCTATTTGCACTCGCCCAATAATTTGACTTTTGGCATCTACTTTTAATTCAGTTGAAGCTACGATACAGCTATCTAAAATGATTTGGTTTGCACTCAGCAAATCATCTTTTTTCCCGGTATCCAACCACCAACCATCTAAATTGCAGGCTTCTACGTGTTTTTCTTGATTGATTAGCTGTTGGATAGCATCAGTAATTTCGAGTTCCCCGCGGGCAGATGGTTGAATTTGATCGATCGCCTCGTGAATAGTAGGAGCAAAAAAGTAAATCCCCACCAGTGCTAAATTAGACGGCGGAACTATGGGTTTTTCTACTAACTGTAAAACTCGCCCGTTCTCATCAACCTTTGCTACACCGAAAGCACTGGGATTGGGAACTGGGCGCAGCAAAATTAGAGCGTCTAGTTTTTGCTTATTAAAATTCTCTAAAAACGGATCTAGCTGACTCTGAATTAAGTTATCTCCTAAATACATAATAAATGGAGAATCACCCAAAAATGGTCTAGCAATTTTTACTGCATGAGCGAGTCCCGCCGGCTCTGATTGTAAGATATAAGTAATTTTTGCACCGAAGCGAGAGCCATCTCCTGTTTTCGCCTTCACCTCTTCCCCGGTTTCGGGACTAATAATAATCCCGATATCCGTAATCCCAGCCGCCACAATGCCTTCAATTCCGTACCACAGTATCGGCTTATTTGCCACAGGAACCAACTGCTTAGCACCCGTATAGGTTAGGGGACGCAAGCGTGTTCCTTTGCCGCCAGAGAGGATGAGTGCTTTCATTGGGTGAAATCTAAGTTATCCTTTAGGGTTTGCGGTGCTGGCTTGATTTGCCTGCACTTATTCGCTCTCGTTAATTTTAAAGCACGGCTACCCCGCTGGCAATAGCCGATCAAAAAGAAGGAAGAGTTGACAGTTGACAGTTGACAGCACACCAGTTGACAGTTGACAGTTGACAGTTGACAGTTGACAGAAGTAATCAAAGCAGGGGTTTCAGCAATTAAGAACGTTTTTAATATCAATACTTCGGACAGTTTTAGATATAATTGAGTATCTCAAACCTTTGATGGCTATAGGGATGAGTATTTTTTCAATCTTTAAGTAAGCGTCCTGAGTTTTAAAAAAACCATTAAAAATGCCAGGGCTTACGCTGTAACGCTTACAGAGTCGTCAAAAAACTGTCCGAAGTATTGTAATATAGCGGTTCTCAAAAAGTGAGGTATGCCCTATGCCCTATGCCCTATGCCCTATGCCCTATGCCCTATGCCCTATGTCCTATGCCCTATGCCCTATGCCCTATGCCCTATGCCCTATGCCCATGATTACCTGATATGAGATGTCGAAACGCTATATCTTGTCGGTTCCAATCCAACAAATGATTTCTAGCGATCGAGCATTCAGTCATCTAAAATCTAAAATGGTTTAATAGTGGCCGTATCGGGCGATAACTTGATTACCACTATTCTTGTTATTTGTCAACCACGCCCACATCTGATCGCCCACAGAAAAATGCCACCACTCGTTAGGGTGTTGCTGAAAACCAGCAACTATCATCGCATCTTTCAATATTTGCCTGTGCAGGTGGTATTGCTGTTCTTGCGCGTCTTTGCTATTACCAAAATAATCGGGATAAGAACGTTCCGATATTTCATCAATCGGAGAACCCATATCAATTTGTCCATTATTTTCATCGACTAAAGTTATATCCAAAGCTGCGCCTGTACTGTGAGGGGGAGGCGTAGCGCGATCGAGGCTCGGCACAGCCCAAAATTGATATACGTGTTCTATAATAACTTGGCGTTGGTCTTCGGAAACCGGAAATTCGCAGCCTTGAGCTACGGCAATTTGATTGAAAGTATAATCTACCATAAATTGCTGAACTTCCACGGGTCGATAGGCATCAAATATTAGAATTTTCAAATTTTGATGATTTTGCTGTAGATGCGTTTTAGCTGCTACCAGATTATCTACAACTCCTTGCCGCAAATAGTAAGGTGAATCTACTTTACTGTTGTGATAGGGAGCACCCAACTTTTGATAAGGGTGCGGAATTTCAAAAGCAAAATGTTCGGGTGGAATTGGGACTAAAGGCTCACCACATTCGTCAATTTCTATTTGCTGATATGGCTTCATATCAAGGTTTTACCTACTTGATGATTACTGTACAAAGGTTTGTAGTGAGGACTTCAGTCCTAAAATATTTATGAGGACTAAAGTCCTCACTACAAACACTATAGCAGCATAAATATCTTCATCTTCTAAATCGTCACAATCATCTATAATTTCTTTAGCATTCATACCTGAACAGAGTAATTCAAGAATCAACTCTACTGGATATCTGAGACCGCGAATACAGGGTTTTCCGTGACAGATATTTGGATCGAGTGTGATGCGTTGCAAAAGTTGGTTGTCCATGTTTGAGGAGCCACTGTTAAATATATTCTAAGATAAAGATCGTAACTCTAGCTCGGTTTGTAGTAAAGACTTTAGTCCTCAAAAAAATCAGCGGACTAAAGTCCTCACTACGAACATTTAAAAAAATCCTAACTTTGGCGGTAAGCAACTACTGCATAAAATGGATCGCCGCCTCCCATCCCCAGCATTTGCATAAAACTCGGCAAGCTAGACTGTTTAGCAATTACTTCCGGCTTGCTAAATCCGGGTATGTTCGCTCCTTGGACAGAATCAAAGTAACCCTGGACTAATTTTACCCGATCGCCCTCCGAACCTTCCCGCCAAGCCGCAATTGCCTTCTGATAAAACATCCGGTTGGAAAAACTGATAATTGCGACGCCCCCCGGCTTCAAAATCCGGTGAATTTCGGTGAAAATCGCATCCGCGTATTGCAAATATTGTACCGAAACGCAGTTGACAACCGCGTCAAACTCTGCATCCGGCAGCGGCAATTTAGGATTTGCGTTCAAATTCTGCACGAAATAATGATTCAGTCTGGGATTTTTTGCCAACTCCTCTTCATTCATGCCGTGCCCTTCGACATGAGCAAATTCCATTTCCTCGGGCAAGTGAGACACCCAACTGCTCATCATATCGAAAATCCGAGTATTCGGTTTCAGCCGTTCCCGATACAAATCGGTTAGTTGCTGAATGAATCCCTCGTCTACGTGCGTCACAAACCGGGGATAGGAATAGAACAGATTGTCGTCTGTATCGTCTAACTTGGTGCGCTGATTTTCTTGGAGTGGCATAACGTGCGATGTGCGATCGTAACTTTACTCTTCTTATTTTACTAATAATTAAGAAATGTAAACAGATTCCCCAGGATAAACTTTCCAGCACTCGCCTGCTCCTGTTTTAAATCATTATCTTCAGAGTTTACTCAGTATTTTTATTATGCAAGACTCTGCTTCATTCAGCTTGTCACCACACATTCCGGCTCGTTTATACGTTGATTCAAGACCAAGAATAGCTGAATGAGCGGCTTCAAAATAAGGCAGTATCTGGCTCTTCATAGACGGATCGATCGACTCATCTTTTTTTAAATTATCACACAGGCGAGACACGGCCCATTTGGCATCACTCATCATTGTTGTTTCGTAGGCTTCTTCCACCTCGGATTGGGCGTTCTTTAATTGCTGAATGATTTGATGCATTTTTTTTCTTTGCTCTTCGCACATCACATTCATCACTCCTTGAGAGACTAAATTATAGCGGTTATCAGAAAGATTCGCGGACGTTGTTGGGATGCGAGCCCTCTGAGTTTACTGGTTTTGCAAACTGTCTGTTATACCTCATCTTTTTGAGAAAGGCTATATATAGGAATAGAACAAATTATTATCGTCGGTATTATTTAACTTGGTGTACTGATTTCCTGGGAATACAATAAAGTGCGATCGCAACTTTGAGCTTCCTATTTTAGGAATAATTAAGAAATCCAAACAAGTTTGACGAAAATTTAGCTGTTTTTTGCGATCGAGCGTGGGCGATCGCCCTCATTATACTGACTTACTTGCTGCCGACTCTATCTCAAATCTCAAATCCGATGACCGAAAACCCTGCGATCGCCCCTTGACAGCTCCCAAATAACATCCTACACTGATAGTAAGAACGCTAAGTAATAAACAGATGGTTACTACATCGACAGTCGATCGCAAATATCTAGCTAGGTGGCACGACGTTCTCGCCCCCCACAGCCTGGGCTACCGCATCAAACTGCTAGGGCAGCTAGGGACTCGCAGGTTGCAAGAGATACTCGAACCATTTGGGCTGACACCATTTCACTGGTTGGTACTGTGCTGCTTGTGGCAAGAAGACGGGTTGCCAACTTCCAGTATTGGCGACAAACTGCAACAGGTAGGCGGTACACTGACAGGCGTGCTCGATCGCATGGAAGAAAGAGGTTTAGTCCGCCGGGAGAGAGACACGCGCGATCGCCGCATTTGGCGCATTTGGCTGACAGACTCGGGTACGCAACTGCAAGAGGTTTTGCCCCCGCTGGTAGCAGATATCAGAGAGAAGTCAATGACTGGAATTTCAAAGGCCGATCGAGAACTCTTCTCCCAATTGATCGATCGGGCGATCGTCAATCTTTCCTAAACCGCCAACAAATAGCTCTTTCGACTGAAGCGCAGCAGCATCTACCTCAACTACATTACAAATAACCGAAAAATACTACGCACCTTCTTTGATAACACTAAAACAAGCAGTCTTACTAAATAAAAACTACGCACCCTAAACAAACGACATCTTACTAAAGTATCAGGAGTCAAATACCATGAAAGGCACAAACGAAATCAACCCAGCAGAATTCAACGGTAACGGTAAAGGCAAAGCAGTAGCTGTCTTAGAAAAGCCGATCGACGACACCATAGCAAAAAGCCTACCAGTAATCCCCGCCCCAGAGACAGAAATCAGTGCCCCCGCCGATGTCAAAACAGGCACAGAAACAGAACTGCAAGCACCCCTACCGCCTGCAACCCCGAAGAAAAAGTCCAAGAAACCGCTGATTTTTGCAGCGTTGGGCATCGGGGCGATCGCAGCAGGCAGCTTTGGCTACAATTATTGGCAATACGCCTCCATCCACCAAGAAACCGAAAACGCCACAGTAGCCGGACACATCCACCAAGTCAGCAGCCGCATCAACGGTACTGTCGGCGAAGTCTTAGTAGAAGACAACCAACAAGTAAAACCCGGCCAACTGCTGATTAAACTTGACCCCCGCGACTACCAAGTTAAACTGCAACAATCCCAAGCAGCCCTAGAAAACGCCCGCCGCCAAGCCGAAGCAGCCCAAGCGAACATTTCCCTAGCCTCTCAAACCAGCCAAGGTAAAACAGCCCAAGCTCAAGGAGATATCGGCACCGCCAACGCTGGCATTTCCACCGCCCAAGCAGCAATTAGAGAAGCCCAACAAGGCGTACCCGCCGCCGAAGCCGCTGTCGCCCAAGCGGAAGCTGGCGTCCCCGCAGCACAAGCGAAAGTCGCCCAAGCTGAAGCCGGAATTCCCCAAGCTGAAGCTAAAGTGACGGAAGCCGAAGCCGGAATTGCCGCAGCGCAAGCTCAGTTAGTGCAAGCGCAAGCTAATCTCGTGAAAACGCAAGCAGATTATAGACGGTACGAAAGCTTGCAGCAAGAAGGTGCGATCGCCCGCCAGCAACTAGACGCAGCGAGAGCAGCCTACGAAGTCGCCCAAGGCCAAACCACCGCAGCCCAACAAGGAATTGCCCAAGCTAGAGCGCGGTTAGCCCAAGCCAAGGAAGGCGTAACCGCAGCCCAAGCAGCAGTAGCCCAAGCTCAAGAAGGAGTAAAACAAGCTGAAGCTCAAGTCGCGCAAGCCAAAGTCGGCATCGCCAGCGCCCAAGCTAAAGTCGCTGTAGCCCAAGAAGGTATCAGCACCGCTGAAGCCAAACTGGCTGCATCGAAGGGCGGATTGCAACAGGCTCAAGCTACGGGCGAGCAAACTAAGGTCAGTCGATCGCAGTATGATGCTGCTAAGGCTGCGATCGCCCAATCGGAAGCTGCGGTGAAAGACGCTCAACTGCAACTTTCCTACACGAATATCACCGCACCCGCCGCCGGACAAATCGGGCGCAAATCGGTTGAAGTGGGGCAGCGGGTGCAGTCGGGAACTCCGTTAATGGCGATCGTCAGCAACGATTTATGGGTAATTGCCAACTTCAAAGAAACGCAACTGGCAAACATGAAACCAGGCCAAAAAGTAGAAATCAAATTAGATGCTTTTGGTAGCCGTAAATTTGAAGGGCGTCTCGATAGTTTCTCCCCTGCTTCTGGCGCTCAATTCTCCCTATTGCCTCCCGACAATGCAACGGGAAACTTCACCAAAGTAGTGCAGCGGATTCCATTGAAAGTTGTCTTTGATGCCGACAGCATTAAAGGTTATGAATCGCGGATTGCACCGGGGATGTCTGCTACTGTCAACGTTGAATTGAAATGAGAGAATTTTAGAAGTCGGGGATTTGATTTTTTCGGGCTTTGGCGCCTAGCACCATAAATCCTCGACTTTTTTGTGGGAGTTGGAAGATTTTGAAAAGTCAGGAATTTGATTATTTGCGGTTAATGGCGATCGACCTTATAATATCATTTTGTAAAGTTAAGCTCCCTATTACTTTAGTTTCTGAACAAACCATTCAATAGAAGCACTCATTGTCACAATATTTTCAGAGTCCACGATGTCAACACTAATAGATAACATTGCTCTACTTCTTGCTTCTAGAGCATTTATAAACCGCTGAAAATCGTCATCGGAAACTTGAGCTTTTCCATAGATCTCTCCTGTCGCTGGTTTCTTATATTTAACTTCAACTCTTCTCACCACTGGAACGTAGTCAGATAAATTTCCCTTGAAACGACTTAATAAATATTCTCCACTGCAAGCTTCAGCCAGAGCGAACTGAGCACTCGCATGAACAGTACCCAGGTGATTTTGGTAATTGGGAGAATTGCTCAGTTTAAGCAGAACTTCACTGGAGTGACTCGCTTTCTCAATGCCAATAAAACTGTTGAACGGTACTTCAATAATCTCCAAAACTCACCTCTGTAAATAAATTTGATAATTTGAGATAAATCAGCAAAACGCTCATCTTTATCGACGCGCGCAATCAAAAATCCACTCGATCGATTAGCAAGAGCTAAACTCACACTTGTGGTATAACTTCATTACAGTACCATGAAACTACCAAATTCGCGCTGACTCCGCCTTAGCTGCGGGGATGTGATGTTTTCGGTTAAGGGCGATCGAGCGAGCGATAGATAGATGACTACTCTAGCTGGCAATCTCTTGTTTCATATGTAGAAAAAAATTAAAGAATTTGGAGAAAATTATGTAATTAATTTTGCTTTACTCCTTAACTCTTTCTGACTCTCACGATTAACCAGTTGAAAGACATTCTTAATATCTCGATCGCCTTGAATCATAATTGCTGTCACAACCCTAAATAAAAAAATTGGATCAAACAACAATTTATTGCTTTAATTTGTTGGTGGATCGCAGGGTGTTAAATTTCATTTCTACGAAGACTCTATATCCTTCAGTTTGCGCTACGGTACTGTATCAGCCAAATCGCCAAATGTCAACTTTGACTCAATTATTCGATCGCACATCCGAACTCACCACCCTCAAACTGTACTATACTATAGAGCGTCGCGGTTGCGACCATCACTCACGAGCATCCCGATCGCACTCCGATGAGTAAATGTAAAATCTAAAATCTAAAATCGACTAATCTATTACTTACTATAAATGAAAATTGCCACCTGGAACGTCAACTCAATTCGCACCCGCCTCGAACACGTTACTAACTGGTTGCAAACCAACCAAATCGACGTTCTCTGCTTGCAAGAAACCAAAGTTACAGACAAAGACTTTCCCCTGCAACCATTTGTAGACATCGGCTACAACTGCTACATCTCCGGTCAAAAATCCTACAACGGCGTCGCTATTTTTAGTCGATCGCCCCTGTCACAAGTCAGCGCCGGATTTTCCCCCATTCTCGGCACCGAAACCACAGGTATCTTTGACGAACAAAAGCGCCTCATAGCCGGGGTTATAGACGATATTTGCATTATTTCCGTATACGTTCCCAACGGTTCCGAGATTGGTTCCGAGAAGTATCAATACAAACTGCATTGGCTCAAACTGCTGCAAGAATACCTGAAAATAGCACTAGACAAATCGCCCAACCTGTGCATTTGTGGCGACTTCAATATCGTACCGGACGATCGAGATATATACAATCCCAAAGCTGCTGCAAACTCCGTTGGCCTATCAATACCCGAACGCCAAGCATTAACAGAAATCACCGAATTAGGATTAAGCGACCCCTTTCGCAAATTCACCTCAGAAGGCGGACATTATAGTTGGTGGGACTATCGCGCCGCCGCATTTCCCCGCAACAACGGCTGGAGAATCGACCACCATTATCTCAGCCCTCCCCTCTACGAAAAAGCCAAAAACTGTACAATAGATATTGCTCCCAGAAAATTAGTCAAACCCAGCGATCACACCCCCGTAATTGTCGAAATTTGAATTATCAGTTATAAATTTAATAACAACTCACATCGGGCATAATTCTCAATAAACTCCTCAGTCCTCTTTCAGAAGACTTAAGCTATGAGGCAGGGGTTTAAACCCCTGCCGGACTGCAATATCTCAATAAAAACCAACAACCAAAAATCATGTTCTTAGTAACTGGAGCAACAGGCCCACTAGGCCGCCGAATTGTACGAGAAATCAGACAGCAAGACAAACCTGTCCGCGCATTTGTTCGCCTCGCATCTCGCTACTCAGAACTAGAAAACCGAGGCGCCCAAATCTTTATCGGCGACTTGAAACAAGACAAAGATATTAAAAAAGCTTGCCAAGGAGTGCAGTACATCATCAGCAGCCACGGCACCGGCGGCGACGTTCAAGCAGTACACTACCGCGCTAACATAGAACTGATCGACTGCGCCAAAGAAGCGGGAGTGCAGCACTTTGTCTTTCTTTCGGTACTGGGAGTCGATCGCGGATACGAAGATTCAGCAGTATTCAAAGCCAAGCGAGAAGTCGAAAAATACCTGCAAAACAGCGGATTAAATTATACCATTTTACGGCCAGCCGGTTTCGCTTCGAGTTTGCTGCCGCTAGCAGAAAGATTTCGAGAAACCGGGCTTTACCTGCTGATTGGCGACGGCAAAAACCGCACCTCTGTTGTCAGTACCGACGACTTAGCAAAGATTGCAGCAGACTCGCCAACAGTCGAAGGCGCGCGCAACCAAATTTTATCAGTCGGCGGCCCCGATGTGCTGACCAGAGACGACATTGCCCGGATTTTCGGACGCTTGTTCAATCGCGAACCCGTGGTAATCAATCCGCCGTTGATGGTATTTGACGGCTTGCGAAATGCCTTGGGTTTGTTAAATCCTCAGGCTCAAAAAGGCTTGGGAACTTTGCGGGTATTGCTGGGTAACGAGTTTTTCTGCACTCCCGAAGAAGTGCAAAAATTGGAGTTAATCTACGGCATCAGAATGGAATCCCTAGAAAGCTTTTTGCGTCGCAATTTGAGCGTTTAAAAAACTCGTTCGCAGTTGCGCTTGTTTCTCATTACCAGGCAGAGCCTGGTAATGAATATCCAGAGGCTCTGCCTCGAAATTGCTGCGGAATATCCGATTTACTTTAACAATCGGGATGACAGGATTTGAACCTGCGACCCCCTCGTCCCGAACGAGGTGCGCTACCAAGCTGCGCTACATCCCGAAATTAGTCAATAGATTTTTTATAATATCACATTTAAGTCAAAAGTTAGCAACCTCCTAGTATAATGTTTTGTAAAACACTACTCAGGCGGAGGCAGGCGTGACAGTTAAGCCCCAGTGGTTGCGAGTAAAAGCCCCCCAATGGGAGCGCGTCGGCAACGTCAAAGAAATTTTGCGGGATTTATCCCTGAATACGGTTTGCGAAGAGGCTTCGTGTCCGAACATCGGCGAATGCTTCAACGCAGGTACTGCTACATTTTTGATTATGGGGCCGGCTTGTACCCGCGCCTGCCCTTACTGCGATATCGATTTTGAGAAAAAGCCCCAAGCTTTAGATCCGACGGAACCCCAAAGATTGGCGCAGGCGGTGCAGCGGCTCAAACTCAATCATGTTGTGATTACTTCTGTTAACCGCGATGATTTGCCGGATGGGGGCGCGTCTCAGTTTGTCGAGTGCATTCAAGCTGTACGATCGACAATGCCGGATACAACTATAGAAGTTTTGATTCCCGACTTGTGCGGCAACTGGCAAGCTTTAGAAATTATTCTCGCAGCCGGGCCCGAGGTACTCAACCACAATACCGAAACCGTAAAGCGACTTTACCGCAAGGTGCGGCCGCAAGGAAAGTACGATCGCAGCCTGGAACTATTGCAACGCAGCCGCGAACTCGCACCTGGGGTTTACACCAAATCCGGCATCATGGTGGGACTGGGGGAAACAGATGCCGAAATTCGCGAGGCGATGCAGGACTTGCGGGCAGTTGGCTGCGATATTTTGACCCTGGGACAGTACCTGCAACCGACTCAAAAGCACTTGAACGTTGAAAATTTTGTGCCGCCGGAACAGTTTGATGCTTGGAGAGAGTTTGGCGAATCTTTGGGATTCTTGCAAATTGTCGCTTCTCCCTTAACTCGCAGTTCCTATCATGCCGAACAGGTGAGGGAATTGATGAAACTTTACCCGCGCTAGTAATTTTAATTGGAGTGCACTGACGCGAGAGAGAATGATTGTCACTCAAAGTCGATCGGGTAACAGCATTGGTGACAATTTAAGCGAGGGAAGTATTTGTCCCTCAGCAATTATACTTAAAATTTGCTCAAATTTTGGGTGAAAAACTGAGATTTAGGCGATCGTCTTCGAGGGCTTCGCCAACATTCGGAGGGCCATATTTATGCCCACTTACCCCCGCTAATTTTTCAATACTCTCAAAAGCAGTTTTTTAAGTAATCTTACTGATTGACAAGTGCAAGGCCAGTTTTAACTTTTCAACAATCCGGTAACAGCGATGAAAAACCTACGCTTTCTGTGCCAGCGGGAGTTCAAAAGACCCGGTTTTTGATGCTGCTCATATTGGGTGAGGTTAAAAGGGAAGCCCCAGCCAACACCAAAAAAGTTATAGATCGATCGCCATATCCAACTCCCAACCTACGCCAAATACATCAAGAAACCGGGTTTTTTCCTCTAATTCCTGGGTTTAAATGCAGAATTTTTGTCAGGAAACCCGGTTTTCCCCTTAACCGCCAACTCGATAAGGGAGACTCTAAAAACAATGAATCTCATATGGTGCAAGGAATTAAGCTTCCTGTGAGCTGTGGGATATTTAATCAAGAACGCAGGATTATATAAAGTTTTATTAAAAAAATCCCTATTTTTCCGAAGTGATCGGGAACCAGGTTATTAGTGATGAAGATTAACTTAACTTCTGACGAAGGTCACTTGTTTATAGCCAGTCTCTATCTATACTAGCTATATAAACAAAGAAGTACAACGCACTTTTCGGGCCTTCAAACTGTTACATCAGAAAGTTCTTAGCGTTTTCCCGAATCTTGGTAAAACAAGTGGGGCAGCAAAAGTTCGATCTCGACCACAGCACAAAAGTCAGAAAAGTTAGTAAAGAAACAAACAGCGGTGATGCTTCGTCTTAACAAAGTGGGCATCATAATTATAAATAACCGCTAAGCGTAGCATCTTTTCACCCGGAGCCATTGAGAAAATCACTATGCCAGCCACCTCTTTTTACGCTCAAGCTGAATTCGACGAACAACTGCGAGTCAATCCCTTGCAAGATGTAGATGTGTTGGATGAAGATGCTGAAGAAGCTGGAGACGAACCCATCGACCAAGACTCAGCAGAGACTGAAGATGCAGACACAGCATCCAAATTGCAAAAAAACGCTAGCCGCCGCACTACAGATTTAGTGCGTCTGTACTTACAGGAAATCGGTCGGGTGCGTCTCTTGGGTAGAGACGAAGAAGTCTCCGAAGCTCAAAAAGTTCAGCGCTACATCAAATTGCTGGAATTGCGGAATACCGTCGCCTCCCAGGAAGAAGGGCTGATTCAAAGCTTCGTGCATTTAATAGAAGTGCGCGATCGCCTGTCTGCACAATTGGGACACAAACCTTCCCTGGAACGCTGGGCATTAACCGCCGGCATCAGTGACGTGCCAGAACTCAAGCGAATTATGTCCGAAGGCAAGCGCCAGTGGGCAGAGTTGGCAGAGATGACGGTGGAGGCGATCGAAAGAATTCAAGCTGAAGGCATCGAAGCTAAAGACCACATGATTAAGGCGAATTTGCGCCTGGTGGTTTCGGTGGCGAAAAAATATCAAAATCGCGGTTTAGAATTGCTCGATTTAATACAAGAAGGTACTCTCGGACTGGAACGAGCTGTCGAAAAGTTCGACCCGACACGGGGCTATCGGTTTAGCACATACGCTTACTGGTGGATTCGCCAGGGAATCACGCGGGCTATAGCGACTCAAAGCCGCACCATCCGCCTCCCCGTCCACATCACCGAAAAACTTAACAAAATCAAGAAAGCCCAGCGCAAAATTTCTCAAGAAAAAGGTCGCACAGCTACGATCGAAGATATCGGCGTCGAATTGGACATGACTGCCGCTCAAGTTCGGGAAGTATTGCTGCGAGTTCCTCGCTCTGTTTCTCTGGAAACTAAAGTGGGCAACGAAAAAGATACAGAGTTGGGCGACTTACTCGAAACAGACAGCATCTCGCCAGAAGAAATGCTGATGCGAGAAGCTCTGCACCGCGATTTGCAACAATTGTTGGCAGATTTGACTAGCCGCGAACGAGATGTAATTCTGATGCGCTTTGGTTTGGGCGACGGACACCCCTACTCCTTGGCAGAAATCGGTCGCGCTCTCGACTTGTCCCGCGAGCGAGTCCGCCAAATTGAAGCCAAAGCTTTGCAAAAACTCCGCCAACCCAAGCGTCGCAACCGCGTGCGCGACTATCTGGAGTCTCTAACTTAAGTTAGCTGGTGTGCATTTACTGCCCAATAGGGTTTAGAGCCTCGTCCTTCTTATAGGACGGCTTTCATAATTGGCTATGTATTGTTGGTACCCGAGCGCTAAAAATCCGGTCTCAATTCTATAATGGCAAAACAATCCTATAGGTTGAGGCATCAAACTAGGATGCTCGGCAATATCAGACAAGGAATGCTTGCTTTGTCTGTTTAAATCCAGAATCCCCATTCTTCAAGGTTCGGGAGTAGGTCAATGTATTGGTAATGTCCGTTTCTGGATCTAGGTAGAAGGCAGAAGACAGAAAGCATAAAACAGAAGTAATGATTGTTACTTCTACACGATTTCTCTGTCCTCTGTCTAAATTTTTATCCCCAGCTTTTTTCAATAAGCTCCGATATTTGCAAAATATCTCGCTCGTTATGTATTATTGTCAATAGGCAGACTTTCTTGAGAGGGTCACTATGGCACTTTACACCGCGTCCTCATTCAAATCCGAACTCAATGACAAAGGCTGGCGGATGACTCCCCAACGGGAAACCATCTTGCACGTGTTTCAGAACCTCCCCAAAGGCAACCACCTGAGTGCGGAGGATTTGTACACTTTGTTAAAAAATCGTGGCGAAAACATTAGCTTGTCCACTATTTACCGAACTTTAAAGTTAATGGCAAGGATGAGCTTGCTCCGCGAACTCGAACTAGCCGAAGGTCACAAACACTATGAAATAAACCAGCCTTACCCGCACCACCACCACCATCTAGTCTGCGTTCAGTGCAACAGAACGATCGAATTTAACAACGATTCGATTTTGAAAATTGGCATGAAACAAGCTGAAAAGTCTGGGTTGCACCTGCTAGACTGCCAGTTAACGATTCATACGGTGTGCCATGAAGCTTTGCGGATGGGATGGCCGTCTTTGGTTTCTAGCAATTGGTCTTGTCCGAGGTCGATCGCCCAGAATGGCAACAGTGCTCCTGATGCAATCGAGTGATAATACACTATTTTGGCATTTCAAGTACGGTTTGTTACAATTTTTAGCAAAACATCTTCGGCGCAAGTGCGATCGCACTTGCGCCGAAACCGAGTTTCTGGGGGACAATAGATCCAGATCGGGAATGAGTCAGGAACCAGAAACCAGATTTATTTGATGTCGCATCCGCAACTTGGGTGCTAAAAAGTTTGGCTCAACAAATCATCGCTGCTCACCCCGTAACTGCGCACAGATCGATCGAGAGCGTCTTTCGTCGGAGCATCAAAAACTCCGGTAATTGAGCCTGTATAAAAGCCGAGGCCTTGCAATCGTGTTTGTAATTGGTGAATGCTCGATCGAGAATTGACACTGCTAATCGGCACAGCAGGAACAGTAACTCGCCCAGCTAACCCGTTTTGGATTGCGGCCAAAGTTGCCGGAGTGGCAATACCCGTAGCCGGGGACAAATTGCGCTCGCGTTGAAAGGACAGCACCGCCCACTCAGTCTCGGCTCCAAATACTCCATTCACCGGGCCAGGGTTTTTCCCCAGACTTCTGAGCGCAGACTGAAGCTGTCGGACACCAGGCCCAGTATCCCCCCGCCGCAGACCCGTTGCAACGGGCTGCTGCGGCTTTGCAGCCTGCCTGTTGGCTTGTCTCAAAGCCGATCGAGTGCTGCGATCTACTGTGCCAGTCCCGGACAGCCCGCTATCTCTCTGAAATCGGATCAAAGCTTCTTGAGTTGGTCGATCGAACCAACCGTGAATCTGGCTCCTGTAATAACCCAATTGTTGCAGCCGCCGTTGCAACAATTCTACTTCTCGACCTGTGTCGCCCAAATCCAGAAAATCTCCAGCATTATTACTCTGCTCGTCATTTTCTCCTGGATATACAGTAATTTGAGCTTCCCTCATCTGGGCATCTATCGCCTTCAAAGTAGCAGTGTCAGCGCAGCCGTCAGAAACCAGATTGAAATCTTGCTGAAAACGAGTCACAGCGTAGAGAGTGCGTTCGCGAAACTTGCCGTCAATCCCGCCCTCAAAATAGCCTAAAGCTTTTAACTGCCGCTGGATCAAGTCTACCGTCGCCCCTCTGTCGCCGAACCGCAGCCCCTTGCAACCGCCATTTTCCGAAATATCAGGAGGAGTAACGGGGGGAGTTGGCCTGGTGGAAGCAAACAGCAAGGCTAAAGTTTGCCTGTCAGCAACTCCAGTCACCCGCAGTCGATTAATCCGCTGGAAGTATCTCACCGCATTGAGAGTAATTTCGCGAAAACTCCCTGTGGGATGCGTGTTGAAGTAGCCTAGCTCTTTCAACCTGCGCTGGAGAGCGGTAACATCTGCACCCGAGTCTCCATAACGCAGCTCGTTATAGCTATAGTTTGTATAAGTAGTTTTAAAAGATCGATCGTCCTCGTCTAAACTGTTGAGCACTATCACCGTAGATCGATCGGGTTTACCAGTCAGCGACAGTTGATAGTCTCGTTGAAAGTTAGTCAGAGCTTGTTTTGTTACCGGGCCTAGCTGACCGGTAGAAGATCTGGAAAAATAGCCAAGATCCCGCAATCTGTCTTGAACAGAGCGCAAATTGGGATTTCCTGGATCTATTTGAGCAAAAGCCGAACCGGCTGCACTCAAAACCGACAGCATCAAAGCCAGAGACAGCAAACGGACATAAGTCTGAGTCGATAGGTTTTGCCACTTGGGCGTATCAAAAATTTTCGACTCTTGTGCGGGTGCTTCGCAAACAAGAGCAAGTTCGAGGTAGGCGAGAGATTCCATAAATTTTTAGTGTGAAATTGTGGCTGTGATGTACGAGCAAACTCAAGCTGAGCTTTGGGTTGCTCAGGATCTATCAAGACTAAGTTTTACCTGTTTGCGCGAAGCACCCGTGTTAAAAAAAAATGCCTTCAAAAATAATTACAGGTAACAACCACGATAGCATCGCTGTTTCGAGAGACGCGAGTGTCAGGAAAATAGTTTGCAGCCACATCTTAGCCTTGCTGAGGGAAAAATGACCAGTTTTTGGCTATTATTGGCTAAAAATGAAATTTTGTATTAGAAAAATATTAGTTGTTGACGATCGACTAAAAATCCCCACCCTTGCTAGTTGCCAACAGGATGGGGATTTAATTTGTTAACTATTAATTATTCTCTACAAAGTTGAAATTAACTTAAATTAAACCGAACCGATCGCAAATCAAAGCTACTCCGGCTGCAAAAACAGTAATTGCTAACGCTACCAGAGGGTTTTGCCCTCTGCTGACTGCAAAAGAAGTGACCACTCCAGCTCCTAAAGCCGCAGTTACAGCAGCAGTCGCCAAATCTCGATCGGGACGTTTGTCGTACATATTTTTTATGGTTGATAGCTGTTAAGCTGAAAACTTAGATCTTGTGATCTAAGCTACCATTCTTGCCTCTACTGCGGTGACAAAAGCCTACGATTTGCAACTAAGCTTAAAATTTTGCTAAGTTTCTTAACATAACTCTCAGTTGAGAGTTGACAGTTGACAGTTGACAGTTGACAGTTGACCTGTCGTAGGGGTGGTACACCGCCGTGCGGGCCCTCTTGGTTGACCGCTGACAGCGAACTCTATCTGGAAGTCCGAGGATTGGAGTAATGAATAGTCTGCTTTTGATTTTTTCCGAAAAAGCTTGGGGGTTTAAACCAAATCTTTATGCTAAATAAATTTAATTTGACTTTTCAAAAAGAATGTGATATGTAGGATGGGTTGAGCGGAGATAAAGATTAGACTTATTGCATACGATCTGCGATCGGGCAACCGCAGAGCAACACAGGCCAACGCGGATAATTTCTAGACACCAGCCTTTGTGCTATTCGCCCTCAACTTTTTCAGTATTGCCGCCCTTCACCCAACCTTCGCGATTGCCATCCTCAACTCGAATTCGCTGCCACTCTTTGTCTGGTGAATCTTCCAAAACCACAACTTTTTCCTTGTAACCTACACCGCCAATTCGGTTCGAGTCTCGGTTGCCACTATCCCGGAGAATTAAGCCGATCGGCTGAGTCACCAGAGCTCGGTAAGCTCCCGGTTCCAGGGGTTTCTCAGACGCGGCATCGCCAGACGCAGCATCGCTAGACGTAGAAACTGGGCTGGCCTTGGCTGTTGACTTCGCCCCAGCACCGGCAATCTGTGCTGCTGTTTTGTCGTTGGGAAAAACAGGCCTGTCGGGCACAGTAGTTAGCTTAGCGGCAAAGTAAAGTGCAGCCGCCACGCTAGCGCCTGCCATCAGCACGATCGCTAGCAGAAAACCCACTAAAAACTTGAAAACGCTATATACACTGTTCATATGAAGGAAAATTTGACAGTTGACTTAACAGTTGACAGTTGACAGTTGACAGTTGACAGTTGGCGAAAGAGAAGGGTTGATAGTTGAGAGTTGACAGATTGCGAAAGAGAAGGGTTGACAGTTGACAGTTAGTCGAAAGAATAAGGAATAGTTGACCGTCGATCGCCAGAATAAAGAATCGGGAAAATCGGGAAAATCGGGAAAATCGGGAATTGAGAAATTTGGGCTGGGTGGGATAGACTTTGGGAAGACAACTTCTGATTCCGGTAAATACCGAATACTGACTGTCTGCACAATGTTTGCGATCGACTATCCCTGAATCCGGCGGCTCAAACTGCCGTATCTCGAAGCAAGGCGAGCTTTCCCCGCCGCCGCCCAATCTTGCAAAAATTGGATTTGCTCGCTCGCTGTTCGGGCTAACGGCACCATCTGACTAGCTGATTCTAAAATATCATCTGTGGTAAAGTCTCGATTTTGGCTAAACCCAATGTGCATTGCTTCAATCAAAGTTTGCTCGATTTCGGCTCCTGAAAAATCTGGAGTTTCGTAAGCCAAGCGCTCTAGATCGTAGTTTTTGATGCTGTGCGATCGCAACCGCAACAAATGTACCTCAAAAATCGCCCGCCGTTCCTCCTGACTTGGCAAACCTACAAAAAATATTTCGTCAAACCTGCCTTTTCTCAGCATTTCCGGCGGTAAAGACTGGATGTTGTTCGCCGTGGCGACGACAAACACCGGTGAAGTTTTTTCGCCCAACCAAGTAATAAAAGTTCCGAACACGCGGCTGGTTGTCCCAGAATCGCCTTTACCATCCAATCCCGAAAAAGCTTTGTCAATCTCGTCAATCCACAGCACGCAAGGCGCCAAGGCTTCCGCTAGCTGAATCATTTGTCTGGTGCGCGATTCCGATTCCCCGACTAATCCGGCAAACAACCGTCCGACATCCAACCGCAACAAAGGTAAATGCCAGTGGTGGGCGATCGCCTTTGCAGTTAAGGATTTGCCGGTGCCTTGAATTCCGACTAATAACAAGCCTCTGGGATGTGGCAAACCGTATTGGCGGGCGCGATCGGAAAAAGCACCGCCGCGCCGCAGCAGCCATTCTTTGAGATTGTCCAAACCGCCGATATCGGAGATGTTTTCGCGGGCTGGGTAAAAATCGAGAATTTGAGTTTGGCGGATGGTTTGGCGTTTTTCTTCTAAAATCAGTTCGGCGTCGTCGGGATGCAGTTCGCCTCTGGTGGCGATCGCCTTTGCTAACACTCGGCGGATTCGTTCGATCGACAATCCTTGACAGGAGCGCACCGTTTCGTCCAGCAAACGCCCTTCTATGGCTTGTCCGGTAGCGCCTAACAGCCTTTCTACCTCCATTTTTATTTCCGCAGCCGCAGGCAGGGGAAACTCCAAAACAGTGATGACTTCGCTGAGGTCATCCGGGATCGAAGTTATCGGAGATACGATGACTATATTTTTGGGTACAGATTTGAGCAGTCTCGCCAAATTTCGCAACTTTCTGGAAATTGAGACATCTTCTAAAAAGCGCTGAAAGTCTCGCAAAATAAAGATTGCTGGTGCGGATGCCGGCAATTTTTCAAGAAACTCCAAAGCTTGTAGCGGGTTGCGCTTGCCAAAACCCGCATCGTTGGGATTGCCTTGATAGCCATCTACAAAATCCCAGATGTAGACGGCGCGAGAACCCTGTTTTTTGGCGCATTGGGCGATCGCGACTTCGACGCGCTCTTCTTCCCGTGTGGGAATGTAGATTACGGGGTAGCGCGATCGTAGCAGCAGTTCAAACTCGTCGCTAAAAATAGTCATTAGTTATTAGTTATTAGTTATTAGTCATTAGTTATTAGTTATTAGTTATTAGTTATTAGTCATTAGTTGTTAGCGGGTGTTTTTTTCGTCGTTATTCCACGGTTATTCGTGGTTAGCTACGCAAGCATTTCTTTCCGAGAGTAAAAAGAGTTTTTGTTAGAGTGCGAGTTCTTCAAGATCGCAGCAAAGCTTATATATACCGGTTCTCACAAAGATTCGCGGACGTTGTTGGGCTTGGGCCCTCTTGGTTTAAGTGGTTATATAAGCTGTCAGTTATACCTCATCTTTTTGAGAAAGGCTATACATCTAGCAACTGTCCCGCTCGCGGACAGTAAAAGCAAAACTGAAATGCTCCCTTAGCTATTGACTATTGACTGCTGACTAATGACTAATGACTCTTGACTGCTGACTTTTGACTAGGGCAATTGACGTTTAAGTGCCGCCAGAGATGCCCAGCGACTGTCAGAGACTGTTTCTGAACTTTCTGTCTCTTCTGCATCATCCTCATTTAAATCTATTCCCGGACATTCAACATCGCATAGCTGTTTGTGCGGCAGTTCCAAGCACATTTGTTGGTACACCCAATCACTCGGAGAGAAATAGCCTGTGGGAGATAAATTTTCCACCAAATCTTCTAAATCAACTTCAAATTCTCCTGAACTTGCATCAGGATCGCTCACTTTTTCTTCGAGCCAAATTATTTCCGATGATTGGATTTTTAAACGGTGGTTGTATTGTTTTAGGCATCTATGACAGCTAAGAGTCACAATTGTTTCAGCGTTCGCCTTCACATCAAGAAAATTACCTTTGTGAATAACTTGCAGCCGTCCCCGCACGGGAGTTAGAGTTTCTAAATCGGGGATAATTTCTTCAAAATCAATGACCTCTTTCCGCTCGGTTTTTGTGAGCAGATGAGGGATATAAATTGTCTCCATAATCATCTTTCGCCGTTTTATTATCCTCGTCTCAAGTCACAAGCCAGTCGATTTTAGATTTTAGATTTTAGATTTACTTCACAGATGAATCTGGGATATTAAACACGAGTCTAAAATTTGGGGGGCATCCACGAAGGGCATCGGGGCTTGTACCTGTTTTTGGGCGGGTAACGGGTAAAAAGTTAAAAGTCAAAAGGAATAGCTCATTTTTGGCTTTTTCCTTTTTCCTTTTTTCTTTTTTCCTTGTTACCGTCAGCGCAGTCGCACTACCAAACGCCGATCGGGTTCTTGTCCTTGACTGTAAGTTTCTATATCCTCACATTCGCTCAAGAAACTGTGTACTTGACGGCGTTCTGCCGAAGACAGCGATTTGATTTCAACTTCTCCTCCAGTCGATCGCGCTTGATCTGCTGCGTACTCTGCCATCGATCGCAGTTCTGCTTGTCGGCGGATGCGATAGCCGTTCAGTTCGACTGTATAAGCAATCGGTTCATCTGATTCGTGAGCGATGTTTGCAACTGTGTTGCAGAGGTACTGAATCGCATCTAGGACATTACCGTCTGGGCCGATTAAGATGGCTACTTGTTCTGGTGTCAGATTGCTGTCATCTATTGTCATCCAATAGCAATCATCTTGCTGTTGGCTTACCACTGTTGAGGGAATTGCGGACAGTTTTAGCAATTCTTCTAACCATTGCTGTCCGCGCTGCATTTCTGATTCTTTCATTTTAACAATCAAGCCTTTTTCTTAGAACGGCCCGGCTCGAAGGGAAGTGCATCTAATCCCTGTTCTTTTTTAGTTTTCGCCTCTGCTTCGTCCACGATTTTTTGGAGATTTTCCGGCAGCGGTTCTCTGGACAAAATAAACGATTGAACTGTTTGGAAGATGTTAGCAATCAGCATATACATCAACACGCCTGCGGGCAGCGGGAAGAACAAAAACATCCCCGAAAATATAACTGGCGTCAGTTTGTTGACTGTAGCCTGTTGGGGGTTGTCGTTTGGGCCTTGTGCTTGTCCCGAAAGAGTTTGGTTGATATACAAACTGATACCGAAGCCGAGGATCATCACCAAAATATCCCAGTGGATTGTGCCGTCTGGGTCGATCGCGCCCACGCGGCCTAGAGCTTCGATAAACAGGAATCCTTTGTTAGTAGCCAATCCGGGGACTGTGCCTTGAACTGTGGCTTCACCGGGCGCTAAAGCCACGATGTTGCCCTGTTCGTCTACCTTGACAAATTCTTCGCCTTTGATGACTTTCCAACTGGGAACAAAGTCAATTTCGCTCTTATTTTCTGTCGCTAGAGTTTGGAGAGATTTACCGTCTGGGGTCTTAAATTCAACCTTGGTTGTATCGCCGACTCCAAGTTTGTCACCTGCTGGAATCACGCCCACAACTGGGGCGTGAAATGTACCAGTCACGTAAATATTTTGTGGAGGCGTAGCAAAGGCTTGCGGTTGAACAGTTTCGATTTGTTCTTTCGGCAAAACTTGGACGTTGACGCTGTAATTTACGTCAGAAAAAGGCGAACCTCTCAGCGTTGCAAACAGTGCAAACAGCACCGGCATTTGCAGCACTAACGGGAAGCATCCTGCTAGAGGATTGCCAAATTCTTTGTATACTTTGCTCATTTCCTCCTGCTGTTTGGCAGGATTTTCTTTATACAGTTTTTGAATTTGATCTACTCGCTCTTTCATCAACGGCTGCGCTACTTTCATGCGCCGCATATTGCGAAGAGATCCTGCATTGAGAGGATAGAGAGCAAAGCGAATCACGAGCGTCAGAGCTACGATCGCTAAACCGTAGCTTGGCACGATCCCGTAGAAAAAATCTAGGATCGGCAGCATTAGGTTGTTGGAGAGAAACGAGATACCAAAATCCATTCGCTTTGAGTTAATTTAGGTGCTCTTAGTTTACTGTTGAGAACTATTTTTACCCGCTGAATGCGGGCCGCCTCAACTTTTAGGCTTTTGTCTCTATCTTAGGACATTGCCTGTCGATCGACCGCCCGCTCACAGATTTTTGTAATGACTAAAGCCACTACTCGCGCTGACTTCACCCAAAAAACGCATACAAGCCCCCGACAATCGTCGTGGATGCTCCCCAAATTTTAGACTAAGAGTTCAACCTCGCAGATTCATCTGTGGAGTAAATCTCAAATCGCAAAATGGAAAATCGACTGATTTCGCCCTCAAATCAGGGTGAAAGCCTTTTGGTTATTTAGCTTTTGCTGCTGCGTTGGCTTTTTGAGCTGCTGCGGGCAGTTTTTCGTTAATGTAGTCATATACTGCTCGAAATTTCGGAATCGATCGCAGTTCCAAGCGGCTGCCATTTTTCATTGTCAGCACCATGTCTCCGTAAGTCCCGAAACCCCGAGGTACTGTGACAATTTTGACTATATCTGAGTAGATAACGTCGATGCGATCGCCACCCATCCAACCGCTAGTTACCGATACTCGGCGGTTGGTGATCCGGTAGCGCAGCCACAGAGCCCGGACAATTGCTCCTACTGCGAGGGGGATTCCCACGACAGTCAACCCCAGCAGTAAGTTGATAATCAAGTCTCCCAGCGCTGGGCCGCCTTCATAATATACTTCCTCTCGAATTCCCATCTAGTACCTCGGCTTCTACCAACAACTGCTCTAATTCTTGCAGAATTTCTGCATAATTGCACTCTTGTGCGATCGGACGCACCACAATTACTAAATCCCATCCGAATTTTAATCGGGGCAATAGCTGTCGCAAAGCTGCGCGAATCTGGCGCTTGATCCGGTTGCGGACTACGGCGCGCTTGCTGACTTTCAAGCTAATAGAAATGCCTGTGCGACTCGGTTGCAAGGATTTCTCGGCTGTGGGTTTGTCAATCTCGACGCTTTTGGGTTTGCGAAGAGCTCTTAAGCTGAAATGAGCGGAGTTGCGGCGGATTCCCTTGCGGTAAACGGCGCTGAAGTCTTTTCGGTGCTTGAGTCGGTTTGTCAGGGGCAACATGGTGGCTGCGTGCGATCGGGCTCATTTTTGGGCCGTGCTACACTGCGAGGCGGTGGCGACCTTTGCTCCGGCGTGCTTTGATTACCAATCGACCAGTTGCGGTACGCATTCTGGCGCGAAAACCGGATGTTCTTTTTCTTTTGCGGCTGGTTCCGTGCAGGGTTTGCTGTGTCATTTTGATTTCTCCCGGCTTGTTACTTTACTTTTGATTAATATTCACAATCTTCTAGTATACCATAGAGTGGTTTTCTTGGCAATAATATTTTTCTGATTTGAGATGTAATGAAAGTTGATTGAAGTTGCGATCGCAGCCTTGAATGATTGGTAAAGGCTAGAATCACGATTTCTTTAGGTGCTGCGGAGTTATTGGTTATTAACCTCTGACATCTATCGAAAGCATTGCGAAAAAAATGGAATGTTTGAAAAACAATGCGTTAAAATGCCAAATATAGCCAAGCGGAAAAAACCGATGGATGCCACAGTATTAAATCCTAATCCTAATCTTAATCAAAAAGTGACTATTGTCCGCACAGAAAGGGGGCTGACGATCGCGGGAACACGCATAACCCTTTATGATGTAATAGAGCATCTCAAAGCCCAGTATCCCTCTAAATTCATTCGTGATGTATTTAATCTTACGGATGAGCAGCTTGGCGCTGCTCTTTCTTACATAGAAGCGCATCAGACAGACGTAGAAGCTGAGTATCAAGAAGTTTTGAAATTAGCCGAAGAAACTCGGCAGTATTGGGAAGAGCGAAACCGCGAACGCTTTGCTCGCATAGCTGCAACTCCCCCTCGCTCTGAATATGAAGCTGCGCGAGTCAAACTTCAGGAACGCAGAGCGCAGCGGGCCGCAACAAAGCAATGATGATTCTGGCTGACTACAATCCGTAAACATATCTATTTAAACCGCAAAAAACAGATGAATGCCACAGTATTAAATCCTAATCCGAATCCTTTAACCCAATTAACTTATCAAGTTTTGGTTGAAAAGCACGATGAAGATCTCTACAGCGCAATAGTTTGGGAATTGCCCGAGTGTAGAAGCTCAGGATCTAGCAAAGAAGAAGCTTTAAAAATTTTGCACCGATTGTTGACGGAGCGTCTAAAAAGAGTCGAAATAGTCTCTCTGACAGTAGACATTCCCAAAGCTGAAAATCCTCTGATGAAGTGGGCAGGAGCCTTTAAAAACGATCCGCACTTTGATGAGATGCTAGAAGATATTGCAGAACTGCGCCGCGACAGGAATGCAGAAATGGCAGAATATTACGATCGACTCGATGAGGCAGCATCCACTAATAAAGTTGAGGTGGAGGAAACGGTTAAGTGACTTTGTGGATATTTGATACAGACCATGCCACACTTTTTGGGCAGGGGAATCCACAAATAGTGCAGCGTGTCAGTGCAGTTAATTCAAAAGATATTGCCATTACGATCGTTACATTTGAAGAGCAAATGTATGGACGACTTAACCGTATCAGACGAGCGACATCAGGGGATGAAGTAATATCAGCGGTATTCTTGTATTATATAAATTGTAACTTAGAGGATAATAAAAATGAAGCAAAATTCCAATAGTGGAAAATATGTCCTGGATCTTTGTAAGGCTTATTGGCGCTGGGTTAATCAAGTAGCTGACAATCACAAAATTCCTGAAGATAAATTAAATGAAATGGTTCAAAAAAGGCAATTTAAGACTCCTGAGGAGGCGGAGCGTGCTACCAAACGTACAATTAAGGGAGTTTTGGTTGCTATCCCATTTATCTTTTTATCAATCCTCATATGGGGCATATTGCCTAAATCAGAGAATCAGTCGGTAGTTGTCCAACCCACGGAGAGTCGAAACTCGCCGAAGCCTGAGCAATCTACCAAAAGTTCAACGCCTGCTCAACCGAATAGTTCAGAGCAGTCTTCACAGAAGACTGCGCTGGACTTCAGATCGTTCCTACCGCCAGAAAATGAGGAAATAAGAAACTTTATTCTTTCAGACTCGTGGCTTGGCGGTTTTTTGCAAAATGTTTGGATTGGTTATGTCACAAAAGCCGACTTGATCGAGAGAGGGTTTTATATTAACACCCTTTATAAACATACTGGCGAGGGAGAAGGCTCGGCAGCAACAGCGAAAGGAGCGTGTTCACCAATTGGCTTCAATGGAGCTTTCATCTGTGGACGTGGGATGATGGAAGCCTACCAATGGGGAATACAAAGTGATGAGGCTATTCGGAGGCTTAACATTCTTGAGGAAGAATGGGCAAAACGTTAATTAGTCGGGCTAACAACTCTGGTTTAGCGGATTGATACCATTTTTCTATGAAGCTCCATGGAATAGATCCTTACTAGAAAGGATTTCAGGCTAACCATGGAGTGCAGCTTCATAGTGAATTGGTATTATATATTGCAGCTCATATCGTCAGATAATTGACTGAAACGAGCATTTTCACGATAGTCTACCGGACAGTCAATCACGCAGGGGACATCTTGAGCCAGCGCTTCCTTCAGGATAGGAATAAAATCGGTACCGGATTCCACGCGATAGCCTTTTAAACCCATACTTTCGGCATATTTTACAAAATCGGGATTGCCAAATTTGACGAAATCTGAATGACCAAAGTGATCTTCCTGCTTCCATTCAATTAACCCGTAGCCGCCATCATTAAAGATGAGAGTGACAAAATTAGTACCGACGCGCAACGCAGTTTCTAACTCTTGAGAGTTCATCATAAAACCGCCGTCGCCGGTAGCTGCTACTACTTTGCGATCGGGATAAACGAGTTTTGCCGCCACCGCGCCGGGAATCGCAATCCCCATCGCAGCAAATCCGTTGGAGATTAAACAGGTATTCGGGCGATCGCAATGATAGTGCCGCGCGATCCACATTTTGTGAGCTCCTACATCAGATATGAGAATATCTTCCGGGCCCAGCACTTGCCGCAAATCGTAAATCAGTTTTTGGGGCTTGATCGGGAAACCATCATCCTTAGCATATTGTTCGTACCCAGCGCGAATATCCGCCCGCAATTGCTTAGCAAAAGGATCTGTCTTCTCCATGCGATCGGCACGCTGCAAAATTTCATTGAGCGAATCCGAAATATCCCCCACAACTTCTACCATCGGAATGTAACTGCTGTCAATTTCTGCTGGCAGAGCTCCTACGTGAATAATCGGAATTTTGCCGTCAGGATTCCACTTTTTCGGGGAATATTCAATCAAATCGTAGCCAACAGCAATCACTAAATCAGTTTCTTCAAAAGCACAGCTAATATAATCCCGTTTTTGCAATCCCGTCGTCCACAACGCTAAAGGATGAGTGTAAGGAATTGCACCTTTGCCCATAAAAGTATTAGCTACGGGAATATTTAAGCGAGTAGCAAATTCTGTCAATGCTTCGCTGGCGTTAGCGCGAATCGTACCGTTTCCAACTAACAGGAGAGGACTTTTTGCTTTGGAAATTGCCACAGCGGCTTTATTGAGGCTTTGGTAAGCGCCAAAAGTTTTTTCGCGGTTGTCTTTGGTTAGCGGAGTTCCTTCTACAGGCATTGCCGCGATGTTTTCTGGCAAGTCAATGTGAACTGCTCCCGGCTTTTCACTTTGAGCTATTTTAAAGGCTTTACGGACGATTTCTGAGGTTGTGCTGGGGCGGACAATTTGAGCGTTCCACTTAGTAATTGGGGCAAACATAGCGACCAAATCTAAATATTGGTGCGATTCTATGTGCATTCTGTCTGTGCCGACTTGTCCGGTAATTGCTATTAAGGGAGCACCGTCTAAGTTGGCATCAGCAACTCCTGTCATTAAGTTAGTTGCGCCGGGGCCCAAGGTGGATAAACAAACGCCTGCTTTGCCGGTAAGGCGGCCGTAAACGTCTGCCATAAAAGCGGCGCCTTGTTCGTGGCGAGTAGTAATAAATTTAATTGAAGAGTGCCTTAGGGCTTCTAAAACTTCTAAATTTTCTTCTCCGGGAAGTCCGAAGACGTATTCTACGCCTTCGTTTTCTAAACATTTTACCAAGAGTTGAGCTGTGTTCATTTCCGTTGTTTTCCTTTGTTATTCAGGATTTTTTTTGCTCAAATAATCTGCAATGTCGGAATTTATTGTACCACTGTTGAGGCTGACAAAGTTTTTAGCCGATCGCCCTCGGGAAACTTTTTACAAAAAAATTTGAGTTTATGACCGCAGATAAAACAACGGGCGGGATATCCATGCCACAATCAAGAAGCGGGATACCCGTGCCCTAAAGGGGCGAGATACCCCTGCCCATGCCACCATAAACCCAGATAAATTTAGATTTTGCGAAAAGTGTATCGAGCTTTACTTATTTTACCCACACTGTTTTAATGTTGACAAATTCGTGAATTCCTTGGATGCTCAATTCGCGTCCGTAACCGGAGCGTTTGATGCCGCCAAAGGGCAATCTGGGGTCGGATTTTACTAAGCCGTTGATGAATACGGCGCCTGCTTCTAGTTCCGAAATAAATCGATCGCCTTCTGAGCTTACTGTAGTCCAAGCTGTCGCGGCTAAGCCAAAAGATGTATTGTTGGCTAGTTCGATCGCCTCATCGATGTCTGCAACCCGAAATACTAAGGCCACGGGCCCGAAAAATTCTTGTTGGCGCGCCGCAGCATCTAGGGGAATATCTGTCAAAATAGTTGGCAAGTAGAAATTGCCGGCTTTCTCTGACAGTGCGCGGCCGCCTGTCAAAAGTTTTGCTCCTGACTGAATGCAAGCTTGCACTTGATTGTCCAATTCTTTAAGAATTGTCGGAGTAGCTAAAGGGCCGATATCGGTTTCTGGCAACATCGGATCTCCTACTTTCAATTCCTCGAATTTTTTGACAAATCCTTTGATAAATTCGTCGGCGATTTCTTCTGCTAAAATAAAGCGTTTAGCAGCTACGCAAGTTTGCCCACTATTGAGCATTCGTGATATCACAGCAGTTGATAAAGCTGCTGGTAAATCGGCGCTGGACATCACAATAAATGGGTCGCTTCCTCCCAATTCCAGCACAACTTTTTTCAAATTTTTGCCCGCATTTGCTGCTAAACTTTCGCCGGCTGGTTCGCTACCGGTGAGAGTTGCTGCTTTGACGCGATCGTCCGCAACGATCTTAGCTACTTTGTCGGCTCCCACTAACAAGGTTTGAAAAACTCCTTCGGGAAACCCTGCTTCGGCGAAAATCTCTTCAATTTTTAGAGCGCACTGAGGCACGTTGGAAGCGTGTTTTAGCAAGCCCACATTGCCCGCCATCAGCGCCGGTGCCGCAAACCGAAAAACTTGCCAAAATGGGAAATTCCAGGGCATAACGGCTAAAATAGCGCCCAGTGGTTGGTAGCGGACAAAGCTGCTGCTAGCGTCGGTGGTTGCGGGTACGTCTGCCATAAATTGAGCGGCATTTTTGGCGTAGTAGCGGCAAACTAAGGCGCATTTTTCTACTTCGCCGATCGCCGATTTCAGCGTTTTGCCCATTTCCAGCGTCATCATTTGGGCGAAATTTTCGCGATCGCGCTCCAAGATATCCGCAGCTTTCTGCATCCAGATTGCTCGCTGCTCAAAAGGCAGGTGGCGGTATTTGTTAAAAGCTTGCTGTGCTAATGCCAGCTTAGCTTCTATTGCTTCATCTGTCAGTGACTCGAAAGTTTTCAGCGTTTCTCCCGTTGCCGGGTTGATAGTAGAAATACCCATTGTTCTATCTCCGTTTCAAAATATACAAAACTCCCTGATAGTTTTGAACCTAGCTTGGGAGTTGTATTGATGTATTACAAAATTGGGATTTACCAGAAAGAATTGGTTGAAAGCCTCTCGCTTTGAGGGAGAAATTAACATCAGACTATTCATTACTCCAATCCTCTTCGTTATAGGTAGAGGTCGCTCTCAAACTGTCAACTGTCAACTGTCAACTGTCAACTGTCAACTGTTGAACAGCCATACTTTTAGAGCTTGCTAACTTGCAAGTGCCGGGTTTTGTTTAAATCTCTCTGTTTTTAATTATAGTGCAAAGTATTAATTGCAAATCTTAAGAAATTTTGTTTTTAAAGTTTATGTTTGCGATCGAATGCCCCGGACGATAGCGCACTGTTATACCAATTTTTTATGAGGCTGCATAGAATCTGATCCCCCCAGCCCCCTTAAAAAGGGGGAGGAAGAACTCAAAGTCCCCCTTTTTAAGGGGGATTTAGGGGGATCGGGATATGTGCAACTTCACATTAAATTGGTATTACTCGATCGCTCGTTTCCTTAAATGGTTCCTTTCGCTCTGCCGGGGAACCCATATTCAGAGGCTCTGTCTCGGCTGGGACAATCGACAATGGAGGCAGAGCCTCCGGATATCCGCTACCAGGCAGAGCCTGGTAACGAGTAACAGTGCGATCGTCCCCGCTCGTCGTTAACAATCCCATCGAATCATCCTAAACAGACTTTTCCTCAATGTAATTCTGCACGTAAGACTGATAGTAATACCTGCTGCCCTTATCGTTATTAGCCACCATTCCCAACAGCGGAATTCCCGCCATTTTCAAATCCTCAAAAGCCAACAACAGCGCCTCCCGCTCAGTTTGATGCAGCCCCACCACGAGCATCAATCCGTTAGTATGAGCCGCCAACAAATTCGCATCTGCCAAACCCAAAAGCGGCGGAGTATCGTAAATAACTAAGTCAAAATGACTTGCCAAAGCTGCCATTAAATGCTGCATTTTTCGGGAAGAAAGCACCTTTGTGGGATCGGGAGGCACTGGCCCGGATGTTAACACAAATAGGTTTTCATCGCGGGGCGATCGCAAAATCACCTCTTCCACATCCACATCCTCAGCAATTACATTGTGCAAGCCTTGCCAATTCGGCAAACCCAGCATTTCGTGCACCTGCGGCCTCCGCAAATCCGCATCCACCAACAGCACTTGCTGGCCCATTGCCGCCGCCGCCCGCGCCAGATTTACCGCCACCGTAGACTTGCCGTCAGCTACTTGACAAGACGTAATTACACAAGATGCGATCGGACTATTAACATTTAACAACCGAATATTAGCATTGAGCGATCGAAAAGCCTCTTGAAAAGCATCCGTAGGCACCGGCGAACTTCCCACATCAATCGTAGTTCCCTCCGCAGGTGGCAGTCTCAAAATTTTATCGCTAGCAGGAATTACCCCCAACAAAGGCAAACGAACCGAATGTTTGACATCCTCAGGAGAATTGAACACAGTTTTATTATTAAACCGTTCCGCCAACTGCGCCGCCAGCATCCCAAACAACAAACCAGCCAATCCCCCCAAAGCCAAATTCAAAGGCATAATCGGAGCAACAGCCATCAACTCGCCATTTTTGTAGCGCGGAATTTCCGGCTTAGCAATAACTTCCCAAGCCACCTCTTTTTTACCCACAGCTTCAAGCTGCAAAGCTTGCTGTTTTGCCAGCAAACCATTCAGCGTATTGTTAGTCAACTCCGCCTCCCGTTGCAAATCCGAATAGCGCCGAAAAATCACCGGGAATCCTTGAGAATATTGATTCAACTGCTTAGCAGCCTGTTCCAAAACTTGATTCCGCACGCCCAAAATCTGAATTAAATTAGCAGTACCGATAAACTGTTCGATTAACTTAATCCGCACCGGATCTTGAAAAGCCAGCACTTGCGAATTCACCTTAGCCAAATCAGTTCCCAGAACCTGTTGGGCTTCTTTCTTCAGCAAAGGAATCAGATTTTTGCGCTGTTCTCGCAACAACTGCATTTGCGGAGTTTGGTCTGTATATGTTGCCGAATTAATCGCAATTTGTCCTTCCAATTGCTGCAATTGAGTTAGCATTCCTTGATAGCGGGGAGCTTGACTCAGCGCCGAAGCCATCAGTGCTTGTTGCTGGTTTAATCCGAGCTGACTTTGCAGGTTAATATAGAGCAATCTTTGCTGGTTGAGCTGCGTTTGCGCGTCCAATCTTTGCGTTTGAAGTTGGCTGATTTGCTGCGCGAGTTGTTGGGTTTGAATTTGCGGATCGATGAAATTGTACTGCTGCCGCAACTTTTGAATTTCTGTTTGCAGAGCTTGTTGGCGCTTTTGCTGGTTGGGAATTTTCGATTTTACAAAATCCAAACTCTGGCTAATTTGAGTTTTGGTATCTTGCACGCTGTAGTTGCGGTAGCCTAGGGCAACTTTTTCCAAAACAAACTGAATTTTTTTCGGATCGAAATCCCGATATCTAACTTCAATAATCTTGGTATTTTTGAAGCGATTGATTGACAGCCTAGTTCCCTGAGAATATGGCAGATTATCTGCTTTTTCGTTCAAAAGATAGTTGTAATTTATTTCTGGATATTTCGCTCGCAACTGTTTGATAATTGGCGACATTACTTGCGGGCTTTGCAAAACTTGAATTTGCGATTCGTAGTCAAAAACTGGATTTTCTGGAGTCGCGGGACTCGCTGGTTGTAGTTTCAGCTCCCCGGAGTAGACTTTTGCTAAAGTATTTTGCGTAACAGGGGTTTCTACTAATAATTGAAATCGTCCTTCATACTCGCTTTTTTGAGTTAGCGTCCAGGCAAAAACCCCGGTTGTCACCGCCGCTGCTACGCCGATAACTAAGAACGAACGACTGCGGCAAACTTCCCAAAAACTTAACGGTTCTTCTGTATTTTCCCTGCCGAAAAACTGCTCTTCATCATAAAGTACGGAAGATAACTTTTGCTGTCCAAGGATTTTTTTATTGTGATTAAACAGTGCTATTGAAGATTTTTTACCTGGTTTCATTTGATTGCTACAACTTATTAGTTTAAACGTTTGTAATGCTGGCGCAGTTTCATCAACCCGGTTTCTGACTAGAGATATCGCTACCAACTAATTTTTTTTGTAGAAACCGGGTTGATGAGGTCTTATACCAATTTAATGTGAAGTTGCACATATTCCGATCCCCCTAAATCCCCCTTAAGAAGGGGGACTTTGAGAAGAATCTTGTCCCCCCCTTATCAAGGGGGGTGCCAGGGCGATCGGAATTCTATGCAGCCTCATAAAAAATTGGTATTAGGGCTAGTCTATTCAAATCACCGAAAAATATTGAACAACCGGAAAATTCCCAACAGTGGACTGAAAGGAGCGAGAGTGCCACCTACATTATCCGAGAACGCAGCGCGACCCGATCGCCTTACCATAATTACATCATTATTTTGCAGTTTGGGATTACTTTCCTCATTGGCGGTTGCAGAAAAATTCACCTTAACACTTAGCCGCGAAACAGTGCCGTTAGGATTGAGGCGAATTAAATCCACCGAATCCATTTCTGCCCGCGATTTATTAAAACCTCCCGCTGCTACCAGCGCTTGATTTAAAGTAGTGTTGGGCACTAAAGCAAAAGACCCCGGTTTGACGATTTCTCCCACCAGACTAACCTTAATCGAATCCGGTGAAAAATTAGAAGTAGCAACTTGTGCGCCTTCGAGTGCATTGAGATTTTCGGCTTTGGGAACAATTACCGTATCTCCCTGTTGCAGTGTTAAATCTTGGGATACATCTCCCGCTTCCAAAAGTTGCCACAAATTCACATTAATAATTTGTTCGGTGCCCGCCCGCGTCAGGCGGCGAACTTGTATTTGTCTGATATCAGCTACCGGCGTAATGCCGCCCGCCATTTTAATAGCCCTAGTTACAGTTTGCTGCAAAACATTTTCCCCTCCACCGTCCGTTTCCTTAGCAGCAAACAAACCAGAATCTGCACCCGATTCATTCTCTTGTAACCTACTTTGAAGCTCTTTTGCCAGAGTATAAGTACCGGGTCGAGTTACTTCGCCCACTACAGCAATATTAATTGGTTGAGTGCTTTGCCCGGTAATGTTAGCTACTGCTAAAGTCGGTGCTTCTTGGCGGTTGAGGCTAGTTACAGTGGGAATAAATATTGTGTCGCCGTCGCGCAAAGTCATATCGGCGCGCAAATCGCCGTTTTGCAATAATTCCCACAAATCCACACTGATAATTTGTTCTGCTGCGTTGCGCTGGGGGCGGCGGATTTTGATTTGCCGCACGTCTGCTGACTGGGTAATTCCGCCCGCCAGTCGCAGCGCCCGCGATATTGTGGGCATTTGAGTGCCTATTTGCTCTGATGTGCCTCCAGGGCCTGCTGCTGAAGATATTGTATAGGCTCCAGGGCGGTTGATTTCGCCTGCGATCGCAATTTGTAAAGGACGCGCAGCCAGGAGTTTCAGCGTAACCCAAGGACGTTTGAGATATTTGCCGTATCGCTCCTTGACAGCATTAGAAGCTTGTTGTAAGGTCATTCCAGCCACTGATAGGCTGCCAATTAAGGGCAAACTCAGGGAACCGTCAGCCTGTACTTGGTGTTGACCGTTGGGGCCGCTGTATTCTGGGACGTTAAAAATGTCCATTTGGATGCGATCGCCCGCGCCCAAAGTGTAAACTTCCGATCGTACACTCGAAGGTGCACTTGCCGGAACTGACGGAAATCCCGGCGCTGCCGGTACCGGTACGCGAATCGGAGAACCCGAAGCAGGAGGAGGAGGAAAAGAAGGAAGAGAAGGAGAAGAAGGGGAAGGAGAAGGAGAAGGAGGAGAAGGAGGAGGAGGAGGCAAAAACTGCGCCACTGCCGCAGATGAACCCACAGTCGCCGCCAGCACTGAGACTGTTAAACTTTGGAAAATTAAATTTTTGACTGCATTACTTACGTCATAAACCTGTTTGCAGCTTTTGCTGAAAACCTCTCCTTCAGACCCTTGCCTGCAAAGATAAGGGATAAAATCTCCCCTTTTCCTCTTTGCCAACACAACCGAAGGGTGAGGTTTTTTCTCAAGTTGCACACCACGCAAAGAACTGTTCGCCACCATCGCTTTTTGCCCCTATCCTCTTCCTAGCCCGCCAAGATTAAATGTAACCCAACTGTTCCAACTTGCTCAGAACTTTTTTGACACTATCTTCCAAACTTTCCTCGTCTGTGCAACAAACAATCTCGGGATTGAGGGGTGCTTCATAGGCATCGTCAATGCCCGTAAAACCCTTAATCTCTCCTGCTCTGACCTTAGCGTACAGCCCTTTGACATCGCGGGCTTCGCACACTTCTAACGGGGCTTTGACATACACCTCAACAAAATTTGGCTCCATTGCTCTAATTTCGTCGCGAATGGCTCTGTAGGGGCTAATAGCTGCCGTCATTACCACCACTCCATTGCGGCTGAGTAGGTTCGCGACAAATCCAATCCGCCGAATATTAGTATCTCGGTCTTCCTTGCTAAATCCCAAGCCTTTTGACAAGTTGGTGCGAACGACATCTCCATCCAATATTTCAACTTTGCAGCCTCGGGCCTTCAATTCTGGTTCGAGAGCTTTGCTGATAGTTGTCTTGCCAGAACCGCTGAGTCCGGTAAACCACAAAATAAAACCTTTTTCCATTTTCAACCATTAATAAGTAACTGGGAAATTATAGGATGTAAAACTTTCTATATCTATTCTCCCTTTTCTATCTTATCGTGGTTTGCGGTGTCATCTTGATAAGATTTGCCTGCGAAAAATGAGGACTCAAAACTTGCGAGCTCTGCGGTCATATCACCACAAAAATGCGCGACAGCCATATAATTTTCGATATATTCTTTGTAAAGACTTAACAAATTCAAATCAAAGTCGCGATCGATCGCAAACCTCGAAGATCTAACAGTATATTTACGGCATTGAACACTTAAAATTATTATAAATATCGAGCATATATCCGTAGATTAACGGTACTCAACATTTGATATTATCACAAGTGTTGAAAATATATCCGTATATTCACGGCACAAATTGCTGGTAATTATCACAAGTGTTGAAAATATATCCGTATATTCACGGCACGGCTCGCCTACATAAGCCTTGAACAATCCCAAATCTCCAATCTCCAATCCTATTGCCTATGTTTCCCGTCTTAAAAGCAGATGTTTTAGTAGTTGGTGGCGGCACCGGCGGCACTTCAGCAGCAGTCCAAGCAGCCCGCCGAGGTGCCAAAACTATTTTAGTCAGCGAATTCCCCTGGCTGGGAGGAATGCTGACTTCGGCCGGCGTTTGTGCCCCCGACGGCAACGAATTAGCAGCATTTCAGACAGGTTTGTGGGGCGCGTTTCTCCGGGAACTTGAGCAGCGACAGCCGGGAGGTTTGGATTGGGGCTGGGTCAGTTTTTTTACTTACGATCCCCGCATCGGTGCTGAAATTTTTGCTGATTGGGTTAAGTGTTTGCCGAACTTGCAGTGGATTTCTGGACAAACAGCTCAAGATGTGATTTTTGAAGACAACAGAATTTCTGGGGTGAGATTTGCCGATTTTACGGTTTCTGCCAAAATCACTTTGGATGCAACGGAATTGGGAGATTTGCTGGCTTTAGCTGATGTTGGACATCGCTGGGGTTGGGAATTCCAAGCAGAGTGGGGAGAACCTAGCGCGCCGATCGCATCTAACGATCTCACACAAAGGTATTCGGTGCAAGCTCCAACTTGGGTGGCCATCATGCAGGATTTTGGCGAGGGCGCGGTGGCGCCAGAAATTCCCGCGCCGCCTGTTGACAATCCCGATCGATTTTTCGATGCTTGGAAAGATTACACTCCCGAACAATTTCTCAATTACGGCCGACTTCCTGGGGGATTGTTGATGATTAATTGGCCGATTTGTGGTAATGATTATGGTGAAAAGGTCGATCGACTAATTGAATCCAAAACATCCCGAACAGAATTCCTCCAAGAAAGTCTCTGGCACAGCCAAAGTTTCGCCCGCTTCATTCAAACCCAACTCGGCCCCCGCTACGGTTTGGCACAAAATATTTTCCCCGTTTCCCATATCGAAAATCAATCAAATTCTTCCCTACTTTCTGCCTTCGCCTTGCACCCCTACTACCGAGAAAGCCGCCGTTTGCGAGGGATAAGTACAGTCACAGAACAAGATATTTTGCCGGTTGTCGGGGGTAGAGTCGCGAAATTGCCGATCGATTCTCAGGGAATTTGCGAGACAATTGCGATCGGCAACTATGCCAACGATCACCATTACACCAGCGGCGACATTCCCTTGCAGCCCAAATCCATCCGCTGGGGCGGGCGCTGGACTGGCACTCCGTTTACAATTCCCTACAGTGCGCTAATTCCTGCGACTACAGACGGATTGCTAGTCTGCGAAAAAAATATTTCCGTCTCTCACATCGCCAACGGTGCAACTCGCTTGCAGCCTTTGGTGATGAATATCGGACAGGCGGCGGGGATGGCGGCGGCTTTGTGTGCGGAAGTTGGATGTGCGCCGCGCGATTTGCCTGTCAGAGTTTTGCAGGAAGCTTTGCTGCAAGATTCCGAGGCGAGGGCGGCAGTTGTTCCTTTATTTAATTTGACACCGGATCGATCGGACTGGCTGCATTGGCAACGCTATTATCTCGATCGACCTCAAGCATATCCCGCCAGCGGCGAATGTCCTGTTTCAGTCCCAAAAAATCGAGAAACCCGGTTTCTCAACGAAAATTCTGTATCTGTGTTTGAACCGAGAACCTTGATATTTGAACCCAATTTCTGTGCAACTCCCAGCAATACAACAGCAAATACCGAGAGTGAATTTTCGGGCATTTTCCGCCGTCTGGGCCCACAAGACTGGACACTGACGCTAACAAGTCCCCCATCCTTAGCCGATCGAACTTGGCAACTCGTGACTTTGGACTGGGAAACCGACAGATTGTTAGAAAGTTGCGAAACCGAAAAGCCTCTGACGGTATGGGGCAGGCTGAATTTTGCTGGTGCTTGGCTGCGGTTGGGTGCAGTAACATGGAAGGGGTGAGGTTTTTTGCAAAGTTCCGAAAATTGTCAGAAATTTATCCTGATGGATGGGGGGAAGTCTGTATCAGGTTATAGACACTGACACGGATACTACCCATGCACACCTACACTGCAATTGCTTTACTGAGCCTGTTGGGCATTACCTTGAGTGCCAGCGCCGATCGATATTTTGAACGCCTAGTGGAACTGCTCGTAATTGCCACTGCTGATTATATGTTCTTGGCGTCCACTCAATCACAAAAAGGCGATCGTTCTCCAGAAAGAGGCAGCGGACGCAGAGAGTTTGCTCAGCACGATCTTTACACACATTACATACCAGCTTAATGGCATAGGACGAAAGAAAGTTCTGCAAATGAGTGGGTTTCGGCCGCCCGTGTCGATCTGATTTTCTGGGATTCTGGTTGGTCACGTTCGTCTGGCAACTGCACTTCTTGTTGACAGTCATAAAAATAATACGGGATGCGGGAAACGAGCGAGTCTTTAGACCTGAGAGGGAAGCTACTCGTGCGGTTTTAACCGCCGCGGTATTAAAAATGTGCTACAATCTAGATTGTGAGTAAGAACAAAAACATCTACGTGTTGAAGCATCCTAGTATCGGAGAAATCCCGGCTCCTATGAAACAACGGTTAGGTTTAAGTCCTAACGTCAGTATGACAGGAAAGAGCAAATAATGGCAGGTTGTGGAGCGTACCGCGTCTTGGCCTATCGTGATGGATTCTGAAAGCATTAAAAACACAATCATTAGCTAGTAACTATCGCTTGACGATTTGTGACTAAGTAGACGGCGTTTGACGGTCGTAGCGAGAGTTTTACTCGCGTTCGCAGAATCTCAGTGGATTCAGCCCTGAGAGTGTCAATAGGATATTTTTTGCGTGTTAAAAATAATAGCAGATCGAGCTGCAACCGCCATCTATCTAGAGATTTACTCTTGCGATATTTGGCGGTTTTGTCTGTTCCAGCCTAGAGATATATTCTACTTATTAACCCACATTCCGCACCCCCAACTGGCACATACACTGCTTGAGGGGGTAAAAGTGAATTATCCGAGATAATAGTGAGTAAAAACACCCAGAAATCTGTGCAATTATCGCATCACCCAGTTAGGGAT
>NZ_JAAFKG010000013.1:104085-131988 GCF_013299185.1 Microcoleus sp. bin48.metabat.b7b8b9.023 | reverse complement strand
TATGATAGCATATTTAAGTAGACTTGCGGTATTACTTAAATGATCGAGTCAGGGGTATCGAACCCCGTCGTAGGAGCGCGGGATGTCCGTGTATCCCGACGCTCACCTAGGTACAGGTAGAGCGCGGGACTTACAGCCTCCCGAACCCACCATTAGTTAAAAAAGAGTCGATCGCGGGCAATAGCAAAGTCACAAAATAGTAGACTAAGGGTGCAGTAAAAACATAACTGTCAGTGCGATCGAGAATGCCGCCGTGACCGGGGATCAACTGCCCGGAATCCTTCACACCGGCGTCTCGTTTCATCATCGACTCAGTTAAATCTCCCAACAAGCTAGCAACGCCAATCAACAGACCAAAAGCTGCCCCAGTATACGGCCACCCCGGCCATTGTAAATACCAAGACCCGGCGGCGGCCACGGCGATACTGCCGCAAACTCCAAATACGGCACCCTCAACAGTTTTTTTCGGGCTGATGTGGGAGAGGCTAGTGCGGCCGAAGAATTTGCCGACAAAATAAGCGCCAATGTCAGCGGCCCAGATGCAGAGGAAAGCCAGCAGCAGCGAAGTCAATCCTAGAGATATGTTGCTGGAACTTGTCCAAGACTGGGACGAGTAAATATTAACAGGCAAATTGCTTGCTACTACTTGCGAAAATTGGGTGGTAGCGAGATTGGCTGGATCGAGTCCGACTCGCAGCCGTACCCAATAGCTGGGCAAATAACCGCCGTAGAACAATCCTAAAATTGAGGAGGCAATATCGGCGATCGTCGATAATTTAGGTTGGAATAACAGGTAGAAACAGATTAAGGTTCCGGCGAGGGGGAACATGGCGTCTACGAGTTGAGGCGCCAGGGCGGCAGTAATTAGCAGGGCTTGACTGACAACTAAGGTAGTTTTGGCAGCGGGTGCAATGCCTTTAGCCCGGGCTAATTGAAAATATTCCAATTGACCTAGGTACACGATGACGCCAAAGCCGAGGGTGAAGTACCATCCCCCCATAATAATCATTCCCAAAGCAAGGACGATCGCAACTATTCCACTCAGGATACGAGACCAAGGCATAAAATGAATTTCTCTTGCAGATGGCTGTGGGTGATTCGATTTGGGATTTGGGATTTGGGATTTTCGATTGTGTTAGCTAGTTCGGCGGGAATCCCCACACCAAACGAAGCGTTTCGCGCGTGGATGAAAGCCAGGGCGTTGACGAGTTGAGGCTTTGAACAATACGAAACGCAGTTGAGTGAGAGATTAGCCTCGACGAGGAAACGCCAATCTTTTGTGCAATCAACGACCGTGGTAAAATTAGGACATCTGAACCATGACAACAAGGTATGGGGTTGTAGACCTGAATCGCGGTCTACGTAAAACTTTGTGCGAAATAGGTTGAACATACGTTTCGATTTCGATTTGTACTTGTTCAAAGTGGGGCTGGACGTGTTCCTCACTCTAAAACGCCGTAGAGGGAAACCATTGGAGTACCTCGAAGGAAGATCTCGATATCCTTAACAGGACTCAGATGCCCACAACATACCGTTTACGGTTGGTGTGGGAGCGTCACGAGACGAGTTCTTACCTTGCACTGCCAACCCACATCCCCCATCGGTTATCGAAATATCTCAAGTCAGGCGGTCTATCCAGCTATGCTCGCCCTTTTTATTATGAAGGTTAACGGGACTTAAAAAAGGTTAAGAATTACATTTGGGAATCGGGAATGGGGCATGGGGCATTGGGCATCGGGCATCGGCCAAAGAGGGTATTGGAATAGCTTCTTCCCTCTTCCCTCTTCCTTCTTCCTTCTTCCTTCTTCCTTCTTCCTTCTAATCCAACTTTTCACCGCTGAGAATAAAGATGGGATTGACGGCCGCAAAGGTTTGACTCAGGCCGCGAGTCTCCAAGCGGTTGACGGCGGACTGGACTACCTCGATGTTGCGGACTTGCAACTCGGCGAAGCTTTCGGAAAGGGCGTAAAGATTCTCTAAATTCGATGCTGTGGCGACAACTCGACCCTGTGGTCGCAAGTGTCGCCAGACTTCCTTGAGAATCATTTTAATCGGGCGCCCTCCTTCGATGCAGACTCGGTGGGGGTGTTCGGGGAGATTTTCGAGGCATTCAGGGGCGCTACCTTCGATGACTTCTACGTTTTTGATCTCGAATCGATCGCAATTTCGGCGAATCAAGCTTGCTACTTCTTCATCCCTTTCGATGGCGATAATGCGACCTTTGGGACACAGCAAACCTGTTTCTACGGCGATGGTACCAGTACCTGCACCGATGTCCCACACCACTGAATCTGCTTGCAGCCGCAGGTGGGAGAGTAACAGCAGTCGGACTTCTCGCTTACTCATGGGAATTCCCGGTAAACGTTCAAATAAATCGTCTGGGATACCAGGAGTGACGTAGGGCCAAAGCATAGTTGTATTTTAAATTAAAGGCAGTTGGCAGTTGGCAGTTGGCAGTTGGCAACCCCAAGGGGGGAAAACAGGATCTCTTAATTTCCCATCTCCCTCATATTTACTGTCGCACAACCTTGAGAGTTTGGAGGCGAGGATCGCTGCAACCTGTGATTTTTCCGCCATCGGCAAGAATCTGTTGCAGGTATTCAAGGGCTTGTGGGGTAATGATTTCACCGGGCATCAAAACGGGTATTCCTGGCGGGTAGGGACAGATGAGTTCGGCGCTGAGTCGATCGACCGCTTTGTCTATTGCTACGGTTTCCGCTGGGGAAAAAAAGGCCTCGCGGGGGGAGACAGAGGGAGTGGGAGAGGGGGAGAGTGGGGGAATGGGGGAGTGGGAGAGGGGAAGAGGGGAAAAATCTTGGTTGTTGCTTGTTGCTTCTTCCTGCAATATCCATCCGTTAAATCCCGCACATTGCTCGTTGCCGAACTTGCTTCTTTCTGCTAAAAGCGTCAAAGCTTTAACTAGATTGTCAATATCTGTTTCTGTATTTCCCAAACTGATAATAAATGTTAAATGCTGCGGCATTGGCAATTCTGCGGTGACTCCGAGTTCCGAGTGTAGAATTTCATCAGCCGCAAATCCAGTAATTCCCAAGTCTGATACTTTTACGGTTAGCCTGGTTCTGTCTAGTGCGACAAAACCCGGCGTATTTAACGGTTCTAAAACTGATAAGCCGGGAATTTGACTAATGTGCGATCGCGCTTTTGCTGCTAAATCTAAAGTTTGCATCATTAACTCCTTCCCGTGGATGGCGATTTGTTGGCGGGCGGCGTCTAATGATGCTAATAATAAGTAGCTGGGACTGGTGGATTGTACTAGCTGCAATGCCCTATTCAATTTTTGGATATTTATGCGATCGCCCTTGACGTGCAACATCGATGCTTGAGTCATTGCACCGAGGGTTTTGTGGATTGATTGTACTGTTAAATCTGCCCCTGCTGATAGGGCCGGTTCTGGCAAGTTGGGATGGAAGTTAAAATGGGCGCCGTGGGCTTCGTCTACTAATAAGGGGATGTTGTATTGATGGGTAATTTTGGCGATCGCCCGCAAATCTCCACAAACCCCGTGATAGGTTGGATAAACTACCATCACTGCTTTCGCGTCGGGATGCTGTTTTAGGGCTGCTGCTGCGGATTCTGGAGTGATGCAGTTAGCAATATCCCAATCCGAGTTGTACTCTGGATTGACAAAAATGGGAATTGCGCCCGATAAAATCAAACCAGAAATTGCCGATTGATGGATGTTTCGAGGGAGGATAATTTTATCTCCCGGCCCGCAAGTCGCGACAATTGCGGCGATGATTCCGCAAGTTGAACCATTGGCTAAAAAGCGAGTATGTTCGGCGCCAAAAGCCTCAGCCGCTAAATTTTGAGCTTCGTCAATTACGCCCTCTGGGTTGAAGAGATTGTCTAATTCTGGTAATTCCGGTAAGTCCGATCGAAATACTGCGGCACCGAATAAGTCAACTAACGGCTGAGATATTCCTTGTCCGCGTTTGTGTCCGGGGGCGTAAAATGGGGAATGAGGGTGATTTGTGCGATCGCGCAGCGCATCTAATAGGGGAGTTGGTTGTTGAGGGTTTGGTACTGACACACTTATATAGCCTTTCTCAGAAAGATGAGGTACTCATGGGAATAGGGCATTGGGCATTGGGCATTGGGAATAGGGCATTGGGCATACGTCACTTTTTTGAGAACCGCTATACCATTTTAGATTTTAGATTTTAGATTTTGGATTGGGGATGACTCACTGGATATTCCCTAATACTCAAGGCATAATTTTAGGCGGACATAACATTTAATTTTCGGTATTTAGATAGATGTGTTAGGCGCTGTTTTAATTTTAATATAATAGACTCGTTCATACATATTTGATTGAGAGTTCAACCGCAGATGAAGACAGATAGACGCAAATATACGCAGATAAATTTAAGGTCTTTTTCAAGTCTGTCAACTCTAATTAACCAATACCACAAATCGGTTGTTTTTGTTTTAAAAGATAACTGGAATTGGTGACCAATTGTTTTTTTAACATCTCTATTAGCTGAGCTAAACACTAACATGATTTATCCCACTCCCGATCCGCTTCCAGGCCCGCAAATTCCCGGTACTGAACCCGGGCTGCCGGGGATTCCTTCATCGCCACCGATGCCTGGCCCAGGGCCCGTACCCGAACCGATTCCCAGCCCCGTACCAGAACCGGTACCTGCGCCAATTCCGCAGCCAATTCCTGAACCGGTGCCGGAAACTGTACCTTTTCCGATTCCTCAAACAGTTCCGGGGCCTATTCCTCAGACAATCCCTGAACCAATCTAAAATAATGTTTTAGTGCTTCGGGAAGTTTAACAGAATTTGTGAGGTCGATCGCCCAAACCGAGTTTCTTGCAAGTCCCCAATTTGTTGATAAATAAGGGACAGGGACAGGTTTCGGGCGATCGCTTTTTTGGGAAACCACTTGTGAACCGTTAAGCCATCTACCTCAAGTTAGATATTTAGCCGAACACAGGCTTGAGATTTGGGGTGGCTTGTCCAATATATTGCGGATACTTATGATATTTTGAAACAGTGATATGTTTCTAAATAGCTATGCTTACTGCCGGAATTGTCGGACTGCCTAATGTTGGCAAATCTACTCTGTTTAATGCTTTGGTGGCTAATGCCAAGGCGACTGCTGCTAATTTTCCTTTTTGTACGATCGAGCCAAATACGGGTATCGTGGCAGTACCCGACGAACGGTTGAAGGTGCTGAGCAATATTTCCAATTCTGTGCAAACTGTGCCGACGCGGATGGAGTTTGTCGATATTGCGGGTTTGGTGAAGGGTGCGAGTCAGGGGGAAGGGCTGGGAAATCAGTTTTTGTCTCACATTCGGGCTGTAGATGCGATCGTCCACGTTGTCCGCTGTTTTGACAATGATGATATCATCCACGTTTCCGGTTCTGTCGATCCCCAGCGAGATATTGACATTATCAATCTCGAACTGATTTTAGCAGATTTAGCTCAAATTGAACGCCGGCTCGATCGCACTCGCAAACAAGCTCGCAACAACAAGGAAGCTCAAGCAGAAGTAAACGTGCTTGAAAAATTGGTTGTAGTTTTGAATGCAGAAAAACCAGTACGCCAGTCCAGTTTAACTGACGAAGAAGCAGAATTAGTTAAAGGTTTAGAATTGTTAACAAACAAGCCGATCATCTATGCGGCGAACGTGTCTGAAGACGATTTGGGAACCGGAAATAGCTATGTCGAACAAGTCCGGGAAATAGCAGCTAAAGAAAATGCTAAGGTTGTCATAGTTTCGGCGCAAGTTGAGTCAGAATTGGTAGAGCTACCAGAGGAAGAACGGTCTGATTTTTTAGAATCTCTGGGGGTAACAGAAGGTGGCTTAAAATCTTTGATTCGAGCTACTTACGAATTATTGGGTTTGCGGACTTATTTCACTAGCGGGCCCAAGGAAACTCGCGCTTGGACGATTATCGCGGGAATGTTAGCGCCACAAGCTGCGGGGGTGATTCACTCTGATTTTGAGCGGGGTTTCATCCGGGCCGAAACTGTAGCTTATGAAGATTTGGTGGCTACAGGCGCAATGAATGCAGCTAAGGAAAAAGGCTTAGTTCGCAGTGAAGGAAAAGAGTATGTTGTACAAGAGGGGGATGTGCTGTTGTTCCGATTTAATGTTTAGTCTTTTAAGGAGATAAGCACGTGCACATAGATATCGTTTCGCTGGTAATTGCTTGGTTGGTAACATCTGTGAGCTTTTTTATTATTTCCAAGTTACCCATAGGCGTGGATATTGACAGTTTTGGCAAAGCGATGGTTTCGGCGGCAGTTTTTGGATTGCTGAATGCTTTAGTGCGACCAGTTTTTGTAGTTTTGGGCTTTCCAGCTTTGTTGGTAACTGTTGGTTTGTTTATGATTGTTATCAACGCTGCTATCTTTGGCTTGGCGGCTTGGCTAGTCGAAGGATTTAGATTGCGGTGGGGAATTTGGAGTGCTTTGCTTGGTGCTCTAGCCCTCGCTTTCATTAACTCTTTGCTGTATCAGGTTTTGGGTACGCTTCCCAGAGTAAGGTAGAGAAAGGTAACGCGGACAAAAATAAAGGGGGCGGGTTTATCTATTTTGTGAATTGTGGCAAAGTATTTGGGGTAAAACCCGCCTCTACTGCACATATTTTGAGTAAAAATTGCTTCTAATGTATGGGTGCATCTGGCGCAAGGCAAATATGTTTGTAGGGGCAAAGCATGACCTCCGTGAATATAAAATTATAACTAATAACTTATATGCGGTCATGCTTCTTCAGGCTTCAAAAACCAGATGCACCCTAATGTATAGCCTTTCTCAGAAAGATGAGGTATGACTATAAATGGAGTTTTTTATGCGACCTCGCTTACTATATAATAAGTATAAGAGGGCTCAAGCCCAACAACGTACCTTACTTTTTTGAGAACCGCTATATTTGCTTGTTGGGATTGGGAGCGATTTAGTTATCAATCTTCGCAATAGTCGAGAAAGCTTTCTGGAACTAGGCGCAATTCTTCCGAGCGAAATCGGTCAACAGGCATCCAAAAAGCGGTACATTTCAAGTTACCGTCTACAAAATCTAAACTTGCCAATTCATAGAATTTGGAGTCAACAAAATCGCACTGGTAGAGTTGTATTAATTCGTGTCCGGCTTGGCCATTAAAAATAAAGAAGTTTTCCAAACAAGCTAAATATTTGATATTTGTTAACTCGGCTTGAATTTCTTCTTTAAATTCTCTTTGCAAAGCGTCGATGCTATGTTCTCCGAATTCTACGCCGCCGCCGAGTGCTCGATACAATCTGTCTTGTTTTACCGGATCTTTGAATTGGGAAACGAAAATGCGATCGCCCGATCGAATCAATCCTAAAACAATTACACGAATTTTACCTTGCATAATGTAGCCATTCAGTCATCAGTTATCAATCATGAGATGTCTCCTAAAAATCCAGTCTGGAACAGGCAGGATGCCTGTTCCACAAGAATTATGAGAGATGTCTAGTCATTATCCGTATCATCCGTATCGTGCTAACGGTTAATTATCAGGCTCAAAACCCTCTCTTTTTCTCCTATTTTCAACGGGCCAATCTATATTTTCCCCGCCAATAATTAGTTCTTCAATAGTCACAAATTCTTTGCTGAGTTGCTGGAAAACATTAATTAAAACATCGATGCCGATAGCATCGCTAGTCCCCAAATCAAACCAGCAGCGAGCCCAAGAACCTTCATACTCCATTTCTCCCATATTGTGCATCAAAGCCATCATGCTTTGGTCGGCTCGATTAACATCGTAATCCATGTCACTAATATCTAAGCCTTCATCTTGAACTTGCAAATTTTCAGCATTAAATCCTCCCAGTTTTCCCAAAAAAAACCAAGAATCAAACACTTCTTCTACATACTGTTTTTCGCCGTTTGAAGGCACGTTGCTGAACTTCAGCCAAATCCACAAGTCAAAGGGATTAAATTCGCGAAACTCTACTTTCATCAATTTTTACTCTGGTTAATAACAACCGCCAACTGTCAACTAAGAGGGCAGGCACGGGGGCACTGCCCCTACAACTGTCAACTGTCAACTGTCAACTGTCAACTGTCAACTGTTTATAGTGGTGGTAAAGCCGTCGGCCCCCAGACTCCATCTGCATCTCTAATTTTATCGCGCATCGGGTCACAATCGCGAGATTTGCTGTCGAGACGGTTGCGGGTTTTGCACTGCTGAAAGAAGATTTCGGCTACTAAGCTGCGCGGTAGTTGGTCTGGTTTTGCTAAGGCGGCGTCGAAGTTTTTTCGGGCTTCCTCAAGTATGGTTTTGTTGTTGGATTGAGTCTTGGCTTGAGCAGATAAGACTTGTGCTTTGAGATAAAGGATTTCGGGGTTTGTGGGTGTTTCTGCTAGAGATTTGTTGGCAAATTCTAAAGCGCGATCGTATTTTTTTAAGTCTCGATAGCCTACGGCCATGCCGCGATAGGCTAAGTACCGGGGCGAGGCTTTTTCTTCCAGTCGTTTAATGGCGTCGCTGGGGTTGGAAAATGGTAGGTTTGAGGCTAGCATTAAGTCCATGTAGCCTTTTAGCAGGTTGAGTTCTGGGTCGTTCGGCGCTATTTTTTCTGCTGCATCTAGGTATTGAAATACTACTCGCAGTTTGTTGAGTGCTTGGGGCGCGCCTTTGGCTGTTCCTTCTTTGGCTATGGCATTTGCTCCTTCTAGAAAGTGACCTGCTGCTGTGTAAATGTTGCCGCGCAAGGGGTTAGTCTTGGTCAATTTTTCGCCGACTTCGCGGGTTTTTTGAGCGTAGGTATTCATCGAGTTTAAGTCTTGCTCGATGTAGGATAATGAGGCTGCCATTGCATAGGCTAGGGGTTCGTTTGGTTCTGCTGATAGTGCTTGTTGAATTTGGGCTTTTGCTTGTTTGTAGTTTCCTTGCTGAAACATTGTTTTGAAGGCGGTTTCGGTGTTTGACCCGATCGCCTGCTGGTGAAGAGTGCGGAAGGGATCGCCGGCTACTGCGGAGTTTATGCAGATGCCCAGGGCGATCGCACTTCCACAGGCGATCGCCCGTACTGTCTGTTTGTAACTTAACATTTGCTTGCCCAGCGATGCTAAAGGGTTTTTCGTCATAGTCAATTCTCTCAATGAAATATACTGTAAACTAGAAACAATAGAGTTACGTTCTCAGACTATCGGGCCGCTAGCAAAAAAGAGTTAAATTTGCTTGATTTTTTATGGCTCTTGCGGTATATTTTAATAATGGGAGTGTGAATTCTAATATATATGAACGCACAGATTTCCATTATCAAAATATACCATAAAAAATGTCAATAATCAAACGCCAAGCCTGAAAAAAACGAAAATTTTGTAAAGATTTATGTAAAATAAATTTGGGCGATCGGCACCAGCCAGAAACAACCTTAACTATTAATAGCACAACCAGAAGCTGAGGGATACACGAGTCCCAATGCCCAATGCCCAATGCCCAATTCCCAATTCCCAATTCCCAACTACTTACGTTAATGCTTTATCTCAAAAACTTAGTCTATCATCCTACAGCCTGTCCGAATGCTATTTTGAAAAACATCAACTTAGAACTGCCATCGCAGCAAATGGGGCTGATAGTCGGCCGCAGCGGTTCTGGCAAAAGTACGCTCTTAGAAATCTTAGCAGGTTTAGCAGAAAAAACTAGCGGCGACATCCGCTGGCGCGAACAAGAATTAACACCGGAACACTTGCAACAGTTAGGAGGTTTAGTGTTCCAGTTTCCTGAAAGACATTTTTGTGGGGGGACAATTTTAGAAGAATTGCGACTGGGACATCCCGAATTGGGACAAGAACAAATTCACTCAGCGATGAAAGAAGTTGGGTTGGCACATTTGCCGCTGCGCGCTTCTCCCCACGCTTTAAGTGGCGGACAACAGCGCCGGGTGGCCCTGGCGGTGCAGCTAATTCGCCAGCCGCATTTGCTACTTTTGGACGAACCGACGGCGGGTTTGGATTGGTCGATGCGCCGACAGTTGGTAAGCTTGTTGGGTAAGTTAAAAAATCACTGGACTTTGTTGATTGTTACTCACGATGCTAGCGATTTATTGAGCGTTGCTGATAAGTTTTGGACGTTAGACCACGGGGATTTGCAGGAGGTCGATCGCGCGAAGTTAGAGGCTAAGGAAGCAAGTTGTGTAAGTCAGTAGGCAGTTTGTAGGGGCGGTGGATGGTGCGGGCCCGCCCTCTTAGTTGACAGTTGACAGTTGTGCGAGGTTAAGAAGTCGCAAACTTTGTCATTAGTTCTTTCGATGGTTATTAGAAGATGAACCAGACAGAAATTATGATGTTACCCCAAATGAATGAATTGTGGCAAAAAACGCTGAATTGGGAGCCCGATGAGTCGCAGCAGCAACAATTTCAGCGGCTTTATGAGTTAATTGTTGAAGGCAATCGTTCCTTGAATTTAACTCGAATTACTGAACCAGTCGAGTTTTGGGAAAAACATTTGTGGGATTCTCTGCGGGGAATTGCGAGATTGCTGCCGGTTAATCGCAATTCGGCGGAAAATAACGATTTTCCCGCTGAGTCGCCGTTTAAAGCGATCGATATCGGGACTGGTGCGGGTTTTCCGGGTTTGCCGATTGCGATCGCCCTACCGGATTTATCAGTCACTCTCCTGGATTCAACTCGCAAGAAAATTACTTTCTTGGAAACGGTTTTGCCGTCTTTAGGGATAAAAAATGCTACGACTTTGCTAGGCAGATCCGATGAAATTGCCCGACAACCGCAGCACAGACAAGCTTACGATATCGCATTTCTTAGGGCAGTGGGAGCAGCTTCTCTGTGCGCTAAATACGCGCTACCTTTCCTGAAAAACGGCGGTTTGGCGGTACTTTACCGGGGAAATTGGACGGTAGAGGAAGAGGAAGAGTTGCAAAGTGCGATCGAGCGTTTGGGCGGTACGCTTGAGTCAGTCGAATCATTCACCACGCCTGCGAGTCAGGGCGCGCGCCACTGCGTTTACTTGCGGAAAACTGTACAGCAGTTCGATCGCCCGATTCGCTAGCGGAAGCCATTTTAGATACAATAGCGGTTGAAACAACCGCCACTGTATCTTTGTTAAACTAACCGATCGCCTTTTCGTAGCGTTTGTTAATTTCCGCCCAATTAACCACGTTCCACCACGCTTTTAAGTAGTCTGCACGCAGGTTTTGGTATTTGAGATAATAAGCGTGTTCCCAAACATCATTACCCATAATGGGATAGTTGCCATCACTGAAAGGACTGTCTTGATTGCCAGTAGTTGTAATCTCAAGCTTGCCAGCTTTATTGCGAACTAGCCACACCCAGCCACTGCCAAAACGCTTAGTACCAGCCTCGTTGAACTTGGCTTTAAAATCCTCAACACTGCCGAAATTTTGCTTAATTGCTGTGGCAATTGCTCCTGTGGGTTCGCCGCCGCCTTTGGGACTCATGATTTCCCAAAACATAGTGTGATTGAGGTGTCCGCCGCCATTATTGCGTACAGTTGTGCGAATATCTTCCGGCACTTTGCTCAAATCTTTGAGCATATTTTCAACACTCACGTTTTTAAGATTCGGGTATTTATTGACAGCATCGTTGAGGTTTTTAACGTAAGCTGCGTGGTGTTTGTCGTGGTGAAATTGCATTGTCCGCGCGTCGATGTGCGGTTCTAAAGCGTTGTATTCGTAAGGCAGAGGCGGTAGTGTAAAAGGCCCGGGAGTTTGGGCTATTTTTGGGCTTTCTGGGGATGGACTTGCTTGCGCTACACTATTGCCTGACGCTTGGCAAGCACCTGCGGTAATAGCTCCGACGGTGGCTGTTAGCAAATACAAGAAATCTCGGCGTTGGAGTGTCATAAAAGATCCCTAAGTGAATTATTAACTGTTTTATCTCAGATTAAAGCAAAAGGGGAGAAAGTTTGGGAAAAAATTATATAGCCTTTTTTAGAAAGATGAGGTAGTTATGGGCGAAGCGAAGCGGAGGGATGGGGCATGGGGCATGGGGCATGGGGAATAGGGAATAGGGCATGGGGCATGGGGCATAGGGCATAGGGCATAGGGCATACTTGACTTTTTTGAGAACCGCTGTATATCTAATTAAACTTAAAATACAACTCGCGCTCAAGCTTGCTGTGTATATGTTCTTCCTTCTTCCTTCTTCCTTCTTAATAACCAATAACTAATAACCAATAACCAATAACCAATAACCAATAACCAATAACTAATAACTTATCGCCCGAAAGGATGAGACGGATGGGTGATGTTGGTGAGAGCACCTCAAGTATAGGCTAAGGAGGTACGTGTACATAAGTCTCACGTGTTCCGGCTCACAAACCCGGTTTCCGTCTCGAAACCGGGTTTTTTCGATTATTCTTGGGATAAGCGCTGCACGGCTTCGCCTCCAAAAAGTCGATCGGCTTTTTGCAATATACTAGGAATTGTGGCAGCGTGGGGGCTGTGGGCGAGACAGCGGCGCAAGTCTAATTCGTTGAGGCGATTTGCTTTTTGGCCCGGAAACCAGTGACTGGCGTTACCTAAAAGGTTGTAGCGCATCTTGCAATAGTCGATCGCACCGTAAGCATTCGCCAAATTCCACAGCCACAAAATCACTCTAATATTAACCTCTCCGGGAGTATTTTCGATAGTTGGTAAACCGACATCCCAAGTTTTAAACCAATCTTCTCCTAATTTATCAATTGCTGCATTTTCCAACCTTGCTAATATCGGCGGCAAAATTTCATCAGCTTTATCTAACAATTCTACAGCTTTTAGATGCTCGTTAAAATCTTCAGGTTTGGCTGCACCCAAACTCAAAGTGTGTACTTGCGGGTGTGACAAACAAAACAAATCATTAAACACCATCGGACTCAGTGGATAGCACAAATCTACCAACTTTTGCGGCGGGTTGTAAAGTTGACCGCCTTTGTCGGAAGGACTGATAATAAAAACGCCCATGTCGTGACGTTTGGCAGCTTCAATTGCGGGCCAATTATTTTGATTGATGTAATACCAGTGCAAGTTCAGATAATCGAATTGATTGGTTGCAATGGTTTTGACAATCACATCCGTAGGGCCGTGAGTCGAAAAACCAATAAACCGAACTTTGCCTTCTGCTTGCAATTTTTTTGCCACATCCAAGCAGCCGCCCGGGCGCATAGAATCCTCTAGCAATTCCCAGGTATTAATGCCGTGTATGGAAAATAAATCGACATATTCTAGCTGTAAATAAGCTAAGGATTTATCAAATTCTTCGCGAAATGCCTCGGAGTTGGCTTGAGGACAAACTTTCGTTTGAACTATCAAGTTTTCGCGGGGAAACTTCGGGAAAATCCACCCCAACTGCATCTCTGAAGTGCCGTAACCGCGAGCAGTTTCTATGTGATTGATGCCGCATTCGATTGAGTAGCGAATTGTCGATTCTAGATTTTGTTGATTGTCTGGTGGAATTTCATTTGCTGGTACATCTTGCCATTTGTGGTGATATCTCATGCCGCCGCAGGAAAAGACGGGCATGGATAATTCTGTGCGGCCGAATCTGCGATATTGCACGATCAAAATAGAGATACGAATTTATATTATTATAGCAATTTTAAAGTGAGTGACGTGGGAATTGGAAATTGGTAAGATCGTTCCCTATTGATTACCATAACAAAAACCGTTCGTAGTGCGGACTTTAGTCCGCTCTTATGTTGCGGACTAAAGTCCGCACTACGAACGACCCTGACGCACCCTACAATAACTATTTAGAAATCTCGCGGACTGCGGGTTTGCCGTCCTTGATTTCGCCAACCAAAACTAAATCAGTACAGTTGACAAACAAGCCATTTTCTAACACGCCGGGAATGTTGTTCAAAGTCTTTTCTAATTCCGCAGGATTGTCAATGTTATCAAATTGAACGTCAATTACCATATTACCTTGGTCGGTAATTACCGGGCCTGCTTTTCTGATTCCCATGCGGAGTTCTGGTTTGCCACCCAATTTTTCAATGGCGCGAGTAACGGGGGTAATTGCCATCGGTATAACTTCGATGGGGACGCGAAAAGTCGAACCCAATTTATCTACCATTTTGGAACTGTCAACTACTACAATAAACTGAGCAGCAAGACAATCGACTACTTTTTCGCGGGTGTGGGCGGCGCCACCACCTTTAATTAAGTTGAGGTGCGGATCTACTTCGTCAGCGCCGTCAATGGCTACGTCAATTCTGTCAACTTCGTCGAGGGTTGCCAGCGGTACTCCGTACTGTTTGGCTAATACTTCTGATTGAAAGGATGTGGGAACTCCTTTGATATCTTTGAGTTCGCCGGATTTTATGCGATCGCCCAACGCTTGAATAGTATAAGCTGTAGTTGACCCCGTGCCGAGTCCGACAATCATACCAGATTTTACGCGATCGGCAGCAGCAAAGCCAACTTGCTGTTTCATCAATTTTACGGGGTCTTGTTCTGTCGTCATGTTCGGTAATCCTCAATAATTTTAAGATTATACCATTGATTATGGATTTTTTTAACCGCAGAGAACGCAGAGAGGAATCATAAGGATAAGAGAGGGAAGTTGCAAATTATTTTAATTGGGAACTTCTCTCTTTCTTCTCTGTGTACTCTGCGCCCTCTGCGGTGAAATAAAAAAATACAGTTCACAAATCGGCGGATAATTGCCACAATGAAATGGGAAATATAGATTTTTTTTTAACCACAGAGAACGCAGAGAACGCAGAGAGGAATCAGAAGGATAAGAGAGGGAAGTTGCAAATTATTTTAATTGGAAACTTCTCTCTTTCTTCTCTGTGTCCTCTGCGCCCTCTGCGGTTCAATAAAAAAATACAGTTCACAAATCGGCGGATAATTGCCACAATGAAATGGGAAATATAGATTTATTTGACCGCAGAGAACGCAGAGAACGCAGAGAGGAATCAGAAGGATAAGAGAGGGAAGTTGCAAATTATTTTAATTGGAAACTTCTCTCTTTCTTCTCTGTGTCCTCTGCGCCCTCTGCGGTTCAATAAAAAATACAGTTCACAAATCGGCGGATAATTGCCACAATGAAAATCGGATTTCTCGATACCTATACTTGGGATTACAATATTGAAACTCCTTACCGCGAACCTTTGGGCGGCACTCAGTCGGCTATTTGTTATTTAGCTGAGGCGTTGGCTGCCGTGGGAAATGAGGTATTTCTACTCAACAATACTTCGGAACCGGGGATGTCGCGCGGGGTTGATTGCAGGCTGCGGGTGGCGGACAGTGCTAATTTGGAATTATTGCGATCGCTAGATTTTTTGGTTGTAGTCAATATAGTTGGTAAGGCACTGGAAATTAAGCCTTTTTTGGGCGCGCACACTAAATTGATTTTGTGGATTCATAACGAACCTGGCTTTGTATTTCTCCAAGATTTCAAGAATGAGCGAGAAATTAATGCTTGTGATGCTTTGGTTTTTGTCAGCGAGTGGCAGCGCCAGCAATTTCACACTCGTTTTGGGATTGACTCCAATCGCAGTTGTGTTTTAAGAAATGCGATCGCACCTTGTTTTGCGAACATTTTTGCCGATAATCTTTCGATCCAATCTCAAAAATCTCGACCGCCCATTCTAGCTTACACTAGCACTCCATTTCGCGGACTGGATATTTTATTAAAAGTTTTTCCCGAAATTCGTCAAGCTGTCCCCGGAACCAGATTAAAAGTATTTTCTAGCATGAAAGTACACCAAATAGACGACAATGATAATCAGCTTTGTTTCGATGGACTTTACGAAGAGTGTCAGGAAATAGAAGGTGTCGAGTATGTCGGTTCTGTACCGCAACCCGAACTCGTCCGGCAACTGCGTTCTGTCGCGGTTTTAGCTTACCCGAATAGCTATCTGGAAACGTCATCTATTGCGGTGATGGAGGCGATGGCCAGCGGTTGCCGCATTGTGACGAGTGAATTGGCAGCTTTGCCGGAAACAACGGCTGGATTTGCGCGTCTAGTTTCCATGTCAGGGGTAAAAAATTTGACATCGGTCATTAATTGGAAGCGTGCAGGTACACCGGATTGGGAGGGATATACAAGGCGGTTTTTAGATGCGACAGTCGAAGTTTTAAAAGATTGTACGGGGGCGGGCAGTGCTACTGCTGAAACTTATCTGAGACAGCAGGTAGAATATATCAATCGAGGGTGTACTTGGTCTGTGCGAGCCCGAGAGTGGGTAGAATGGTTGAATAGTATTAGTGTAAAACCTTTAAGAGTGGCAGAGCAAATGATCCAAGAGTTTTTGGTGGATTTAGAATCAGCTCAAACATATTTTGTCAAGGGAAATCTCCTGAAAGATAGAGGAGTTCTCGGTGGCGCCATCGAGAATTATCAGAAAGCTTTAGAGTTGGATCCTAAAGATGCGGAAGTTCATAAAAAGTTGGCGGAAGTTTATGTTTTGCAAGGAGAATTCGATCGCGCGATCGCGCAATGCAACCTCGCTATCAAATTCCAACCGAATTTTGCTCCCGCTTACCTGACAGCGGGCAATGCCCTGCACGGCCAAAACCAGCTAGAAATGGCAATTAAAGCTTATTTGCAAGCTTTACAACTTCAGCCGAATTTAGCAGAAGCTAGTGCGAATCTCGGCAGTATGTATTACAAGTTAGGGCAATTAGAACAGGCGGCAAAGGCTTACGAACAAGCTCTTGCTATTAATCCCGGTTTGTGCTCGGTGAATTTGATGCTGGCTGGCGTTTTGCAGCAGCAAGGAAAGTTAGATGGGGCAATTGCTTGCTGCCAAAAAGTGCTGCTACTGCAACCGGAAAATGCCAGCGCGGCAGATAAAATATCCAGTTTAACCGCGCAAAAACAGCAAGAAACTACCGATAGCAAATTTCTCGCATTAGAAACAGAATCTGACGAACAACAACCAGTATCTGTCAGCAAAGATGAAGGCTATGGATTGCAGCCTTCGAGTATCAATTTGCCGCCAGCGCCCAATCCTGAAAATTTAAATACTCCGTTTACTAACCCTGCTGAAGTTTCCGAACAAGTTACCTCGCTGAATGTTCCAGATATCGCACAAGTTGCTAATTTTCAAGAAGTAGAACAGTACAAAAAACTGGCAGAAAACTTTTTAGTTAAGGGTAAAATTCAAGAGGCGATCGCAGCGTGCCACCAAGCTATCAAAATTCGACCTGATTACACCCATGCTTACGTAACTTTAGGCAATGCTTTGCAAGCGGTGGGTAAAATGGAAGCTGCGATTCGATCGTATTCTCAAGCTTTGGAATTGCAGCCAAATTTTGCGGAAGTGCGCGCCAATATCGGCAGTATGTATTTCAAAATGGATCGTTTGGAAGAGGCGATCGCCCATTACCAACAAGCCATTGCCCTGAGTCCAGATTTAGCGGGCGCTCACTGGAATTTAGGCAAAGTATATCACAAACACGGCAACATCGACGGTGCGATCGCCTGTTTTCAGAGAACATCCGAGCTCAACCCGCAGCTTGTCGGCGCCGACTTCCACTTCAACCTGGGAAACCGACTGTTTAGTCAAGGTAAGCGCGACGAAGCCATCGAAAGCTACCAAAAGGCGATCGCCATTAAACCAGATTGGGCAGAGGCCTATGGTAACATCGCCAGCGCGCGATCGCAGCAAGGAAATTTCGATGCTGCCATCATTGCATACCAGCAAGCTGTTGCTTTAAAACCCGAATTAGAAGTGCTGCACTTCAATTTAGCCAACTCTTTCATGCAGCAATACAACTACGAAGCAGCGATTGCCAATTATCAAAATACTCTAAAAATTAAGCCGGATTGGCCGGAAGTTCACGCAAACATCGGCAGTTGTTTGTCCATGCAGGGCAAGCTGGAAGAAGCATTAACCAGCTATCAGCAAGCTTTAGCCTTAAAACCGGATTGGGCAGAGGTTTACTGCCGGATGGGACACATTCAGAAGCAAGATAAGCCGTTGGAGGCGATCGCATATTTTGAAAAGGCGATCGAATGCAACCCCAAATACAGCGAAGCCCACCAACAACTGTGCGACTTGCTCAGCCACTCCACCAACCTCGCCAGAGCCCGCAGCGTCGCCGACAAATACTGCGAATTCTGCGGTGAAAATGCCCCAGTCATGTCAGCCACAGCCTACGTCTTTTCCTACCTCCAATCAGGAGTCAGCAAACAGGCAATTCAGAAACTCGAAGAAATCGAACAACTCTGCTACGAAAAAGTCGAAACCTTTAGCGTTATCGAACTCAAACTGCTTTACGAAATCTTCCTGTTTGCAGTTTCCCACCTCCGAGACAACCGCGAAAAAAATGCCAGTTTTTACCGACTAATTGCCAAAGAATACTACCAAAAAGCCGTCCCGCAGCGACAGCAAGGCAACAGAATCAAATCCGCAAAATATTTAACTAAACAACACCCATTAAAAATCGGTTTCCTTTCCAAACACTTCCGCCGCCACTCCGTAGGTTGGTGTAGCGAAGCCTTAATCCGCGAATTAAGCCGCATCACTCCCCACGTTCATCTTTACGTTACAGGTAAACTCAACCGAGACGAAGTTACACAGCGGTTTGAAGAAATGGCCGGCAAGTTTTACTGGCCGAAAAAATATCCCAACGGTTTTGCTGACGGTGGCGAAATCTTCGCCGAAGTAGTCCAAGACGATTTGGATGTTTTAATAGACTTAGACTCCATGACAGTACCGACAAATGTCGAAGTATTGTACCAATATCCGGCGGGGATTTGCGTTTCTTGGCTGGGATTCGACGCGCCCTATATTTCGGACAATCATTACTTTCTCTGCGACGAACACACTCACCCCCCAGGCGTTGACAAAAATTACTTAGAACAGTTAGTGAGATTGCCTAATTGTTCGGTAGCAATTGGCGAACTGCAAAGCATTCCTGTGAATCGAGAGGCGATTAGAAATGCCCTCGGGATTGGCTTGGATCAAATGGCTTATCTCTGTGTCGCTCCGGGTCGAAAAACTAATCCTGAAATGGTGCAAGCTCAAGTTAGAATACTTAAACAAGTACCAGATAGTATGTTGATTCGCAAAGGTCAAGGCGATCCGGATATAATTCATAGCACATACCGCGAAGAATGCGATATTCAGGGAGTAGATTTTGAACGGATTAAGTTTATCGGTCAAACCCGAAGTGAAGAAGAACATCGTGCTATTTATTATGTAGCCGACGTGTTGTTAGATTCCTATCCTTACAACGGCGGGACTCACAATTTAGAGGCTTTGTGGGCGAATTTGCCAGTAGTAACGAGATCCGGCGACCAATATCTTTCCCGAATGGGTTATGCTTTTCTCAAAAGTGCAAATCTAGATGTGGGTGCGGCTTGGACTTGGGAGGAATACACGCAGTGGGGAGTTAAGTTTGGGCGCGATGCTGGTTTGAGAAATGCGGTGAAAGAGCATTTAATTAAGTCTAAGCAGCCGGAACATCTCGCGCCTTTGTGGAATCCTCAACAGTTAGCCCAAGATATGTATGAAGTGTTTCAAAAACTGTTAGCTAAATAGAATGGGAATTTGGTTTGTAGTGAGGACTTTAGTCCTTCTAAAATCTGAGGACTAAAGTCCTCACTACAAACACCTTGATAGCAGGTAGAGAAAAGCGATTTCTGGATATTTTTACGCAACAGTAAAGTTTTGTAACAAAATCTGTGAAAATGCGTAAAAAATCCGCACCGAGTCTGATAGATAAATGCTGATTCATAGTACCGCGATCGCCCTAACCTTATGCCGGTTGGCGCGATCGTTTTTTTTGGTACGCTGATGACTACTGACTACTGACTACTGATATCGTTTCCGGTTGGATCGGAATTATTTAACCGCAGAGGGCGCAGAGGACACAGAGAGAGAATAGAAAGATTAATAATTCCAATGCTACCGGATTTGATATGACAACTGTCAACCGTCAACTGACAACTGACAACTGTCAACGGCCAACTCGATCGCGCCCGCCTGACTTAGCCCGATACAGCGCCTTATCAGCAGCCTCAATCAGCATCTTCGGCGAATTTTGACCTTCAGCAATCGTCGCCACCCCCATGCTGAGAGTCACACAATCGGTGACAACAGACTTGAGGTGGGGAATTGCCAAAGCTTTGACGCGCCTGCGGATTCCCTCAGCAAAAGCCTGTGCAGCGGCGATATCCGTATTTGGCAAAATTACCCCAAATTCCTCGCCACCGTACCTAGCAGCCAAATAAAGGCGTTCTGCGGGTGCGTTAGCGCAAGCATCCCCGATCGCCCGCGCGACTTGTTGCAAACAAGCATCCCCAGCTTGGTGGCCGTAATTGTCGTTATAAAGTTTAAAACAGTCAATGTCGCACATAATCAAAGATAGGGGTTCGGCAGTGCTCGACTGTTCCCATTCCCGATTAATCACCTCGTCAAACCGGCGGCGGTTAGCTAGCTGAGTCAGACTGTCCAAATTCGCCAACCCGTCCAACCGCTGGTTAGCAGCAGCTAACTGCTGGTAAAGTAAAGATTGTTCGATCGCGATCGCCACTTGAGTCGCCAACTCACTCAGCAAATCCATATCAAACGGCTGCCACTCGCGGGGCGCCGAACAGTGGTGAGCAATCAACAAACCCCACAACTTCGGCACTTGACAAGTAGGATTGCCGTCGCGGTGTTCGATTCCCTGCTGCACGATGGGCACCACCAAATTCGCCTTCACCTGACACTCGGCCAAAAAATTGACGTGGCACTCGGCAAAATTAGAAGCCTGAATGTTTTCTACAGCGCGAATTCTGCCCTTTAAATACTGTCCCACATAAGTATTAGCAAAACAGCAATCCTCGATCGCCATCCCCATCAGCGGCATCCATCCTGCGCCCACCGACTCCACCACCACATCCCCGTTCCAATCTGGTCGGAAGCGGAAAATAATCACCCGATCCGTGGCCAAAAACTCCCGCACTTCCGCTACTGTAGTCTTAAGAATATCTTTGAGATCCAGAGAAGAACGGATGCGAGATTGAATTTCGGCGATCAGGCGTTCCCGCTCAACTTGCTGGCGCAGAGCCACTTGCACCTGCTTGCTTTCAGTAATATCTCGACCTTCCGGCAGCAGCAAGACAATTTTACCAGTTTCGTCTGCCACCGGTTTGAGAGAAAAATCGATAGTTGCCGTGCGGTTTACCCCTTGAACCTCCACTTCATAGCGGACAAATTCACCTTTTGCCGATCGAGAAATCGCCTCTTGCAACTGTTCCCGAACTTCCGGAGAACCCCCCCACCAAGGCCCCTGCCAAAACGGTCGATTTGCCACATCCCGCAGCTTAATTCCCGCGAAATCTAGAGAAGTTTGGTTAGATTCCAGCAAAATGCCATCCGGTTTTAGCAAGCTAACAAATTGGAAAGAAGAATCAAAAATTGCCCGAAAGCGCCGTTGAGAATCCCCCAACATTGCCGTCACCTTTTCGCGAGAAGTAATATCGCGGAAGCGCCACACCCTGCCAATAATATTTTGTCCGACTCGAATCGGCTGCGTGTAGCGCTCAAAAGTCCGGCCGTCTTTAAAATCGAGAATATCGCAGCCTTCGGACTCGGCATCGCTATAAATTTCTCTAACTCTCTGTAAAAAATCCCTCGGATCTTTAACTTGCTTAGTGAGAAACGTCAGCCGCACCGTTCTATCCAGTGAGTTTCTAACTTCTTCGTGGATACCCCACATTTGAACTAACTTTTCATTAAAACTAATCAATTCTCCGGCGTTAGTAACAGCGAGAATACCGTCTGCCGTTGCTTCCATAGTAGCGTGCAACAAAGAGCGCGATCGTTCTAATTCTGCTGCCATTAATTTGCGTTCCGTGAGATTTCGCACTGCTTTAACCTGCACCAAACGACCTTCGCAAACTACAAATTTGCTACGCACGTCAGCAGGAAAAGCAGTCCCATCCCGCCTGAGAAAAATCGTTTCGCAGACTGTATTGCTGGGTGCAGAAATCATTTGTGGCGCCATTTTGTAAGATTTTGGCGACAGCAGTTCCAGCAAACTCATTCCCACCATTTCCGCAGGTTCGTAACCAAACAGTTCGGCAAAATCCCTGCTGACGCTCAAAATTGTGTCGCGGTCAGCCACGGCAACTGCTTCAAAATAAGCTTCGCATTCGAGCAATTGTGCTGCTGTGCTGCTACCACGATCCCCGGCATAGCTGTTGTTAATTAGCTGTTGCATTTGCGTATTTGCAGAATACAGGGCGGCCATTGCCTGCCGATACATAGCAGTGCGTTTCTCAACTTTTTCAGTAAGGCGAGCGCGATTTTCTCGGAGTTCTCTTTCGACTCTAATTAAATCTGTAATATCTACTGCAAACACGATAACGCCAGCCACTAGACCTGATTCGTCGCGGTAGGGTATTGTATCTGTCCGCACCCAGCATTTGTGACCCGTGGCAGTTGGCAGCAGTTGGACTTTTCCCAGTTTCGGAACGCCAGAATTGATAACTTCTAAATCTTCTAAATAATATTGTTCTGCTTCGTCTGGATAGATTTCATAAAAAGATTTGCCTTCTAGTTGATTTGCGGGCAAACCTCTCGATGCAGCGGCGGCTTGATTAATTCGCAACAAGCGGCTGTCCGTATCTTTGTACCAAATCATCGCCGGCACCGAATCAAAAATAATTTGCTGTTCTTGGTGCTGGCGGCGCATTTCTGCTTCTACTTGTTTTCTTTTAATTATTTCTTGTTCCAGTTTTTTGTTAGCTTTTTTGAGTTCTGCCGTGCGTCTTTCTACTCTTTCTTCGAGTTGGTCGTAGTATTGACTCAGCATATTTTGCTGCTGTTCGCGCCGCATAGCTTCTAATTTAAAGCTTTCGCTAGCCGACAAACTTGACGATACAAATTCTGCTAAGATTGTAGTTAATTCGTGTTCTTCTTCCGTCCACTGGATGCTGGAACCCCGGCGTTCAGCGCTGACTATTCCAGCCATTTGACCTGCCAGCAAAATCGGTACATTCAACAGGGCAGTCGTACCCCGATCTGCAAAATAAAGACTTGCCAGTTCTCGCGTTCTCGGGTCATTTTCGGCTGCCACCGTTGCGATCGCATTTACGGATTTTAAGGCTTGAAAATACGCCGGACAGTCGGCCGCTGTGATAATTATTTGTACGGAATGGAGTTTGGTATTTTGTTCGTAAAAGTCGATACAGTGAAGCTGGGTTTTGTCTTCCCCGTACAGCCAAATACTGGCTCGATCGCAGTTGACAATACTGACAGCGGTTTCCGTGACTTCGCGGATGAATTCTTCTATATTGTTGCGTTCTTTAAGTTGACTTTTGGCTAATTTTGCGATAGCCAAAGTTGAACGGCGCCAATTGTCCTGAGAATTTGGCGGCGGTGCTACCGGCGCAGCGGCCTTAATTTCTTCGCAAACTAACAGTACCACCGGCCGTTGGAAATTGGCAACTGAGTGACTATCGGTATTTTCGTCTATTTTCCATTCTACCGCAGGCAAAGCGCGCGCCGTTGCTTTTACCCACATAATTTTGCCGTCTTTGCGAGTCAAACAGCCTTCCCAACAGGCGACTTTTGGATTTGACGTACCTTTTGTCGGGTGAACCAATCTCGCAAATTCTGACTGCATTTTCCCTTGATCTTGGCAGTAAAATATGTTAAAAATTGAATGACAAATTAATTCCTGCGACCTGTAGGCGAGGCGAGATTCGCCGAATTGATTGAGGGAAAAAACTCTTCCCAAAGCGTCTAGGACGAAGTAAATGCCCGGAAAATTATCGTAGACAGTTCGATACCAATCCTGTTCGACTTGTTGTTTGGTGGACGAAACTTTCGTGGCCGCGAGATCGTCCCCCGTACCTGTCAAGTGAGAATTGTTGGTTTCTGGGTTGCTTGAATGATTTTTTTTAGCAAACACTTTTAGCTTAACTCGACTGTAATTAATTTTACTTTCTGGAATTTAACTTTCTTGTGAAACTAAATTTAACCTGTTATTTGAAAAAGTTACAATTTGTAACAAAATTACAGCTTGTCCAGCACGCTGGTTTTCGCTTCCGATGCAACCCCTGTGTTTGTATAGAAATAAGAGTTGGCAGTTGGCAGTTGGCAGTTGGCAGTTGGCAGTTGGCAGTTGGCAGTTGGCAGTTGACCGAAAGAAGAAGGAAGAAGGAAGAAGGAAGAAGGAAGAAGGAAGAAGGAAGAGTTGACAGTTGACGGTTGACGGTTGACAGTTGACCGAAGGAAGACGGAAGACGTTCGAGGGAAGACCTTTCATTGCAATCAACCACAAGGGTTTCGGCAATTAAGAACATCTTAACCCTCTTAGCGGTTGCAGTAGTTGCTAGACCGTCTGCGTGCGGGAGATATTTCCTGTGGCGTTGCCGTGTCAGCAGTTAAAACAGCAATTACCCCCTGTGTACTTGTAGTATCCCCGACAATGGAAAAAATTGGCAATCAATTGTTTTAACTAATACGAGTGGGAAGTCCCGCACTCTATCCGTTTACAGGATGAGTGACGGGATGAAAACGAGCAGCAAGCAAATTGAGCGATAGCGAATCCATGATAGAATCGAAATAAGCGGGGATGATAAGAGTAGCCGTGGTGGGCGAACTTTCCGTTGTATAAATGCTAGACACCACCTATCAGTTTCTGACTGGTAGCCCCAAGATCCCTTTCTTGCCGTAAAAGAGCTGATGGATGGGTGAAAAAATCAACAATTCTACTCCTTGGGACACAGGGAGTCTGCCTCGAAGATAAGTAATTATCTTGCTAGTTAGGACCACCTTCGGGTGAGTAAAACCTACGGAGGGAGGATAAGACCAGCTTAGAGATTGCTCGCGTCGAGGCTCTCCCGTTGAAAGAGGAAGCCCGCACTCTATTTGTTTACAATAATGAGTGTCGGGTATGTCACGTATCTATGATAACATTCAAATATCTACTGTTGGGACTGACTTACTTAGGTTTCGGCTGGGGATATTTGCCCTGGCTGCGGATGAACCGGGCGGCGATCGCAATTGTTGGGTCAGCTTTTGCCGTAGCTTTGGGGAGTAGGAGACCTCAAAACTGCTTGGCGGGCGATCGACACCTATCTGTAAACGATATCGCGCGAGGGATTCCCGCGCCCGTTAGCTGAAAGGCGATCGGCAATAGACAAGATTGCAAAAGTTGCAAATTATCTTAAAAAATCATCTGCGTTTACCTGTGTTTATCTGCTTGACATCTGCGGTTCCTGTATAATTGAATGATTGATGCAAGAAGTCTAATATCTTAGGTTTTGAGATTATTCCTTCCTCCCTTCCCCCTCTTCCTTCGTGTCCTTCGCGCCTTCGCGGTTCGTTACAACAGCAAAACTAGCAATTTTCCAAGGTTCTATCTTAAAACTTTCCGATAGAGGCAACTTTTCAGACAAAATTGCAGGTCTTTCCAGCAAATCGACTGACTCTAAAATCTCCAATCCCAAATCGCCATCCAATGCTAACACAGCCTGTTTCCCCTCGGATTCGCAACACCGAAAAATCCAGACATTCGCATCATCTTCCGACTGTTTGAAAGCCATCAACACTAAATTTTCGGCGGACAAATCCAAGAACTTGCCAACGGGTGGCAGAGTCCGATCGCGATTTTCCTGCAACGGCGACAACACCTTTACTAACAGCGGCATATTCAACTCGCAGCCGCGCCGAACAGTGTCGGCTTCTTGCCAATTTCCAGCGTGGGGATAGACGGCACAAGTAAATTGGGAAACTCCAACATCTGCTGCTTCATCCGGCCAAGTCGAACTTCTGAGCAAAGTCAGTCGAATTTGATTTGGTTGAATGTCGCAACCGTATTTACAATCGTTGAGCAAACTGACTCCAAAACCGTCGTTGCTGATATCAGTCCAGCGGAAAATCGGTACTTCCCATTTGGCTTTTTCTGCCGGTGTCTGCGGCTTGGTCGTGCGTGCGATCGCGCCGCCGGGAATTTCGCAAGTTGCAAAATCTGCTGCGACATTTAACCCAAAGGCTGTTTTGACTAAAACGTGAGTTTCTTGCCAATCTACGACTGTCTTTATTTTCAGCACTGGGGAACCTACTTCTACTATATAATCTTGGCGAAACTCGGATTTACCAATTTGCATAACTACGCGCAAACTCTGCCGTACTTCTCCCCGGTCTACCCAAGAAATCTGTTTGAGTATCGGGGCGGGTAATGGATGTTTTTGGTAATTCGGATCGATGTTCCAAGCATCCCAATATTGGCCGCTGTCTTGAAAGGCTTGCAGTTGATTGCCTCCGACTGCATTCAGGACTTCTCTATTATTTGCTTTATCCCAAATGCTGGATAAATTACCAGTTTCTGCGTCTACTGTTGCCCGAATAAGCTCATTTTCTAACACCATTTCTGGGGCTGGAAAATGCGTTTCTTGACAAGGCGTGTTTTTTTGTGCTATACCGTATGTAAGTTTCGATAAATCTGTCTTTTTTTCGGTGGCTGAGCTTGCTGACGGACGATCGACTGTTTGAGCATCTTGACGACAGAGCCAAAAAACGCGGTAGCCGATCGCCGGAACAGACTCTGCCGAAAATAACAGTGTAGATTGAGATTGCGGTGGGAGTCGATCGCCCTTAACAATCTGCGAAGTCAACCGTTGTCCCGATAAGTCATAAATTTGCCAAGCCCAATCGGGGGAATCGGGAAGAGTTAGGGCGACAACTTCAGAGCGCGACCAATTGAGAGAATTGAAAACAAAAATCGGTTGAGCGTCCGGCTGCGGAGGAGAAGGCAGAGAAATTTGAGCAGCGATCGCATCCAAGGATTTTAGCAGGATGTGGCGACAAGTGCGATCGACCCGAGCAAAGGCTAGATTAGCATCAGTGTAGACCTGGGCGATCGCCGAACCGGGCAAAATATCGTGAAACTGGTTAAACAACACCTGTTTCCAAGCCGATTCTAACTCAACTTTCGGATAAACCGCACCAGTGCAGATTGTCGCGATCGAAGACAACAACTCCGCTTGATAGAGCAAATCTTCGCAGCGGCGATTTTGGCGTTTTTGGTCAGCGCGAGTCGTGTAACAACCCCGGTGGAATTCTAAGTAAAGTTCGTCTTTCCAGATTGGGAGAAGGAGAGAAGGGGAGAGGGGGAGATTGGGAGAGGGGGAATTTTTTAGTTGGGATTTCTCTTGGTGAATTTCGGTTGGGAAATCAAGGTATTTAGGTTCTGATTCGGACATTTTACCGGAAAAATCACCTGCCAAGCCGGACAACTTCTCGGTTGTTTTCCGAAGTTGCAAATTTTCCTTGTTTTCTGCCGAATTCGTTTCACTTTCGGATGAACTTGTCGAATTTTCGAGTAATTTTCCCGATGCGACACCTGATAAAGTTTCGACAACTTCAGGAATTGGCAAACTTGCGGGATTTTTTAGATTGGAGTTGAGGCTGTCGGGTAAAGTTGCGGAATTTTCCGATGCGACATCCGACAAAGTTTCGACAACTTCAGGAATTGGCAAACTTGCGGGAGTTTTGAGATTGGAGTTGAGGCTTCCGGGTAAAGTTGCGGAATTTTCGACTAATTTTGGAGGTGCGACATCCGACAAAGTTTCGACAACTTCAGGAATTGGCAAACTTGCGGGAGTTTCCTGAGTTGAAGTTGCACTTCCGGGTAAAGTTGCGGAATTTTCGACTAATTTTGGAGGTGCGACATCCGATAAAGTTTCGACGACTTCAGGAATTGGCAAACTTGCGGGAGTTTCCTGAGTTGAAGTTGCACTTCCGGGTAAAGTTGCGGAATTTTCGACTAATTTTGGAGGTGCGACATCCGACAAAGTTTCGACGACTTCAGAAATTGGCAAACTTGCGGGATTTTCCTGAGTTGAAGTTGCACTTCCGGGTAAAGTTGCGGAATTTTCGACTAATTTTGGAGGTGCGACATCCGACAAAGTTTCGACGACTTCAGAAATTGGCAAACTTGCGGGAGTTTTGAGATTGGAGTTAAGGCTGTCGGGTAAAGTTGC
>NZ_JAAFKG010000013.1:0-104075 GCF_013299185.1 Microcoleus sp. bin48.metabat.b7b8b9.023 | reverse complement strand
CGGGTAAAGTTGCGGAATTTTCGACTAATTTTGGAGGTGCGACATCCGACAAAGTTTCGACGACTTCAGAAATTGGCAAACTTGCGGGAGTTTTGAGATTGGAGTTAAGGCTGTCGGGTAAAGTTGCGGAATTTTCTAGTAATTGTCCCGATGCGACACCTGATAAAGTTTCGACAACTTCAGAAATTGGCAAACTTGCGGGATTTTTGAGATTGGAGTTGAGGCTTTCGGATGAACTTGTCGAATTTTCCGCTGCGACATCCGATAAAGTTTCTACAACTTCAGAAATTGGCAAACTTGCGGGATTTTTGAGATTGGAGTTAAGGCTGTCGGGTAAAGTTGCGGAATTTTCGACTAATTTTGGATGTGCGACATCCGACAAAGTTTCTACAACTTCAGGAATTGGCAAACTTGCGGGATTTTTGAGATTGAAGTTGAGGCTTTCGGGTAAAGTTGCGGAATTTTCGACTAATTTTGGAGGTGCGACATCCGACAAAGTTTCGACAACTTCAGGAATTGGCAAACTTGCGGGAGTTTTGAGATTGGAGTTGAGGCTTTCGGATGAACTTGTCGAATTTTCCGCTGCGACATCCGATAAAGTTTCTACAACTTCAGCAATTGGCAAACTTGCGGGATTTTTGAGATTGGAGTTAAGGCTGTCGGGTAAAGTTGCGGAATTTTCTAGTAAATTTGGATGTGCGACATCCGATAAAGTTTCGACAACTTCAGAAATTGGCAAACTTGCGGGATTTTTGAGATTGGAGTTAAGGCTGTCGGGTAAAGTTGCGGAATTTTCCGCTGCGACATCCGATAAAGTTTCTACAACTTCAGAAATTGGCAAACTTGCGGGAGTTTCTTGAGTTGAAGTTGTACTTTCGGGTAAAGTTGTCGAATTTTCGAGTAAGTTTGGAGATATGATATCCGCCAAAGTTTCGATGACTTCAGCAATTGGTAAACTTGCGGGATTTTTGAGATTGGAAGTTCGGCTTTCGGATAAAGTTGTCGAATTTTCGAGTAATTTTGGAGATATGACATCCGACAAAGTTTCAACGACTTCAGCAATTGGTAAATTTTCCCGACTTGGCGACTGCGAAACATCAGGTAGAGAATCAACCTCGGCAACTTCCGGCAAAAACTGACTCTCAATCAAAGACAAATAATCAACAGCCTTGGCAAACTCCAACCTTGGGAAAAAAGGCGACAATTTCCAGCGTTTCGCCACTTCTAGCATATCGCGAGTCGGGCCGCCGCCGTGGTCGCCAACTCCCGGCAACCAAAGAGCATCTGGCAAACCAGTCTTAACTTGCCAATCAAAAGCATGACTTGCCATTTTAACCGATTCTATACTTTCGCCGATCGCACCAGACATCATGCTAAATATTTTAGTACCATCCAACCCTTCCCACCAAAACGCACCGTGGGGAAATTGCGTCGAATCATTCCAGCGCAACTTCTGCGTCACAAAATAGTCAACTCCACCTTGCCGCAAAATCTGAGGTAATTGCCACCCAAAACCAAAAGTATCCGGTAGCCAAGCCACCCGCATCAACTCCCCAAACTTTTCTTTCGCATAACGCTGTCCGTAAAAAACTTGCCGCACCATTGACTCAGCCGAAATCAAGTTTAAATCCGGTTCAACCCACATCCCACCAACAACTTCCCAACAACCAGCCGCCACCTGTTTTTGAATTGCTGCAAATAAGTCCGGGCGGTGCTCTTCCATCCAAGCATAAAGCGCTGGAGTTGAATGACAGAAAATCAAATCGGGAAACTCAGATTGCAATTTCAATACCGACTCAAAAGTTCGTTCCGCCGCTTCCCAAGTTTCCGGGACAGGCCACAGCCAAGCTAAGTCTAAATGAGCGTGACCAACCAAATAGATTTTACCATATATAGATGTATGGCAAGTTTCAAGTGAGTCAGGTCTAAATTGGGAATTTGTAATTGGGAATTGGTGATTTACTGGTGAGTGGATGACTTGATTGAGAAAAGCTATATCGGCAGTTTCATTTATATATATAGATGTAGAGTTCTGATTTTCTGAAACCTGAGAAAGTATCTGCCTACATCCTCCCTCTGCGCCCTCTGCGCCCTCTGCGGTTAAATCATCTAACTCTCCAGAAAAAGAAGGAATATCGGCAGTTTCACCTATATATATAGATGTAGAGTTCTGATTTTCTGAAACCTGAGAAAGTATCTGCCTACATCCTCCCTCTGCGCCCTCTGCGCCCTCTGCGGTTAAATCATCTAACTCTCCAGAAAAAGAAGGAATATCGGCAGTTTCACCTATATATATAGATGTAGAGTTCTGATTTTCTGAAACCTGAGAAAGTATCTGCCTACATCCTCCCTCTGCGCCCTCTGCGCCCTCTGCGGTTAAATCATCTAACTCTCCAGAAAAAGCCCGCAGATATCCCAGTAAATTGTGTCGCAATACAGATAAAGATCGATCGAACTTGGCGCGATTCGGCAAAGCAGACCAATCAATCAAACCAACCGCCAAATCAATCCCAGATTGCAGCCTTTCTCCCTTGACGTACATTGGGCGACTTGCTAAAATTTCAATGGATAAATTTTGGGAATGTTTGTTTCCTAAATTTCGAGCGATCGCACTTTGCAAAATCTCTAATTCGTCCGCCACAAAACCCGGATCGAAACAAGTAGAGTCCGCAGCTTCATACAAACAAATCGATCGCACTAAAGCACCGTTATCGTGTCCAGGACTTACCAACCGCAAAATAACTAAAAATTCATCTCCCGGATTCACCGACGCACTCAACAAAACTCGATCGGCACAATCGAATAAATCACCTTGTCCAACTAACTCACCGTTGACAAAAATAGTCGCATCTTCCGCCCACCAAGTCAAACTCAACAGCAAACGCAAACCTGCTAGAGGATAGCCGTGCAAATTGTCAGGAATGACAAATTTCTGTCCTAAATAAACAACTTGCTTCCCAGAGGGCCAAGCAATATGTCCTTTTTCGTTAAGTTCGACAACCTGCTTGTTAGAAATACCTACCGAACCGACAGCAGCCGAGTCAGCATCGCAGTACCTCCAACCAGACTGAACCTCCACTTGACTGAGGCGGCGCAACTTCTCTACAACTTCAGAAATATTATTGCTAGCAGGTGGCACAGCGACGCTCATATTTAGCTAAAATAGGACTTGCGTAGGAATCTGGGCTCAGTATCGAACCGCGAAGACGCAAAGGACGCGAAGAAATAAAGGTTTCAGAGGGTTTGAAACTGCGATTAATATCCAGTTTTGATTTTACTGCAAAATTCAGACATTCCGGCGCTAATCTAAAACCTGAATTCAATAATTAAACTTATGTCCGACGGTTACTACGGCCCATACCAAAGCCGACTATTAAATTTTATATCCAAACAGTCCCGCCAAGTTGCCGATAATTGCGATCGCACTTGGCGACAAATTCAAGCAGCAACTCTCACCGCTACCCAAATTCTACTTTATCCAGCTTACCTGCTCGTCCAAAGTTCCCGAATGTTGAGCCGACAGTTGCGGGAATCCAGCCAAAAAGTAGATTTACCCGAACTTCAAGAATATGACGGCGATGAAAATCCAGATTTTTCGGGAAATTGGTATCCAGGAGAAGTTTCTGATGAAAGTTCGATCGACCAAATCTTAAACCTGGCTGCAAATTTGCTAAACTCGTCCCAAACCGCTACAACTTTAGCCAGTTTTGGGCTGTTAATCCAGACAAACCCAGCAACTGAGAAAGCCGATCGCGATTTGCATCCAGCCATCAACTTTATCAAACAAGCTGCCAAGCATCAAACAACTTCCGTCTTAGAACCTCCCCAGGCCAAAACTCAATTAGACAGCCAATCCCAAAAAGTTCAGGGAATCGCGACTTTCATCCCAGCCCGCACTTTAGTCTTAGTCGGAGATGGCAATCGCATATTAGATATTTTGACACCCGAACAGCAAGAACTTCTGGAAAGTCGCATAACTTGGGAAGTCGCCAACGACGGGCCGGAACGGCGAGAAATTGCTCAAAAAGAATTAAAATTTAATCTCGGTTTAGAGTCTGCTGCGAAAAAATCTCGGTTGGCGCCGGTGCGTCGTTTTTGGGAATTGATGGCCTGGCTCCAGTCGAGTCCGGTTGCTGTGAAAAGAAATCAGTTTGGAGAATCAATCCTCGCAGTCAAAGGCGCGATCGACCGCAATGCGATCTTAGTTCAAAGAGCCACCGCATCGATCGCTCCGGCCAACACCGCAGGGCCGGCGATTGCTCCATCAAATTCGATCGACCGCAATACCCCAAAATTAGAACCTAATTTTAACAGCAAGTTCGATCGCACCGACAATCCGATCTCCTTTGTCACATTACTCGATCGCGCTGCCGTCAACCTCGAAGAATTTACCCTCCCCCCAACAGCCAAAACCACCGCTGACAATCTAGAGGTAAAAATTAATACTTCCGCCCCAGAAACAAATTTAGGTTTGTCAGCCCGCGAAATCCTCGAAAAATACGCGAAAAACATCGAAAAAATGATTTGGTCGTCCGTAGACCAACTGCTGGGCAAAGAAACGGCAGCTAGTGATAATACCGAAAAAGCTGTCGCAATTCAGTATTATTTAAAACAACGTCACCAACAAGATCGAACGGAAAACAGCCAAAAGGTCGATCGACCTTGGTTGAATTGGCAAGACTTATTCGGAGAACCAGCACCGCAGCACTTAATCGCAGGAAGTGCCGAACCCGAGGCAAATGTTAAAAACCTCATATCAGAAAACAGCCCAGAAGTCAAGCATGAAATTGCAGAAACAGTAGAATTGTCAGAAAGTCGATCGACCGCAGTCTCAATATCGCCTTACCCCGAAGCAATTCACAGGATGCTCGCCCAGCTAAAACAGAGCTTGCTTACAAAAGTCCCACAAAGTCAATCCCAAACAGGCTCAAACTTAGCCGTCACTCCAGAAAATAAATCTGGACTCGCAGCAGAATCAACCCCAGAGCGCGCGCCGGAGACCCAAGTGCCAAAAAACACCAACCCGAACACCGCACAAACCAGCAAATCCCCAGCAGCAATCGCCCCCACCACCAGCAGATACACCCCCGCCACCAGCGTCACAGCACCCAAAAATCAGAGCGCAGGTCTCCCGCCCGCAGACGAATACTTAGAAACCAAAGCAGAAGCGATGGGTTACATTAAACACCCACTAGAACAAGTGCTCGAATGGCTCGATTTAGTCATGGTGCGCGTCGAAAAAATCATCGAGCAAATCTGGAATTGGGCAAAAACCAACTTGCCAACCATCCTCAAAAGCAAAAATAAAATTGACTAATCTTTAGTTAAGCTGTTGTGCATTTAAATTGTATATTTCAAATCCCGATCGAACAATCCTCGAACCCTCTCCCTCTCCAACACCACAGGCAATCTAGATCCAACACAGCTTATCAGAACGTCAAATTGAAAACCCCGTCCTTGATGAGGATGGCTTTTTGCCATTGTTAAGTAAAAAACAAATCCATCTTCACAAATCAATATGGTAGAATCAGCACATCAGACAAGATGTAAAAACCTACCCCTGGACTGGGGGAAAGTCTACGCCCAAAACATTTTTGAGGAGATATGACGGGAGCACGCTTCGTGCAAACCCAGTCAGCCTGGGAACCCTAGCAATAGGGATATTTTGACAGAAATGTCTTAAGAATCCCCGTGCCTGTATGTCGGGGACTGTCAAGATAAAAATGTTGCCGCAACAGCAGCAAATCAGCCCGCTATTATGCCATCTTTGGAGACTCCCACAGTGCTAACCCTCAAAATCGTAGTTAATGTAGTTGTTCTATTCTTTGTTTCCCTGTTCATATTTGGGTTTTTGTCCAATGACCCAGCCCGGAACCCCAACCGCAGAGACATGGAATAAACCAGCTATCTCCGTCGCTGACTCGGGGGCACGTCACCGCAGCCCCCGCGAGTCAGCCAGCAAATCCCCAAAAATTAGTCCAACAAAACTTGACCTCGCACCACTAGCGAGGTTGACGTACAGTAAAGTATTTGCTTACATTTGTTAATTTATGCTCATATTTGCTGTATGCCATACGTTCCGCTCAGAAAAGCAGTCGAATTTCTGGGCTTGCATCCACACACAGACAAGAAAATATGCAGGCGAAGGGAAGATCAAAAGCATCAAAAACGAAGCAGGGCAACGACTCTATGATGTCGAGTCCGAAGAGCGCGGTGCAACTAGAACTACCGTTGTTTGCTACTGTCGCGTCAGTTCGCCCAAATAGCGAGACGACCTCGCTAGACAAGTTGACTTTATGCAACAGTAATACCCCAACGCCGAAATCATCCAAGATATCGGGTCAGGACTCAACTTCAAAAGGAAGGGACTGCAAGCCCTACTGGTCAGACTTATGCGCGGCGAACAGCTCACGATTGTTGTTGCCTGTGGCGACATCTAAAGCAGATTCGGATTTGAATTATTCGAGTTCATGGTTCAACAAAACGGTGGACAAATCGTGGTTCTTGACGGAACTGTTCACGCGAGCGAAAGCGAACTCACAAGCTATCTTCTCGCCATCCTTCACGACGACCGTTGCAGAATGCAGGGACTCAGAAGTTACAGCAAGAAGATCAAAGAAGATCCGGCTATTCCTAAATCCTGAACAAAAAGCTTTAATCAAGCAGTGGTTTGGAGTGAGTCGTTTTGTCTACAACGCGACTATCAAATATCTCCAAGAACCAGGCACAAAAGCTAACTGGATGACAATCAAAACTGGAATACTCAACAGTTTGCCAGAATGGGCAAAACCTGTACCTTTCCAAATTAAATCGATTGCCATCAAAGATGCCTGTTTAGCAGTCAAAGCAGCTAAACAGGGTTTTAAAAAAGATGGTCTACTCCGCCAATGCAAGTTTCGGAGTAGAAAAGACACCAAGCAATCTATTTATGTGCCGAAGTCGGCTGTAAAAGACTGCGGTGTCTACCATTCCATTCTGGGTAAGTGTCAATTAACAGAATCTTTGCCTGAAAAGTTCAGTGATGGGAGGTTGACTCTCGCCTACGGAGAATACTATTTAGTTGTTTCTGAAGAAGTGCAACAAACCAAGACCGATAAACAAGGTCGCGTCGTTGCCTTAGACCCCGGTGTCCGTACCTTCATGACGTTTTTCTCTGAAGATTCCTATGGCTGGCTTGGAAATGATTCTAATTTGTACATCCAGAAACTGTGTTTTCGGTTGGACAAATTGGTATCGAAAATCTCTAAAGCCCCCAGTCGGCAGAAAAGAAGATTCAAGAAATCAGCCAGCAGGCTTCGTTGTAAAATCAAGAACTTAGTCAGAGAGTTACATCACAAAGTAGCTAAGTTTTTAGTTGATAACTTTGATGTAATCTTACTGCCTACGTTTGAGACTTCTCAAATGATGTCGAAGTCACGCCGTAAGTTGAGAAACAAAACGGTGCGACAAATGTTGACTCTAAGCCATTACGAATTTAAGAATTTCCTTAAGTGGAAAGCTTGGGAAAATTCCAAACTCGTGATTGACTGCAACGAAGCTTATACCTCAAAAACGGTGTCATGGACGGGCGAAATTGTCAAAAATCTAGGTGGTGCTAGAACTATTAAGTCCGCAGCCACCGGATTGAAGATGGATCGGGATCTAAATGGTGCTCGCGGGATTTTCCTACGGGCATTGGTTGACACGCCTTTGTTGAGAGACTCTCTTAACTTATACGTTTGTTAGCATTTGTTAGCAAAAAAGTGTCGGTTATCTTATGGCGAAAGAAACCCAGTTGACAGTTGACAGTTGACAGTTGACAGTTGACAGCAAACAGGCTGACAGTTGACAGTTGACAGGCTCTTCTGATTTTGAAACGAAGAGGATTAGAGCAACGAATAGTCAGATTTTAATTTCTCCCTACAAGGGTGGAGGCTTTAAACCAATTGTTTCTGGCAATCAACTCAGTTTCTGAGGATCAGTCGGTTAGCTGCGAGGCACACCAGAAGATTTCCGGTTAACCTTGAAACGCTGCCTGTTAAATGCAAAAATTTGGACGATCGATTTTCCGCTATAAAATAATCCTCTAAAATTTAAAAGCTAAAATCTAAAATCTAAAATCGGATGATTCACCTGTTGTAACTATGCCCTATCCGGTACCGCCGCCCGAACCCTCTGCCATCATCTACATCGCGAAGCCCAAAAAAGTCGCCCTCACTGTGGCAGTAAATGATGGAGACACCCGCAGCAACTCCGCAGAAATACCGGAACCCAGCCCAGAAATCGTTCAGCCCGAACCAGAACCCTCAGCAGCACTCCTCGGCACCACCCCAGCCATCAGTGGGGCGCCAGAAATTGCTGACCCCGCAACCTCTGTGGAAAGTAACGGCGCAGCAGCGGAATTTCAGCCTCCGACTGCTGTAGGACAACCTGAAACTGTGACAGCCCAGAAAGATACCTCGTTTACTGCTTACCAATTGGGTTCAGTAGAAAATGCCATTGCCGCTCGGAATCGTCAACGAACAGCAAGGGATCAGAGCAAAAAGGACAATAATGCTGTCCGACAGCCAGACGACGGGTATCAGGCTAAAGGCGAGGAGTTAAAAAATAACTCCCCCGAACCTGCGGAGATTCCTGTTCCCGAAGCGCCAGAACCGCCTGCTACAAAGCAGCAAGAATTGGAGATTCCAACGACACCAACGACGCCAACGACACCCAAACCAGCCACTCCCGCAGCACCGAAACCGCAGCCCAAACCGGCCGCGCCCGGAGTCCGCACCGCGCCTTCTCAGCGGACGGTGCCATTTCCGGTAAGTCCGGCCGACACTATCGAAATTAAGGCCGACAGCCAAGAATTTGACGACAAACAGCAAATTGTCACGGCGGTTGGTAGGGTTGTGGTGCGGTTCCGACAAACTGTGATTGATGCCGATCGCGCGATCGTCAACCTAGTCACCCGCCAAGTGATAGCATCCGGTAATGTCGCCTATACCCGCGGTCAACAAGTAGTCCGCGGCAGGCAGATGGAATTCAATCTCGGACTCAACTCCGGCGCAGTCGAACAAGCCAGCGGCGAAATATTCCTCCCCGCAGCAGGTAGCGAGTTAACCCCCACACTACCCACAGATATTAGTGCTGGAACCATTCTAGAACAGCCGCTGAGCGATCGGCTCACCAGCCAACAGCCCCTACGCGGAGTCAAATCCCCCGGCGCTGCTACTATTACCATCGGTGGTGGCGGCAGCAGCGGCGGTGGCGGACAGTTAGCAGCCCCCCAAATTGTCGGCGCCGTCAACCGCGTCCGCTTTGAAGCAGACCGCCTCGAATTACTGCCAAATGGCGTCAGAGTAGCAACCAACATTCGGATTACTAATGACCCGTTTTCCCCGCCGGAACTCGAATACAGGGCTCGGAGGGCAACGATTACCAGGATTTCGCCCACGGCTGAGGAATTAGTCACAAATTCGCCCCGCTTGGTGTTCGACAACCGCATCAAAATACCCGTGTATCCCCGCAGGCAAGTTTTTGACAGCCAACAGAAAAACGGCCCCTGTTTGACTTTCGGCTACGACGGGGGCGACAGGGGCGGTTTGTTTGCCGAGTGCGGTTATGAAGTGTTCCAGGATGGGCCCGTGCGCCTGACTCTAACACCCCAAATTTACCTCCAGCGAATCGTGGAAAAGAACGGCGGCAATCCGTTTTCCCCCGACAGCTACGGGCTGAAAGCCAAGTTGAACGCGACTTTGGGCCCTCGCACCAGCCTGGAAGGATCCGCGTTATTTCTGAATTTTGATAATTTCCCGGATTTAGCTGAAAATGCTTTTCGGGGCAATTTGCGGCTGCGACAGTCGATCGGCAATCACAATCTAGCCGCAGAATATAGTTATCGCGATCGACTGTTTAACGGTTCTCTAGGCTTTCAAACCGTCAACAGCAGTCTCGGGGCCGTCCTCACTTCCCCACAGATGCAAATCGGCAACACAGGCATCAATTTCAGCTACCAAGCCGGGTATCAATTTATCAATGCTGACACCGATCGAGCAGATTTGCTCGATCCCGTGCGCGAAAACAACCGCATCGATTTGGGCCGCGCCCAAGTCAGCGTCGCCCTCAGCCGCGGCTTCAACCTGTGGCAAGGTCAACCGCTGCCCCGCACTCCCACCCAGGGTTTGAAGTACACCAGGACGCCGGTGGTTCCCTTCTTGCAACTGGCTTTGGGAGTCCGAGGAGTTGGCTCTTATTATAGTAGTGGCGATCGACAAAATTCGATCGCCAGCAGCATCGGCATTCAAGGGCAGTTCGGCCATTTCTCCCGCCCTTTCCTCGACTACACTGGATTTAACGTGACTTACACTCAGGTAGCGCGGGACGGGGTATCGCCTTATTTGTTCGATCGGCTAGTAGATTTGAAAGTCCTGTCTTTTGGACTTGTGCAGCAAGTTTACGGAGGGTTTCGAGTCGGGTTTCAAAGTGCTATTAATTTAGATAGCAGGGAAACAATCAGTACGAACTACACTTTAGAATACAGCCGTCGCAGCTACGCAATTATTTTGCGTTTTAATCCTGAGCGTCAAGTCGGCAGCCTGACATTTAGAATTAGCGACTTCAACTGGAACGGCACACCCCAACCATTTTCCGGGGACGTGCGAACAGTAGAAGGAGGTGTGCGTTTATCCGATTAATTGAATTGGGTAATGGTTCAACAGTTGACAGTTGACAGTTTGTAGGGGCGGTGCCCCCGTGCCCGCCCTCTTAACAGTTTGAGAGCTACCTCTACCCTTAAGGAAGAGGATTGGAGTAATGAATAGTCCGATCGTAATTTCTACGTCAAAGGGTTCCGGCTTTCTACCAATTCTTTCCGGTAATTGGTAATTGGTAATAACGAAGCAAAAACAATCACCAATTTCCAATTTTTCAATTTCCAAGGACTAAGGACTAAGGACTAATGATAAAGTTTGCTCTTCGGGGACAGACAACTGACAACGAAGAGGGCGGGCACGGGGGCACCGCCCCTACTAACTGACAACGAAGAGGGCGGGCACGGGGGCACCGCCCCTACTAACTGACAACGAAGAGGGCGGGCACGGGGGCACCGCCCCTACTAACTGACAACTAACAACTGACAACTGACTAATTACCAATTCCCATGACAGAAGTGACGGCAATATCTGCACAAGCAGCGGCTCTGCTGGTTCACTACGGTTTTGACCTAGGTGGCAAAAAAGCAGAGAAATTGGCTGGTGAATGGTTGACCAAGTATCCCGGCTATTGGTTGCGTTTAGCAGTGGTTGAAGCGCTTTATCAAGGGCGCTACAAAGCTGTTTCTGTCGGACAGCTATTGAGTATGTGGCACCGGATAGGTCAGCCACTCTATCATTTTAATCGCGAGTTTGAACGCTTAGTTTGCAACAATTTTCCTCAAGATTTAACCTTTGAAAGTTATGCTCAACCGTCGCAGGAAGAGATACTTTTATCCCACCCAGAATCCGAATTCGGTGTCGCCGAAATAGATACGAGCAAGCAGTCAGAAGCAGAAATCGATCGCGCGTCAGATGCAGAAGTCCCCAATACAGAGGCCCTGGAAACAGAAAAAGTCGCCACTGCCGGCGATCGCACTCAAGAAAATACAGAAGTTGTAGTATATGAAGATGTGGATGTTACCGCCCTGGCCGATGGAGCCGAACCCGATCGCAAATTAACAGACAAACCTGTCAAAAAATCATTTCCTGTTGCCAAACACACTGATTTTCACGCCAAGTTAAAAGCCGTTGCCCGGGAAGGCCGCAGAAAGAAAGGAGAAAGCATCAAAAATAAATAAGCTGTCAGTCAATTTTCCATTTTTCAATTTACTTCACAGATTCATCTGGGAGCTTGAAAAGGAGTCTAAATTTTGGGGAGAATTACTCAGAATAGTTGGGGCTTGTATTCATTTTTGGAAATTAGATATAGAGGTTCTCCCTGCAAGTCAGGTACTCACCAATTACCAGAAAGAATTGGTTGAAAGCCGGAACCCTTGTCTGGAGAAATAAAAATCAGACTATTCATTAGACTTCTTGCAAAAGTCGGGAATAGGGAACAGGGAACGGGGAACAGTCAACAAGAATTAATGCAAACAACACCGCAAAAATATTTTGGCAATTCAAGTCTATTACTCCAATCCTCTTTCTTTCTTTCTTTTTTTCTTTCTTTCTTTCTTCCTTCCTTGGTCAACTGTCAACTGTCAACTGTCAACTGTCAACTGTTTTTCGGACTTCCACCCATCCGAATTTCCGAACAAAAAGATGCTTGTTCCGTACCGTCTGCTTGCTTGACAACGCTAGTCCGCAAGCGCAGATTGGGGATGAGATACCACAGCCTTTCTTCAGCATGGACGGTATCTGATTCTGTAATCAATGTCAGCACATCGTCGCCGCCCATCACGTAACGGGTGTTTCCCTTGGCTTGCAACACTTTGCCTTCGCTAGGATTGTCGGGATTCGGGACGATCGCTAATATTGTAGAACCAACTTGTTTAGCTTGGTTGCGATCGGGAACACCGTCCCAAGAAATCCGAACGCCCCTGAGTCCAGTTGAGTCCGGGTTAGTCGAGTGCTGTTGGCAAAGTTTGACGACTGCTGCATCGTTAGCTGTCAGCATTTCTATTTTGAGGTCAGATTTACCTGCTTGCAATTCCCCAGAATTGAGATTGTGTACGGTGCGCTGGGAAAACCATTTGCCTGCACTTAACTCGAAAAACTCGATAACATCCATGAAATTTGTCTCTAAACTTAAATAGTTCTTGATTTGCGATCGCGACTTGCGCGCTATGGAGTCAGAAAACCGGTTTCTTTTTGAGTAACTAGCCGCCAAACCAATGATTTTAGCGAGAAACCCGGTTTAAGAGTGCAAGTCCTGTTTTCTATTTTAAAGGAACGGGGCGCACCTGCAAAGCTTTTCGGGAGGTTTGAGCCAAGCAGGTGCGGTTGAGGTACAAAACCCAAGCAGGCGGACATCTGTCGGGCCGATGCAGCCCGATCGACCTAAAATTAGAGCATTCGCTACCGTATTTCGCTAAACAAGTCTTGGGGAGCACATCAAACAGGATGGCGCGCTCACAAATTTTACCTTAACTCCGTCCAAAAACGGGTACAGCCTGCCAACTTAAGTTCTGCAAATTTTAGTACAACGTTCAACTTTCCAGATTCACTGCGCTCGAAGTCAATTCTTTAATTGTAAGAGCGATCGTCCTAGCCTCCGTCTCAAACTTGTACAGCGACTTTTCCTGAAGGTAGCCGAAGGAAGTCGAAGTATCCAAAATCAAAAATCAAAAATCAAAAATCAATTGTGTGGAGCGATCGACAATCATTGCCCAAAACCCGTTATGTTAAGAAAAACAACGATATATGTCAGATAGTTGTCGATCGGTAGATTTTGGGCTTTGAGTTGAACGATCTTGGTGGTGGTTGATGGCAATCGCAGGACTTGAAAATTCTCAAACCAGACTCAGACTAAAAAACCAGCGATTCATCGAAGGATCGCCAAACCGAGGGCAGCAGCCCGGTAGCAAATAGCCTTCAAATATGCCATGCTAAGTAAACGAGCAAAGTAAGTGAGAAAACTTTCTCGATCGGGTTTTGGGCAAGGTGCAGCTAGCGATCGCATACATTAAAAAAAGACATACACAAATTTATGAGCGAGTTTACACAAGGGCTGGATAAAATGCAGCCCGCAGAACAGACGCACTGTTTGGGAATCCTACCAAGTCAGCTAGCAGCGACTTCCGACTCAGAGAAATTATACAGCTTACTAACAGATTACAATTTTATTGAAGCCAAGCTGTCAGCAGCGGGAGCACAAGCGCTAATAGAAGATTACGATTTAGCAACAAGTCCCGATATTATCACCTCCGATGAAAAAGCCGACAAACTCAAATTAATCCAAGAAGCAATCAGGCTTTCTGCCCACATTTTAGCCAAAGATAAAACCCAACTAGCGACCCAACTAATTGCCCGGTTGATGCGCTTTGAAATTCCCGAAATTCAAGCACTGCTAGCCCAAGCACAACAACAAAAAATACCCTGGCTGCGGCCGCTAACCCCCAGCTTTACCCCCCCTGGCGGCAGATTGCTACGCACTCTCACCGGACATACAGATTGGGTACAAGCTGTAGCAATCACCCCCGACGGCAAGCGAGCAATTTCTGCATCCTCCGACCACACTCTCAAAGTTTGGGACTTAGAAACAGGAGAAGAACTTTCCACCCTCAAAGGTCATCTTACCTACGTTAATGCTGTAGCCGTAACCCCAGACGGAACAAAAGTAATTTCAGGTTCTTGGGACAATACTATTAAAATTTGGAATTTAGCTACTGGAACAGAAATATTAACATTTGCAGGCGATACTTTTGCAGTAGAAGCTGTAGCAGTAACTCCCGACGGCAAGCGAGTAATTTCTGGTTCCTGGGACGGCAGCATAAAAGTTTGGGATTTGTCAACAGGGGCAGTGATTTTCAACCTCAAAGGTCACAGCAGTTTTGTCCAGTCCGTAGCAGTAACTCCAGACAGCAAGCGGTTGATTTCCGGGTCTGGCGACAACAGCATTAAAGTCTGGAAACTAGAAACAGGAAAAGAACTTTTTACCCTTACCGGTCACGCAGATTGGGTAAAAGCTGTAGCAGTAACTCCCGACGGCGAACACATAATTTCCGGCAGTTACGACGGCACAATCAAAGTTTGGAGTTTGAGTGCCAGAGAAAAACTTTTCACTTTAGGAATTCACAGCAGTTTCGTCCAAGCTGTGGCAGTCAGTCCCGACGGAAAACGCGTAGTTTCGGCCGCAGGCGACAAAACGCTGAAAGTTTGGAATTTGGAAACAAAAGAAGAACTATTTACTTTTACCAATCACATCGCCCCGGTGAATGCTGTTGCTGTCACCCCCGACGGCAAGCGGATAGTTTCTGGTTCCTCTGACAAAACTCTCAAAGTTTGGCACTTAGAAACAGGCAAAGAAAATTTATCATCTGCCGGTCACGATGACTGGGTAAATGCTTTAGCAGTGACAGCCGACGGTAAAAAAGCAATTTCCGGTTCGGGAGATAACAGCATTAAAGTCTGGAATCTGGAAAATGGAGAGGAAATTTTTGCTATTCCCGGTCATAAAGATTGGGTAAAAGCAATCGCTGTTACCCCCGACAGCCAGAGAATAGTTTCAGGTTCAGGTGACAAAACAGTTAAAGTTTGGAATCTGGAAACTGGAGAAGAAATATTTAGTCTGACAGGTCATACAGATTGGGTAAATTCGGTTGCTGTTACCCCCGACGGCCGGCTGGCAATTTCTGGTTCGGGAGACAAAAGTATTAAAATTTGGAATTTGGAAACAGGAGAGGAAGTTTTTACATTTATCGGTCACACCGACGGGATAAAAGCTGTGGCAGTTACTCCCGATGGCAAGCGGATAATTTCGGCTTCCGGCGACACAAGTCTGAAAGTTTGGAGTTTGGGAAAAGAAAATAATATTTTGGCAAATTTATGGAATTTAGTCGTAAAAAATCAACTTTTTACTCTCAAAGGTCATGAGAGTTTTGTGAATGCTGTGGTAGTTACCACAGACGGTAAATGGGGAATTTCTGGGGGGAGGAAGAAACTGATTAAAGTTTGGGATTTGTCGAGTCAAAAGGAAATTTTTACTTTGACGGGTCATGCGGATGCGATTACAGCTTTGGCGACTGTGGGAAATAGAGTGATTTCAGTTTCGGATGATAATACTCTGAAAGTTTGGGATTTGTTGAGTCGAAAAATAGTTGCTACTTTCAGGGGAGATAGTGCTTTGAAAGCTTGCGCTATGGCACCAGATGGGGTGACAATTGTCGCGGCGGAAGCTTCGGGACAAGTGCATTTTTTGAAGTTGGAAGAGTCAGTTGACAGTTGACAGTTGACAGTTGTCGTGGTTCCAGATCGCACTTTTGCTCAATTTGAAAAGTGCGATCGATCTTTTCCCCAATCCAGTTTAAAATTGTTCCGGGTCAATGCCGATCGATTGGAGTCTGTCTAACTTAATTCATCTGGGTTAATGCCCATTTCTCGCAACCGTTCCACCAAAATCTGCGATCGCCGTCGTTCCTCTGCTAAAGTGGTTTCTGCAAGTTCGGCCCGCTGGCGTTCCTCTGCTAAAGTGGTTTCTGCAAGTTCAGCCCGTTGTTGGGCTTCCTCTAACAGTTGACAAATCTCAACGTAGGAAAAAAACCAGGTTCCATCTGGTCGATAAATTTGCAATTCATCGCCGGATAAATCAAAGCGAATTGCCAATCGAGGACTGACGAAATTTTCCATTAAGGCGATCGCATCTAAGCCATCTTGTCCCCGCAGCCACCCTCGCAGTTGGTTGTTGGTAGGATTGTAGATATAATATTCTTCAACTCCGTGGCGATCGTAAAATAGCAACTTCTTATCCATTTCATCCTGCGTGTTGCTAGGAGAAAGAATTTCAAACACAACTTGCGGTGCAATTCCTGACTCATTCCACTGTTGGTAAGAACTGCGTCTCCCTTTAGGTATGCCGAACGCAACCATCACGTCGGGCGCATTAACAATATTCGATCTTCCCTCGATTGGATACCAAAACAAATCACCAGCTACGAATACATTCTCGTCATCAGCATACATCCATTCTAAATTTTGTTCGATGACGAGAATCCACCGAAATTGATCGGTATTATTTGCCATTGGTAAGCCGTCGCTGTCGGGGTAAACAACTGCTTCCTGAGTAGGGGATGGGATTTGAGTTACCATAACAGTTGTGCGGGGTGAAAGACTGTTGAATTTAATTTTAGCAGTTTGGGAAGAGTTAGAAGTGCGATACTTCTGAATAAATAGCCGATTCATCTGACTCTTTATTCTATTCCTCAGCGTTTCTTCCCTGTTCCCGGAATGACTTCGGGTAAATTATCCCGGCACCGGCAAGCATCGACAGTTACCTTCGGCAGAATTGATGCCATAGCCACAAGCGATAAAATACTTTTTCAGCTAACTACTCATCCCAGAAATTCCCTGTTTGATCCGATTAAGCACTGGTTCAGCTAAATCATCATTTTCGCCCAAAATTTCTTTAACGCGGTCTACCGATGCTGTTTGCCATGCTTCTTTTGTGGGGTACTGTTCGGCTAAAATTTGCCAAATTTTATCTTCTAGATATTGCATTTTAGTGACTGCTTTCAAGAATTTTGGTGAAATATACCGTTCCCGTCCTGTTTTATTAAGCAGAGGTTTAATCCGTTCATCTGCGCGTAATTGCGTCTCCAAATATTCTGCTAATTCTTGACCTTCTTTTTCACCGTAATCGACATAGATACGTCCTTGGAGATCGACAGGCAGATATTGGTTGTTATTCTTACGCATTAAGACAATTGGACGTTCGCGCAAATCAAAGCGAGCCGCCCCTAATTCAAACATCACATTCGGATTGGCATCAGTGACTTCAGCAATAAAAGAATGGGCTTGATCCATGTGATAGCGGACATTCTCAATTACAGTGTCTTCATACTGTTTGTCACTAGCTACAAATAGCTGGCAGCCGAAATGATTTTCAATGACTTCTCGTACTGTTTCAATAAATGGTTGATATGTATTTTCTAATGGAGTCATTAAAAAGAAAATAAGATGCTTGGGCGTTTTGCCTTCTTTCTGATTTTTTTGCATGGCTTGACGCTGTTTTTCTAAATCCTCAGCTTGACGCTGTAAATCGGCTTTTTCAATGATGTAATCAAGATCGCGCCGCAGCAGCTTTTGAAAATCATCATAAAATATGCGAGCATTCTGTGGAGTCATTAACTCTTGGTTATAGAGAATAGAACTGTTATAGATACCAAGCATAATATCTAACACATTAGGGTTGTCAAAGCTTTGTTTAGCTAACAGTCGTACCATTGGATTTCCAGCATTGATAATTAACCGTAAAGCAGAATTACGGGACATTCGCATCATTTCTTGAGCCATTTCGCGCAAATCTTCTGGCGTATTAGGATCGCTTAAGAGTTCGCGGGCTTTCATTCCACCTGTACTCTCTTCAGTAGACCGAATGATAGCTGTTAATTCTATGGGTTTAAAGTAACGTGCCTCTACCCGAATGCGTCCCGTACCGCCTGGACGGATCACTTGAGACATATATTCGGCTAATCGTTTCAGTTTGACATCAGCTTGCTCGTGAAGTTCCTGAAAGACATTCGGATCATCTTCTTCGCGGTCAACTGCTACTACCTTAATCTTGTCTTTAGCACGTTTCTCATACTCTTTGATCAGATTTTGTTCAAAAGGATAACTAGCATCGACGACTAAGGTTCTGGCAGCATCAGCCATTTGGAAATATTGATTAGCAGCGTTACTATCGCTGAAATAAGGCAAAGATTGAGATTCCCCTTCTAGGCTGGGAAGTTCCTCTAAAACTTGCGATAAAGTACGCCACTGGTGGGTAAATTCACTTCCATAAGTAGTAGGTTCACCTTTGTTGGTACGCCATTGTAGTAAATCGGCAAATTTATCAAAAAATTCATCATGATACCAACAGGCGGCTTTAATACTAAGATCGTGGAAGCGGAGAATTTCTGAGAAGCGCTTAGGATTGCTTTGAGAAAGTTCTTCAAGATGTTTAACCACTAAATTGCCTAAAGCATCTTGCAAAAGCTGAAGATTCTCATCGCGAATAAAATTATCGCGGGCTGCTGTCAGGGTTAGTGTTTGATCTCCAGAGCAGATTACTCCATTGATAAATTGGGCCCATTCTGGCAATAACTCTGTTTCCTTCTCGCAGATAAACATCCGATTAACAAACAAGCGCACAGCACGAGGTAACTGTCGCTGAAAAGTACGAAATCGTGTGATATAAAGTACCCCTGATGTGTTTAAATCAGGCAGTTGCACAGGGATAGCCTCTAACACGCTGTCGCGCATAGTTTTTTCGAGATAAATGCGTGTATCTAGCAATATTTCTTGGCTACTTTTTCCTTCCTGTTCCCAAGGCATCCGCATGGCGTTGATCGGTTCAGAACTACCATTAAGGTGAATTGGTACTTTTAAAAAATCAGTATAGTAACGAATCACATCTTGTACTTTTTCTTTATGGATCACTCCTTTTTCTTCTTCACCTTTGAGGAAAACTGTTACAGTTGTCCCTGGTTCGCTGACTTCGCAGGGGTCGATAGTGTAATCTTTATTCCCAGAGTTTTGCCACACCCACCCCTCTTGTTCACCTAAACGGCGGGTGCGGACTTCTACTCGACTAGCGACCACAAACGCTGACAAAAAACCGATGCCGAATAAGCCAATTAAGCCTTCTATGTCCTGTTCTTTTCTGGCGATTCTAGTTGCTCCTTTACCAACTGTTGACAAATACTCAATTAGGTCATTTTTATTCATGCCTATCCCCGTATCTCTGAGTACAAATCGCAATTCATCTGGACGAGTTTCAATGCTAATCTTCCCAACAAAAGCATCACCTTCTTTGGCACGACGACGCATAATGGCATCATGAGCATTTTGAATTAATTCTCTAATAAAAACTCGCTTTTCTCTATATAAATTTCGAGCTAATAGTTGAATTAGACCATCGAAATCAAATTTCATTTCTAGCATAATAATCCTCGTATTTAGGTTAATTAGTTGACTGTTGGCACTAGCTCTTTCAATCGTTCAAAACGTTGCTGTACTTCCGCTTGTCTCCAAGTACATCGGAAACAATTATCTAAATATTTTGCCTGAACCATAGCCCGGTTTATGCCTCGACGAGCTAACTGTTTTCTCAGTCGAAAATCTGCCTCCTGAAAACCGGATGGCCAGCAACTAGGAACTTGTTGGGGTTGGCGATACCAATAATCATCAACTGGGAGAACTCCTGCCGAGTAGCGAATACTAGCGAGTCGATAATCTGCCAATAATAAGGCTTGATTGTACTTATTATATACGTCAATTTTTCCGGAAAAACGCTGTCTCAAACGAAAACGGGCGGGATGATTAGTGTCAGCGGGGTCGCCTAAATCGGGCTGGAGGAGTAGGGTTCTTACCCGAAGGTCAAGCGCGGGAATTGCAAACTCATATTCCTGAACTAGATCGGCTTTCTTTTCTGCTTGGATGGCGTGTTGCTCTGCTTGATGCCAGTTTTCTTGATAAAGGGCAAGATTACCTTGTAGATTATACCAAGCAATTCGGCTACTGGGCCAGTCTGTCTCTGTTTCGCCCAAGAGATCGCACCACCTTTGGGCAGAGTCGGGCTTTCCTAATCGAAGATTGCAGAACCCAGCGAGTGAGGCTTTCCAGAATTTAAGATAACCACAGTCATTATATTCACTAAATTCACTCCAAGCGAGTTCATATTCTGCTAATGCCTCCTGCCACCTGCCTTGCGATATGAGTAAATCACCTGTATTTTGATGAATATCGGCTATTGGTAATTCGGGATATTCTTGTTGAAACAGGCGCAGCTTTTCTAGATTTCTTTCTAGTTGATCCAGGTCTGGCGAGTAGCATCTAGAAATGCAAAAAACTCGCTTTCTTGCACGCCATTTGTCTGTAATATCTAGGTCACTATCAGCAGTGCTTAAAATATCGATCAGCAAACTATAGGCTTTCAAGGGATGAGAGGCTCCATGCCAACTAATAGCTGCCCACACCCCTGCTGTCGCTGCTTGAGGATTTAAGCCGTACTCTTTAGAAATTTGGCGGGCTTGCTGGAAAAGTACAGCCGCATCATAGCAGCGGTTTTTTTTGTATAGTTCAACAGCCTCATCGTAAACAGTTTGGTAGCGAGTAGTCATAGTTGTATTTTTTCTATTTGTTTACATCTCAAGCCATTGATATATACGTTTGAGAATGATCTCTGCCACATCCTTTTGTCCATCAACAATAGAAGCAACTTTATTTACCGTAGCATTTTGCCATGCTTCTCTAGTAGGGTAAGTGTTTTGTAGCTCTCGCCAAGTTTTAGAGTTAAACCACTGTAAAGCGACAATTCTTTGTAGTTTTGAAATAGAAATAAAATGTTCGCGTACAGATGTTTTAACAGTTTGTATAAAATGAATATTTCTGGAGAGTTCTGCTTCTAGATAATGCACTAACTCTTGCTGATGGGAACATTCATAGAAAATGAATTGACGACCCAACAAACTTCTTGGCAAGGTGTTTTGTGTTTGAGTTAAGATGATGCAAGGACAATGGCTTTGAAAAAAATTTGCGGCTCCAAGGAGGTACATTACATCCGGGTCAGCGTTTGTTACCTCTGCTATATAAGCATCAGCTTGTTCTAAGTGCATCCGAATGTTTTCAGCCTTGATATTACTGAAGTATTTATCAGATTCCAATAAAAGCTCACATTCCCATTGTTCTTCTACTACTTCACGTAAAGCCGATATTAGAGAAGAGTAATTTTCTATATTAAGGTAATCACCTGTAGCCGTTGCACCTATTACTCTGCTTGTATTTTTGTCAAAATCAGGCAAAATCAATAATATTGCTCGATGACCACCTCGATCTTGATTTGAGGGATGTCGATCAGCCCGATCGCCAACATTTAGGGAGCGAGTCGTCATGGTATAGCCTGCCCGATACGCTTCAGGATAATGCTGGCAAAGTCAGCGTCTTTACCTAGCAGAGATTCCAAAGTATTTACACTTGCCTGTTGCCACGATTCTTTTGTGGGATAACGTTCTTGCAGAAGCTGCCATGTTTTTTCTGGTAAAGAGAACCGCATCAGGGTTTGCAATTTATTGATAGAGAGAAAATGCTCCCGTTCAGGATCGTTGAGCATTTGCTTGATTACTTCAATTCGCGTTAATTCGCTATCAAGATAGTTTGCTAAGTCAGCAGTTTCGCTAGCATAACGAATAACCATCCGCCCTTGTAAACTTTTAGGTAAGTTCGGCTGACCTTGAGCTAACAAAATAGATGGAGAATGACTCAAGTAGAATTGAACTGCACCCAGTACAAACATCACTTCAGGGTCAGCCGAACTAATGTCAGCAATAAAGGCATGGGCTTGTTCCATGTGGCAGCGGATATTTTCCAGGGTGCTGTCGCCATACTGCCTATCTTTTGCCGTCATTAATTGGCATCCCCAGCGATCTTCGACAACCTCGCGGAGGGTATTCAGCAATGAATAATAGTTGCTGTCATCTGGTAACATCGCAAAAAAGATGCGGTGTTTGAGTTCGTTAGTCTGGAAAGTTTGTAATCTTTTATCCCATATTTGAACTGCGGCTTGGTTAATTTCGGATAACTCCAGCCATTTGTTAAACAGCTTGTCGAGACGTGTAGCTAAACCTGAATTAGCCATCACACTCTCATGATAGCGTTCAGTAACCACACCAATAACTCGCCTGCTGGCATAGTGATAAACAGAACCTCCGCTATGTCCTTTGCCCTTAATAGCTTCTGACAACTCAACAAATTCATCGTGACGCCATCTAGAAATATGTCCCTTATAAACACCAACTTCCTGATTTTGAGACAGATGACTGGCTGGATAGCCAATTGTTACCACCTCATCGCCGAAATTTTTCTCGGTTACATATCCCAACGGTAAATAGTGACTCGGCTGATGGTTGGCTTTGAGAATGGCTAAATCGTATTGGGCGAGGGATTTGTCAGGATCTAATTGGGCTGGGAACTTACCATCGTAAGGGCTTTCCAGTGTAATGCTACCTGTCCCAGCACCAACGCAGTGGTAAGCAGTCAAAACATAGCCGTCGCGGGTAATGAAAAAACCAGTCCCTATAAATTTGCCGTTGACAAAAATTTTGAGGGTGGCATTCTTGATGTACTGCTCAATTCGTTTGAAATCGGGCTTTGGCATGGCGCTCTGCTGCTGAATTGATCTCTGCTCATAGCTTATAGCGATTCAGGGGTGTAGTGCTAGACAGATACACGGATTTAGAGACGAGCATGGTTGTGTCCCTACTGTATTGTCAGCTATGGAGAATTTATATATCCATCAAGCAGCCCACCCAATCAGACAGGGTGGGTAAAAATGCTATGGAGTTTGACTTGTAGAAGATGGAGTTGCAGGATTAGGCTTGCGCTTCCAAGTGTATGTACACTTTAATGCTCCCTCTGGCATAATCTTGGCTACAGCACCAACGTTAGTACCTGCTTCAGTCTTGATGCCCAAATTAAATTCTACTGAAAACTGCTCAAGTTCGTAGCGATCGCTTGGCGACGGTTCTGGTAGGGAAGCCATCAAAACCTTTGCCAGTCCGGTAAGCGGAAGTTTCAGCACTTTACGAGCATTTACCTTTACTTGTTCACCAGTTTGGCGTAAAGTATCGCGGAAACCTGTCTTTTCTGTCGCTTCATCTCCTTGAATTAAACCGTTACTATCTGCCGTATCAATCAGAATTTCACCATCTTCGCCCAAGTCAATTACTATTTCTGCCATTAATTTACCTCTATTGGAAAGACGGATGGAGATTCTTAATGAACTAGGTTAACAAATTTCTACGATGACAGCGCTTTTCAAGTGAGTCAGGTACAGGTGTCGGCTAGGGACACGACACGGCGCATTGGTATAAAAAATCACCTCAAACTCTTGATAAATCTTGCTTTTGGCTGATTCTCGCTCTCCGGCGACGCCACGAGAGCGAGATCGTAATTCTTAGACAGCATTCTGGCACTAGGTTTGAGCTTAAGTTGATATCTATGGCGGACACCGCCCGCCCCAGCAAACTACTGCCTCTGCAACCTAACCCCACGAATAGAATAATCCAAAAGCTCGATCGGGTGCATCAAAGTAACAGCCTTACCCTGCAACTCCAAATGCTTCTTAATTTGCAAAGAACAACCCGGATTAGAAGAAGCAATCAACTCCGCCCCCGTATTCAGCAAATTCTCCACCTTTTGTACTCCCAATTCATCAGCAATCTCCGGCTGAAGCATATTGTAAACCCCCGCACTCCCGCAACATAAAGCAGCATCCACAGGTTCTTTCAACTTCACCCCAGGGATTTGTTGCAACAACTGACGCGGCTGCAAACTAATCTTTTGTCCGTGCAACAAATGACAAGCATCCTGATAAACAATCGTCAAATCTCCCTCAGTCAAAGGATTGAGTTTAGCCGTAATTCCGGCACTTGCCAAAAACTCTTGGATATCCTTTACATTCGCAGCAAAATGCTCAGCTTTCTCCCGATAATCCGGGTCATCAGCTAAAATATGACCGTATTCTTTCAAAGTGTGGCCGCACCCAGCAGCGTTGATAATCACAAAATCAACGTTAGTATTTTCAAAGCTGTCAATCATCTGTCTTGCCAAAGCTTTCGCCTGTTCGGCTTGTCCTTGGTGTTCCGGTAAAGCAGCACAGCATCCCTGACTTTTCGGAATCACAACCTCGCAACCGTTAGCCGTCAAAACTCGCACCGTAGCCTCATTCACAGGCGAGAATAACAGCCGTTGCACGCAGCCTAAAATCACGCCGACTCGATAGCGTTTCTCCCCTTGTGCGGGAATGACTTCGGGCAAATTATCCCGGAAAGAATCGACAGTAACTTTCGGCAAAATTGATTCCATCGCCGCCAAGCGAGGAAATACTTTTTTCAGCAAACCTGTTTTGCGGACAAGTTTTGGCAGTCCTAATTTTTGATAAATAAACAGCGGTACAAGCAGAGGGCGCAATCTGTGAGGATAAGGAAAGAGATTAAAAATCAGAGTCCGAATTACATTGTCAGAAAAAGTGCGTTTCTGATTTCGAGTAACTTGGTGGCGAGTTGCGGAAATTAACTTATCGTATTGAACTCCCGACGGACAAGTTGTCACGCAGGCCAAACAGCCCAAACAAGTATCGAAATGCTGCGAAGTTGCTTCGTTTAAAGGTGCGTCGCCTTCATTAATGGCATCCATTAAATAAATGCGGCCTCTAGGCGAATCCATTTCTTTACCGAGTACACGATAACTGGGACAAGTTGACAAACAAAAGCCGCAGTGGACGCAGGTATCGATTAATTTCGGATCTGGCGGATTGTTGGGGTCAAAACCGGGAATTTCAAGGGTTTGCAAGTGGGGATTTTGGGCTAGGAAATTGCTTTCTTTCGCGGGTTTGAAATCGTCGCTGGGAATTTGAGATGTTTCTGAAGTTTGCATATATTACCTAATTCTTTTGGTTCGTAGTGAGGACTTTAGTCCTTTTCCTGGGATTTAAGAAGGACTGAAGTCCTCACTACGAACCTTAAATTCCTGGTTTGTAGTGAGGACTTTAGTCCTTTTCCTGGGATTTAAGAAGGACTGAAGTCCTCACTACGAACCTTAAATTCCTGGTTTGTAGTGAGGACTTTAGTCCTTTTCCTGGGATTTAAGAAGGACTGAAGTCCTCACTACGAACCTTAAATTCCTGGTTGGTAGTGAGGACTTTAGTCCTCTTCCTGGGATTTAAGAAGGACTGAAGTCCTCACTACGAACCTTTTAAGATCAAACGATCGCAATTTAAAATATTCTCCGGGTCAAACTCTTGCTTGATGCGGCGCATTAGATCGATCGCACTTCCAGTATAGCCCCAAACATCTAACCCTTGCTTGATGTGGGCTGGCGCAGCCAAAACCGTCAGAAAACCGCCTTTAGCTTCGCACCCTTTGCGTACCTGCAACAGCGTTTCGGCTGTCGCAGTCTCAAACCGCAAAACTCCCAAACCGCTGCCCGCATGAATCCAAGCATCCTGTACCGGCAACTCGTTAATTGCCTTGACTGCTTCCGACGGTCTGATACCTATTTTACAAATAATTGTGGAATTATTGGCAGAATTCCAGACTGTTTCTGGCAATCTTTGCCATAATTGATGCTCGTCATTTTCGCCGCAGCTAGTGCCTTGCAAGCCCAACTTTTCGCCAACTTCCAACAAGCGGGCGGATTGTTGTTTAACGCTTTCGGCGATGCTTTGAAACCTCACTACCAATCCCGAACCTTTACCCAAACTCAGTTTTTCTACTAACTGCGGTGACAGCAAATCAACGGCCGTCGGTGTCAAAGCAGAAGATAATAAAATTTGAGCAGCTTCAGCTAAAGCATTCGTTTCTCCTGTCAGTATGACAGTTCCCGACGATTCCGGCAGCGGATAAACTCGGAATGTTACTTGAGAAATGACGCCCAATGTGCCGTAGGAACCAGTCAACAGTTTCATTAAGTCATAACCGGCAACATTTTTCACAACTCGACCTCCGGCTACAGCAATTTTACCGTCCGATCGCACAAAGCTAATTCCCAACAACAAATCGCGCACGCCCCGGTAGCGGTGTCGCAGCGAACCCGTATCAGCAGTAGCGACAATCCCGCCCAAAGTTGCCTGTTGCGGATATGCTGGATCGATCGGCAAAAATTGACCTGCTTTACCTAAAATTTCCTGCAAATCCGCAAACTTCATGCCCGCCTCCGCAGTCACGGTTAAATCCCCCACAGCGTGTTCTACCAGGCGATTCAATCGTGCCGTACTCACAGCCACCATCCCCCCTGCATCAGGAGATCCCCCTAAATCCCCTTCCCGGGGGACTTTGACAACATCTTGCTTTCCCCTTGGTAGGGGCGGTGCCCCCTTGCCCGCCCTAGGCTGGGGAGGATCCGGGTCAAATTTAACTAAACCGCCCCAATCGAGTTTGCTGCCACTTCCACAAGGCAAGAGTGGCCAGCGATTTTGCCCGGCCAAAGCAATCACCGCGGCGAGTTCTTTCTGGGTATGGGGATAAACGGTACAGGCTATTGAATTGCCTGGGGCAACTGCTTTTTCTACCCTTTCTTGCCAAAAAGCCTCTATATCTTGGCGCAGACAGATGCCCGAAGTGCCGACAATACCCTCTAATTCTTGTGTGCTAACGTAATTTTCTGCCGAAATATTTTTCATGAAGGTTCTCAGACGCCCAGTAAACAAACAATCAAAACAGCCCCTCAAACCATTAAATATGAATACGAGCCCCATATTCCAAAGATCGACAAACAAATGTCTCAAAATCGTCTTTCTGTAGGAGTGACCAGTCTCAACAAAGTGATTGGTGGCTGCTTGATTCCTGAGTGTTCTTATCTGGTACGTGGCGGCCCGCTTCCAGAAATAGATGAACTGCTGCACGGAGGGGGCTGGAACGGGAGGCTGTGATGGTGATTGCTGGGCCTACCGATGTGGGCAAAACGACGGTGGAGATTCAGTTGATGAAGGAGTCAATTTCTACTCTGCTGCGCCGCTGCGAATCGCTTTTTATTGACGATTATCGATGTATCCGCACCCTACGGTTACTGTTGCATAAATACCTAGAAATTCGTATTGCTCGGTTTTGCTAATTATCGAAAATAACCGCATCAAAAAGGTTTACAAGCTTCAAGTCAGAATAAATTTTTAGATGATGATAAGTTGCCAGTTTTTGCCGACTCGCCGGCAAAAACAAACCCAGGCCAGAAAAGTTTTGATACCTACCTCGAATTGTCGAGCTAAGCAATCTACCATTTTGTTGCAATCTCTCAATTAAAAATGATTTGAAAAAAGTTAAGAAAACATTGCAAGCTGTTACGTCTGCACCAGAAACCTTCGTGATTTCTAACATAAAGTTAGCCAAGTCAACGAAGGATTCTCCACTATAATGATATACTTGTATAACAGATTGTGTATGTTTGACTTTTGAGGGAAACAAAGCTGAATAAATGAGCTTTTTGACCGCATCAGTGTTGGACATGAGAATTGAATCGATCGCCGGATTAAGTTTCTCTGATAGCTGGTGAAAGTAATCATTTTTAGTCAGTGTCAAACTATGATACATATCCAAACGTTCAAAATCCATAATTTTTTTAGCTATTTGACCTCCGTCAAGATTTGGATGACAGCTAAGGTGGTTCAGTAATGATTCATAATAGTAATTTGGTGCTCCCAGTATTATTTGAGATGACAGGGTATACTTGGCGACATTTTGAAATGTATAGTGTACTTCAATATTGCCCCGATGGCAGTTTTGAAAAAACAGAAGTTCTAATCTACCATTAATATCTTGATTGAATTTAGATATAACTTCACTGACTTTTTGTAAATCCATCCATTTAGGTTGTGTGATTGAAGTCGAACCGTAGTTGGGATTTTCATCGGGACTAATTTGCATGAGACTTCCACCATGACCTAAAAATACAATGACCCAATGTTTGGTCTGAAATTGTGACAAAGCCCAAGTAAGATATTCATTCAGAACATTTTCACTACTACTGTCTGCTGTTTCCAAGTATTGAACTGTAATGTTACCTTTGGTAATAATATTTCTTGATAATCGCCTCGATCCACTAAAATCAGATTGTACTAATACCAAAACTTTGTCAGTCTGTACACCTTTGCGTAACATTTCAAGAATAGGTTTGCCCAAGGTTGATAAATTGTTGTCATACGGCATCCAGTATAAAAGTATATAATCATAGTTTGGGAGAGGTCGATCGGCAGCGTTCAAGTTACTATTCTCCAGTTGTTTGCCTAGATATAGTGTACTCAAAAAAGCAGCATTACTTGTCGCTAAGTATTGAATGGCTTCTCTGCGTTTCATGATTTTATGACCTCAGCGAGCTTGGAATGAGAATTAAATAACTTATAATTTGATGGTTCGTGGGATGGGCGGGATATCCGGTCTTTCCGGGACGGGCGGGACGCCCATCCCACTTTCTTTGTGTAAATTATTTAATCTGCGATCCTTAGTTCTGTCAATTTAACATGGTTGGGGTCTTGTTGGTAGTGAATATGCTGGTCATCTTTGAAGACCAATAGATTTTCTGTGATATCAAATTCGATTGCATTACTCTGTAGTCATCTCTATATTCTCTCTCTGTGTTCTCTGCGTTCTCTGCGGTTAAAATTATTCTTATATAAGCCGAAACGATATGATTTATATTTTTGATTTTTCTAAAATTTTGTGATGGTGTTTAATACAATTTCTCTGGTGCACTATTGCCAAAAACCAGTGTTTTTCGTGCTAGTTCCAAAAATCACCGAATAGCAGGGGTTTGAAGCCCTTACTCATCAAGGCAGATTGTGATCGGAACGGAGTTTAAATCTCGGTTCTTATCACTTCACTGTCAACTGTCAACTGTCAACTGTCAACTGTCAAATGTTTAAGCACCCGAAAATCCGATCGCGTACAATCAAATCAAAGTTCTATAGGAGCCATGGCATTTAATAGCTCTTCTAGGATAAACCGCAGCAAAGATTGAGTTGCCAATATTAAACCCAATCGGGCTTGAGCGAGTTTTGGCTGTTCTGTTTTGACTTCGCCCCAAATTCGGCACTGGCTGTAAAAAGTCTGAAATGCTGCGCTCAAACTATTGGCTAATTTGAAATAATTAACAGGTTTTTCGGGTTGATTTGCCTCAAAAACTGGAGATAAACAGTCTAGCACTGCGATCAGTTCCGAAATTAAACTGCGTTCTGCTGGAGCTACTAATAGCAGCCGACGATCGCCCTCGTCAACCCAAGGAATAGGATTTGGGGCCGCCAGCGACCAAATTTGCGGCGCTGTGGTGACATTCGGCTGTGCGATCGCAATTAACCGATCGCGATCGGCCATTCGCAGCAGGGAACAGCAGCGTGCGTGGCTGTACTGAATCGGAAACAGCCGATCGGCGGATATAACAGGAGATAAAGTGCGATATTCTGGAACAGGGAGGGGAATTTGAGCTAATCGCTGCAACCAGAAAGCTAAACCCGCATCAGTCAGCTCTAGCTCAATTATTCCTGACGGTGCGACTTGAACGGCGAAATCTGGACAACACAGCGGTTTGAGAATTTCGGCCAACTGTGCGGCGATCGCCTGCGGTGTCTCGTCCCAAGTTGCAGCTAATTTCAGGGCGATCGCAGACACGTACACCACCCGCTCCCTATTTTTAGCCCGATTTAACGGAATTTCGCTCGTTGTGCCTTGCTCTTCGATCGCGAAGAGAAACCTTAAGAGCAAAAAACACTTCACTGTAACTTCCGGGCACTGGAATATATTTAATGTATCCATATCGGCTATTCTTGCAGTAAAAGTGCCTAGAGACTGTTACCACTTGCGCTATCTTTGTACGTTAAACTGCTGATGTCAAAGATAGTCGATCGGCTCGCCCGGGCGAGTTCACATCGAAGGAATGGGCTTTCTAGCGATTTTTGGGGTAAATATACAATAATTTACGATCGACTTATTGCCGAATTCTACCATTTTCATGTACTTTTTGCTACATTGAGTTTTTAGGTGAAACTGAGAAGAGTCAGCACAGTTAAGAAGCGTGTCGGCTCGATGGGGGGTTAGTTGTCTCACTTAGTATCGCAATGCAGGCAAAAACCGTTTTCTCACTAACTAAATATATCCCAGAGCCTCACTTATGCAATCAACTTCCACACCTCTAGAAACGATCGATCGACCGTTTATCACCTGGCAGCGAATTATCGACTGGGCCCAGGAACACTACCGCTGCCGGACTTTTAGCAAAGACGAGAAGATTCCCGCCAGACCCGGACTGCTCTATTTAGTCCAGAAAGGTTCTGTGCGGCTCGTCGGTAGCGCTCAAGTTAGCGCCGCTGCAACAAAGTCCAAATCCGTTTCCAAAACTACAGAAGAAGCTTTTTTGGGCTTCGTCGGCGCCGGTCAGCCCTTTGAACTGGTTGCTCAGTCTCCGTTTACGCTCCAAGCTTACGCCCACGCCGATCACACTCACGTAGTGTGGATGTACTGGCACGATTTGGATAATTGGCCTCACTTCCGCCGGGAAATTTTGGATGCGTTTCGCTACCAGCACCAGCGAAAGCTCCTCTGGCTGAGCACTTTGGGACAGCGCCGGACGATCGACAGATTGCTGGGTTTTCTCACTTTGTTGATCGAAGAGTTCGGCGAACCCTACGTAGGTGATGGAGAACCGGATGTGGTGCGGGGCTATCGACTGCCTTGGGCCTTGACTCACGCTCAAATTGGCAGTGCCATCGGCTCGACGCGGGTAACGGTGACGCGGCTGATGGGCAAATTGCGATCGAAAGGTTTGATTAATACTGAGGATGATAATTTAATCTGTTTGCCCGCTAAGGCTACTCCCCAAAAGACGAAAAATCAAAAGCAGGATGTAGAAGCATTCCTCGAAGACGATCTCGAAGACGATCTCGATGACGATTTGGATGATTCTATCGATGAAGATTTCGACGACGATCTCGATGACGATCTGGAAGAATCCGCATAAAATCCTGCGGGCGATTGCTAACAGCACTTAGCTATTATAGTATGGCTGTTTTCTTCTTGCTTCTTGCTTCTTCGGTGTACGATGAGTTTTGTAAACTTTTCTCGTTCTCGAATGGTGCGAATAATGTCGGACAAGCAAAAATCTCCAATCCCGAACAATCAGCAACGGGTGGTATTCTGCGACTTTGACGGCACGATAACTGTTGAAGAAACTTTTGTGGCAATGCTCAAGCATTTTGCACCGGAATTGTCGTCTCAACTGATGCCGGAAATGTACGCGAGAAGGATCACTTTGCGCTCCGGAGTGCGACAGTTACTAGAGTCTATTCCCTCGGAATGTTATGGGGAAATTGTGGAATTTTCTAGGGGACAACTGATGCGGCCGGGATTGGTGGAATTGCTGGATTTTTTGGAGGCGCAAAGGGTGGATTTTGCGATCGTTTCGGGCGGCCTGCGGGTTATGGTAGAGACGGTTATGGGTGATTTGGCACACCGGGCGATCGCAATTTATGCTGTAGATGTGGACGCTAGCGGCCCTCACTTGCAAGTCAATTCTGAGTTTGAAGGAGATACAGAATTGGTGTCTAAGGTGCGAGTGATGGCGCAGCACCCCGCCCGGGAACAGGTGGCCATCGGAGATTCGCTGACGGATTTTAACATGGCTTTGCAGGCGAACTCGGTGTTTGCGCGCGATCGGCTTGCCGAATACCTAGACGAGCAGCAAAAGCCGTATACTAAATGGGATAATTTTTTTGACGTGTTGGAAAATTTATCCCAGCAATGGAATTGAAACTATCGCCTTTCTCAGGTGAAATTAGATGCTCCTGGGAATTGGGCATAGGGCATAGGGCATAGGGCATAGGGCATAGGGCATAGGGCATAGGGCATTGGGCATAGGGCATACCTCACCACGCGATCGAACCGCTATAGGAATTGCGTGCGGGAACTGAGAAACCCGGTTTCTTCCTCAATTCCTGGTTGCCCAACCAAAATTTTTTTCGTAGAAACCGGGTTTCTTTCCGCAATAACTATTAACGTAAAAGGTAGATAAAAAACTGAGGATTAGTAGAGAATGAGTGAGGATTTGAGAACGGATTTAATTGTAGCAGCCAAACATTTTTACGATCGCGGTTGGATGGCTGGGACTGCTGGCAATCTTTCAGCCCGCTTACCAGACGGCAGTTTTTGGATTACTGCTAGCGGCCGCCAGAAAGGGCAGTTAACTGCTTCAGATTTTATCAGAATGAACTCCGAAGGCGCGATCGTCGAACAACCGGTTCCTGACAGCCGCCCTTCCGCCGAAACCAGCATTCATTTAGCCGTTTACGATTGTTTTCCAGGCGCTAAAGCTTGCTATCACGTGCATTCAATCGAGGCAAATTTAGTTTCTCGGCTAACAGCAGGCGATTCAGTGCCTTTACCTGCGATCGAAATGCTGAAAGGTTTGGGGGTGTGGGAGGAAAACCCCCAGGTGGCGATACCCCTATTTGCAAATTATTTAGAAGTGCCTAAAATAGCCAAAGAAATTTGTGAATATTTTGCCGTTTGTGCACCCTCTGTACCCGCGTTGTTAATTCGCGATCACGGCATCACAGTCTGGGCAGACTCAACCGCCGCCGCCTACAATTATGTAGAAATTGTAGAATATATTTTTCGCTACACCCTCGCAGCCAGCCAATTAAACTTAAATTTGAGATGTTAGATTGGGCCCAATACGGTTTACTTAACACTTTTTATGCCCCGGAGATCCCCCTCGCATCCCCCTGGTTGTAGGGGGACTTAAGAGCTTTCTTGTCCCCCCCTTGGGAAGGGGGGTTAGGGGGGATCTGCCTTAAGTAAACCGTATTGAGATTGCGCCAGTCTCGGACGCAAAATCTAATATTTCTAGGGTGTGCAGAGGCGCAGCTTGCCACTAAATATCGTGTCCAACCACTTTTTGAGTCCGGGACTGTACCAACGAGCAAATATCGAGAAAAGGCAAAAATATGGCTAAATATACCCGAGTTTTATCGATAGATGGAGGCGGAATTAGAGGGATTATCCCCGCGCAAATTGGAGTTACCATAGAGTCAAAACTACAACAAAAAAGCGGCAACCCAGATGCCAGAATAGCTGACTATTTTGATTTGATTGCCGGCACAAGTGCGGGAGGAATTTTAACCTGCCTCTATTTGTTTCCGGATGCCAAAAATCCCAGCAGACCTCAGTGGACTGCCCAAGACGCGGTTAATTTTTCGATAGATAGTGGCATCGACTTTTTTCAAAGTTCATTTTTGAAAACACTCGAATCTCTAGACGGTTTAATAGATGAGAAATATCCGAGCGATGCGTTAGAAAAATTCTGTTGGCAAAACTTCAAAGATTGCAAACTCAGCCAACTCCTCAAACCTTGTTTAATTTCCAGTTACGATGTCGAAAGGAGAAAAGCTCATTTTTTTAATCAAATAGATGCTAAAAAATATCCAGCAGCAGACTATTTTCTCAGAGATGTCGCCAGAGCCACATCTGCTGCTCCCTCTTACTTTGAACTTCCCAAAATCTACTCTTTGACAAACGAATCCTACGCTTTAATTGACGGAGGAGTATTCGCCAACAATCCCGCACTTTGTGCCTATGCAGAAGTGAGAAATAAATTAAGAATTCCCGAGACTCGCTCCGACAAAGGCCCGACAGCAAAAGATATGGTAATTTTATCGCTGGGGACGGGACAAGCTCAGAAAAGATTTCCTTACCAGGAAGTGAAAAATTGGGGTAAAATAGAGTGGGTTCAGCCTTTGATTAATATCATGATGACGGGAGTTGCTGAAACTATAGATTATCAAATTATCCAAATTTTTGATGCCATTGACAAACCCAATCAATATTTAAGAATTTCTCCAGATTTAAGCCACGAACCACGACTGCCGATTGATGATGCCTCGGCAGATAAAATATCAACTCTGGTCAGAATTGGCAAGGAGCAAGCCAAAAAGTATAATCAAGAGTTGGATAAGTTTATCGACTTGTTGCTTGCCGAGTAATCAATAGAAATTAATTCTTTGGTACGTAGTTGCGCTTCAGCGCTATACGCTTATATTATAAAGAGCGCGCTTTGTGCAACTGCATACCTTTTGTATAAGTTACCAACCGCAGGGCTGGCAGACTTAAAAAATATATAGCCTTTCTCAAAAAGATGAGGTATAACAGACAGCTCATATAACTACTAAACTTAGGGGGCTAAAGCCCAACAACGTACCTCATTTTTGTGATAACCGCTATATGTTGACAAATTGTGCAATAATTGCTGTACAATTGGCGAAAATCTCAGTAGTGGCAGTGCTTCGCCTTGTTTGCAATTAATCGCCAGCAGTCAGTCATTGGTTAAGAATTACCAAAAGCGCGATCGACATTTAGATGAAACCTTTAATAACAGGTGGTTTCAGCGTTTTTTAGTGACGCTGTTCCTAGGTGGCCAAGTCTTGCTGCGCCTACTTCAAGGCAAAGTTGACCGCCGCAAAATCATGGAACATTTAGTCACAGTAGGCTTGGATTCTTTGCGCTCCGTGCTGCTAATAGCCTTTTTTGCAGGGATGATTTTTACTGTTCAATCCGCGAGAGAATTGATTCGGTTTGGGGCGGTTGGGGCGGTGGGAGGTGCTTTTGCAGTGGCATTTTGCCGCGAATTAGCACCAGTTTTAACAGCGGGCGTGGTGGCGGGACAAGTAGGTTCTGCCTTTGCCGCAGAGATAGGAGAAATGCAGGTGACGGAACAAATAGACGCCCTGTATATGTTGAGAACAAATCCCGTTGATTATTTGGTAGTCCCGAGGGTGATAGCTTGCTGCGTCATGTTGCCGATTTTAACAATTTTTTCGGTGGCGGTGGGAATTTTGGGCGGGCTGTTTGTGGCGGTTAATTTTTATGAGTTGGAACCTTCGGTATTTTTGGAATCGGTGCGGACTTTTTTGGGGCCTTGGGATTTAGTAACTGTGGCGATTAAGAGTGTAATTTTTGGGTTGATAATTGCGCTTGTCGGTTGCGGTTGGGGGTTGACGACGGCGGGCGGAGGGAAAGGGGTAGGCCAAGCTGCAACGGCTGCGGTGGTGACTTCTTGGGTGTTTGTTTTTATAGCAGATTTCTTTTTATCGTTGTTGCTGTTTCACGAGTTGGGAATTACGAGAAACTGAGGTTAATTGTTGTTAGAAGACTCGGCGGTTGAAACCGCGTTTATGATTCAACTTGTAGGGTGCGTCAGTTGGCAAATTCTGGATTGCTAAACTACTAACTCAAACTGACGCACCTACTCAATTACTAAGGTTAATCGATTTTCCATTTTTCGATTTGAGATTTTATATCGTGTCCGGTCGATTGACCGCGATAATATCCGTTCGTAGTGCGGACTTCAGTCCGCAGCATATTGCGGACTGAAGTCCGCACTACGAACAGTTGTTTGTTATAGTAATCGACAGGACATGATATTAAATCATTTATCAAAATTTGTGCTGTAGAATAATTGTTGTTGTTTTCTCAACTATTGTCGATGGTGCGTCGCCATGAGATTGTCGATATAATTTTGGGATTAATCGTGGCGACGCACCCTACGAATACTACAGAAATTAAGTTCGTAGTGAGGACTTTAGTCCTTCTTCATGAGGGAAGGAATATAAGGGGGGCGATAAACTCGAAATGCTTGAATAGGAACTGTCCCGTCTGTTTCGGGGACGATTTCGAGGATGTGTTTGGAGTTGCTCAAATTCTGAGCCAATGTTGTAGAATACTCGCGACTTGAATCTGCAATTTGTGGCGGAATGTATGAATCTACAAACATCGGCTGAACTTGCCACGAAATCTCAAAGCCTTTCGGAGTAGGCTTTTTCGAGTATTCATAGGCATTTTGCAGCCACCAGTTTCTCGGTTCAATCGCGACGCGGCCGGATTTTGAAACAAACATTTTGTCGTTGGTACCGCTGCCGTCGTAACCTGTTTTAGAACCTACTACGTCAAATTTAAACTTGGTAGCATCGCTGTTAATCTCAGTGATTGTAGCTTTCCAATCTTCGACGATGAGCGGTTTTTGATTGGATACTTGGATGATTGCTGGCCAAGAGACGCCGAGAGTAACGCTGGGTCTGGTGATGCTGTAAAGTTCGGGAAATTCTGAGGGTTTTTTGCCGTCGATCGCAATTTTAGCAGAAATTGCCTTGCCGTTGAAGCTTCGATCGGCGATCGCATCTATCCGATTCCCTTCAAACTCTAAAACCAACTTGCCATCCTGCCACTTAACATCAGTGCCCACTGTATAAGTTTTGACTAAATTCTGCTGCCCAGTTTGAGGAGAATTTGGATTGTATCGCAGGTAGGGTTTAATGAGAGCAGCTAGCAGAAAATTCCCCCAAGCGTTGAGGTGAATGCTGTCGCTCAATAACTGTTTTGGCTGCAAGCGATTGTCTATCAAATAGCTGCGCCAAGGTGTGCGAATTTCCGCGATTTCGCAGCCGTATTTATCTGCCAACTCACGCAACCATTTGGTAGAATGAGTGTTGTGCCATTCGTAGCCTTTGATTTCATTTTCATTATCATTTTTACCTGTCGGCAGCCAGGTTATGTGGTCTGAATGCAAGAGTATTTCGCTAGCAGTGCGGCGGCGGACATTGGCAATTATCGCTTCGTAATCTTCCTCACCTCCGTAGACGTGAAAAATTAGCAAGTCTGGATAAAAAGGATACAAATCATGTTCGCTGGGACGGATTAAAAGCGACGATGCAAATCCTCCGATGGCGCGATTTTCCACAATCAAATCAGCATGGGGAAATCGCTTTTTTAAATCCTCGACTACATCTTGCCACCAATCTTGCTGAGTGATAGATTGACCGTAAAATAAAATGCGTACTTGGTGGCGTTTTGTAGGAGTGCTGGTTGCAAGTAACCCCATCGTTCGTTGAATTCTCGCTCCCAAATTAGCATTATTTGCAATAGGATCGGGCGGGGGAAATGGGGTAGCGACAGCTATTTTTTTGAAAGCCGGAACTAACAGGAAGCTCAAACACAACAAAAGTAGCCACCAGTATCTATAAATCTGGGATTTGATGCTATTTTTCTGCCGTTTTGTCATTGTTTTATTTTTCCGTCATCTAAAACTTACTTCTACTCTAACTAGCAAGAGTAGCTGTAGGCTGTGCAATGTAAACCTTCCGAGACCTTGTACTGTACATGAGAATGCGCGTTTCACGAGTAGCCTTGAGCACCACAGCGCGCGCCTTACGAGTTGCTTGTTGATTCTTAATTTTGCTATATTAACAAATATACTGCGACAAAAGATGATATAGAGGAGTTCACGAAAAAGTGAAGTATATCCTATTCCCTATTCTCTATTCCCTATTCCCCATTCCCATGAGTACGCCATAGGGGAACTCGAAAGGCTATAATATCTACTGATTAATTGCAAGAACTCGATCGCACGTCAAATGGATTACAAAACAGCCCGCAGTTTTCTGATCGACCAAGGAACCGCCCTGGAAACCAAGAAAAATCCCGACGCCTTCCTGATGCGCCTCAAACAAGGCCAGCCACCCGTACCGGGACAGGTGACATCGATTTTATTAGCTTTAAAAATATTGTTTGAAGGGCTTCAAGAATCGCCAATGCTCGATCGCCAATTAATCTCGGCCCTCCATTTACTCTCAACAGACAGTTTACTGCAATTTGAAGCAGGGCGGGCCAGAGGAGTTTCTTGGCCGCCGCTGCTGAAAGAAGACTTAAATCGAATTGCGATCGGAGTCAAGAATATCTTTTCGGGAGTCTGGCAATAATTAACTAAAAATAATTAGCTAAGTCAACTCCCGACGTTCAACAAGAGAGAGAAAATCTCAAACTCTACTCGCGAAAGCTTTCTAGGGATGCTAAAAGATCGGGAAGTCCCGCCAGGGAAGCCGAGACTAAAGCCTCATCTTTGTAAACTCGCGATCGGACTATGCGGATATTTTTAGGAGCCGAGGTTTTACAGCCTCGCATCTCCCTATTGCTGGTTTCTCGGTTCAGGCAAAACATAGCTGTATCCTCATTTTATCCGTAGAGTTTCGCCTCCAAATTTCTCGGGGCTTGCTCAATATTTCTATTATTACTCGGATTGGTAATAGGGATGAAACCATGAAATAATTATTCACGATAGTCAGGGATCGAGTTAAACTGTATCATAACTCTTATCAAACTCCATCACAACTCTTATTAATTTGTTACAGAGGGTGTTTGTTTGAGCCGATCGCCCGCAGCTACACAGACACCAGCAACTAAAAAGGCGATTTCACAGGAGGAAGTCATATAAATGATTCTAACTCTTAGTGCAGCAACCGTTATCGCTCAAATCCGGCCGACTGTCCAAAGTTTGCCTGACGGAGACTACCGCTACCGAGACTCATTTGCGATCGATCGACCTTTTCGAGAAATCCAATTTCGCAAACGAGATAGATACATTACCGGCAGCGACTCTGACACGCGTACTGGTAAAAGCTACTGCTTTCGCGGCTTCCCCCAGCACAACAACATTGTTAACATCACGAGGGCGATCGCAATTTCGTCGAAAACAGCACAGCAAACCCAATGGAAATTAGAGCCGGGAAACCCGATTAATTTTGACAAGCTTTATCCGCTGCAAGCTGGGCCGGGATTAGAATTATACAAATGTTTGACTGCATTTTTACCGGAATTCAAAGAGTCATCAGTCATTAGTCATTAGTCATCAGTCATCAGTCATTAGTTATTAGACCTCTTGCAAAATAATTTTATGATATAATGAAAAGTTTTGCTGAAAGTTGATTGAATACCAACTGTTAACTTATTTTCACTCTTGTCTTGTTATCAACAGAATAAAATGCTATAAAGTGCTGTTGTCGTTACAAAACGAGTAAATCATGAAAAATCAATTTTATCTAAACTTAAAACCTTCTCAATTTCAACGTAGATTTGGTGTGAAGATTGAAACCTTGAAAGCAATGGTTAGCGCATTGGAAAATTTTAAGTCAGAAAATCAGAAAGACAATCTTAGGGCGTCGCACTATCCTAAATCTAGAAGAACAGGTCTTAGTAACCTTGGAATATTGGAGAGAGTATCGAACATATTTTCATATTGGGACAACTTGGGGAGTATCTGAATCAACAATTTGCCGAATTGTCACTGATATTGAATCTACTTTAATGAAAACAGGAAAGTTCCGTATTCCGGGGAAAAAGGCATTACTCAAAGACTCTGATTATCCAGAATTCGTGGTGATGGATGTCACAGAAACAACTATTGAACGACCCCAAAAAAACAGAAGAGATATTACTCAGGAAAGAAAAAGTGTCATACTCTAAAAACTCAATTGGTAATCAATCAAGAAACAAAAGAAATTATTTGCACTGCTTTTGTACCAGGGCATTGCCACGACTTTAACTTGTTCAAAAAAAGTAAAGTTCGTTTTCATCCCGAAACAAATAGCTTACAAGATAGTGGCTATCAAGGGATAAAAGACTATCACACTAATAGTTATATACCGAGAAAAAAACCTAAAAATGGGAAATTTTCTCGAATAGAAAAAGACTACAATCTAGTCTTAGCGCAGGAGCGAATTGTTATTGAACACGTTAATCGGAGTCTCAAAATATTTAAAATATTGTCGAGTCGTTATCGGAATCGCCGTCGCCGTTATGGTCTACGTTGTAATTTGTTGTCAGCAATTTATAATTATGAGTTAGCTCTAGCCGATTAAAATTAAAACTTCTGATTATAACATATATCTTTTTTGCAAGAGGTCTAATAATGGCTTTTGAGATGTTATGATTTAGCCAGGTTTGGTATCTTCTTTCGCGCCCCGATAACCGTTTCAAAATCTGTCTAGCTCTACGTCTAGATGACCTTGTGCCTTGAGATGCTTTTTTTGTAAAGAAGCCCGAACACGGCTATACTTATGTCTAGTTTTTTGAATCTCCTTACCTGACCACGATTTACCTGTGCTGGTTACAGCTAGATCGCGCCTTCCGAAATCGACACCAATTACATTAGTTGTTTTTTGAGGTTTAGGAGTTTCCGATTTGAACTGAATGTGGACGTACCAGCGATTATCTTTATGCAAACAAACTTGAGCCGAAGTAGGATTATGACCTGTTAGCTTGCTCTTATGGTAGTTACTAGCTCTTAGAGGAGCGGTTAACCGCTTGAGAGTGGTAGAAATGCTCAGCGTCCAATTTGACTAGGGCGGAACGAAAAGTCCTAGCATCACAATCAAAGCTAGTGGGCTTAAAATTCTTGACCTTTTTCCCTTTCTGTTTTGCCGTTAGACGATTTGCTGCTACTCTGGCACAAGCTCTAACAACATGGTTAGCTGTTAGTCCAAACTGTTCTTTCACATCTTTGTAACAGACAGCTTGGATTGAGTTTCTATTCGTTAGGTTACGATCGACATTTCGATCTATCCAGTTACAAGCTGACGCAAAAGCTGACGCTGTATCGGACAACAATTGTTGCTGTTCGATACTAGCTTGAAGCTTTACAACTAAAGTCAGGACTTGTTCCATCTCACCAAAAAACTCACTACTATGAGTATAACTTAATGATTGCCGTTGTGCTGTCGCACGTTGATACTGATTGCAATTCCTCTCGCCGCTAAACTTCGTTATAGCGGGAGCCTCCTTGCAACATTAAGGTGAGATTGCCTTGCTGGCGGCGCAGAAACGCGGGCTTCTAGCCCGTCCTTTATGGACGGGCGGGACGCCCATCCCACAAACTTGTGTAAATTATTGAATTTGCGTTCCTAAGGAATGAGAATTAAATAATACCATTTTTCTAAAATCGTGCAACACTCGAAGACCCCCCTAGCCCCCCTTGGCAAGCAGGGCAGTTTTATTGTCGGAAAAAGAAATCTGAAACTATCGAAAGCATCGCTCAAAGGTCGGATAGCACTTTTGCCAAGGTACGTAGTTGCGCTTCAGCGCTCTGTCCTAATCTTAGAAAGAGCGCTGAAGCGCAACTACGTACCTAATTTATATGACAACAATAAAACCACCCTGCCTAGCCCCCCTTGGCAAGGGGGGGGGACAAGAATACTGTTATTTCGTTTAAAATTGGTATAACTTACAATTTGATAGTTCTTCTGGCCCATCCCACTTTCAAGAGTGTAAATTATTGAATTTGCGATCCTAAGAGGGCCCAAGCCCAACAACGTCCGCGAATCTTTCTGAGAACCGCTATGGTTTCAACCGCGAGGGTTTTCTTGTTAGTGTTTCTTCGGGTTTTTGGGAAAGGGAATTCCTAAACTTTCATGGAAAACAAGTTGAGTTTTATACGTCAAGCGGCGGTTGACTTGTTTGATGATTTTTTCCAAAAGCGCATCGCCGGTTTTTTCAATCAGAGGTTGAGACATCGATCGAATAAACTTGGGAAAGCAAACCCCTACAGCTAAATCTAGCTTCCAGGTGGCGCTGGTAATCGCAGGCGGTAGCTGGGCGCGTTGCGACGCAGGCCAATCGGCTGCAAACTCGTCTGACGGTATCTCGACTAGCTTCATTGCCGATCGAAAATCCACTTCATATCCGGGCGCGGTATAATTCGGAACCGGAATAGTTTTAATCAAATAGCAGCCTTGGGCGTCAGGCGGCAGCAACTCTAAACCAATTCTCGCTTCAACTCGGTAGCCGAAGGCCCCAAAACGACCGATTAATAAATCGTAGCCGTTTTCGCCGATCGGCTCAGCCTTCATCGGCAAAGCGCACTGACAAAACCAAGTCTTGTGATTGTTAAAATGCTGCGCCACCGTTGCAGCATCGGCGTACATCTCCATGCTGTCTTCAAAGTGGGTGTGAAACCAAATCGGCTCAACTTCCTCGCCTGTATCCGCACCTGCACTTTCGGGCTGTCTGAAACTCGCATCTGCGTAGCAATTTTCGTCAGAAGCTTCAACAGTTTGATATTCAGCGGAATTCTGCTTCATCATCAAAATTATGGGTAGAAACCCCGTCCTTCTAGGACGGCTTTGCATTTTTGAATTTACTACCGCCTTGGGATTGGTTAATTCGGGGTACTTTTGTATTGCACTTTCAACGGGACAATTACCGCTTCAAATCTTCCAATCCTGTACGCATAGTATTTTGCTCAATTGAGCCTCCCTTTCGGGGTAATGTTAGCTTTGCCAAAGTTTTCTGAGCTTGTTGGGCTAGCAGCACTGTTTCTGTTACCTGGAAACTGTTTAACCACCAGCGACAGAGCAAGAGACTAGCGAAAGCATCTCAGGGTGTCATGACTCAAAAAACGTAGTCAGTTAAGACTTAGGCCCGTCAGAATGGCTTGTCCGATTTCTCTTTCAAGCCTCATGCCGTTGGGGCTGAGGTTCCTGACATGCTCTCCTGCTAATACACGCCAATCAGTCGGGTTGGGGATGTGGTCGGGGAGTTTTCTCCCTACAATTGAGAAATTGATAGTAACAAAACTTACCCTAGAACAGCATAACTCGTCTTATGAAAGCATTTGTAGCAGGAGCGACAGGTCAGACTGGCCGCCGAATCGTCGCAGAATTAGTCAAACGGGGCATTCCCGTGCGCGCCCTCGTCCGAAATCTAGAGACAGCAAGGCAAATTTTACCTCCTGAGGCAGAGTTAGTTACTGGTGATGTATTAAATGCGACTTCTCTGGGCGATGCAATTGGTGATAGTACGGTGTTGCTGTGCGCGACGGGGGCGGCCCCTGGTTTTGATCCGACTGCGCCTTACAAGGTGGATTTTGAGGGTACTAAAAATTTGGTGGAGGCAGCTAAGGCTAAGGGAATTGAGCATTTTGTGCTGGTGACTTCTCTGTGCGTTTCTCAGTTTTTTCACCCGCTGAATCTGTTTTGGCTGATTCTGGTGTGGAAGAAGCAGGCGGAGGAATATTTGCAAAAATCCGGCTTGACTTATACCATTGTCCGTCCGGGCGGTCTCAAAAATGAGGATAATTCAGATGCGATCGTCATGAGGAGTGCGGATACACTGTTTGAAAGCAGCATTCCCCGCACGAAGGTAGCCCAAGTGTGCGTGGAGGCGCTGTTTCAGCCGGCTTCTCGCAACAAGATTGTGGAAATTGTGGCAAAGCCGGAGGCCCCGCAAAAGAGTTTTGAGGAGTTGTTTGCCGCCGTGGTTTGATTGCATTAGGGTTCCTTGGGTTCGGTGCGTCAGACTACAACGCTTTGACTTGAGTCAAAAATTTGGACTGACGCACCCTACAACTGAGGCCGGCAAAAGAGTCGCTTGGGTTCGGTGCGTCAGACTACAACGCTTTGACTTGAGTCAAAAATTTGGGCTGACGCACCCTACAAAAAAATCGAGTTTTTTTACGGTAAATCCAAGATATCAAATCGAAAAGTGGAAAATCGATGCTCCGCAACCGCGCGCAAGTCCCATCAGTGCAAACCGTAGGGGAATTGCTAATTTTTCGATCGCCAAATCTGGCAAAATCTTAAGAGCTTGACAATCCGCCATTGAAATTTCCCCTTCCCCGCATGATGAAAACTCTCAAGTGGCCAGCTTGGTTCCCCTATCCGATTTCGTGGTTAAGGGCATTTGCTCTCGCTCAGAGTTTTAGTTTTGTCCTTCGCAGGGGCATTCCTTTCGCCAACGACGATATCGGCTTTCTGACTCTGCTGCTGGCGGCTTGGCTGATTCAGTTACCTTTGTTTTTTGTCGCTCACTTTTTGGCCGTCAAAATCCTCAATCCCTTGCTGACTGTGCTGCCGGGCCGCTTTCGAGTGGCGCGCAAGTTCAAGCGGCGGCATACTGGAGTGCGATCGCACTTGCGAGAAGGGTTGAATGCTGTAGTAGTGCTTTTTTTTGCGTTTAATCTGGCGCTGCTGGTGCAAATGGCGATATATTATTGGCCAGCGCGATCGATCGATCCGGCGCAAATGCTCGCAGGAATCTCTACTCTGACAAATGTGGCGATCGCCGGTGAATTAGATTTCTGGCTGGTAAAATTGGCAGGAGCTTTATCGAGTTTAACGCTATTAGCCGCGCCGCTATACCAACACGATTTTCGCGTGCGGCGGATGCGGGCGGATCGAAAATTAGCCGAAATCGCCGAAATGGAAATGACGGCATTTGAAACCGAGAAACTGCGCCGCCACCAAAAAAGTTTGCTGAGGCGATCGGAACTTCAAATTCTGGGATTTATAATTGTCATCGGCGCTGTAATTAGCGGGGCTGTTTTTTTGGTTGCCAATTTGCGGGGAAATCAGCAGTTTTCGCAGTCAACAAGCGAGGTGAGAAAAATGCCACCGCTGGCTATGAAAACGGGCGATCCTTACATTCGAGCTTTGATGCGGACTATTTCTGCTAGCGAGTCCAATGTTTCTCGGCCTTATCACGTTGTTTACGGCGGAAAATATGTATTAGATTTGAGCCGTCATCCTGACTGGTGCGTGAAGATTGTTAACGGCCCAAATGTTGGCAAATGTACTACGGCTGCTGGTAGGTATCAATTTTTGACTTCAACTTGGAAAGACAAAGCGAAGCGCTATCACCCAAAGCCTGGTAATTTTGTATTGTGGCAGGATTACAGTTTTGAACCGGAATATCAAGATGCTGTGGTTTATGCCTGGTTGAGCGATCGCAAATTTTGGAAAGCTGATATTCCTGAGATGTTGCGGCAGGAAAGATTAACTGATGTTTTGCGAATGCTGTCGGGAACTTGGACGAGTTTGGGATATGGAATTGAGAACAATTCTATGAGTTCTAGTTTGCCGAAAGTCTACCAGAAAGTGCTGCGAGAAGAATTGGCAAATACTGGCTCCTAGGGAATTATATCAAATAGGTTCGTAGTGCGGACTTTAGTCCGCAGATTAGAAATCAAGTCCTCACTAAAGGTTCGTAGTGCGGACTTTAGTCCGCAGATAAGGACAAAAGTTCTCCGCACTGTATTTCGCCGACACTTTGAATAGCAATTGGGGCAATTAGAATCCGATGAGACGATCGCACGACACTCGGAAAATGATCATTTCGCTCTAACTAACTACATATAGCCCAATACGGTTGACTTAAGAAAAATCTGACTTGCCAAAAATGCCTGTATTGTCAGAAAATCGTCAGATGAAATTCGTTGAAAAGCGTTAGGTAACACCACAGAATGATTGATCCTATAATGACCAAAAGATAATTTCAGTGTGCAGCCTATCTTAGGGCTTGCTGAAAAAGTCAGAAAACAGCATTTAGAAAGATGAGTGAATTTGAGAATGCCTCGGCAATATAAGTTTTCTCAATCTTGTGATGGCAAAACATAGCTTTTGCCAATCATTTGAGCCAAAAAACATCCCAAAGGTTTTTATTATGAAATAGACCGAAAAAAAGCCAAAAAGCCTGCCTTACCCTGGCAGAAAGATTCATCACCAGAAAAGTTATTGCGATGCTTGTTTCAGAAGTATTATTAAGTTTAGCCATCACTCTACCAAGGCTAAATCTTCTTTTAGCTTCTCCAAATTTCCCCTCAATTAAGTTACGAATTCTTTCGTCTGATTGAGCTTGTTTTTTGATTGCTTTGCTCGGATTTTTGGGAGGTCTTCCTCCTAGACGAACACCGCTCATTCTAATGCCGAGTTCTTTGCACCAAGCTCTATTTTCTTTGGTTCGATATATCTGATCTACATGAATTGATTCAGGATAAAATCCGGTAAATTGTTTAAAGGCTTCTACTTGTCTTTTAAGGTCTCCTGATTCGTTGAAGTTATCCCAACTAATTCGGTCTAAAAATACGTAACCCTGGAGACAACTGGCTGACAGTTTTGCCCCAAATTCAACGGATTTCCCAGCTTTTCCTCTGATTATAGGGCGGATATGTGGTTGCTTTAAACTTACTATTCTGTCAGGAATACTATGTTCTTTCTTTTCATACATTGACAACTTTTGGCGGTAGACTTCTGTCACTACTAACAGCATTCTATAATCAGATTTGGTCATTTGTGACAAGTTAAGAAAAAGTGCAAATTGTCAAGGGGGTACACAAAAAAAAGTAAAATAGAATGAAACCTTGGCCAGACAAGCATTTGAGACAGTCATGAGTAGTAAAAAACGCATCCACCGAGATCATGCAAAGAAAAAAAATCGTCCCCAAGTAGAAAACGAAGCGATCGCGAATTACCTGGAAGATTTATTAATTCCTGCAATGGCGGCCCAAAAAACTTTTTATCGCCAACTAAATTTAAGAGATAGAATTCTAACACTGCCGTTAATGATGGCAGCAATATTAAGCTTACTATGGCGAGACGTAGCAGGAGTAACAGAATTAACCAGATTATTAAATAGAGAAGGATTTTTATGGTGTCAGCCACAAAACATTAGCCAACAAGCCTTGTCACAAAGATTTTTAACTTTTCCAGCAATTTTATTTGAGAAAGTATTTAAAGAATTACTACCTCATTTTCGACAAAAATGGTTAATGAGAAAATCGAGACCATTACCAGACAGCGTACAATTTGCTTTAAAAAACTTTGAGAATATCTGGATAGCAGACGGCTCAACATTAGAAGCATTATTTCGGAAACTAGATAGTTTATCAGATGTTCCAATTGGTCAATTATCCGGAAAAATAGGAGTAATAATAGACCTAGTAACTCATCTTCCCCAAGAAATTTGGTTTTGGACAAATCCCAAACAAGCAGATGTTCATTGGGAAGAAGATTTGCTAAAAACAGTTAAACCAAAAACCTTGCTGTTACTGGATCGAGGCTTCTATCACTTCGCTTTTTGGTCAAAATTAATGGAGCAAGAAATTGGATTTATTACTCGAATAAAGAAAGGTGCATCTTATCAAGTCAAAGGAGTATTAACAAATACTTATGATGTCAAAGACCAGATAATTCAGATAGGTGCAGGAACCCAAAAAACACCAGCTTTGACGATAAGATTAGTACAAATTCGGTGGAAAAATGGCTGGCGTTCTTATCTGACAAGCGTCCGAGAACCGGAAATATTGCCTCCCTATGTAGTGGCAGATTTATATCAAAGACGTTGGCGAATTGAAGACGCCTTTTGTATAGTAAAGAGACTCCTAAATTTAAGTTATTTATGGACAGGTTCGGTCAACGGAATCAAGCTCCAAATCTGGGCTACCTGGCTATTTTATGCAGTTTTGGTAGACTTAGGGGATGCTGTTGCAGATGAATTAGGAGTACCAATTGAACGTGTTTCATTAGAAATGATTTATCGGGGAATGTATCATTTTTCTGTGGCTTATCAAAAAGGAGCAGCTTCTGATCTAGTTAAGTATTTTGCCGATCAGAAAAATCAAGATTTAGGGATTCGATCGCGAATGCGAAAACCTCATGTCAGGCTAATTATTTCTCCTTTCCCTGGAACTCAAAGAAGTCCCGAACAATTTTTTGGCAATAATAAGGCAACAAATGGAGTCATATTTTAATTGGTATCTCGGTAAAAAATGAGTAAGATTACTCATTGACAACAGTGTTTTTAGCTTAACTTGTGAGTAATGGTCTCCAGTAAATATAAAGCCGGCCACTGAAGAAGAGGTTTTAAACCCTATTTCCTGATAAAATTAACCAGCAGTACCGGTTTTATGGTAGTGTTGGTTAATGGTCCTGTCAGACCCACACCTCTCACATCAGTAGCAAACCAACGGTGCAGACCTGTGCCTGCCGCAAGTCTTTTCCTCGTAGTTTTTGCACAGCATTCAGGGTAATGCCATAAGGATAATCTGCACCAGGCGCAACGCCCTGTAAAGATTGGTTAGCAAACATGAGAATTTATTCCCAACCAGGAATTCAGCATTGGCAGCATCGGTTAATCCATTAACCGTGTTATATTTCCTCCCCCACCGCTCGGGTGTTGGGGCTTTCCACACTCCCGTCATGTCTGATGAAAGGCTGCAAAAAATCCTCGCCCAGTGGGGCATTGCCTCTCGCCGTCTTGCAGAACAGATGATTGTAGCTGGACGAGTCCGGGTTAATGGCAATATTGTTCGTTTAGGACAAAAGGCGAATCCCGATCGCGATTTCATCGAAGTCGATGGAGTCCATGTGAAACCAACAGATAGACCGGCAGAGGTCTATCTGTTGCTCAACAAACCCGCAGGCGTAGTTTCTACTTGCAGCGATCCCAGGGCGCGCTCGAAAGTTCTCGACCTGCTGCCGCCCAAACTGCGATCTGGTCAAGGCATCCATCCCGTAGGACGCTTAGATGCAGATTCCACAGGCGCCCTATTGCTCACCAATGATGGTAAGCTGACATTTTGTTTGACCCATCCGCGTCACTCGATCGCCAAAACTTATCAAGTTTGGGTGCTCGGCGATCCCCCGGAACCCATACTACAAGCGTGGCGTCAGGGCATTATCTTGTCCGGTAGAAAAACATTACCCGCGAAAGTTAGAGTTATCGATCGCGCGCGAGACCAAACTCTGTTAGAAGTAATTCTATCAGAAGGGAGAAACCGACAGATTCGGCGCACCGCCGAGCAGTTGGGATATCCAGTGGTACGCCTGCACCGCACAGCCATTGGCCCGATTCAATTGCAGCCCCCCGCAGGGCCGATATTGGCACCGGGCTGCTACCGACCCCTAGAAGATTCAGAAATTATTTTTTTATGGAATCTAGTCAACCTAACATCAATAAGCGTGCCAGTGAATCCCCAGGAGCACAGCATATGACAAAGAATTTATTGTTTTTATTCTCCCAAATAACTAAGAAGAAACTGCACTCCCAAGAGCCAGAAACTCCTCAGAAGAAATTAGCGGCAATAGGAGCTCAACTCCGCGAGTACCGCGAACAGCAGTCGATTTCTTTGGACAGAGTAGCTGTGGTAACCATGATTCGGCGGAATCTGCTGCAAGCCATCGAAGACGGCCAACTCGACCAACTCCCCGAACCCGTCTACACTCAAGGTTTGATCAAGCGGTACGCCGAAGCAATGGGTTTGGACGGAACTCAGTTTGCCGACTTTTTCCCGATCGAACCGCCACCGCGATCGACCACCAAGCTATCCTGGCAGAATGGGCCACAATTGCGGCCGATGCACCTGTACCTTTTTTACACATTTCTAATTATCTGTTCAGTCAATGTCTTATCTCAGTTGATGGGCGGTTCTCTGACAACAAAAAACGGTACGGGAACCAAAGAACTAGCTCTTGAGCAAGAACAAGCTCGTTTAGCCCAGAGCGCCTCAAAAAATCAGAAAGCCGATAGTTACGATGCTGTGGAAGCAACAAGAACAGGTCAAAATTTAGATAAATCTGGCAATAAACCAGTCATGGTTAACGTCAGTTTAAAAGACGAATCATGGATGAAGATTGAAGTTGATGGCAAACCCGAGTTTGAGGGAACTTTGCCTTCAGGAACTGTCCGCACCTGGCAGGCCCAAAACAAATTGGTAGTTCTAGCTGGTAACGCCGGCGGTGTAATGATTGCTGTGAATAACGGACAAGCCGAACAACTCGGAGAATCTGGGGTTGCCAAACAAGTTGTTTTTACCGCCGACGAACTCAAGCCTTCAGCAAAGCCCAAAAATGAAGGATAATCGGTAATCGGGAATCGGGAATCGGTAATTGGGAATGGCTGGAACTCCACATTTTTTAATTAGAATGTCGGTCTTTATTGACTGATATCATGTCAGGTCGATTACCATAACAATCACAGTTCGTAGTGCGGACTTCAGTCCGCCACCGTATAGCGGACTGAAGTCCGCACTACAAACCAATCTGATTGCGGTCGATCGATCGGACACGATATGATTACCAAATACCAATTACCAATTACCCACTACCAATGTTTGTTCAATTTTTCTGGGGAGCGCGCCCGCAGATGTAAGTCATGGTTTTGAGCCGATCGCGCACCTCCCAATTCAAAGCTTCGCGCCGATACCGCCAGCCCCAATTTCCCTCTGCTTTCCCCGGAAAATTCATCCGCGCGTCGGTATCCAAACCCAACAAATCTTGAAAGGGCACGATCGCCAAATTAGCAATAGAAAACCAACCCATGCGGATTAAAGACCAGTGAATTCCTTGGGGATCGATGCAGCCCAAATAACGCAAAACCTCATCTCTTTCGTAGTTTTGCAGTTGATTGAACCAGCCAACAGTCGTGTCGTTGTCGTGGGTACCCGTGTAAACTACACAGTTACGAACATAATTGAAAGGCAAAAAAGGATCGCCAGGCCCCGCACCGAAAGCAAACTGCAAAATCTTCATTCCGGGAAACTCAAACCGATCGCGCAAAGCTTCCACTTCCGGAGTAATTACCCCCAAATCCTCAGCGATAATCGGCAAATTGCCGAACTTCTCGTTAATTACCTCAAACAAAGCCGTTCCCGGCGCATTAATCCACTCTCCGTCGATCGCAGTTTCCTGCCCGCGTTTCACCGCCCAGTAAGCATCAAATCCTCGAAAGTGGTCGATCCGAGTCACATCTACATAAGCGAAAATCGCCTCAAAACGCTGCACCCACCACTGAAAATTAGTTGCTTCCAAAGCCTCCCAATTGTAAACAGGATTGCCCCACAATTGACCTGTTGCGCTGAAGTAATCCGGCGGAACTCCCGCCATCAAAGCTGGTTCTCCAGTTGCTTCATCCAAACAAAACAAGTCCGGATGCGACCACACATCAGCACTGTCGTGAGCGACATAAATCGGAATGTCACCAATAATTTTAATGTCGCGCAGGTTCGCATAGCGTTTCAACTCAGTCCACTGGCGGAAAAACTCGAACTGCACGTATTTGTAGTAATAAATCTCATTATGTAGCTGCTGCCGCCACTTGTCTAGCGCCTCCGGTTGGCGCTGTGCAATTTCTGGTTCCCAAGTGTGCCAGCTCGTGCCGTTGAAGCTGTCTTTTAGTGCCATAAATAAGGCATAATCTTCCAGCCAAGTCGCTTTGCTCTCGCAAAAAGCCGAGAATTCTCTTTGCTGCACCGGCGATGCTTTCGCTTTGAAGTTTTCGCAGGCTTTTTTGAGCAGGGGTATTTTGTGTGCGATCGCGCGATCGAATTCTACTGTATCCAGGGGAAATTCCGGCGAATGAGCTAAATCTTCATCGCTGAGCAATTGCTCGTCCCGCAGAATTTCCGGGCTCAGCATCAGCGGATTTCCTGCCATTGCTGAATAGCACGAATAAGGAGAATTGCCGTATCCTGTCGGGCCCAGCGGCAATATCTGCCAGTATTGCTGGTCGCTCTCTACTAAAAAGTCAATAAAGCGATATGCTTCTATTCCCATATCCCCAACGCCAAATCGGCTGGGAAAAGATGTCGGGTGGAGTAAAATGCCGCTAGCTCGGGGAAAAAGCATAATCTATCTAAAGATATAGGAGTTAAACATTGACAATTTGACCGATATTCCCTACAGGTTAAACTTTGCAGTTTGTTGGGCGATTTTCAGGGCAAATACTTTTGCGATTGTCTCATATTTTCTGCTGGAACGTGCTTGCTAAATATTTGTGTCGCAATCTCATCACAAATGCTGAGGCGATCGCAAAATATCAAGCTCCCCACTTACACCCTTGCCAGCACTGCGGTCAATTGGGATCTCTTACCCAGGATCGTTTGCTGCTGACTATTTTGGTCGATCGCACCCAGTTTATGCACAAGTTTATTTATAACTTTTAAGTGGCTTTCGCTCTATCTGTCTGGAGTCGTACATTGCGATCTCCGGGCCAAACATCAAACAAGTTCCCAAACAGGATGCAACTATATCTCGGCGTTCCAAATCCTTATGCAGTAAGTGCTTCGATTTTAGATTTTAGATTCTTCGACCGGAGCGACCGAACAAGTTTTAGACTTTAGGTTTACTTCACATATTCATCACCCGAGCAGGAACAGGAGTCTAAAATTTTGGGTTCTGCACACTCATAGCTTCAGGGGCACGGTACCGGTTTTTGGGCGGGGTTATCGATCGTCGAAAATCTTTAATGCCCAAATCAAAAATGGCATCAGCCCTGCTTCTCATCAGAGCCAATGCACAAATCAGCCGACTGTTTTTGTATCTCAACAAACAGTCGGCTGCAAAATTACGGTGAAAATGCTGAGTTTAAGTTTCCTTATTCAACAATTTCTCAACTTGTTTGAGAGCTATAGTGCCGACGTTGTAAGCAGCCCAGCCGCCCGCCAACAAAACCGGACTCAATACTATTAGTATGCGCCAGTCAAAATCCATGAGTTCTCCTCCTAAAGTTTTTTAACAAATTCTCATAATCTATTTGTATCTCATTTTGTCGCCATTCTCCTGACTCCTCAAGCAAATATTGTCGCCGAAAAAGTTCCTCTGCAGCAACGAGCGATCGCGCTTGCAGGAAATCGCGCCCCAGTAATTGAGACTGCAACTCGCTCTCGTCAACCTTCATCAGAAAATTGGGTTGGAAACCCCGTCCTTCTAGGACGGCTTTGTGTTAAAATCTAGATGGTCAATGACCCACCCGTGACGATGGATCAGACAGCTCGGGCGGGCGAAGCCCGGATGTATCCGGCGGCGCAGCAAAATCGGTAGACCGGGAAAAGAGGACGGGGCAATGGTGAACATCCCTAGAATCACGCACAGCACCAAGAATTCCTTTTAAGGTTTTCGACACATAAAAACCGCTGGACTAGCGGGGTTAGTCTGTGGAGCGAGCGTAAGACCATAAAACTCCTTGGAGGGTGGAGGCAGTTGCTATGAAGCAGAAACCTAAATCGTGAGGTTTAGGAATCACCGCACTTTTAGGGCGGTGAGGATGTCAACCGCTGTCCTTACACCAAATTATCCCAAAATCTGTTTGGCAATCCCTTCCACCACTTGAGTTAGAGGGTCTTTAGGGAAGTGCAGGGCAAACACCCCCTTGCTGGCTAACAGCATCATCTTGTCGCTGTGGGGCAGCACCCCTCCAACTGGGATGTTGTAAATACTCTCTACTTGCTGCTTCAAATCCTCGAAATCCAAGGATTCTGGCGCTTTGTTGATCGCGATCAAAATCTTGGGAACTTCTAATTTGCGGGCCACATCTACCGTGACAGCCGTTCCCTGAAAATCTTGCTGATCCGGACGCAGAATCAGCAGCAGGATGTCCGAAATCGTGATGCTGAGCAGGGTTTCTTCGTTGAGTCCTGGGTGCGTGTCGATAAATAGGTAGTCTAAGTTCAGAACGTCGATCAGTTCTTGAAAGCCGTCCGTAAGCAGTCCCACGTCGTAGCCTTCCCGCAAAACTCGCGCTATCTCCCCTGCTTTAATGCTCGAAGGAATCAGGTAGAGGCTGCCGTTACGGGCTAATTTTGGCAGCAGCGAACTCACATTGTAGGCCGTATCCGAGATCGGACACCGGCCCCACAGGTAATCGTTGAGGCAGCGATCCATGTTGTTCTCGCTGAAACCGAACAGCACGTGAATCCCGGGCGATTGAATGTCTGTGTCCACAATGGCGACCCTGTTTCCGCCGCGAGCGATAATAGATGCCAGGTTTGCAGTCATGTTAGATTTGCCAGTGCCACCCCGGTAAGAGTGGACAGAGATGATTTTGGACATGATAGGCGTATTGCAAAGATTAAACAATTATCTCTTTAAGTCTAATCATTTATGGACTTTCAAGTTTTTGAGATGCTGGACTTTTATTTAGATTCAGTTGTTGATTTATGTCCTCTATAGTTGGGAACCCTGCTTAGCTACGAAGTCTGCCAATCAATCAGACTCTAGAAAAGAAGGCATTAATGAGAGGTAGATCGGATTGTAGTCTACAACCAAAAGTAATCTCAATAACCCGATAGGTAAAATAGATACAGGGCGTAGTAATTAGTCAACTAGGCTTAACACCGTCAAAACGGAATGTAAATCATATTTGACCGTAGATTCTACAACGATGACAGGGAGAAACGCGGACAATCAATTATTATGCAATTCACGATCGCATCATATATCATAAAGTATCAATTTTTTCCTCTTCGATCTTCTTGTCTGCCTTCCGGCGCTGCCGCATCTGCTTTGCCCTGGCTTGCAAATCGCTGAACCCCTCATCGGGTTCGGTTTCGCCAGAACTAGCACTCGCGCCAGGATCGATCGCGCTTTCTGTTTTTGAGTCGCTTTCCGATGCAGTCGCCGCGGCCCGCTGCTTCTGCTGTTTAGCTTTTAGCTGCAACTGAGCTAAGAATTCGTCTGCGTCGCTTTGGGCCTGGGGAAGATCCACATTACCCACCGTTATTTCTTGGGGATCCGAGGGAGTTTTTTCAGAGGTATCTTTTTTACTACTTTTGAGTTCATCTTTCTTGAGCTGCAATTCTTTAAAGAAATCTGATTCTACAATGTCTGCAACTTGTTGTTCTTTTTGGGCTTGGTCTATTTCGATTTTGAATACTTGTTTTACGCGATCGGTAATTGCTTTCCCGTATCCCGATTTATTAAATCTGTCTGCTGATACAATGCTGCCACCAGTTAGGATTAATGCTAAGGCTGGCGCTGCTACAGGCACCCACCCTCCCAACAGAAAAATCCCAAAACCGATCGCGCCACACCCCGACAGTATTGCTGCGAATGTCAGCGCCAGCTTCCATGGGTGAGCCATCCGCGATGCCACGGTTCCTCCCACAATTGACCATCCTGCAATCCACAGGATTTCTGCCCATTCCGGCCAAAACCAAAACATCGGTCTCTTGTCTAAAACAGCACTCAAAATTTGGCTGATTACTTGTGCGTGTACCACGATCCCCGGCATGAATTGGTTTTTTTGCTGCTGTCCACTGTAAGGAGTATAAAATATATCTTTAACGGTTTCTGATGTGTAACCGATCAGCACTATTTTATCTTTCACTAAATTCGGATTGACTTTCCCTTGTAAAACATCGCTAATTGTAACTTTGTTTGCAACTTGGTTTCTGGAGTGATAGTTAATTAGTATTTGATATCCCCTCGCATCGATATTGCTGTATCCTCCGTCATTGCTTTTTAATTTTTTTAAATTAGTTTTTCCCAGCCATAAAGATTGATCTGCTCCCAGTCTGGGGAAAATTTTATACTTTTGCAAGTAGCGGAGTGATAGCTGGAGGTTGAAGGAAGTTAAAACTTGAAAATTGTCATTGCAAAGATGTTTTTCTACCGAGTTATCGCCCTTAATTATCGGTGGTTTCATAAATAATAAAGCCCTGCGGAGTATGCCGCCCGGATCGATTCCAAAATCTGCAAATCCCACCCGGTTTGCTGGTATTCCCGGAGGAGGGGGAGAACCGGGAGTGTCGGGGCCTCCGTCGGTGACTAAACATACCCCGATAATTCGATCGCTTTTTTGTAAAACTTTAGTTAATTCCTCGCGCCCCTCTCCTAAAGGTACATCTCGCAGTACGTCTAAGCCGATGACTGCCGGCTGCATTTTTTCTAGTTTTTGTAATATTTCAGCTATTTTGCGATCGGATATCGGCCACTGCTTTAGTTTCTGAATGTCTGCTTCGGTAATCCCCACAATTAGCAAGCGCGGATCTGGCTTTTCGTCGGGACGCCATCTCAGCATTTGGTCGTAAGCGCTTAATTCTGCTGGTTCCAGTATTCCTAGGTGCCTAGCCCCACCCAACCATAATGTTACTGCCGCGCTTCCAATTAATACAGAGCTAACAACTGTTAGTGATGGTTTATACAGTTGACTCAATTGAGCCGCTGCCCAACGAATTTTGTCAGATAGAAATTTGTTAGATATTTTAGTCATTGCCAGATTATAAAATTTTGAGTCGTTTCACCGAACAGCAGTTATGTTGCTTGTCGGCACCTACACGAGACTTCTTCCATCTTAGAACACCCGGAAACTCCGACCGATTTGTAACAAAACTTTACAGTTCGCTGGTAGCGAAATGTATATGGAATCACACTCGCGACCTCGACCGCTGGATTTACCGTCCCCAGAATCCAGTTGCAGCTCCAATTAATTAATGTTATTGATTTGTCAAGCTTCAAATTCTGTATCTGCGGTGTGAGACTAGCTTCTCAAAAATATTGGTCGCCAGCAGGGAGAAAAAATTTATGTACCAAAAAACATTTAAAGTTGATGAATCCGGGATTGTTGAAATTAGCATTCTCGCTACGGGCGACAGCAACAAATCACTGGAAGTTGGCAAGCGTTACGTGCGATCGTTTTCGATGATTTGCGAACCAGACGCTCGATCGGCAGATGGCAGATACAGTTGTTAAAGGGTTCGTACAGCGCATCGCACCCCAGCCAACTCTCAATAGCGATTTGGCAAATCCCGACCCGATGACGTGGCTCGAAGTTTATGCTAAAAATGAGATTTGGTACGAAACTCTCGCTACTTGAACCCAAATGCGGCGACAGACACCGAGATATGCGAGACCCAGAGCCAAGTAGACCTAATTGTTGCAGTCCCAAGGACTGGAATCAGTGGTAGGTCAATCGCTGGTTGAGTCTCTTTAAAAATCGCTATTTATTGAACTTTTTTCCTTCTTTTGATGGCGATGCGAACAATCAAAACTTGACCGGATCGCGCCCGGGCTGAGAACTCCGGACTAACAGTAGAGACGAGATCTATAATATATCTATAAGGTTGGTGAAAAAATGAAACGTTTTCTACATTTTACTGCACTCGCGATCGCTGTATGTGCGATCGCACTTAGTCTCCCCAGTTTCCTGCCACCGATGCAGGCTGTGCCTGCACCAATGCTGCTGAGTCAGAATGTTAAATTTAAACCTCCCGATGTAGACGCCCCCGACAACAGGCAATCGGCGACGCATCGAGGGAATGCTTGTCCGAAGGATTTATCTATTGTTCCTTTAATACCTAAAAGCAATGATGGTTTAACCATAGCAGAATCGCCAACATTCTTGGCCTATGTTTCTCACCCTTCGACTCAAGTCGAGTTTACGTTGCAAGCTGACGATGGAAAAGGAATCGATGCTTATAAAACGACTTTCAAAGTTGAAAAACCGGGGATAATTGAGGTCAGTATTCCTAACAAAGGGGAGGGCAAAAAATCTCTGGAGGTTAACCAGCGGTATCAGTGGTCGTTTTCCGTGGCTTGCAATGACGATCCGTCGGGAAATTATTTTGTTAAAGGGTTTGTGAAGCGCATTGAACCCGAGGAAACTCTCAAGAAAAATTTGGCAAATCCTGACCCTATGGCCTTGGCGATCGCTTATGCTGAAAATAATATTTGGTACGATACAATTGGTACTCTAGCCCAAATGCGGCGAGGATCACCCAATGATGCGAGTCTCAGGGCCGAGTGGAAGCAATTGTTGCAGTCCCAAAAACTCGAATCAGTTGCCGATCAACCGCTAGTTCAGTCTTTTTAAGCCTCCCTATTTCTCAAGGCTTTCTTTTGTCCTTCTTCTGAGGCTCTGAAGATTGACAAATTAAACCGATCGCCCGCTGCGATTCCTACTCCTAGTCAGGAGTAAAAATCCGAACCCTGATTTTATTCTATCTGGTGAAAAAAATGAAACGTTTTCTACATTTTACGGCACTGGCGATCGCTGTATTGGCGATCGCAATTACTCTCCCCAGCTTGTTTTCACCGATGCAGGCTGTCCCTGCACCAACTCCCCTGGGTCAGAATGTTAATTTCACACCGCCAGAGGTAACAGCCCCCGAGAACCGGCAAGGGGGAGCACATCGAGGCTGTCAGTTGCAGGATGGCTTATCGATTACTCCCTTAATACCTGAAAGCAATATTGGCTTAACCCTCACAGAGTCGCCAACATTTTTTGTCTATGTTTCTCAGCCGGCGGCTCAAGTAGAGTTTGTTTTGCTAAACGAAGATGAATCCGAAGTAGTCTACGAATCTAGTTTGAAAGTTGACAAAGCTGGAATTGTGGGAGTCAGCCTTTCTGACAAAGGTAAGACAAAAAATATTGAGGTTGGTAAGCGATATGTCTGGTCGTTTGCACTGGCTTGCGATCCTCAGGAACGATCGGGAGATTATATTATTAAAGGATGGATGCAGCGAGTTGAACCGCAAGGAACTCTCAAGAGCGCTTTGGCAAATCCCGACCCGAGGGCGAAGCTGATCGCTTATGCTAAAAATGGCATTTGGTACGAGACTCTGGCGACTTTAGCCCAAATGCGTAGTGTCGCACCCGATGATGCGCGGCTGAAGACTGAGTGGACGCAATTGTTGAAGTCCCAAAAACTCGAAGCAGTCGCCGATAAACCCCTAGTTCAGCCTCTTTAAGCGTCCCGATTTCTCAAGGCTTAATTTGTCCTTCTTATGAGAATCTGAAGATTGACAAATTAAGCCGATCGCCCGCTGCGATTCAAACTCCTAGGGATGATTCAACAGTTGACAGTTGACAGTTGACAATTGACAGGTTGAGAGCGACCTCTACCGATAAGGAAGAGAATTGAAATAGTTAATAATTTTGTTTTATTTCCCTGTCGAAGGAGGAGGCTTTAAACCCATTCTTCTTGGTAAAAATGCCAACCCCAACCTTCCTGTTATGTGGTTAAAAAATGAAACGTTTTCTGAATGGGGTTGCACTCGCGATCGTCGCATTGGCGATCGCACTTACTATCCCCAGTTTACTGCCACCGATGCAGGCAGTGCCTGCACAAATTCTCCTGAGTCAGAATATTAATTTCAAACCTCCAGATGTTACAGCACCCAATAGTAGAGTAGCAGGGACTCATCGAAGCGGAGGTTGTGTGAAGGATGTATCTATTATTCCTTTAATACCTAAAAGCAATATTGGTTTAACCGTAGCAGAAATGCCAACATTTTTGGCTGACATTTCTTCTGCTGCGACTCAAGAAATCGAGTTTGCTTTACAAACTTACGATGGCAAAAATAACGAGGTTTACCAAACTACTTTCAAGGTTGAAAAACCAGGGATAGTTGAGATCGATATTCCTAAAAAAGGCGATGGCAAAACATCTCTTCAACTTAACCAGCCCTATCAGTGGTCGTTGTCAGTGCCTTGCAATCAAGATTATTCCGAGGATTATCTGGTGACAGGATTTGTGCAGCGTATTGAACCACAGCCAACTCTTAAGGAAACTTTGGCAAATCCCGATCGCATGGAATTGGCGATCGCCTATGCTAAAAATGGGATTTGGTACGATACTATTTCTACTCTAGCCCAAATGCGGCGACAAGCTCCTGACGATCCGATGCTGAAAGCAGAGTGGGCGCAATTGTTGAAGTCCCAAAAACTAGAAGCAGTTGCCGATAAACCGCTAGTTCAGTCTTTTTAATTGAGACTATTCAGCCAAATCCCAAATCCCAAATCTAAACTCTAAACTCTAAACTCTAAACTCGGTTGATGACTAATAACTCTCCAACAATTCTAGCCCTTGATTTTGACGGTGTAATTTGTGACGGACTAATCGAATATTTCCAAACCGCTTGGCGAACCTACTGCCAAATCTGGCAACCAGTCGAAATAGTCCCCGATGCAGATTTAGCTTTGAGTTTTTACCGAGTGAGGCCAGCCATCGAAACCGGCTGGGAAATGCCCCTGCTGATTCGCGCACTGCTGACAGGAATTACCGAAGAGCAAATTTTGCTAGACTGGCCAAACATTGTCCCGCAGTTATTGACCGAAAATAATTTAAAAGCCCAGTCTGTCGGCGCCATGTTAGACGGACTGCGCGATAGTTGGATTGCTGAGGATTTAGCTGGGTGGCTGTCTTTGCACCGCTTTTATCCAGGAGTAGCCGATCGCCTGCATTCGTTACAGGATAGTTCGGTCAAAGTCGCGATCGTCACCACCAAGGAAGGCCGTTTTGTGCGGGAACTCTTGCAGCTAGCGGGCGTACAAATGCCGTCGGAGTTAATTTTTGGCAAGGAATACAACAAGCCGAAACACCAAATATTGCGGGAATTTTTGGCGGCGTCTGGCAAAGATACGACTATTTGGTTTGTCGAAGATCGGTTAAAAACTTTGGTTTCTGTGAAGCAGCAGCCGGATTTATCTCAGGTGAGGTTGTTTTTGGCTGACTGGGGTTACAATACTTTGGCAGAACGGGAATCTGTGGCTCAAAATCCACCAGTTCAATTGCTTTCTCTGTCGCAGTTTGCCGGAGATTTTGTCGATTGGCTGCCCGACGAATGTTGATGTTAGACTTGTTGGCAGGGAGATTTTTTTTCGCTTAGCAGAGTCAAAAAAAATCTCCAAATTTTACACTTTTTTTGTTGACTTTTGTGGTGCTGGTATGGTATTTTTATATAATGGGATGGTTGCAAAAATAATATTTTTGAACATATTCCCATTATGATATAAATATAACAGGAATTCCCCAAATAATCAAGCATACCGACAAAAAAAATCGATTTTTTTTTATCGGTGACTGTAATAAAATAGGTTCGTAGTGAGGACTTTAGTCCTTCTTTTCCAGGAGGTTCGTAGTGAGGACTTTAGTCCTTCTTTCCCAGGTTCGTAGTGAGGACTTTAGTCCTTATTTCCCAGGTTCGTAGTAAGGACTTTAGTCCTTATTTCCCAGGTTCGTAGTAAGGACTTTAGTCCTTATTTCCCAGGTTCGTAGTAAGGACTTTAGTCCTTCTTTCCCAGGTTCGTAGTAAGGACTTTAGTCCTTATTTCCCAGGTTCGTAGTAAGGACTTTAGTCCTTATTTCCCAGGTTCGTAGTGAGGACTTTAGTCCTTATTTCCCAGGTTCGTAGTAAGGACTTTAGTCCTTCTTTTCCCAAGGACTTGCATTCCGAACGATCGCACCAATCAGAGACTTAAAACCAATGCTAGATTTAACTAAAGCAGCCAAAGCAATGCAGGGAATGAGCCAGCATTTGAATGTGGAAGCTTTGGCGGCTCGCCAGCGTTTGGAAGTGGCTCAGAATTTGCTGGAACAGGCGGCAGTGGGACAAGAAAAATTGGTAGAATTGCAAGAGAGTTGGAGCGATCGCACATTATTCAATGCAGCCACGCCGATCGAGCCCTTGGGCGATCGCACCTACATCACCGCACCGCCCGCCGCCCACACAGTCTTCGCCACAGACGGATCGCAAATTTCGCCCAGCCATCACGAAATAGCCTACTGCTACCTGATCAACGTCGGTACAGTCATGCTGCACTACGGGCAAAGTCGGCACCCAGTTTTAGACAGCGTGCCCGAAGTTTTCTACAAACCCGAAGACTTGTATGCTTCGCGCCAGTGGGGAATTAGAACCGAAGAGTGGATGGGATACCGGCGCGCCGTTTCCGAAGCCATCGCCCTCGCGGAAATGGGCTGCAATTGGGCAAAATTTAACGACAATCAACTACCCGCGCCAACTTTGGCAATGGTAGATGGTTCCCTGATTTATTGGTTTTTGGAACAGTTACCTAGCGAAGCGCGCGATCGAATTTTGCAGCCAATTTTAGAAGCTTGGGACAAATTGCGCCTAGCAAAAATTCCCTTATTAGGATACTTGAGCGCTTCTCGCAGCACCGAAAGCTTATCATTTTTGCGGTTTCAAGCCTGCACCCACGAAGTACCAGACTGCATGACAAACTGCCCCAACGTCGGATTTTCCGCCACCAGTGCTTTCGACGAAAAAGCACCTTGTCAAGAATTTGAACCATTGCGAGATGCCGTCTTGTGGGCCACAATCCTGCTACCCGGACAAAGAAGCCCGTTGTGGAAATCCCACGCTCGAATTTTAGATTTATACGGTCTCAATCCCATCTATTTTTGTTATGTTCACGTTGGCACAGAAATTGCTAGAATAGAAATTCCGGAATGGGTAGCACAAGATAATACAGAGCTAGATTTAGCCTTAGGAATGATGCTAGCTCAAGTACACAAAGGTGGCGGCTATCCCGTGACGCTAGCAGAAGCCCACAACCAAGCAGTAGTCACCGGGGGCGATCGAAGTAGCTTTTTTGCTTTGTTAGAGCAGCAAATGATTAAAGCTGGTTTAAAAAATGTCGGAATTTCTAATAAGGAAACCCGGAAGCGCGGTAGTATTGCTTGAATTAAAAATAAGAGTTAAAAATGTTATATGCCAATAGAGTTAATCATCTTAATTGCTTCCTTACTTGTTTCTTGGCTGGTGTTTAATTGGGCTTTTAAAGTATTGAAAGCCAGCGCGGGTACAGCAATTGCTATAGCCGCAATTGTGTTGGCGATGCAGTTATTGTTTGGCATCGGGCCAAATCAGCTTTTTCAGCATATCACTCACCTGCCACAAACCCTTGGAAAAATCATTTTTGGTAAGTGATATGATTTTAGATTTTAGATTTGTTCTCTCATCTAAAATCTAAAACCGCAAATCTACCGAGTTTAGGAAAAAAATTCCTTTCTCCTGACTTCCTTCGGTCAACTGTCAACTGTCAACTGTCAACTGTCAACTGTCAACTGTCAACTGTCAACTGTCTAACTTCCGAGCATTTGCAGCTTGTACAAACTCGCATACAAACCTTCTTGCTGCAACAACTCTTCGTGGCTGCCAGACTCTACTAACTGCCCGCGTTTGAGCACCAAAATGCGATCGACATTTCGGATAGTCGAGAGCCTGTGAGCAATGATTATAGCCGTTCTGTCAGCCATCACACGCTCCAGAGCCTCTTGAATCAAAGCTTCCGTTCCCACATCCAAACTAGCAGTCGCCTCGTCGAGCACTAAAATACTGGGGTTGCGAATGGCGGCGCGAGCAAACGCTAACAACTGCTTTTGTCCCCCGGAAAGATTCGTTCCCCTTTCCCGCAATTGCGTGTCATAACCTTGAGGTAATTCTTCAATTAAACGAGCAACATTCGTCTTTTCTGCTGCTGCTCGAATCTCCTCCATCGAGTAACTTTCGCCAAGGCTAATATTGCTCTTCACATCGCCAGCAAATAGAAAGCCATCTTGAATAATCACACCTACGTGTCTTCGCAATTCTGCTTGAGGTAAATCGCGAATATCTACATGATTAACCAAAATTCTGCCCCGTGTGGGCTCGTAGAGACGACACAGAAGACGAATAATTGAACTTTTTCCTGCACCTGTCGGGCCAACTAATGCGACTTTTTCGCCAGATTTGATGGTAAAATTCAGGTCTTGCAGAACATATTCATTATCTTTGTAAGCAAACCATACATTGTCAAATTGGATTTCTCCTGATTCAGATTCCTTTGATTGGGAATGAGCAACTAGGGATTTTTGATTGTTAGCTGATAGGCGATATTCAGAAGTTGCAGGAGTTTGATTACTTTCTACAAATTCTGGCTCATTTGAAGATAAATTATAAGCAAGTGCCTCTGGATGACCGGCCATCAGCAACGGCGAATAATATTCCCTTCTTCCTGCTTCCCTCTTCCCTCTTCCTTCTTCCGACTTCCATCGGACTTCTTCCTTCTCCCATTTTCCTTCTTCCTTCTCCCCGCTAGTTGGATCTTTAATTTCGATCGGTTCGTTGAGAATATCGCTAATCCGTTCGACGGCGGTAAATCCTGCTTGAATTGCCGTAAATTTCTCCGCAAATTGCCGCAGCGGATCGAAGAGACGCTGAGCAAATAAAATAAATGCAGACAGAGTACCAAAGTTAATTGTACCTTGCAGAAGGCTTTGACCGCCCATCCACAAAACGGCTGCAATCGCCACTAAAGCAATCCATTCCAATGTCGCAGATACGGCAGAGTCGTAAAAAATAGTTTTATCAACGGCTTTAATGTAGCGTTTGTTGGTGACATTAAACAATTCTGAGTTGAATCTTTCCCGGCGGAATAGCTGCACTACGCCAATACCCGTCAGGTTTTCTTGCAGTTGTGCGTTGAGATCGGAAAGTTCTTCTCTGGTAGTGTAATTTGCAATTCGATATTGGTACTGAAAATAAACGATTAAAGCGGTAATCGGTATCATCATCGTCACCAACATTAAAGCTAGTTGCCACTGCATGGTAAACATGAAAATGGCAATTACTAATATTGAAAATAAATCGCTGACAATCCCGATCGCCCCTGAGGAAAAAACCTCTCCCAAAGCTTCCACGTCACTGGTGAGGCGCGTCATCAATTTACCGACAGGAGTGCGATCGAAAAATCGCACCGCTAGCGAGGTGACGTGCACAAACAAATCATTTCTAATATCAGTAGTAATAATTTGCCCTACTTTTGTGACTAAATATCCTTGAAATGATTGCAGTCCCAATCTAAATGTTATAGTTAGCATCAGCAAGACTGCCAAAACATTTAATGCAGTAGATAAAGGCAATCCCTGTAAAAATTGATAGGTAGGTTCTGCTCGAATTACCGAAATTGCCTGTCCGATCAGAATCGGTTGAATTGCTCCTGAGACTGCTAGCGGTACTAATAGTGCGATCGAAATAATCAGCAAGCGTTTGCTGCGGGTTGCGTAAGCTGCCAACCTCAGGAATAACCGCCAGTCTGTATCGCGGCGGGGTTGGTTTTCGGTGTCTGCTACTGGTGAGGAAATGGTCATTTACAGGAAAACTGGTATAATACATCCAATTAATAATTGTAACAAAGATAATCAATATTTTAGACCTCTCCAAAAAACTAAGTCTAGAACAGGCATCCTGCCTGTTCCACAAGAATTATTGGAGATGTTTTTTGCATGAAGATCGGTAAACCGTAGGTTGGGTTGAGGAATGAAACCCAACCAAAATGTTTGTATCCAAACAAAACTGGTATAATAATCTACTGGTAGAAGTTATACAATCATCATGGAAGAGATAGAGACAGCCCGATTGTATCTGAGACAATTTACGCCAGACGACTTAGATGAGCTGTACCGCATCTACAGCGATTCAGAAGTGATGAAGTATCTAAGCGAAGGCGTCAGAAATAGAGAAGAAACAGCAGCAGATTTATTGGAGATAATCGCAGATTGGGAAAAACATGGTTTCGGTTTGTGGGCTGTTGTCAACAAACAAAATAACCAATTGATCGGGGACGGGGGGCTGAGATTTTTAGGCAAAACACCTGAAGTAGAAGTCGGTTACGTGTTAGCAAAAGCATACTGGGGGAAAGGTTTAGCATCGGAAGTTGCAGCGGCTAGCCTCAAGTATGGATTTGAAGTATTGAAACTAGACAAAGTTGTTGCAGTTGCAGATACCGAAAACAGATCCTCGCGGCGGGTAATGGAAAAAGTGGGGATGAAATACCAGCATAATTTTGACGATTGCGGTCGCGATCGAGTATATTATGCGATCGCAAGACTCTAATATTTTACCTCGAACGAAACCCAACTAAAATATTTTTAGCCAGACAAAATTTGAAATATTAAAGTTGGAGAGAATAGTTGCGATCGCCCGCCCCCAAAATATCGCATTCCAGCGGGTGATGCAGAAAGTTGGTTTCAAATATGAAAACAACGCTCGTTATTATGAAACTGATGTAGTATGTTATTCAATATCGCGATCGCAATATTCTCAGGAGTAAAAATCTATGCGTAAACTTTTGTTGCAAATAGTGCTGCTAAGTCCAGTCATTTTAACTTTTTACTGGATGAATCCCAAAAGTGCGATCGCCCAAAAAGTCGATCGCCAAACCAACGCACCAACTCCCACAAATGTCTCTCAATCGGCTGACATTGCACCGAGTAGCTGGGCTTTTCAGGCACTACTATCCTTAGCAAAACGCTACAGTTGTCCGATTGTCTCCCCGGTTGGTACTACTTTAGGCGATCGACCTTTAAAGCGCTCCGACTTTGCGGTAAGTTTAAATAGTTGTTTGGTAAAAGTCGATCGGGCGATCGCAGCAGGTACGCCAAAAGTCGGCCCCGAAGATTTAGCGATTGTGCAGCGTTTACAGACTGAATTCGCCCCTGAATTAGCGACGCTGCGCGGTAGAGCTGACGCATTAGAAGCTCGTAGTGGTGAATTGGAACAAAATCGAAATCCCCAACTTTCAGAACCAAATTCTGTACCTTTACCAGCGCCTTCTCCCCAAACAGCCCCTCAGCGAGTGAGACTTAACCTTGACAATCGCGCTCCTAACAATCTTACAGGACAAGATTTATTAAGAACTAGAAATTTTGGCGGCATTAATCAGCCAGTAACTCCACTACCATCACCTACAACCACAGCCTTGCCCGCCCAAACCCAAGAATTCGATCGCGAAGGATACAACCGCATTTATGATAACTCCTATCAGCGGGCTAGCAACAACCCGCTTTCCACATTTGGCATCGATGTCGATACAGCATCCTACAGCAATGTCCGACGCTTTATCAACAGCGGGGTGATGCCGCCCAAAGATGCGGTGCGCCTCGAAGAACTAATTAATTACTTTACCTACGACTATCCGCAGCCAAAGGGCGATCGACCTTTTTCAATTAATACAGAAGTCGCCAATGCTCCCTGGAATCCCCAACACAAATTAGTCCACATCGGCTTGCAAGGAAAAAGCATTTCCACCAAAAATTTACCGCCGAACAATCTCGTATTTCTAATCGATGTTTCCGGTTCCATGAATTCGCCGGATAAATTGCCGTTAGTCAAAGCATCTTTGAAATATCTAGTGAGCGAATTGCGAGCCAAAGATAGCGTTACAATTGTAGTCTACGCCGGAGCCGCCGGGTTAGTTTTGCCTCCAACACCGGGCAACCAAAAAGAAAAGATATTAGATAGCATTGACAAGCTAGAAGCAGGCGGTTCTACCGCAGGCGGAGCGGGTATTCAACTAGCCTACAAAGTTGCTAGAGACAACTTTATCAAACAAGGAAACAACCGCGTTATTCTGGCAACGGACGGAGATTTTAATGTCGGCGTTTCCAGCGATGGCGAACTCGTGCGGATGATTGAAGAAAAACGAGAACAAGGAGTTTTCCTCAGCGTCTTGGGATTTGGTACTGGCAATTTGCAAGATGCAAAAATGGAACAGCTAGCCAATAAAGGTAATGGAAATTACGCTTATATCGACAGTTTGCTGGAAGCCAAAAAAGTTTTGGTAACTCAAATCGGAGGCACGCTATTTACCATCGCCAAAGATGTGAAAATTCAAGTAGAATTCAATCCGGCTAAAGTTCAAGCCTACCGTCTAGTCGGTTACGAAAATCGAGTTTTGCAAAATCAAGACTTTAACGACGACAAAAAAGATGCAGGTGAATTAGGTGCAGGGCATTCGGTAACGGCAATTTACGAAATTATTCCGGTTGGTGTCGCCAGCAATGTCAAATTGCCGGAAGTCGATCCGTTGAAATATCAACCGAACCCAGCCACTGCTTCAGCGTCTCAAACTGATGAATTGATGCAGGTAAAGTTGCGCTACAAAAAACCTAACGAGACAGTGAGTCAGTTAATTACGCAGTCGATAATCGACAAACCTGTGAAACTAGAAAATGCCTCTGCTAACTTCAGATTTGCTGCTGCTGTAGCTGCTTTCGGGATGGTTTTGAGAGATTCTGAGTACAAGGGGGCAGCTAATTTCGATCAAGTATTGAGGCTGGCAAGTCAGGCGAAAGGTGAAGATAAGGAAGGCTATCGAGCAGAGTTCATCCGTTTAGTTGAAAGCTGCAAGACGCTAGTGGCAAAGATAGGAGTAAAGTAGTTTTGTAGGGTGCGAATTAATCGTTACCAGGCAGAGCCTGGTAACGCAGATATGGAGGATATACCTCCAATTTTTATGGTAGAATAATGATTGTCATCATGCAACAAATAGAGACAGCCCGATTGTATCTGAGACAATTTACACCAGACGACTTAGACGATTTGTACCGCATCTACAGCGATGCGGAAACAATGAAATACCTCACAGGAGTTAGAACTAGAGAAGCCACAGAAAGCGCCATTCATGCTATGCTCCAACGTTGGGAAGAACACAACTTCGGAATGTGGGCTGTAGTACATAAGATAGATCGTAAAATGATTGGTCGCTGCGGACTTGCTTTTCTGGACAAAACACCGGAAGTTGAGCTTGGCTATGCCTTCGATAAAGTTTATTGGAATCAAGGATTGGCGACAGAAGCATCTTTTGCTAGTCTAAACTATGGATTTAACATATTACAGTTGGAGAGAATAGTTGCGATCGCCCGCCCAGAAAATATCGCCTCCCAGCGGGTGATACAGAAAGTAGGCATGAAATATGAAAAAAATGCTCGTTATTACGAAACTGATGTACTATATTATTCTATTTCACGAGAAACTTACCAGTCCGCAGTATCTGCGTAGGATGGATAATGGGTACCCGATCGCGTTTAAATTACTCGCATCACAAATTAGGATCGGAAATTAAATAATTTATACCAATTTTCAACGAAATAACAGCATTCTTGTTCCCCCCCTTAGCAAGGGGGGGCTAGGGGGGGTCGAAGAGTGTTGTACAATTTTAGATAAATGGTATTACATAAGCTTGTGGAATGGGCGTCCCGCCCGTTCAGAAAGGACGGGCGGGACGCCCATTCCACTAGAACCATCAAATTGTAAGTTATTTATAGCCTTTCTCAAAAAGATGAGGTATAAATGACAGCTTATATAACCACTTAAACCAAGAGGGCTGAAGCCCAACAACGTACCTCATCTTTGTGACAACCGCTATAATTCTCATTCCTTGGCATGATTGTCTGCGGATAACTACGAAGTCCGTTGCAATTGCTTGTTAACCTTAATAATCTTCTTGTCAAAATACTCTTTTCTGTGTCCCAATCTTTTAGCCACTTCCAACCCCTTCTGATAGGCTTCCAAAGCTTTCTTGTAATCCTTCATTTCCTGATAAACTTGACCGAGATTGTCGTAAGCATTCATCAATCCGTACCAATTGTAAGCCCGTTCTTCCAAAAGCAACTGCATTTGATAGATTCGCACAGTCGGTTCTAGCTGTTTTTGCGATCGATAAAGCAGTGCTAATTTATCCAAAGCTTCGCTAGCTTGGGCGTACTGTTGGATCGGGACGGCTAAATTGTATGCTTCCTGATAGTATTGAGCTGCTAGGTTGATTTGACCTATAGTTTGGTAATCGGTGCCGATCGCAATTTTGAGCGGTGGTATCGCCGCCGGATTTTGCAGGTTGACATACACAGATGCTAGTTTTTCCCGGGCTGCGATCGCCTTTAGGGGCTGTTTCGACTGTTGGTAAACGTAGGCTAACTGTCTCAGAGTATCTACCTCTGTCGGAGCAGTTACAGGCTGTGGTGGCGCGCCATTTCCCGCCGTTACAGCAGTAACTGGTACAGCAGCATTAGCCACAAATAAAGCGCGGTTTTCCTGAATTAAAGTTGCCAATTCCTCATACACCGCAGCCGCTTTATCGTAACTCAGCCAATTGACGTGAATAAGTGCGATCGCCTTTAAAATCTGACCCTGAGCCAATATATCTTGATTTTGGCGCGCATTTTCCAGGATTTGTTGGTAAACTTCTACAGTCGGGCCTTTAGCGCGCACCTGCCCAAAAGCCGCAGCTAAAGCCGGGAGCAACTCAGTATTTACCGGCACTTGCGATTTAACTTGTTTGTGAATTGCTTGCAGCCGTTTAGTAATAAGCTGAAGTTCCAGGTTTTTATTGCTACTCCAAGCAACACTTCCCACCCGACTCAAAGCAGCAATTTCCGCCGCCGGGCCAAGATATCGGCGCAGTCGCAATTCTCGAAACCAAATATCAAAAGCACCAGCCCCATCTCCAGCTTCCAGTTTAGCCGCTGCTTCTAAGCTTAGCTTTTCCAAAGCCGCACTCAGATCCTCCCGCTGAGTGCTACTCAAAGATTCAGTAGCGGGTTTTAGGGGATCGGGTGTGGTAAGTTCTAGAGGATTAGGAGAAAATTGATCGAGGGGTGGTGGATTAGTTTGGGCGCTAGCGATCGAACCAGCACACAGCCACAACCAAAGCAAGCACCCAAATGGCACAGAATTTCTCATAAAAGAAATATAATTGCCACCATTCGGCAGCCCTGCTCGAAACATCAAGTTTTGCATATTTAACAAAACGGTATAAATTATGTCACAAAGATGGCACACCAGCCAACTGTTCAACAAGAGCAACAAAATACAACTTACCGCACTGAGCAATTATTGGAATTTACAGGCTTTGGGCCAACGCATTTTGCGCCTATTCAGTTTAGCTCTAATTTTCCTAACTGTATGCACAGCTTGCGCCGCCCCTCCCGCTGTTGCTAGAGATCGCTCTTTTCCAGAAATATCCCTAGGCTTTTTGGGCGAGTACCAATTGCCAAAAATCAACTTTGAAGGATCGCCAGTCGGCGGTTTATCAGGAATCACCTACGACGCCAAAGGTATTAGCGGCGTCACTTCCAAAGCTTATCGTTTTTACGCCCTTTCCGACGACAAAAGCGAAAACGGAGAAGCCAGATTTTACAGTCTGCGACTCGATCTTAAATCCAGCGATCCAGCCAATATCAGCCTCGAAAAAGTTTCTGTTGAAGGCGTTACATCCCTCAAAAAAGGGGATGGCGAAACCTTCCTTTGGGGTTCCATCAATCCCGAAGGTATCGCCCTGTCTCCACGGAATTCAGTATTTGTCGCCAGCGAAGGCAGCCCTCCTTTTGTCGGAGAATTTGACCTCACCACCGGGAAATTGCGAGGAAATTTGCCAATTCCCAAGCGCTACATTCCCGATACCAACGATGAACAACAACAGCAAGGAGTCCAGAAAAGTTTAGGTTTTGAATCCTTAAGCATCGACCCAGAAACCTTTAGTCCTGGCGGTCTCGATCCGTTTAGGTTGTTTACAGCGACAGCAGCGCCGTTAATTCAAGATTTAGACCCAGACAAAGCAAACAAAGTCCGTCTTTTACATTATATCATCGTCGATAAAACACCACAATTAGTCTCAGAGAATCTTTACAAGACAGACGAAGTGCCGATGACTGTTTTGAACGGGCTAACAGAATTGGTAACTGTCGGTGGCGGTCAATTTCTGAGTTTAGAGCGTTCTTTTGGGATATCGGGATACAGCGCTAGAATTTATCAAGTAGCGGTTGGCGCGGCGACGGATACTTCGAGAATCGAGAGTTTGAAAGGGCAAATGGCAATGGTCGAACCTGTGAGGAAAAAGTTGCTTTTGGACTTGGGTGAATTGGGCATTCCGCTGTACAATTTAGAGGGAATGACTCTCGGCCCGCGTTTGCCAGACGGCAGTCAAAGTATAGTTTTGGTGAGCGACGATAATTTTGAGGAGGCTCAGAAAACTCAGTTTATTTTGTTGAGTTTAAAAGGTAAAATTTAGGGTGATGATTGTGTTTGGTATCGCAGTCCTTGCAGGAGTCTTCAAAAGTTGACAGTTAAGAATTTTAGAGCGACCTCTACCTAGAAATGTGAGGTACGTTGTTGGGCTTTAGCCCTCTTATGCTTTAGCTCTGTTATATTTATTATATAGTAAGCAAGGTCGCCTCAAAAAATCTATTTACAGTCATACCTCATCTTTCGCTCTAAAGGCTATATATCAGAAACAAGATTCCTCCGAGTCATTGGTTTGCTAACAAGTTTTTTGGTGACGAATGCAAGTCCTAGTTAATGGATGCGGACTAAAGTCCTCACTACAAACTTTTGGATGCGGACTAAAGTCCTCACTACAAACCTTTGGATGCGGACTAAAGTCCTCACTACAAACGTTTTGCGTATTCCTGAAATTAGTCAAACTTTTTCTATATGCCTGCACGCCACAGTTTAAAATTACCAGATATCGAACTTTCTTATCTAGAATGGAACTCACAAACAGGGACAGAAAAAGTTCCGCGTTTGCTGTTATTGCACGGTTTAGCAGATAGTGCAGTGGTTTGGACTGGTTTGGGTAATTACTTGTCCAACCGCTATCATGTTGTAGCGCCGGATATGCGCGGCCACGGAGAGAGTAGCAAACCGGAAACGGGTTATACTTTTTCAAGGGCGATCGCAGATTTGGAAGCTTTGATGGCACACCTCAACTGGCAAAATGCCCACATTCTCGGACATTCTTGGACTGGAAAACTAGCATTAATTTGGGCGCGGCACAATGGCGATCGCATTTCGAGTATGATTTTAGTAGACCCAATCTTCATCACCAAGCTGCCCGCTGTGATGAAACTCAGTCTACCAATAGTTTACCGCAAATTAGACTGTCTCAAATGTATGGGCCCGTTTGCAACTTTAGCCCAAGCCGAAGCAGCCGCCAAACAATCGGGAGAATACGCAGGCTGGAATGAAATGCAACAAATGATCTTCCAAAACCACATCGAACAAAAATTAGATGGAAGTTGGGGAAGTAAATTTGTGATTGCCGCCAGAAATCAGATTTTTGCTGAAGTGATGAAAGTTGCCGGTTTAACGGAAAATATAGATATCCCAACTTTGTTCGTACAGCCGGAAACAGGCGTAAATCGCATGGATTGGCAAATGCAGCCCTACAAAACATACTTGCAAAATCTGACAATTGCCAAAGTACCGGGGAATCATTGGTGTTTTTTGACTCAACCGGAAACTTTCAATCAAACTGTGGCAGAATTTTTAGATAGCTGTTCGTAGTGAGGACTTCAGTCCTTCAGGTTCGTAGTGAGGACTTTAGTCCTTCTTCAGACAAAAGAAAAAGGACTGAAGTCCTTACTACAAACTGGACTTTAGTCCTTCTTAAGACTTGCACAAAGGACTAAAGTCCTTACTACAAACTAGGACTAAAGTCCTTACTACAAACTAGGACTAAAGTCCTTACTACCAAGAATGAATTTAGAAATTATTGCACATCGGGGATTTTCGTCGATCGCCCCTGAGAACACTTTAGCAGCTTTTGAATTGGCGATCGCCCGCGGAGCCGATTCGATCGAGTTTGACATCCAGCTATCGGCTGACGGCGTGCCCGTGGTTTTCCACGACGCCACGCTGGATAGAATCACCGGAGTTGCCGGTAAAGTCAGGGAAACAAATCTGTCAGACTTGCAGACACTCAATGCTGGTAAATGGTTTAGCGATGAATTTTCAGGGGAAAAAATTCCTACCTGGAAAGAAGCCTTAGCTATCCTCAAGAATGTTGACAAATTTCTCTACTTTGATGTCAAGCCGCACTGCGAATGGTCGGATACAGAAGTTGCGGAGTTTGTCAATACTTTGCACCGTGCAGGAATTCAAGAAAAATGCGTTATTACCTCGTTTAGCGAGAAATTTCTCGGACAAGTGCGGCGGCTAGATGGCGATTTGGCGATCGGACACATTGTTGCTAATTTAGAAGCATATAAAACTCAATTGTCTCAAGCTGTCGCCCATCGCGATAACTTGATTACCAGCCTGTATCGTGTTTTATTGGAAAACCCCGCACTAATTCCAGAAACCCGCAATCAAGGAGTTGACATTGTAGCGTGGACGGTGGACGATCGCGCAAATATGCAAAAGTTAATTGATTTGGGTATAACTCGGATTGTCACTAATAGTTTGATATAATTTTGCAACCGCAGATGTAGGCAGATAAACGCAGATGAACGCAGATAAAAGATGAACTACTTTCGCAAAAGCATCCACGAAATGTCCGGTTACGTGCCGGGTGAACAGCCACCGCTAGGCACAAAAATTATTAAACTAAATTCTAATGAAAATCCCTATCCGCCTTCTCCAAAAGCCTTAAAAGTGCTTCAGGAAATAGACCCAGAAATGCTGCGGCGCTATCCAGATCCAACGGGTAAAACTTTCCGCATCGCCGCTAGTAAAGCCTTGGGGGTTCCTGACGATTGGATTGCCGTAGGTAACGGCAGCGACGATTTATTAAATTTGATCGTTCGCGCGGCGGGCGAATCGGGTAAACAGATTGTTTGTCCCTCACCTACCTATGTATTGTACCGCACGCTGGCAGAAATTCAGGATGCAGAATTTGTCCAAGTTCCCTATCCCGATGACTACAAGTTACCCGTAGATTTGCTAATAGCAGCCCGAGGTGCTGTGACATTTATAGCTTCGCCGAACAGTCCGTCGGGAACAGCGATATCTGTGGCAGATTTGGAGAAACTTGCTCAAGAATTATCGGGTATTTTAGTCATTGATGAAGCTTATGTAGATTTTGCCGAAAACAATGCTTTGGAGTTGACAAAAAAGTACAGTAATGTTATAATTTTAAGAACGCTTTCCAAAGGTTATTCGCTAGCAGGATTGAGGTTGGGTTTTGCCATAGCAAATCCGGCGCTGTTGGCTGAATTAAATAAAATCAAAGACAGCTACAATGTGGATGCTATAGCCTATGCGGTGGCGGCGAGTGCGATCGCAGATTCAGACCACAAAACAGCCAACGCCGAAAAAATCAAGGCTTCCAGAGCGCAACTAGCTGTTAGTTTCCAGGAATTAGGCTTTGAAGTTTGGCCCTCGCAAACCAACTTTTTGTTAATCAGGCCGCCAAACGGCGATGCAGAAAGGATTTATCAAACACTGAAACAGCAGGGAATATTGATTCGATACTTCAATCAGCCGCGATTGGACGATAAATTGCGAATTAGTATAGGTACGGAAGAACAGAATCAAATATTACTTAAAACATTGAAAGAAATCCTCTAGATAACCACCCAGCAATATAGGTTCGTAGTGAGGACTTCAGTCCGCATCTATCGGAGGACTCGCATTCCCCACTACAAACCATTTGATTGCGGATAATTATTAGGATTGTCGATCGCCAATCCGGCAGACTGAGCAATATCCAGCAGCCTGTTATCCGCCGAAACAAAAACTAATTGAGTTTCTGGCATTAATGTTAAAAGAGATTGAACGCGCAAAGCAGACGCCAATTGCACAGCATCGTAAGCGCGCAGCGGATATTGAACAATCAGTTCACCAGCCCTTTCAACCAGTCGCTCATCAACTTCGATAACTCTATACCGACTATTGAATTCAGAACGAAAATTGTGAATAAGTGCAGCAACTTCCGCAGCATTTATACTGCCTTCACGCTGTCTGCGTGCAAAAGCACTAAGAACTTCCACCCACGTTATCCGCACCAGAAGCAGCGAGTTACCAGTCTCGAAATCCGTGAGCGTCTTGATCCAAGGGCTGCCAATTTCAACCACATATCTTTTGATAAGGGCGCTGCTATCCAAAAAATAAATGTTTACCACGGGCCGCGATCCTCGATAATAATTTCTGATAAAGGCTTGCCAGGTTTTGCCGCTAACCTTTGAGCCAATTCATACACATCTTCATCAGTGACAGCCTCGACTTTATCAGGAGCGTTAGGTAGTGGAATCACCAATCCTCGGTCAACTAAAAACTGGATTGCCAATTCTGCCTGCTTTTTTGGATCGTCTGGCCAGAGTTGAATCCGCACAGTTTCCCCATCTTGGAAAGACACAGAACTCAGGGGACGAAAAACCCCATTTTCATAGACAGCAGTAATAGTTTCTGGCATAATTAGCCTCTCAATTAAACACTTGGACTTATTGTACTTCTTTTAATTACTTCGTTGCCACCACAGCCAAATTCCAAGCCAACCGCTTCATCAGAGGCAACTTCTTCAACCACCCATCCAACCCTTCCAAACGAGAATATTCCGGCTTCAATCTCTCTTGTTCGATAATAATCTTCTTCCAATAACGCTCTTCATTCGGATGCACTTTTTCGATCAAATAAAAGCGTAAAAAAATCCAAAGGGAAGTCAACCAAAACGTATCGTAAGCAGTCTGGGAAAACAGAGACTTGACAAGTTTCACAATATTAATATCCAAAGGAGTTTCATCCTCAGTCCGCACCTCAGTCGCCATCCTGCGGTAAACATTAATCACTGGATTGTGCTTCATCGGGTCCCAAAAACAAGCTTTGCCGCCCGGTTTCAGGACGCGGTACATTTCGCGAATCGCTTTTTCTGGTTCCGGCAAATGGTGCAACAAATTGGAAGCGTAAACAATATCAAAACTGTTGTCTGGGAAATCCAGCGCCATGGCATTCACCGTACAACCTTCGATTGTTACGCCATTTATTTCTGCCAATTTCATGGCCACTTCCACCATGCCCTCAGAATAATCAGCCGCCACACAATGTGCACCTTTCTTCGCAAAATAAATGCTATTTTCTCCGGCGCCACAGCCTAAATCCAAGAGGCGTTTACCCGTGACATCGCCCATGTGCTGGATGATGAATCTATTTTCTGGGGCGGTGCAAGCTTCAAAGTAATCGTTGACACGGATGCCGTCAACATCGATTGTGGATGCCCAAGCATCGTGGAATTGTCGCTCTTTTTTTAAAGTTTCGTCTTGCATTTTTTTAATGTTTGTTGTTGGGAAAAAATATGTTTAAACCGCAGATGAACGCGGATTAACGCAGATTTATTGAGATTTATCTGCTTCGATCGGTGTTCGCCTGCGGTTTGCTTTAAGGAAGATGGCTGAGAATCAATTTATCAGCGCTGTGCTTCTGCGACAACTTGATTTGCGATCGCAGTTGGCTGTGCGGAGGATTTTTCTTGACTGGCCTGCAATGCTTGATACAGGCGATTTAAGGCGCTGATGTATGCTTCTGCGGAGGCTACGATAATGTCGGTATTTGCCGAGTGGCCGGAAAATACTTTGCCTTCGTGCCGCAAGCGGATTGTTACTTCGCCGATCGCATCTATGCCCGCTGTTACCGATTGTACAGAAAACTCGATCAACTCGTTGGGTACGTTTACCACGCGGTTAATTGCCCTGTAAATGGCATCTACAGGGCCCGTACCGATCGCAGCATCCGTCAATTCTTCTCCCGCCGGATTCCGCACCGTGACGGTTGCTGTCGGGCGCGATTTGTCGCCGCAGGAAACCTGTACCAATTCTAACCGGAAAAGTTCGGGAGCTTGGTGGACTTCGTTATTGGCGATCGCCTCCAAATCCCAATCAGTAATCTCTTTTTTCTTGTCGGCTAAATCCTTAAACTTGACAAAAGCCTTATTTAGCTCATCATCTGCCATTTCAAAACCCAACTCTTTCAAGCGAGTGTGAAAAGCGTGGCGCCCCGATAATTTGCCCAAGATAATTTGATTTTCCGTTAAGCCGATCGACTCAGCGTCCATAATCTCGTATGTCAGCTTATTTTTCAGCACCCCATCTTGGTGAATTCCCGACTCGTGGGCGAAAGCATTGGCACCGACAATCGCTTTATTTGGCTGCACCAACATCCCAGTCAAATTGGAAACCAAGCGCGAAGTTTTGTAGATTTGGCGCGAGTCAATATTGGTCAGCGGTTCCTCAGAATCCGCCGGCCGGCCCAAGAACGGATTAAAGTATTGGCGGCGTACATAAAGCGCCATTACCAACTCTTCCAGAGCCGCATTTCCCGCCCGTTCCCCAATCCCGTTAATCGTGCATTCCAACTGTCTGGCGCCATTTTTTACAGCTTCCAAAAAGTTAGCAACCGCCAATCCTAAGTCATTGTGACCGTGAACCGAGATGATTGCCCGATCGATATTCGGCACATTTTCCTTAATTCCCCGAATCAAATCCCCATACTCGCTGGGAGTTGTGTAGCCCACAGTATCGGGAATATTCACAGTAGTCGCCCCGGCCTCGATCGCCCTTTCTAGAACCTGATACAAAAATTCGCGATCGGAACGACAAGCATCCTCCGGCGAAAACTCCACATCATCCACAAAAGACTTAGCATAAGCCACCATTTCCGGCACAATTTCCAGAACCTCAGCCCGCGTCTTTTTCAGCTTATATTCCAAGTGAATATCAGACGTAGCCAGAAACGTATGAATTCGCGAATTTACCGCTGGTTTAATCGCCTCGGCTGCTGTTTTAATATCCGGCTTTCTCGCCCTTGCCAAACCGCAAATTGTCGGCCCATCTTCCGTCCCAACAGTCCGAGCTATTTTTTGGACAGCCTCAAAATCTCCCGTGCTAGTGAAAGGGAAACCTGCTTCAATCACATCCACGCCCAATCGCGCTAACTGACGGGCAATAGTTAGCTTTTCGTCCCCATTCAGAGATGCGCCCGGAGATTGTTCTCCGTCCCGCAAAGTCGTATCAAAAATAATAATCCGGTCTTGACTTGGTTGAGTTTTCATAGCTCTAAAAAAGTGTTGTCCTGATTTTTACTTGTCCCCTGTTCTGGGTACGCGAGTTCCCAGTAAGTCGATCAATTTTAGATTTTAGATTTTAGATTTTAGATTTAGTTCACAGATTCAGATTCATCTAGGAGTTTGAACTTTGGTCTAAAATTTGTAACTGCTCGCGACAGGAGTCGGAAACTTGTAAGCTGTTCGACATTCAAACTGCACTATTTGTGTGCCAGACCCCATACTGTAAGGGGTTGAGGCAATAAATTTAAATGACTGACAGCTTATCCGTTTTTGGGCGATCGCACCAGTCTTGTGTTTCGCGCCCATAACCCAATAACCCATAACCCATAACCCATAACCCATAACTACTGACTGCTGACTGCTGACTGCTGACTAATAACTACTAACTAATAACTACTGACGACTGTCAACTGTCAACTGTCAACTGTCAACTGTCAACTGTCAACTGTCAACTGACTAATAATCCATTTTCTCGATATGTTCCCGAATTTCATTTAGGTCTATATACCTATCAGTAGCATTTCGCAATTCTCTAGCAATCATTCCTTCGGTAGATACCACAGTAATGTGAGTATTTTTCGATCGCAGTAGCTCGATCGCCCTCTCAAAATCCCCATCCCCGCTAAATAGCACAACTTGGTCGTACTGATCCACCGTATTAAACATATCAACCACAATTTCTATGTCTAAATTAGCCTTTTGAGAATATCGGCCCGAAGCATCATCGTAATATTCCTTAAGAATCTTAGTGCGAACCGTGTAACCCAGACTGATCAAAGCATCTCGAAATCCCCTTTGATCTTGCGGGTCTTTCAAACCCGTATACCAGAAAGCATTGATCAAGATGACATTTGGCTGCGAAGTTTTGAAATATTCGAGCACCCTGCGTGGATCAAAAAACCAGCCGTTCTTTTGTTGAGCGTAGAACATATTGTTCCCGTCCACAAAAATAGAAAGGCGGTTCATTAAGTTTGTCATAGAACTTAGACCTAATAATTGTAGAAAGAAGTTAATCTAAATATCACATTTTAGCAATATGGAGCTAACTGAGGCAATAGATTAAACTTCAGAAAACTCCATCCCCCCAGTATTTCATATTTTTGCCTCTACCGCCAGAGGGCTCTTTTAGGGGTGCTTGGATTCGATCGACCAACCTTCAAAAACCCGACTCTCAGTAACTCGGTAGAGGCTGTGGTTTGAACCTCCCCAGGGCTAAAGCGACGGGGATTCGGGCCCACCCAAAAGGGCGACAGTGGGACATTCAAATATCCCTCTAGACCCTCAAGCTTGTGGCTATTGGGCTTACTTTTTATTTGTTTGTTTTCCGAGTCCATCACTCTTGCCAGATAGGTACGCTCCTCAACCTGCCTTTATTTGCCCTTTAAGTATTCTGGGTTAGCGTGCCAGATATCTCGGTTGCCGGGATTTCTCCGCACTAGGTTGATTCAACACGTAGATGGTTATTCTTACTCACCTCTGGATTTTACCACTGTGGCTGAAGCCGCGCACTCGCTCCAAGGCGACTGAAGTCGCTAATCGGCTAGACCCCAGCCTTAAAAGGACGGGGCTTGCGCCTCGTTTTTCGGTCAAGCTTAATGGGGATCGAAACTACCACGCCAACCACCCTATCGCCCAGCAAGCATACCGAATCGGATTGCAGTATCTTTTTCTCCCCTAATTTCACAGCGCTAGAGCCTAAACTCAAGCCTTTTTGCTTTCCAGGGCCCAGCGAGCTAGCTCTGTCCGGTTGTGCAGACCTGTTTTGCCCAGCATATTGCTAACGTGGCTCTCTATAGTGCGCTGGCTGACATTCATCACGTCTGCGATCTGGCGGTTTGCCATACCCTGCGCTAGCAACTGTACCACCTTTAACTCAGTGGGAGTCAATTCGACATTGCGGCGCGCCTTAATTTTCGGGCCGCTCTCAATACCTGGATTTGAGTGACGAATCAAGCGGGACGCTGCTTTCAGAGAAGATTCTACTTGGGCTACCAGTTCTTCGGGTTCAAAAGGTTTAACTATATAAACATCAGCTCCAGTGCTCAACCCTTTTACTCGATCGGAACTTTGACCTTTGGCGGACAAGAAAAGAACCGGAATCCAACTCGTGCGCGGGTCTTCCCTGATGTGTTTGACTAAAGTGTACCCGTCCATTTCCGGCATCATCACATCACAGATGATCAAATCGGGGACTTCTTGTTCGAGTTTTTCTAGAGCGTGTCTGCCGTTTTCTGCTGTGATGACGTTGTAGCCCCGAAACTCTAAGTAATCCTTGACTAGCAAGATCAAGTTCGGGTCGTCGTCAACCAGCATCAGCCGTTTTTGCTCTCCTGAATTATTGTCCTTCATGTTTCTTCCCGCTAGAGTATCCCGCACAATTCCTTGTTTTTCACTCCTGTTTTTTCCGTCAGTCCAGTGTCAGCCCGGTTGGTTGGGAGTTGAGGACGGCGGTGGGGTGAAGGGATGGCGGTGAGGGGAAAGCGGGGCGGGTGTTACCGCTTCCCAACCAGTGTTCGATGCCCGTTTGTGAATGTCTTGCGACCTGGAACGGAGCCAAAACCTGTAATGGACGATCGCCTGTCACGATCGGCCTTGATTGATGGAAGACTCACGCTCCCGAGCCCAAGTTAAATATTTAATCTCGATCGGTTCAATTGCAAGTTGATGCCCCGGTTTTAAATGATACTTCTGATATAGAGAAATTTAAGCAGGCTCCCTACTTACGTATTTAACTATTTCTAGTGTAGTTTGGCAAACTGCCGGATGTCTGCTACTGAGAAACTTTTCGGTAAACTCTCGCCAGATCGCGATCGAACTGCTTCGATACACCTCCTAAAAAAAACACACAGCGACAAGCAAGACTACCAGAAACAGGCAGGAGAGTACAGTTGTTCGATCGAACCACAGGTGCGATCGCCCAACGCGCTCACGCTCTCTACTTTACCGTCTTAAACCTAACACCTTACTTATCCTGCTGTGCTTTTTCACCGCGCTATAGTTAAATATCTGCTTTCGCCTCAGCAGGCTCCGGCAAAGGATGAGTTAAAAAAGCGTATTCTTCAACCACCTCCTGGCCGATCAGATGTTCTTGAATAATTCTCTCGATGACGGGGGGCGTAACATCGCGGTACCACACTCCGTCTGGGTAGACTACCATAATAGGGCCCGACGCGCACACTCGCAGGCAGTTAGCTTTAGTCCGAAAAATGCAAGTTGGCCGATCGGCTTTTGGCTTGTCCAACCCCAATTCTTGCAAGCGTTTTTTTAAGTAATTCCAAGCCACCAGACTGCTTTCTCGATCGCAACACTTGGGCACGGTTTGGTCGGCACAGATAAAAATATGTCGCTCGATTCGATCTATTCCCAGGCTTTGAACGCAAGCGCTCAAGCCTTGGCTGCAAGATTCATCGTTGTTATTTTCAGATTTATTTTCAAACATTTTATTCATTCGTTAACAATAATTAATTAGCGATCGAAACTCATCACCCCTCTCCCCCTCTCCCCCTCTCTCCCAATCTCTCCCAATCTCTCCCAATCTCCCCCTATCTCCCCTAATCTCCTCCAATCTCCCAACTGTCAACTGTCAACTGTCAACTGTCAACTGTTGAACCCTCATCCTCGGTTCGGGAACCCGTACAGACAGATAAGTTGCGATCGCCCCTTACTAAAGCTAAATTAGCACTCAGGAGTCGAGAGTGCTAATATGTCAGTGTAAGCAGTCAGCCGTTGCTTTCATCGCGACCACTGACGGCTAACTGACTAGGATCTGTAATCTGGAGATTTATTTATGGCAGCAGTATCACTGAGTGTTTCTACCGTTAAACCGCTAGGCGAGCGCGTGTTCGTAAAAGTAAGCGCTAGCGAAGAAAAAACCGCCGGCGGCATCCTTCTACCCGACACAGCTAAGGAAAAGCCCCAAGTAGGTGAAGTCGCGGCCGTGGGCCCCGGCAAGCGCAACGACGACGGCAAGCGCGTTGAAATGGAAGTCAAAGTCGGCGACAAAGTTCTCTACTCGAAGTATGCCGGTACCGACATCAAACTCGGCACCGATGAATACGTCTTGTTAGCCGAAAAAGATATTCTGGCGATCGTCAACTAATTAATCATTAGTCATTAGTCATTAGTCATCAGTCATTAGTTCGATCGCGAGCAACGCAAAAAAACTAATGACAAAGGACAAATGACCGCCATCCCTCCCCAATCAAAAATCTCAAACCCTCTCATCCCCAAAAACTATGGCTAAGCGCATCATCTATAACGAAAATGCACGTCGCGCCCTCGAACGCGGTATGGACATTCTCGCCGAAGCAGTCGCCGTTACCCTCGGCCCCAAAGGACGCAACGTCGTTCTCGAAAAGAAATTCGGAGCTCCTCAAATCGTCAATGACGGCGTAACCATCGCCAAAGAAATCGAACTAGAAGATCACGTCGAAAATACAGGCGTTGCTCTAATTCGTCAAGCCGCCTCCAAAACCAACGACGCAGCAGGCGACGGCACCACAACTGCTACCGTTCTCGCCCATGCAATGGTCAAAGAAGGCCTGCGGAACGTAGCTGCTGGTGCAAATGCGATCGCCCTCAAGCGCGGTGTTGACAAAGCAACCGGCTTCTTGGTCGAAAAAATTGCCGAACACGCCAAACAAGTAGAAGATTCCAAATCCATCGCTCAAGTCGGCTCAATCTCTGCTGGTAACGACGATGAAGTCGGCCAAATGATTGCCAATGCAATGGACAAAGTGGGTAAGGAAGGCGTAATTTCCCTGGAAGAAGGGAAGTCTATGACCACCGAACTGGAAATCACCGAAGGGATGCGCTTCGACAAAGGCTACATTTCTCCCTACTTCGTCACCGACACCGAACGGATGGAAGCGATTCTGGAAGAACCCTTCATCTTGCTGACAGACAAAAAAATCGGCTTGGTACAAGACTTAGTACCAGTGCTCGAACAAGTAGCTCGTTCCGGCCGCCCGCTGTTGATCATTGCAGAAGACATTGAGAAGGAAGCACTAGCTACTCTCGTTGTCAACAAACTGCGCGGTGTGTTGAATGTAACTGCTGTCAAAGCACCTGGTTTTGGCGATCGACGCAAAGCCATGTTAGAAGATATCGCCGTATTGACCGGCGGTCAACTAATCACCGAAGACGCCGGTTTGAAACTGGAAAACACCAAGCTGGACATGATCGGCAAAGCCCGCCGCATCACCATCACCAAAGACAGCACCACAATTGTTGCCGAAGGTAATGAAGTCGCAGTCAAGTCCCGCTGCGAACAAATTCGCCGTCAAATGGACGAAACCGAATCTTCCTACGACAAAGAAAAGCTGCAAGAACGTTTGGCCAAATTGGCTGGCGGCGTCGCAGTCATCAAAGTCGGCGCTGCGACTGAAACTGAAATGAAGGATCGCAAACTGCGTTTGGAAGATGCAATCAACGCAACCAAAGCTGCTGTCGAAGAAGGCATCGTTCCTGGTGGCGGTACAACTTTGGCTCACCTAACTCCTCAATTGGAAGAGTGGGCTAATGCCAATCTGAAGGGCGAAGAATTGACCGGTGCATTGATTGTTGCCCGTGCTCTAGCTGCTCCTCTGAAGCGGATTGCTGAAAATGCTGGTTTGAATGGCGCTGTCATTGCTGAGCGCGTCAAAGAAAAGCCATTCAACGTTGGTTTCAATGCAGCGACAAATGAGTTTGTCGATATGTTTGAAGCTGGTATCGTTGACCCTGCGAAGGTAACTCGTTCTGCTCTGCAAAATGCCGCATCTATTGCCGGCATGGTGCTGACAACCGAGTGCATCGTCGTTGACAAGCCTGAACCGAAGGAAGGCGCTGCTGCTGGCGGTGGCGGCGGCATGGGCGGCGGCGACTTCGATTATTAAGTCGATCGTTTGATGGGGCGGGCTTTAGGGCCGGCCCTGTTATTTTGGTAACGGTTTTTAGCATAGGCATAACTTTAACTCTGAAGCGAAATTAACTAAACGCACAATCTATAAGGCCCCGTGCCTCTGTACTCAAAACGCGAACGAGGTTATATACCCAAAAACCTAACCCTGCGTGACCGTTGACAAACAGAGGAGTTAAAATGAACCTGCCAACTGCTGAACAAAGCATCAAGTGTGTCATACTATGTCAATCCTTAACCAATAAATTCACCATCCCTGTTTTCATCTGCCTAGACGAGCGAACAGGTAATCTATTTATACTGGCAGGAGATGATATAAAGATAGAAATCGATCGCGATGGTTCTTGGTTAGACAAAAATTAGAGCAACTGAAGACGAGTTAGCTCTAAAAAAGCGATCGCCCCTTGCCTGAAATGGTGAGGGATTTTTTTCTGCGATACAATCAAGACAGCACTTAAAAATCGTGATTTAAACATGGTAACAAGCTTAAATGTATTGCAATCCCAACCATCTAGCCAATGGAAAGTGACACTCCTGTTAGAAACTCTCTCATCAGGACAGGTTTCTGCTTCTGTTTTCGAGTTTCCGCACTGTCGAGTTGAAGCAGCAACTCGGGAAGAAGCCATTACCCAACTTCAAACCACATTGTTAGAAAGACTTAAGCATATTGAAGCTATTTCCTGGGAAGTACCAATTCAGGCTTCAGAACCCACCTGGATGCAATTTGCGGGTGTGTTTAAAGACGATCCAGATTTTCAGGAAATTATGGACGAGATTCGTGCCGAACGTACCTCTGACGATGACTCTGAAATCGATCCCTCATACTACCTGTAGAGGTGATTGATAGGATAGTAAGCTAACATGAATTTATCATTTAAAGATTTAAGGTTTATTATAGAAGCGATTGATCATCAAATCAATGCCTATCAAGAACGTTTGCAAATAATTGAAGATATAGAAAAAAATGAGGATGAGGCTGCGGATCTAGGGAATGATCTTAAATTCTTAGAGCTTCTCCACGCAGATATCGCTAGTTTGATGGGGCGGGCAATAATGCCCGCCTTTTTGATAAACAAAATAGCTGTCACCTGGTGACAGCTATATTTTTTTTGGCTGACTGATATACTCAGAAGGAGCTTAGGTACTCCTACTTTAGGGAACCGCTGTATAAAAAAATTTGAGGTAATGTGTCTATGTCTAATGAAAATAAAGAGAATCTTCAGAAACAGAAGCCCAAACGGAGTTGGCAAAATCAACTCTTGAGGGAGTTGCAGCAAAAATTAGACAAATTGAGCGAGAGTCATGGCAGCCTGCTTGAGCAAAACCAGAGAATAGAGCAAAAACTAGAGGATTTAAAGTCTCTGTTAGAAAATCGACCTGATATCATCACAAGTCAGGTCGATGAACCCAGTGATAAGCAATATGAAGATCGGCTAGTGTTTAACCGTCCTCATAGTCGAAAAGTGCTTAGTGATGCGCTGGAAAATGTTCAAGAGCGATTGATTCTGGTATGTCCTTGGCTGACTTCTTGGGCTACTGCTGTAGTGATTGAGAAGTGCGAAGAACTCATAAAGCGAGGTGTTCGGATTGATATTGGTTGGGGTACATTGAAGGATCTGGCTAGAGATCAAATAGATCCATTTTGGTATGGAGCATTGCCCACATTGCATGAACTCCAAAATAAAGATCCTGGGTACCTCAATTTGCTCAATTTGAAGAAATTGGGTACCCATGAAAAGTTTTTGGTGTGTGATAACAACTTTGCCATGCTGGGAAGTCATAACTTTCTCACCTCTAAGGAAAGTAGCCCAGAGTTTGAAGTGGGAATTTTGATCAAAGACACCAACACCATCCAAAAATTAATCAATCGTTTTGATGAATCTACTTTCGATAAGAGTGCGGCTCTTGATTACTTAAGTCGTGAAGGTGACACCTATGACCTTGAATATGACCTTGAAGAGCAACCAATAGAAATTGAGGTTTTGAAAAAAATTATTGAGAAGGCTGAGAAAAGGGTGGCTGAGAACAAGCAGAAAACTGTGGTTAAGCTTCCTCCTCCACAAACACCACCGGTCACTACTCTGAGAGAAGAGCCTATTGTGTTGCTAACTAAGTCTGAAAAAAGCGCTGATTTTACCACTAATAATTCAACTCCGCCTCCTCTTAAATTAAATTCAAATCGGAGAACTAGAAAGAGAACTATACAGTCAGAAGTAGGCAATGATTTGGGGGTAACATCTACAGCAAGTAGTGATAAAAAGCCAGATTTTCCTGTTTATAATAAACCAAAGGAAGAGGCTGTAAAACCCCCGATAATTACGCCAAGTGGCGGACTGGGTGAAATTATAGTTCAACTGAATTGGAGTCAAGGAACTGGAGAAGATGGTAGCAAAACTGCCATTGATCTTGATCTGGGTTGCTTGTATGAGCTAAAAGATGGACAAAAGGGCTGTATACAAGCCCTGAACGAATTCTTTGGTGATTTCTTTACAACTCCGTATATTCATCTGGGTGAAGATGACCGTAAGGGTGATAAAGGTGAGATTTTGCGGATAAATGGCGACAAGGTTGCTGAATTTAACCAGATTCTAGTTTACGCTTGGATCTATAAGGGCATAGCTAAATGGTCGGAGGCTAATGGTGTTGTCAAAATCAAATTGCCAGAGGTAATTGCTCAGGAAGATATCGAAGTGAAATTGGAGAATCCTAATGATGGTATAACGATACGTGCCATTGCCTTGTTTCAGAATGTTGGTGACAACAATCCTTTTAAAGTTACCAAGATTGAGGAATATTTTAGATACCACCCAGAGATGGATAAAGCTTTCAACTGGGGCTTAGAGTGGGTTGAGGGCTCTAAGGACTGAAGTAATTTGGGACAATTTTTCAAGGTAGAGGTTGACAATTTTTACTCGTTACCAGGCAGAGCCTGGTAACGCATATCCGAAGGCTCTGCCTCCATTGTCGCAGCACATAGAGTAGGGTGCGTCAGTTGCGTAACTCCCACATCAAAAAAAAATATCTCAAGTGTAGTAATAAATATGAGTTCTCCTAGAATCTTTGCAGACTTTCATGATGCTGATAAACAGAGTCGCCTTCGTCTGAATTGTGTTGGTACAATTGAAGATTTAAGTCGCCAAAATATTAAATTGCAAAATGGTCAATTGCTCACTCTCTATAGCGAAGAATTAGAAGTGGATGGCGTGGTGCAATATTCTGAAGAGGAAAGTCTTTGGGTTGCAGCAATTGATTGGAAGCAAATTAGACAAGTAGAGGATATGCTTCTTCAAGCAACTGTCTAGTTGGGTTTTGCCGAATATTCGTTCTTTGGCAGGGAAATCATATGAACTTATCATTTAAAGATTTCAGGTTTATTATAGAAGCGATTGAACACCAAATCAATGCCTATCAAGAACGTTTGCAAGTTATTGAAGATATAGAAGAGGATGAGGATGAGGCTGCCGATCTAGGGAATGATATTAAATTTTTAGAGCTTCTACTCGCAGACATGAAGAAAAGTTTAGATCGTAATACTTCAGTCAAGCCCTTAAGTTCTGATGAGGTTTTTTCGCCAGATCGGAATGATAATTCTTCCGAATATGCAAAAGAAGAATTATCTTTTCAAGAATTAATGAAATTAACGCTTAATTTGTCACTTAGCGAGCGATTATTTCTAGTAGAGGCGATTACCTCGTCTGTCCGTCAGGAAGTCACGATCGGCCAATAATCAGCCTACAGGAGCTTCAGAAGTTTGTTGTGATGATATACTGATCAATGATTGATTAATCCTAAGTGAGCAGAGGTCGGGCAAATGTCAGCCAGAATCACAATTAGCCCCAGCGAAATTCGGCAGATATTTCAGCCACGCACGTCCAGCGCTTCAAGGTTTTGGGAACTGGCTCAAAAAGCAAACAATTTAGCTGTAATAATTGAAGACCGTTGGGAAAAAATTCCTGCTGAAACGCAAGAATTACTCAAAATTTTTGCCTATACTTTTATTGAACCGCCTCAAGGAATTAAAGAGAGGTTGCTTAAATTTGTGGGGCTTTTTTCTTTGGCTATCGCTTTACCTTGGATTCTGCTTAAAGGTGAATTCGATAGTTATGTAGCTTATAAGAATGCCCTTGACAGAATTGTTAATGCGATTTTGAGTGAAGTAGAACGGGAAGATATGGCTTATCAAAAAGCACTATCTGAAGCCCTGGAAGAGACTTTTACAGAGTGGGAAACTAGCTCGGCGATGACGGCGGAGGAGGCCTGTGAACGGATCAGAGCAATTTCAAATCAAGCTCTCGAATAACTTTGAGAGAATTCAGCAAAAACTGATAGAATATTCTTAATTGCCCAAATCCTTGTCTTCAGAGACTGCCAAATTTTTAGTCATCAGAAAACGGTTATGAGGTTGATAACCGACTCTGTGATAAAGACGCTGTGCATCGGGATTTTCAAAATCTACTTCCAGATGAAGTGCTTGAACTTCTAAAACTCGGCAGGCATCCTCTACGAATGCTAAAGTCTGAGTTCCAATGCCTTGTCCGCGATACTTGGATCGGAGGTAAAACTCGTCAATAAAGGCATCTCGTCCTCGGTATTCCAAACTGTAACCAAGCGTCAAAATAATATAGCCGATCGCCTCATCTTCTTGCTGAATCAGCCACACTTGTCCCAAAGACGCATCTGCCAAAAGATTTGCTAGGACATCACGATCGACTTTTTCGTCGAATTCCAATTTTTCTTTTTTATGAAACTCTTTAACAAGTTCTAAAAGAAGCGTCATATCGGCGATTGCTGCAACTCGGTAGTTAATGGTCATAATACATCCTCCAAACTCGACAAGCGATCGACCGCTGCGTGCTGTACCAGTTTAGCAGCGTAAGTTATCAAATGCTATCCAGGCTCGATCGCACTACAGGTAATGATGTCCGATCGCACTAGAAGCCCGATCGCCCCCTGTGCGTGTAAAATTGACTAAAATCTAAATATTTTCAGCAGCGCGAGAGAACTCAATCCTTAACACATCACTCTCAACAAGCACCACAATCATCATGAAACTTTACCATATTCCCATTTCCACCAACTCCAGCCGCGTGTGGGTTGCCCTCATCGAAAAAAACCTACCTTTTGAATTGGTAACAATCCACTTGGACGGCGATCACTTGGAACCTGAATTTGTCGCCATGAATCCTTTTCATCGCGTCCCTGTTTTGGTCGATGGTGACTTCACTGTTGTCGAGTCTCTGGCAATTCTTGACTATCTAGAAGCGAAGTATCCCGAACCGGCCATGCTGCCGAAAGATCCGAAAGATTTGGCAATTGTGAAAATGGTAGAATTGGTCACAGTTAACGAACTTGGGCCGGCACTTTATCCCCTCAGCAGTGAAAGAATGGGTTGGGGAATTCCTGAAGCGCAGGTAATCGAAAAGGCTAAGGAAAAAGTCGATACTGTGCTGACATTCTTTGAAGGTTTGTTGGACGATCGCCCTTTTTTCGCTAGCAACACCTTAACATATGCCGAGTGCGTTGCTGGTACTGTCGTGCCTTTGCTGTCCTGGGTTGATGTATCCATAGACGGATATCCCAAAATTCAAGCTTGGTGCGATCGGCTAATGTCTCGTCCCTCATGGCAACAAACCCGATTCACCGAGGCAGATTTGGCAGTTTACGCCTCTCGGAGACAAAAATTTCTCGAACAATCTCAAGCCTGATGAACAAATTCATTATCAAGGAATCGCTATTTGTTGAGGCTCAAGTTCAACTAGAAGTGAAGCAGAAGGTAGAAATTGGGTAGTGCTGCTTTCTTGAATGATGCAATTGATACAAGCCTTTCTCCATAACGATTGAGCGTGTGAAAAGCAGGCGCTGATGCACCACTACCCATACTTAGTTGATGAGAGGGAAATCTCCTTGCGTAAAAATAGCCGGCGCGGCTGGCCGAACAGCCAATAAGTCCAATGCCAATCCACCTGTTGCAAGCGGTAGCCTGCTTGATAGTACAATTGTCGCGCCCCGTGATTATTTTCCAAAACGTGGAGGTAAATCTCCGAAAATCCCCATTCTCGGGCTGTATTCTCGCAGTTGTCGAGCAGTTGTTGAGCAACTCCCTGCCGCCGATACTCGGGGTGAACTGCTAAATTTGACAAGTAAGGATAGTCGGAATTGGGTATTTGCCAAGGGAATCGAGAACGCAGAGCCATTTCTATTGTTCCTGCTATAGACTGAGTTTGGTGCGATCGATAATTCTGCATTCCTGACTCCCGCGAGACTAGCTCAGCCACGAGACAAATATAGTGCTCTGCCTTAGAACGCAGTCGATTTTTTAAATCTTCGTAAATGCCTAAACGCAACACTGGATACACCCATTCTACAAACCCCTCACGGGAGTGAAAGCTCATGGCCAAAATATCTGCTAGTTGTGTCAAGTCATTCGATGCAGCCACCCGGATCGAAAAGCCAGAAAGTCCGGGAGTTTGTTGTTGGTGAGAAGCTGAGGAAAAAAAGGAAGGATTCACAATTCCAGGTCACTATATTAATTTTTCTACGGGGGTTACCGAGTCTGCCCATCTGAGAAATTTCACTTCTGGTGATAATGTAATATCACTTTTTAAAAAAGAATGTAACTTTAGACCAACTCCCAATCATGATATTTGTCATCGAGAATCTTAAATTTAAGAGATTAAATTGTATGACTTATACTCAGAGTTTATGAATGCGATTCAGTCACATTCTTTTTGTACTTTACTCTAACTATTATCTGATGTAAATTGGAGATATTCAGTATTTTAGACTAAATTTATTTCCAATGAAAACCCATCCCTTAATACTAGATTTGTGGGTAGCGGGAAAGTTATTAAAAACAATCAAAAAGGTTTTAACGTCTGCTTCCCGGAAGCGTACCGCTCTCTGCTTGCGGAAATACCCGATCGAATATAATTTATCCGTCTAGCGGTAATTGACAATATCAACTATCTACCAGACCAATACCGGGCGCGATCGCAAGTCGGATGTTGGCTGCCTGTCCCAGAACCAGACAACGCAGCTTTCAGCAGTGCTGGGCAATCAGCAAGCCCGTCCCCTCGCGAACTGGCCTTACCTGTTGCGCCGGGGGGCTAGATATTGTCCAGCGATATTGTGCTGCGATACTGTGCTGCGGGCGATCGAGAGCTTCAAAACTTCGATCGAGCGGCTCGATCGGTTTCCACAGAGTACATCCCTAGCTAAGATTAACAGATGGATGCTCAAGATAGCGGTGTTTCGCCGCAGTAATTGGCTTGGGCGTTGGTCTGCACGAGGCATAAAAAATGCCGCGCTCTGCCCAAAAAGTGCCAGTCTCACTAAAATGGTACAGCAATTGCGTCACTCGCACTTCCCCGCCTGTGTTGTCTGTCTGTCCCCCCCCCCGAATATCAGTCAGGGACACAGGGGCCGGAGAGGAAAGCCATATCCTTGGCAGAATGTGAAAGTTGCTGTCACCTAGGCAGCAAAAACACAGGGGAAGATGTTGGTTGTCTATTGTATCCTGCTACAGACAGTTTTTACACACCAAATAAAACAGGAAGATGAGCGATAATAGCACATAAAGAAAGGCAAATCCACTCACGATCGGGACGATTATTCCTATGTATTATGAGATATCCAGAGGGCAGTTAAAAGTTGCGGATTCCTATTTTCACGCTCAACATAGAGGTGAGGGGTTAAGGACACTTCCCGCAAGACGAGATTCTTGTGAATATCATTAAATAATAAAATTGGGGTGCACTACAGGCAACTGTGGCGATCGAAGAATTCGGAATTGAAAACCCATAAATTAAAAATCAAGGTTGATTCTTGCCTCGGCTAACTCACAACAACTTCAGATTCACGAATTTGTGTGACACCAGTTTCAAAAAATAATGCAACTGCAGGCAAACTCCAAACTCTTATGCCATAAGTCATCCCAATCGAAAATCACAAATCGCAAATGGTATGACTCGTGCAATTGAAACCTGCGAATTCTTTTTTTCAACAGACTTATTAAATCGAACTGCCCCGGGGCACAGGAGAACGGTGCATGAATTCCCAATCAAATCCTAAGCTCAAACTTCTAATCGTCGATGACGAACCGGATAACCTCGACTTGCTTTACCGCACATTCCATCGAGACTATAAAGTGCTCAGAGCCGAATCTGGCCCCGCTGCCCTCGAAATTTTGGCAAAAGAGGGAGAGGTTGCTGTGATTATTTCCGATCAGCGAATGCCAAAAATGAGCGGTACAGAGTTTCTCAGCCTGACTGCGGCTCAATACCCCGATGTGATCCGAATTATTTTAACTGGCTATACGGATGTTGAAGATTTAGTTGAAGCTATTAATGCTGGCAAAGTATTCAAATTCGTTACCAAGCCTTGGGATGCTGAAGAACTCAGAGCTCTTGTCAGTCAAGCTGTTGATACTCACAATGTCCTGAAAGCCCGCACTAATGAACTCCGCAGGGCTCTCTCGCAAGAATCGCTGCTTTATGCCGTTACCAATACTATTCGATCGGCTCCCAATTACCAGCAAATGCTGCAAAGAATTGTGGAAACTGTCGGGCAGATGTTTGAGGTGAGTTGCTGTTTGCTGCGGCCGTTCCAAGACGGCCGGGTGGCTGATGAGTGGTTCGTTTACCAGAAGGCGGAAACTAAAGGGTTGCGGAGCGATTTTGAAGCTAGACGAGATGCTTCTAGCGCCAGACTTTCGCCGGATTTGCTGCCGGATTTGGTTTGGGAAACTCTGGATGTGGAGGTGATTCAAGATGCTCAAACTGACGATCGAGTTTTAAGCTGGGACAATGAGCAGCGATTGCAGGCTTACCAAGCTGCGAATATTCGATCGAGCTTAATCGTACCGCTGTTTTACCAAATGGAACTGATGGCAGTCTTGGCGCTGCACCAGTTCGATCGACCGCGCCAGTGGGAAGACTACGAGGTACAGTTAGTAATTACGGTGGCAGATCAAGCGGCTTTGGCCCTTTCTCAGGCCAGGGCTTACGAACAGGTGCGGGCGCTGGCAAAGCGCGAGACCTTAGTCAATACTATTACTACGGCAATTCGATCGAGCCTCGACCCCCAAAATATTTTTGCAGCGATTACTCAACAACTCGGCCAAGCTTTGCAAGTTGACGGCTGCGCCCTATCTCTGTGGACAGAAGATGATGAATATGTCCAGTGCGTGGGGCTCTACGACACAAATAGGGATACCGTGGATGTCAAACAAAGTTTTAGCAATCTAGAGGTAGTTGCGAACCGTCCTGGCCCTGGAACTGCTGCTGAGAGTGCTGCTGGAAACCCTCGCGACTGGGTTTTTGCTCATCCTTCCATGCCGCAGTCTTTGGTGCCGATTCGCGGCAATCCGGTACTGCTGCAAGTTATGCTATCAAAAGAGCCGGTGGCGATTGAAGACCTCAACGAACGCCCCGATTTAAATGTTACAGAACTGCAAGTGCGATCGCCAGCCAGGGCTCTGTTAGTCGTTCCCTTAATCTCCGAAGGCAAAATCATCGGCAGCATTTCCCTGCGCCAAAATTGCAGCACCCGCCGCTGGAACCTCTCAGACATTGACTTGGCTCAAATAGTTGCAACTCAAGCTGCTTTGGCGGTGCAGCAGTCGCGCCTCTACCAGACTACCAGACAGCAGGCAGAACGGCTCTTGGAAGCCGATCGGCTCAAAACCGAATTTTTCCAAAATATCTCCCACGAATTCCGCACCCCTCTCACCCTAACTATCGGCCCTCTAGAATCAGCTTGCGGCCGCAAAGAAGATTTACCCTACGAACAAGCCGTCATCGCCTTGCGTAATTCCCGCCGCCTCCTGCGCTTGGTAAATCAACTGCTGGACTTGCAGCGCCTAGATGCAGGACGGATGCAGCCGAGTTTTCGCCCGTGCGATTTAGTCGGTTTCTGTTACTCTACGGCAGAGTCTTTCCGCGCCTACTGCGACAAAAAAGGACTGCACTTAATTACCCAACTGCAAGACTGTCCTTTACTTTATTTAGATATTGAAAGATTTGACAAAGTTATTTACAACCTGCTATCAAATGCTGTCAAATTCACCCCAGAAGGGGGAACAATCACCCTCACAGTTGAACCAGCGGGCGCTCACTGCTTGTTGCAAGTAAAAGACACCGGCATCGGCATTCGCACCGAACAAATTCCCTATTTGTTCGAGCGCTTTCACCAAGCCGAAGGTTCTGCGAGCCGTTCCTACGAAGGCAGCGGTTTAGGTTTGGCACTTGTCAAAGAATTAGTCGAACTCCACGGCGGTCAAATTTCCGTCGATTCTGTTTACGGCGAAGGTACTACTTTTAGTATTTGGCTGCACTTCGGTTCGACTCATTTGCCCCCAGAACGGGTACTGGAAATCCCCGCCGAGTTTCACGCATCCAAAGCTGCGGTGGAACTGGCAGATGTCGAAGCTGATTTATCGGAAGATGAAGCAGAAAATCATAACTTTGAGGCTCTAGAACCGATAAATTCTGAAACAGTAGCTGGCACGGTTTTGGTGGTTGACGACAATCCAGATTTGCGCTTTTATGTGTCGGAAATTTTGCGAGAGTCAGGCTTTGCAGTTTTGCTCGCCCGCAACGGACAAGAAGGATTTGCCGTGGCAAAAAACCGCCGTCCCGATCTAATTCTCACGGATTTGATGATGCCTGTAATCTCGGGTTTGGATTTGATTCGGATGATTCGACAGGATGAAGAATTGCGGGGAACTCCGGCAATTTTGCTAACTGCTAAAGCCGATGCAGATACTCGGATTGAAGGAGTAGAACGGGGTGCTGATGCTTATTTATCGAAGCCTTTTAACGATCGCGAATTGTTGGCAGAAGTGCGGAATTTAATCGCCCTCAAGCAAAACGAGCGGCGAGTGCAGCAGTTGAACAATTATTTAACTGAGTCGGTGCTGCGCCGATTTTTGCCGCCGTCGATGGTGAAAGCCGCTGCGGCTGGAGATTTAGCCTTGGATTTGCGCCCGGAACCGCGATTGATTACTATTTTGTTTAGCGATATTGTCGGTTTTACTCAAATGGCAAATACGCTGCGCTCGCGCCGGGTAGCTGAGCTGTTGAATGAATATTTGGCGGCAATGACTAAGGCTATTTTTGACAGTGGCGGTACAGTGGACAAGTTTGTGGGAGATGCCGTAATGGCTCTCTTTGGCGCGCCGGAGGAACTAACGCCAAACGAGCAAGTACGCCGCGCTATAGCTGCTGCAAGGCTTATGCTGCGAGCTCTGAAGCAACTTAACGAGCGCTGGTTGGAGCAGGGAATTGTGGGGGAAAATGGGGTGCCTCCGGTGCGGTTTCGGTGCGGTATTCACCAGGGTACTGCGGTGGTGGGGATGTTTGGCGGCCCAGATCGATCGGATTATACTGCGATCGGGCCGAGCGTGAATATTGCCGCCCGTTTGCAAGAGGTGGCGGAACCAAACTCTGTGCTGATTTCGGCGGCGGTTGCAGATTATGTTGAGGAGAATCGAATTGTTAAATATAAGCCGCTGCAACTCAAGGGAATTGATGAAACTGTGTTGACTTTTATGCTGAATTGTGATTAGTCATTGGTCAGAAATGCTGTCCCCGCTCGCGAACATTATTAGTTGTTGATTTGGTATGACGAGTCTCGATCGCTATGAGTTTTGATTGGCGATCGAAACTCGTACAATCATCGCAGTATTTGGTATTTGGTGTCAAGGGCGATCGGGCAATGCCTTCCTCTACACCTATAACGAGTCTGTCATCTGGATAGTGGTGAGTTATAATGATAACTATGGTAAGATCAAGAGACGAATCGTTAATGTGTGAAATGAGTGTGAAAGAGTGATTCCAGAATTCGATGAAAACGGCAATCTACCACCGGGAGTTCATTTCTGTGAATGGGAGGAGTTTGAGGAGAGATTTGGTACGAATTTTAAAAGAGAGAACCTGATACGGGGTTTGAGACTGGCAATGACCCAGTTAAAAGAAGCGGGTGCTAGAACTATCTATATTAATGGTAGTTTTGTTACCATAGAACCAAACCCTAATGACTTTGATGCTTGTTACGATCGCGAAACTGTAGATAGGGAGTATTTGAGAATGAATGCTCCTAGATTGTTCAATCATTCCGATCGAAATGCCCAAAAAGCTAAGTATAGAGGGGAGATTTTTCCCTCCGACGAACCTGTAGGCAATTACGGCGACAATTCCTTTGAATTTTTTCAAAAGGATAGAAAACACAGGAAGAAAGGAATTATAGCGATAGATTTAATGAGGTGGGAACCATGATTAAAGATGAACTAGAGTATGAAGTCAGCAAAGAATGGGTCGAGAAATTCAACAAAACTCTAGCAGCAATGGAGCGGGATGAAGAAGCAAAAAGGAAGGACTTTCTCAAATGGGATGCAGGTAGAGGCTCGATCCAGCGCCATTTGGATCAATTGCATGAAGAAATAGCGGAATATGAAAGATTGATGGCGTGGGACAAAAGCAAGCCGATCGAAATTGTAGTTGAGGATTTCAATAGACTGTCAGAGGCTTTAATTAAAGCTAGGATGGCTGCCAAAATGAGTGAAGAAGAACTAGCGAAAATTTTGGATATTGACCCAGAACGCATCAAGGAATACGAGAAAAGAAAATATCAAAATGCTAGTCTGATGGAAATTCTTGAGATTAGCTTGGCTTTGGGTTTGGAGTTTAAAACTGCTGTGATGCAGGTGGATTTTGAGGAAATACAGGCTATTAAAGAAACAGCGGAAAGATGGCGCAAACGAAAAAGGGAGAAGGCAAGTAAAACAGCCTAAAGATTTGGATAATTTGGTCAAGAAAACTGCTGAATATGTCGGGTTGGTTGGCGGTGAATTAGATAAGGGCGATCGCTCTTTCATTTTAGGCGATCGGTCATCAGAAAGAAGAAAGGGCGATCGCACTCCGCGCAATCATGGCAGTGTTTGGTATTTGGTGTGAAGGGCGATCGCTCTTTCATTTTAGGCGATCGGTCATCTGAAACAACAAAGGGCGATCGCTCTTTTTTAACTCAAGCATTGCAACTCGTAAAATCATCGCAGTATTTGGTATTTGATTTGAAGTGCAAGATTTTTTATTGACTATTTGATACGACTACTCTGGTGGATCGATATCTAAAGGCGCTTGACGGCGGTGGCGAATGTGTAATATCGCGACGGTATCCTCCTCCACCACAAACAGAATCCTATAGTTTCTTCCTTTTCCAACCCACAGTTGTCGAATTTCCCTACCAATAATGGCAGCTTCGGGTGCGACTGAGCAACGGTAAGGAAACTGTTGTAGAGATGCGATCGCGTCTTGAAGCTCGTAATACCAATGACTTGCAGCATCAGCACTTTGATAATCGCACATCCAACGGTAGGCAGTTTCAATGTCAGCAAAGGCGGGTGGTTAAATTAGGACTTGATAACTCATAGACGGGGAGGTATGTTGAACTGCTGCTGTAGGGCTGTCATAGCTCGATCTACTGGTATTCCTTCACCTCGATCGAAGCTTTCAAGTCCTTTGCGAATGCCGATGATTGCTTCGAGGTAATCGATGCGATCTAGCAGTTGTTCGTAGGTATTGAGTTGGGGGTGTAGAGGCGATTTGAGCGATCGCACCAAGCTGAGAAGATCCGCCAGCACTTCGTCAGGGGTGCTATCGATTTCTTGGATCAGGAGTTCTTTGATAGTCATCGTGGCATCTGGTGGAGGATTGATACTTTGATTATAACGAGTGTCGATCGATATTTTATTTTAGGCGATCGGTCATCTGAAAGAAGAAAGGGCGATCGCGTGGGGGTGAGAAACTGGCTTTCTGAACAAAATCTTGGCTGGGATGCTTTAGTTATATGAGAAACCCGGTTTCTTGAAAAAGGGGCAATTTTTAATTAGACTTAGGCTTTTTTTTGAACATATTAAAAAGTGCTTCACTATACCAATCTCTTATAGAAAGTTCTTCCTGTACCAAATCTTCTAAATCATCTCTAATAGCAGCTATAAGCGATAGTACAGTTCGCTCAACTTCGCAAGGATTATTATGAAATTTATAGTCAACAAGATGATTCCATTCATCTCGAAGGCGCTCAACTATCATTTCAGAATAACCTGATTTCTTTCCATGAAATGACTTATGAATTTTTTTAGGCAATGGAATTATATTTTCTGCCCCATTCATATTTATATTTGTTATTTTCACTGCCTGTTTTATCAGTTCCGATTTATCCCAAAGATGCACTGGAATAATATGATGGTCTATGAGTTCTGTAGTTTGAGGCGTTTCTCCTCGTTCGAGAGCTTTAGCTATTTCTGGATCTATTTTCTCAGATATATGCAAATGCGAGATCAACATAACAAGGTCTAATGGTGAACTAAGTTGCTCTCTCTTTACAATTTTACCTGTTTTAGCATCTTTGATAAGAAACTCTTGTGCATATTGATCGTACATCATCGAATACTCACCAGGCTGAATATTGTACCTGTTATGAAAGACGGAGCCTGGTGTAACCACCTGATTTGTCCACTGTCCCATTCCCATGAGATTACCCTAATTCACCACTAAGTAGTTTCAAAAGCAACAGAAAAAGTATTTCAAGTTCGTTTATATCCAAATTATCTCTCACAACTTGAGAGCGCAGTTTTGAGCGATCTAAACCTTTGATTTTGCGGATAACTCTTTTCTCTTCAGGTTCTAGCTTATTGCCATTTTCAAGTTCTTCAAACTGTTTGTTAAACTGATTAATAAGGTCTTCAACCGTAGCATTCTCTAACTTGTTTCGGAACTGATTTGGATCGAATTCAGGTTGCTTCTTATCCCAAGGAGCAGGGATAGGATTACGACCATCACCTAACCAAAGGTCAAGAAGCCAAAATATTACTCCAACTGAAAACATTGAGATCCAGAACCACCATTTGATGATTTTTCCAAGAACTTCAAAGACCTTACCTGATATTTGCAGGAACTTTTCGCTGAAATCTTTTGCTTTTTCTGGCTTTCGATTCTCGGTCATCTTACCTCCTAAGTTTGTGGCTTAAGTGAAAACTAAAAGTGGATCAATATTTGTAAGTGGAACTGAAAGTTAGCATGGGGCGTGTTCCCGAAGGGTGTTATAGGCGATCGCTATTCGTATAATCTTTACATTAGAATAGTAGAAATGGATAAGATTGTGAGTGGAAAAAGAGGTTGGGTTTCCTTGCTTCAACCCAACCAATAAGTAAGGGCGATCGCACTACGAATTTTGCTAACGTATTGCGGGATCGTTATGAACCAGGAAAGTTGTTTCCCAATTGTTGTTGTGAGGAACTACTCGAACCATAACAGGAGATCCACGGAAAGGATTTTGACAATATGTCTGCTGATTATGTTGAGGCGATCCAATAATACATTTTTGCTGGAGTGTGTTTAATCGCTTTCCATCATCTTTGAATTCTACTTCTCCACCAACACTAACAACCTGTGTTTCTATTTTAGCAGTTACTTTTCCAGAAAATGATGCCCCTTGAATCTCTTGAGCAGTGTACCAGAAAACATCAGCCCCACTTCCACCTTTATATTCAACAGCGAGAGCATTACCGTATGTCCATGTCACCGACGGGAAATAACAAGTGACACGTTCTCGATTACGTCCGCTTCGACAAGTTCCCTCTTGAGGGCTATCAATTATTCCAGGAGCTCTTGATGACGCAGAGATAGAGATAGCCGAAGTAGTCACTATCAATCCTGCGATTAGTAATGAACGCATTGAAAAGGTGAAAAACCGCCATACTCGATTTTTTTGATATGCTGTTTTCATTTGCTGGTTCCTTTTTTGACGGATAACTATTTTTTCTATTCTTAGTGGAAATCAATTTTGAAAGCTAATCCTTAATTAGACAGCCACTGCGTTAGAATACACCATTAAATTGGATAGAACTGCAACTAATCAATCCTTACGGTGACGCTTTATACTTCTCCTATAATCCCTATAAATCAAAGCTTTGTCTAGCCCAAAAATGTTCAACTTTGTTCCCAGTCTGCCTCCAGCGATCCTTAATTTAATTTAAATTTGTATCAAAATGTATTAAAATGTAGTAAAATTCGAGCTATAATACAAGCCAACTAATAGTTGCTGAGCCAAATGAACCTAAAAGAAGCGTTAAAACTAGCAGACAAAATAGTCTTCGAGAAAACTGGTGCACACCTAGACGACGTACAGGAAGCGGTACTAAAAGGCACTGTAGAACGTGAAACATACAAGCACATAGCCAAAGATTTTGACTGTTCAGCCAGTAGTGTGAGGAAAGTAGGCTCAGAATTATGGCAGATACTTTCAGAAGAGTTAGAAGAAAAAGTCAGTAAAACGAATTTTAGAGCAGCTATGCAGAGGTTACAAAACTCGAATCTTTTAAACTTTGCACAAAACGTGACACAAAATGTGACAGGTAGTTTCAACATTTGTGGAGAAGCTAGACACCCGCCAAACATACCAAACTCACACCCACCAAATCAACAAACATCGCATCAAGATTTAAGCGAGATGCCGGAATTAGGTGCTTTCTTCGATCGCACTTCCGAACTCCAAACCCTCACAACCTGGATTTTACAACAAAACTGCCGCCTCATAACCCTCACCGGCGGACTCGGCATCGGCAAAACATCCCTAGCAGTCCAACTCGTACAACAAATCAAAGACGAGTTTGAATGCGTCATTTGGCGGAATCTCGACACATCCCCCACCCTCGGTGAATTTGAGGTCAACTTAATCCAGTTTTTCTCGCACTCCCAAAAGCAAGATTCCCCGACAACTAACCAGAAAGCATTACCCCTAATTAAATATTTACAAAAACATCGGTGTTTAGTAGTCTTAGATGACATTCACAATTTGTTCAGCAGCGGCGAATTAGCAGGAAAATATAAACCAGGATACGAAGAATATCGCTCTTTATTTAAACAAATAGAAAAATTATCCCATCAAAGTTGCTTCCTGCTAATCGGTTGGGAACCACCCAAAGAAGTTCCTCAACTCACCAGCGAAAATACTCCCATTCGTATTTTACAACTCACAGGCTTAGACACTGCGGCCGCGCGGGAAATACTCCGAGATAAAGGATTAACAGAAATCGAGAACTGCGAAACACTCATTCACCGCTACCAAGGCAATCCGTTATGGTTAAAAAGCGTGGCGACTCTGATTCAAGAGTTGGGAATTGGCGCGACTGAGTTATTGTTAAATGATACCGTATTGTTGCCAGAAGATTTGAAAGATGTTTTGCAGCAGCAGTTTAGTCGCTTATCGGAAATAGAAAAACAAGTCCTCTCCTTGTTTTGTCGGGAAAGTGAACCAGTCAATTTGACAAAATTACTAGAATATGGCACTATGCGATCGCCAGATTTGCTCAATGCCCTACAATCTTTATCGCGGCGTTGCTTCATTGACAAAACAGAAAGTTTTTATACTTTGCCACCTGTCTTGAGGCAGTATAGCCTTTCTCAAAAATATGAGGTATAACTGACACCACACACAATCCTTAAACTAAGAGGGCTGAAGCCCAACAACATACCTTATCTTTCTGAGAACTGCTGTATGTCCAAGAATTTATGATTTAACTGTTAAAAATCGCTTAATATGGTGTTGACTTTTCTCGGTCTTTTGCTGTACTATGAGAATGTATATAGGATAATGGAAATAGTGAGTTTTTTATTTTTAAGTCTCCAATTCCCATTATAAATAAAGTATATGTCAATTTCCAAGAATTTGCAATACTAAAACAATACTTTTTTGCCGCCGATCGCACTTAAGCACCAATCAATGAAATATTCTGCATCCAGCCCCAGAAACAACAGCCAAACATCTCGCTTTGACGGTTTATCTTTGGACGATCGCAATCCCGACTTCATAAAACTAATGCTGCCGCTCTGGGAATGGCTGTACCGCTACTATTTTCGCGTCCAAAGCGACGGGTGGCACCACGTCCCCGCACGCGGAAAAATGCTGATTGTCGGCTCTCACAACGGGGGAATCGCCGCTCCTGATATGTTTATGTTCCTATACGAATGGTTCCACAGGTACGGTACGGAACGCTTGGCCTACGGATTGATGCACCCGACGGTTTGGGACGTTTCTGCTGATATTGCTGGTATGGCGGTGCAGTGCGGTGCAATCAAAGCACATCCGAAAATGGCGATCGCAGCTTTGCGAAAAAATGCCCCGGTTCTGGTGTATCCTGGTGGCGCCGAAGATACTTTTCGTCCCTATCACTTGCGTAATAAAATCTACTTTGCCGGACGTAAGGGATTTATTAAGTTAGCATTGCGAGAAGAAGTGCCAATTGTACCAATTATATCGCACGGTGCCCACGATACTTTAATAGTTTTGGCAGATTTGTACGAAGAAGTTAAGCAATTGCATGAATTGGGGATGCCGTGGTTGTTGGGCATCGATCCGGTAGTATTTCCGGTGTATTTGGGATTGCCTTGGGGGTTGAGTATTGGGCCTTTGCCAAATCTGCCTTTTCCCGTGCAAATTCGGACTCGCGTGTGCGAACCGATTGTGTTTGAGAGGTACGGTAAGGAAGCTGCGGGCGATCGCGATTATGTTGATGCTTGTTTCGATCGAGTTACCACCGAAATGCAACGGGAATTAGATTGTTTGGTTGGAAATTGAGAATTGCCTAAAGTATAAATACACAGGTTTGTAGTAAGGACTTCAGTCCTTTGTCTGAGGGATTTTTATCAGTAATTTTGTAGTTAAAAGTTCGGTCTCGTCGAGTTTTATGAGGACTGAAGTCCTCACTACGAACCTGGTTTGTAGTAAGGACTTCAGTCCTTTGTCTGAGGGATTTTTATCAGTAAGTTTGTAGTTAAAAGTTCGGTCTCGTCGAGTTTTATGAGGACTGAAGTCCTCACTACGAACCTGGTTTGTAGTAAGGACTTCAGTCCTTTGTCTGAGGAATTTTCATCAGTAAGTTTGTAGTTAAAAGTTCGGTCTCGTCGAGTTTTATGAGGACTGAAGTCCTCACTACGAACCTGGTTTGTAGTAAGGACTTCAGTCCTTTGTCTGAGGGATTTTTATCAGTAAGTTTGTAGTTAAAAGTTCGGTCTCGTCGAGTTTTATGAGGACTGAAGTCCTCACTACGAACCTGGTTTGTAGTAAGGACTTCAGTCCTTTGTCTGAGGAATTTTTATCAGTAAGTTTGTAGTTAAAAGTTCGGTCTCGTCGAGTTTTATGAGGACTGAAGTCCTCACTACGAACCTGGTTTGTAGTAAGGACTTCAGTCCTTTGCCTGAGGAATTTTCATCAGTAAGTTTGTAGTTAAAAGTTCGGTCTCGTCGAGTTTTATGAGGACTGAAGTCCTCACTACGAACCTGGTTTCCCGATCGCCTTTACCGCAATTCTAGGATGAAAAAGAATCGTCGGTGGTTCAATCATGTGTAGCACTTCCAAAAAAGCTTGACAAACTTTCGCATCTGTAGTCAACGCTTTTAACACCAGATCCATGTAATTAATTGTCAGTCGCGCAGCCAGGTTTGGTTTCGCACCCTCACTTCCCCGATAGCGCGAATCCTGACTGATCGCAAACGTCCAAGGAATAGTATGCAATTTTGCAAGTTTTTGTTGAAAATGTCGCCCAAAGCTTGTTAAATCGCCTTCAGGATACCGCTGACGCTGTTTTTGCAGACATTCATCCAGCATCAAAGCATCCAATCCAGCAACCGTCATTCCTTGCCCGTAAACTGGGTTGAAAGCACAAACTGCATGGCCGACAATTACCAAGTTTTCAGGATAACGGGATAGGCGTTCGTAGTGGCGCAAACGGTTTTCTGTACCTCGATAACTATACACAGGTGCGATCGCCTTTGCATCTTTAATCGCATCATAAATCACCGGGGTTGGCAGACTGCGCGCAAATTCTACAAAACCTGCTGCGTCTGCGGGCGGATAATCGCGATCGCCCCCGCCGAGAGTCACCAGCCAGCGATTCCCCTCGATCGGGAAAATTGCACCGCCGCGAGTGCGAAATGGCGGTGCAGTTGACACAAATACAGGCGCTGTATCTGACAATTTACCGCTGGATTCATAGATGCGGGTAGCATAGCCGACAAAAGCATTGATAACTGTTTCTGGCGGAGATTCATAGCCGAGTTTTTTCAACCATTTAGGTGTTGACGAAACTTTGCCGCTAGCATCGACTACTAAATCCGCGCTAGTGTCATGAATTATTCGCGGAGATGACAGGAGCGATGAAAAGCCGCTAAAACGAGAAGGTACCGCCATTTCCCGTAATTTGCCATGACGATTTTAGAGCGAGAAGCCCAGATTTTACGAGTC
>NZ_JAAFKG010000125.1 GCF_013299185.1 Microcoleus sp. bin48.metabat.b7b8b9.023 | reverse complement strand
TAGTAATTTTAACGAAAGTGGATTAATATCTCGAAGTAAAAACATATCAAACCTCTCTAAATAAAACTTAATAATTTTAGTATATCATATTATATGATTTGTGTAATTAATTTCGTTCGACTACTTACCAAAGAGCGCTGAAGCGCAACTACGTACCAAAGAGCGCTGAAGCGCAACTACGTGCCTGAAATTTCAGTCTTGTTTCCCAATTGCTGACTCAAGGCGAAACCGCGCAATCTCATAGATTTCTGTTAAAGCCTGCTGCATTTCAGTTTCTGGGGAATTGTTGAGGCGGCGCTCCAATGCTTCAAGAATGCTGGTTTTTGTGTGGTTTTTCACCGCCACAATGAAGGGAAAACCAAACTTTTTGCGGTACGATCGGTTGAGGAATTGCAGGCGATCGAACTCTGCGACAGATAGCCGATCCAAACCTGCGCCGGCTTGTTCGTTAACCGATGCTACAGCCATTTTTGCTTTGCTTCCCAAGTCCGGGTGTGCTTGAATTAATGCTAATTTTTCTTCCCCAGTCATGGAATTGACGGCTGTTACCATTTTAGCGTGCAAGTCGGCTGTGGAGGCAAAAGGGCGATCGTCCCAAGTGCAACGGGCGACTGTGGGAGTGCGTTCAAAAATCGCGCCCAAGGCTTCTGTAAATACCTCCTGGCTCATTTCGTTGAGTTCAATGAGAGAGTATTGCATTGTCGATCGCATGAATTAATTTTAGTAGTATGTCATTCGGAGTGAAACGAAAAAAATTGCGGACTAAAGTCCTCACTACAAACTGTCAACTGTCAACTGTCAACTGTCAACTGTCAACTGACTTTAGTTTGTTCAACTTCGCCGTGGGCTTTTAACAGTGCAGCAATTTTGCGGCGGATGATGATTCCCGGCTTATCTGTCAGCATATGCTGTTCTTGTGCGATGTCGAGCGGTACGTCCCAATCTGTTGTTTCTAAAATCCGCTTGTCTTCTAAAGTAACAGCGCGATCGAAGGCGATAATATCGCTGGTTTTTGCCTCGCTTTCGGTATCGTTGCGGAGGCAAAATTGCACCATTTGAGAAGTTGAATCGTCAATCGGAGTCATGGTATTGACGATGATGTGAACGAGTCCGTTTGGGTAAGCAATCCGCAGCTTGACGGTAAACGGCAAAAACCAAATTCCGTCTATTGTCCGCACGGTTTCTGCTTGCTCTATGTTTAAGTTTTGCTGTTGTTCGGCGGGATTGGCGACACCCAAAACACTTCGGTAATGCAGTTCCCATTCTGTTTCTGTAAACTCCATCACATCGGGCGTGAGATGCTCTTCGCTGCCGAAAGTTGCGGTATGTACAAAAGTAGGATGAGCCATATCTAATTCGTTTTCCATCACCCGCAATCCCGCACAATTCCAAGGTTCGTAAAATTCGTGAATTTGGCGGTAGTTGGGGTCTGCTGCTTCGGTAATATTGGGAATCTCGGCGATTGGTTCGCCCAAACAAACCCAAACGTATCCGTAGCGATCGCAAGCCTGATAAGATTTTACTTTGTAGTTGCCAGAAATCGAGCCGTTTGGCTGTTGCGGAACGCTGACACAAGTTCCTGACGAGTTGAATGTCCAGCCGTGGTAAGCACAGGAAATGTTGCCGCTGACAACTTTTCCCAGGGAAAGTTTAGCAGTGCGGTGACAGCAGCGGTCTTCTACTGCTGCGGGTTTACCTTCAGAATCGAGCCAAAGTGCGATCGGCTGATCTAATAATACAAAAGGTTTTGGCTCCCCGGACAATTCGGCTGTGGGAATCACTGGATACCAGAATCTTTTGAAAACAGCTTGCTTGCTTGGTAACTAACATAATTCCTCCTCTTTTAAATAATAACTCAACCCATCTTCATTCCATCCGCTACATCCGTTCCAAAATCCGTTGCCGAACTTCCTTCTTTTCAACTACCGCGATAGGTACTGTAAGACCAAGGAGAAACAAGCAAAGGTACGTGATAATGTGCGGTGACATCCGCGATGCCGAACTGAATTGGAACGCTGTTTAAAAAAGGCGGATCGGGCAAATTTTGACCAGATTGCGCGAAGTATTCGCCAACTGCAAATACTAATTCGTAAATTCCCGATTTGAACTCGCTTTCTGATAATAGCGGAGCAGCCGTGCGGCCGTCAGCATTTGTTGTTACAGTTTTTAGCAGAGTTTTGGCGCCGGAGTTTGGGTCAATTGATTGTAGGGCGATCGACATATTTGCAGCCGGACAGCCGCGGGCTGTGTCGAGAACGTGAGTAGTAAGTTTGCCTGACATTTGTTAAAGGTTAAATGCTGATTGTTGATTGATTTTTGCGTGCTGCGATTTAAATCAACCCGGTATCCGTATGGATACAGCACGACGCATTAGTATCAACTTAAGCTTGAAATTCATAATAAATCTCGCTTTTAGGCAAAGTCTAGATCCCCCTCAATCCCCCTTAAGAAGCAGGGTGGATTAATTGTCGAGAGGTTAAATCAAGGCTATGAAGGCTATTGACTGACATCATGCGAGGCATTTAACAGGTTTATCTGAACTAGATAAATCAAAAAGTAACTCACTCAAATCTTCAA
>NZ_JAAFKG010000124.1 GCF_013299185.1 Microcoleus sp. bin48.metabat.b7b8b9.023 | reverse complement strand
TTTTAATGCTTGTTGCAGAGTTTCCTTTGTCTCGGAACTGAGAAAGTTTTTAGCAGGCATTGACTTTTTCTGGATATCATTATGTTATATTATACCAATATGCGTTTTAAATGCACAACAGCTTACTCATTTCCTGACTAATTTTGTCTAGCATCTGCTTCGCCTGACTGACATCGTGATTGCTACCTGTCACCAGGATAATGAACTCGCCTGCTTGAATTTGAGTGTCATACTTCACTATCTCGTGGTTCGGGATTCCTAAGCCTCCCAAGGCACCAGCCAATCCTCCTACAGCAGCGGCACCAGCGCCACCAACCAGCGTTCCTTCCAACCAACCAGCCAACACCCCAGCAATGGGGCCAGCAACGACTATGGGAGCCATTCCGGGGATAAATAGCACTCCAGCCCCAGCTAAAATGCCAAATAGACCTCCGACGAAGCTACCCCAATAGCCACCACCTGTGGCTCCAGCTTTGGCTGTATCTTTCCAGGTGAGAAATCCGCGCACGTGTTCAGTGGTGTGGTAGTCTTTGCCAATTATCGAGAGCTTTTGCATATCGAAGCCTTTTTTTTGCAGCTCCAATACAACCCTTTCTGCTTCTGAATGGGAGGGGAAATGACCAACAATCGTATGTGTGTATGACATGAATTTGTTTCCTTTGTTATTTGCCCGAATGAAGGACAAAATTTTAATTCTTGATTTGTTTTTTATCTTTTGATGTTCGATTTTATCTGGTTGAGCTTCGATTTAATCTCAACCTTGACTTCTTTTGCCATCAACTGAACTTTAACAAAAACCACACAATATAACCTCTACCTTTTGATTTAAAATTTACACAAATTCCCAATCCTAACCTATACCTTTTGATTGCTTTGAGGAGATGTTATATCAAAAAAAAGAGCGGAATAACTGGCATTATTCCGCTCTTAAGCTAAAGTCAGGAAACGGCACTGCCGTCTCTCCTCCTCCTACAATTAATCCGTGTAGGGAAACGGCACTGCCGTCTCCTCCTCCTACAATTAATCCGCGTAGGGAAACGGCACTGCCGTCTCCTCCCTTAGCTTAGTTTAATCGTGTCTTACTTCTGCGTAGTTTCCGCAGCAGCAGTTGTAGCATCTAATCTGGTACAAATCGCTTTCAAGGTTGCTTCTTCCGCTTCTTCCATCGTCGCCATTGCGAATAAAATTGCTGTATTGGCATAGTCCTCAGCTTGATCCGCCCGATGTTCGAGTTTCTTGACTTCGCGATTTGTTTTCCATTCGTCAACGTTTGACTTCACCTCAGATTCTTTTTCCTCGAATTGAGTTTTGAGTTTTGCCCGATACTCATCAAATTGTTGTTTTTTAGCTTCCAGATTTGTCTTCGTTTCATCAAGTTTCGACTGAAGCTCAGCTTGAGTATTTTTTGTGGCAGATTGAATACTTTCCGTCAGCGACTTTGCCCGGTTTTCAATCGCTTCTAAATTGTCATGGAGTTGTTTAGTGAAGTTGTCAATAGTCGTACTCATTTTGTTTCCTTTAGTATGCTAATGTTTTCTAAATTATCGATGGCATTGTCAATCCAAGATTATTTACCAAAAAAATTCTTGACTGCTGTAGTGGCTTTATCGGCAGCATTTTCGACTCTGGAATTATTGGCATCAACTCCAATTTTTGTTTCAGTTAAGTCATCTTTAATCTTCATTTTGACAGATCTTGCTTGATCTTCCATTGCTGACTGTGCCTTCCCAATCTTTTGCTGAGCAGAGCCTTTGACTTCTTCTGCCTTACCAGTTACTTGCTTAGAAATACTAGCAGCACTGGTGGCAAATAGAGGCGATGCGATCGCAGGTGATGGCGCAAAAACGACACTTTGGCAAATTACAGCAAGTATCAATAATCCACCGATAACTTTTGTTAAATGGTGTTGTAGGTTAGAAACGAAAGTCTTGGTGTTTATTTGCATGATGATTCCTCTAGTATGTTGAGTTTATGAGACTGGTCAATAGTATTATTGAATAGCCAGCGAGTCATAAAAATCTTTGTTGTTAATTACCTTATCTACTCTGCCGGTGAATAAATAAAACAACTCTCATGAATTCAATGATTTCACGTTCTGGAGTTATCGCCATCTATCTTAGGTTGAGGGTGTGAATATCTTAAGAGGTAGATATGTCATTATTTTTACCGTAAGCAACCTTTGCTGCTAGAACTAATATTTATTCAGTCTCTGACTACGATCTCATTTTTGTAGTTTGTTTCAACAGTTCAAACCAGATTAAGCTAATTAATCCACCGCCCAAACAGATCGCAAGATCGATCGCACGTAGCAGAGAAAAGCTGAACAAATGACGCAAAAACGGGACATACAGCACCAGCCCAAGGAACAACAGTCCGCCACCAAGCACCCACCACAGGGCGGGATTTGGCGATTTCAGTATTTTCAAGCTGAGGCGGGAAGTCGAACCTTCGCTCAAAATTAGTGCTAAGTTTGCCAAAATCAACGTCGTAAACGTTAATGCACGGGCATCAAATTCGCCTTGTCTGCGATACAGGGCGATCGCAAAAATCGCCAGCACAACCGCCAAAATTCCGCATCCTTGCAACACAGCCAAGGAGAGCGTTTTCTTGCCAAATAAAGGTTCTTTGGGGTTGCGGGGAGGGCGCTGCATCACCGTTGCTTCTGCGGGTTCGGCTTCTAATACGATCGAGCAAGCTGGATCGATAATTAAATGTAAAAATGCCACATGAACCGGAAGCAATACTAACGGTAATTTAAACAATACTGGAATCAAAGACATTCCGGCGATCGGGATATGAATCGCAATCAGATATGACATGGCTTTGCGGAGATTGTCAAAAATTCTGCGCCCCAGTTTGACTGCTTGGACGATCGACGAAAAATCATCATCTAGTAACACCAAAGCCGCAGATTCACGGGCCACATCCGTACCTCGCTCACCCATCGCAATCCCGATTTGAGCAGCTTTGAGAGCCGGAGCATCATTCACGCCATCCCCCGTCATTGCAACGACTTCGCCCTTAGATTTCAAAGCATTAACTAACCGCAACTTGTGTTCGGGAACGGCTCGTGCAAAAATATTTGTACTTTGAATCCGCTGCTCTAATTCAGCGTCGCTCATGCCATCTAATTCTGCTCCGGTGACAACGGCTCCCATTTGCATCAATCCCACTTGACGAGCAATGGTTTGAGCAGTTTCTGGATAATCACCCGTAATCATCACAACTCGAATTCCAGCGGTATAACATTCTTGAATCCCACATTCCGCACCCCCAACTGGCACATAGGGGGATTGAGGGGGGAAAAGTGAATCATCCGAGACAAAAATGAGTAGAAATACTCAATTATCTCGGTGACTCAACATCACCCAGTAGTCCATTCT
>NZ_JAAFKG010000123.1 GCF_013299185.1 Microcoleus sp. bin48.metabat.b7b8b9.023 | reverse complement strand
AGCAGTTTGAGCTTGTGTATTGCCGCTATTCAGCAATAAGAAAATTAATGCTATGAAGCCGAATGTCTGGATGTTCATGCTCCTTTAATACTTGTTGAAGAGTTTCTCTTGTCTCGGAACTCAGGAAGTTATTGCTAGGCATTGACTTTTTATAAAGATGGTTATATTGTATTATACAATATGCGTTTTAAATGCACAACAGCTTAGTCGTTTCACTCTCGAACATCGAATCAACAAGTGTGGTTCGATGGTAAGAGGGTGGAGAAATTACCATAGATTCTGTGATATGAGTCAACACAACCTGTGGTCACTGCGCTATTGGTTATGGAAATTCATTCGGAAACAAGGAAGATACAACCGTTATCAAACCAATAAGGTTATAAAAAGAGCAATTCCTGCCGTTAGTTGGTCAGCCTGCAAGTTTGTTATTGTCAAGGGAGATAAATCACCCTATGATGGCGATTTTGTTTACTGGTCAAAACGAGAGAATGCTCACTACGATGGGATAACGGCACGACTTCTCAAGAAACAGAATCACAGATGTACAGAATGTAATCTATCGTTCAGTTCAGGTGATATTGCAGAATTACACCATATCGACGGCAACCATGACAATTGGAAACCTATAAATTTGGAAGTTCTACATCGTGAATGTCACCAGCATCAGACCGTTCATGGTCAGGTGAGAGTCCGAACAGCGGGTTAAACCCGACTTATTAGGTGTCAGACTAGGAGCCGGATGCAGTGAAAGCTGCACGTCCGCGTTCTGAAGGAGAGGTGTCCTGTGGTAACACAGGCATCGACTCTAATTAACTGAGAGGTGCCGGGGATAATACCCCGCATCGACTCAACCTACTTCCAAATCGAATTTTTTTTCATTAGATCCAATTCCTGTCTACGGAAATATTGGATCTCAGAATGTCACATTTAGCGGTTCGCGAATTAAGAGAGGATTGTACAAAACATCGTGTGGTAGATTGATTAATGCCGATGTTAATGGGTCTTATAATATCTTAAGAAAAGCAATCCCAAATGCTTTTAGCGATGGGATAGAGAGCTGCGTAGCTCAGCCGAGGCGGGTTAATCCGCTCAAAGTGAAAGGGAAACGGGAGGGACTGGATGCCTCCCACGTCATGTCATAGATGACTATACTTTTACCAGCTATCTGACGACCTAACAGCACGCAACTAAACAAGTAAAAAATAAAAAGTATCTCTTCTCAACCTGACTTTATGAGCAAAGTTCTAGTTATATTGGGCGAATTGAGCGATCGCGACATCGATTGGATGCTCGCCAACGGCAGTCGCACCACAGTCCCCCCCGGCACCACCCTCATCGTCGAAGGTCAACCCTTAGACGCGCTGTACATAGTTCTGGATGGAACTTTGAGCGTTGCTGTATCATCTTTGGGCGACAAAGAAATTGGAAAAATCATCTGTGGCGAAGTCTTGGGCGAAATGTCTTTTGTAGACGGGAGGCTTCCTTCTGCTAGCGTCACGGCAATTGATGAATGCCTCATCCTGTCAATTCCGAGGCGGCTGCTAACTGAAAAACTAGAGCAAGACGTGCTGTTTTCCCTGCGGTTTTATCGGGCTATTACTAAATTTCTGTCGTCGAGACTGCGGGGTACAGTCAAACGCTTCGGCGAAGATACTGATTATTTAATATATCAAGACCCCCACGACGATCGCGCGATCGGGCAAAATGTCGAAAATCCTGATTTGGCTCAATCTAGATTTGAATGGCTGTTGCAGCGTTTGAAGGCGACTTGAAGTCAGTTGACAGTTGACAGTTGACAGTTGACAGTTGATAGTCATTAATTAGTTAACAACTAACAGTCATTAGTCATCAGTCATTAGTCAGCAGTCAGTAGTCATTAGTTAGTTGCTACAAATTCTCTTCGGATCGATGCCCGATGCCCGATGCCCAATTCCCAATTCCAGATGCCAAATTAAAAAACATATTTTTCGGCAACGCGCCAGTAGCGGGAAAAACGCTTCAAATCAATGTAGCCATCGTAGCGGACAAAGGGCTCGGATGGCAAAACTTCTACTGGGAACTCGATCGTAATTTCCCGGCAAATATCCTCAAACCGAGGGCTGGGACTTTCCGCTGTAACTACTTGATTCGCACCGGATTCGATCGCAAAAGCGATAACTTCGGCAGCGACATCGCCGCGCCGAATAACTACCGGCAACTCTAGCAAACATTCATAAATAAACACCATTCGCTTGAGACTTAACTGCCATTCATCGATCAGTGCATCGTCCCAAACCCAGATTGCTGGTGCTTCTGGGTGAGCTTGAAAAGCTGGGCCTTGTGGACTCAAACAGTCGCCGTGCAGCCAAATAATCGGATTGTTCATAAATTGGTAATTAGGGCTTGCTGAAAAAGTCAGAAAACAGCATTTAGAAAGATGAGTGAATTTGAGAGTGCCTCGACAATATAAGTTTTCTCAATATTGTTCTGGCTAGATATAGCTTTTGCCAATCATTTAAGCCAAAAAACATCCCCAAAGGTTTTTATTATGAAATAGACCGAAAAAAAGCCAAAAAGCCTGCCGTAGCAGGGCAGAAAGATTCATCACCAGAAAAGTTATTGCGATGCTTGTTTCAGAAGTATTATTAAGTTTAGTCATCACTCTACCGAGGCTGAATCTTCTTTTAGCTTCTCCAAATTTCCCCTCAATTAAGTTACGAATTCTTTCGTCTGATTGAGCTTGTTTTTTTAGTGATTTGCTCAGATTTTTGGGAGGTCTTCCTCCTAGACGAACACCGCTCATTCTAATGCCGAGTTCTTGGCACCAAACGCTATTTTCTTTGGTTCGATATATCTGATCTACATGAATTGATTCAGGATAAAATCCGGTAAATTGTTTAAAGGCTTCTACTTGTCTTTTAAGGTCTCCTGATTCGTTGAAGTTATCCCAACTAATTCGGTCTAAAAATACGTAACCCTGGAGACAACTGGCTGACAGTTTGTAAGGATTCAGGTAAAAATAGTTTCGCTCCCGAGCCGAAAAATATGGTAATGTAGTCAGATGAGCGAAAAGTCAGAGTTATCAGCAGCACTAACATTAGAAATGGTTGACCAGTTGAGTCGTGAGGAACTGGTCAAAATTGTGCTCACCCAACAGAAGCTGATAGAAAAACTGCAAGAAGAGCTCGAAAAGCTCAAAGAGAGACAGCCCAGTAATAGTAAAACATCATCAAGACCACCATCGAGCGATCTGATCCAGAAACCAGAGACACCCAAAGCTGACAACTCAAAAGAGTCAGAAGACAAGCCAAAGCGCAAACCAGGAGGGCAACCAGGACATATCGGGAAAACCCGAAAAGGATTTGGACGAGTAGATAGATATCAAATCAGCACCCCTTCTTCTTGCGAGCATTGTGGTAGCACTGAATTAAGTGATGCGATCGGTTATAGCAAGCAGCAAGTAGCGTGTTTAGTTACCAGACCAATTGAAGTAGTGGAATATCAACGAGTCAAATGTCAATGCAATGAATGCGGAGCAATGGTGATTGGACCAGTCTCACCGGGCATAGTTCCAGGACAAGATTTAAGCATTGACCTACAAGCATCCGCAGAGCTGGTTGGGTAATTATGGGCATATGTCCTATGAAAAACAACAAGAGTTCCTGCGGGAACTAGGTGGAATTGAAATAGGGCTGGGTACTTTACAAGCAACAAATGCGCGGGTAGCTGATGCTGTAAAGCCAGCCGTTGAAGAACTCTGGAAATGGGCACCACTACAATCCAACGTCCATGTCGATGAAACTCCATGGTGTGTCAAGGGAGTCAAAGAATGGTTGTGGACAGCCACAGGTCAAAAGTTTTGGGGAGCATAACACTTACGCAATGAGTATAAATACTCACAAATACTATGCCCCTCATTAGTCCATAATTAAATATGTTTACCACTCTTGAAAAATCATGAATCCAGAGAAACAAAGAAAGCTGCAAG
>NZ_JAAFKG010000122.1 GCF_013299185.1 Microcoleus sp. bin48.metabat.b7b8b9.023 | reverse complement strand
CGGTTTATCAAATATACATGGCTCGAAATAGATGCTTACTCTAGCTGGCAATCTCTTGTTTCATCTGTAGAAAAAATTCTTAAAGAGTTTGGAGATAATTATGTAATTAATTTTGCTTAACTACTTATCAATAAGCTTCCTACCACAAAAATTTTGGGTTTGTGTGCTGTGTTCTTGAAAATAAGAGGTGCGTCGCTCGATCGATTGTCGCTCTTTGTTGAGGATTGTCGATGGCGACGCACCCTACAGTATTTGTAGGGTGTGTCGCCTGCGATAAATCCCTTGCATTCAATCGAAAATTTCACGGCGACGCACCGGAACCCATTGATGAAAAAGCTTGCTACCACAAAAATGTTGGGTTTGTGTGCTGTGCCCTTGAAAACAAAAGGTGCGTCGCTCGATCGATTGTCGCTCTTTGTTGAGGATTGTCGATGGCGACGCACCCTACGGCTACGGCTACGGCTAAAATCTCAAATCGTTTGACTCGTGGAACAATAGCTGCTTAGATTGAATTTGGTTGTGTTGAGGATGTGGAATATGCCAGGGTTCAGCCGTTTTTTGTCGATCGCAAACAAGATGGCGGCAGTAGCAGCCAGCATTGGACTGGTTCAGGTGTTAACCATCGCCAGTTCATTTGCTCAATCATCTAACCCGCGTTCCCTAGACGAACTCTACAAAATTCGCGATCGGCTCGTCACCCAACTAGAACAACCCGCCTCACCCTCGGCAGAACCAACCCTGCTCTCTGGCTTAGTTCCCTTCGCTGGCAATCCTCAAGAAAAATTGGTACAGCAGTTGCAAGAGGTGGAAGTTCAAATATTAGTAGAACAGAGAGCTAACGACAACTTACAGCAAGCAGTCCGTTTGGCAAACCGAGCCGTAGAAACGGGAGGGAAGTCAAATCAGTCGATCGAATCTTCGCAGCAAAATCAATTTTTGTGGCACCAGGCCCTCAACAACTTACAAGAAGTTCCGCAAAACTCATTTTTATCTCCCCTCACAGCCTCCAAAGCTCAAGAATACCGGGAAAATTTAACCGCAGCAACCTCTCAAGTGCAGCAAGCAAAATCAGATTTTTTGGCAGAGGTTGCCCGTTCAAGCGGTTTGTCGAATGAAGCGTCGATCGGGATTTGCCACCTTTCTAGAGAATGCGTCAACCTGCGGGGCGATGTGCCTCCTGTCAGCCCGGCCAGCTTAATTAAAGTGCCGATAGCTGTCGCCCTGATGCAAAAACTCGACCAAGAAAAAATCAGTCTGAACCATGAAGTATTCGTCGATCGGGGCAATTTCACCGAAGACTCATCGACCAAGATTTTGTCCAATCGCAATTACCCGGTACAGCTACTGTTAGAAGAAATGATCGATCGCAGCAGCAACATCGCCACCAATCAACTGATCGATTATTTGGGTGCCGATTACATCAATCAATTCTTAGCAAATCGCGGCTACCAAGTCACCCGCGTGAACTTCAAATTAATGGGGGAAAAAACTATGCCCAGCAACCCCGGTTCCGGGCCCAACCGCTTAACTGCTAACGAACTCACCGAAATGATGGTGCAAATTTACAACGGCGAAACACCGGGTTCTAAACTGTTAGTGGAAACTCTCAACCAGCAGTACGATCGCGCTTTGGGATTTGCCGCCTTGAAAGGAACTAAAGCTCAGTGGTTGGGCGAAAAAACCGGGGAGAATTCTCTGGTGCTGGGCACAACTTTAGCGATGAACATTGACGGCGAAGCCTACGTGATGACTGTGATAGACAGCCGCACCAGTGGCGACCTACAAATCCGCCAGTCTATTGCTAAAATAGCCGATTATATTAGTAATAATCCCAGCTTTTAAACATCTGAGAATTTGTTAAAAATTTATGTGCCTGAATCCAGGAGATATTCTGCGCGATCGCTACGAAATTATCGAAGAATTCGGGCGACGAATAACTTACTAAGATTGGTTTGTAGTGAGGACTTTAGTCCGCATTTGGAGAGGACTAAAGTCCTCACTACAAACCTTGATTGTCCTTCGATCGCCAAATTAGAAAATGCCACATACAAAACTCAACGTTTCCGTCAAAGGTGAAGGGTTTCCGATCCTTTGCTTGCACGGCCATCCAGGTTCCGGCGATTGTATGTCTGTCTTCACAGAACACCTATCACAGCGGTTCCGGACGATCGCCCCAGACTTGCGCGGCTACGGTACCAGCCGCACCTCAAATTCCTTTGAAATGACTGACCACTTGCTTGATTTAGAAGCGCTTTTAGACCGACTGGGAGTCGATCGCACTTTAGTCATCGGCTGGTCTTTAGGAGGCATTTTAGCGCTGGAATTAGCCATGAAATATCCCCAGCGAGTGACAGGTTTGATTCTACTGGCATCCGCCGCCAAACCGCGCGGAAGTCACCCGCCCATTTCTTGGCAAGATAATCTTTACACCGGTTTAGCCGGAATTATCAACTGGGTGGTACCCGGTTGGCAGTGGAATATTGATACTTTTGGCAGGCGATCGCTCTTTCGCTACTTGATACAGCAGCATACACCGACCCCTTATCGCTACTTAGCCGCCGCAGGTACTCCCGCCTACCTCCAGACTTCCCACAAGGCTACAAAGGCGTTAAATACCGCTCTGAGAGCCGGATACGATCGACTGCTGCATCTCGGCGAGATTCAATGTCCGTGCTTGGTGTTGGCCGGAGAGGGCGATCGACATATCACCTCAGCATCCAGTTTAGAAACAGCCCGCCACCTTCATGACAGTCAGTGGCAGTGCTATCCCAATACAGCCCACTTATTTCCTTGGGAAATTCCCGATCGGGTAGTCACAGATATCGATCGGTGGATTGAGAGTCACCCCCAAGCAGTTGGTAATGCCGAGTCTTGAGTTTTGAATTTTTCAGAAGCAATCAATCATCCAACCATCTAGAGTTTTGAAGCTATATCGTTGGCCTTGGCATCCGAGTTAAACAGTGCGAGCGTCCCGAAGAGCGATCGGGGTTGACGACTGTTGACAATTTATCTAGATTTACCTAGGATTTAGTATTCAGATTCTCGGTAAGCCAATGGATAGATTGATGAGTATTGGTGAGTTAGCAGAGCTTTCATGCTGTTAACATACGAAAATATCAACACATTGACCGGGAGAATCAATGGCTACCCTAACTTATTGCAAAGGCTTGCCCACACCAGTACAGGAACTCAACGAACTAGGATTTACAGATTTCGAGATGTTCTTAGAAGCTTACGCCCCAATTTTTAGGGCTGCAAGCATTGAAACAGTTGAGCACTTACTTTCAGGTACAGAGTTCAAGAAATCTGATTGGAACACGCATTTACAGCAAACCTACGGCATCAACAAGCGCCACGCAAATGGTGTAATCAGTTCTGCCTCATGTCGTGTAGACAGCGCGAAAGAACACAGGATTTTACACCGGAAAGCTCTTGAAGGAAAAATCAAATCTCTTGGTGCGTGGCTCAAAAAAGCCGAACGCAAGTTGGTATTAGCTCGTAAATTCTATGCCAAGAAAACATGGCAGCAATCAAAAACAGGTTGCAATTTCCCGCTAGCCTGTTCGCTTCAATATAAATCAACAAACTGGCAGAATTTACGCTTTCAAATTCACAATAAAAAACGCAAGCTAACTCTGGCAACGAAGAAAGCTGAAGACTTAAAGCTTAAACCAATCAAAGTTTTCATCCCTCGGTGTGATATTTTTGTCGTCGGTTCTAAGGATGAGTCTTTTGGCAATCAAGTCTGCCAATGGAATGGGGATAAAATAACTTTTAGAGTCCCCAAATGCTTAGAGTCGCGATTTGGAAAAACCCTGTCCTCTCTTGTTGGTGATTTCAGCCGTAACATCAACAGACTGCCAGAATGCGGTGCTAAAACATGGCATTTCTATCGCAAGAATGGAAAGTGGGTTGCTGCTGTGCAGTTTACACCAAATCTCGTGAAGCAAGTTTCGAGAGACAGAATGTACGGTTGCATTGGTATCGACATGAATCCCGGTGTGCGAATCGTTGGCTAGAAACCAATACTAAAAAGGGTTAGGGGGATTAGCCGCAAGGTAGAACCTTGACAACTGAATGACCATGTAGGTGAGAGTCAGTATCCTAGAAACCTCAAATCC
>NZ_JAAFKG010000121.1 GCF_013299185.1 Microcoleus sp. bin48.metabat.b7b8b9.023 | reverse complement strand
TTCGTACCTGTCGTGTGAACTAGGTCGGATCGTCGAGTACTTCCAACCTAGTTTATTCGATTTGGTGCAGGGCTACTAAAAGCCTACTCCATAGTCGGTACTCCGACTTGGTGTAGGTAGTTTACTTTTGTTTTACGGTTCGTAGTGAGGACTTTAGTCCTTCTTCCTGAGGACTTGCATTCCGAACGATCGAACCAGTTTTACAATAGTGGATCGAGGCGACATAAGCTTACCAGAAAAACCTCACCGATCTTGATTCGCGTGATAACAATTATGTTTTGTTTGACGGTTCGTAGTGAGGACTTTAGTCCGCATCCAAGAAAGGACTGAAGTCCGAACGATCAAACCAGTTTGATAAAAGTGAATCGAGCGGACACGAGCTTACCACAAATACCTCACCGCTCTTGAGAAGGCTGATAAAAATAGTGCCTGATGTCAGTAGAAACTCACATCAGGCACTATTAGAAATCCGATCGCGCAAATCAACTCTTTTTTTACCGGATGACGGCTAAAGCACCAGCGCCCGCAGCCGCAGCCGCCGAGGTAAGAGCCGTGAAAAACAGCCACCAAGATGCAACTTCCGCTGCTTTCCGGGTTTCTTCGGCTTGTTTTTCGGCTTGCAATTTAATGCTTTCGAGGCGAAGCTGCGCTTCTTGCTGCAAGCGTTCTGCTCTTTGCAAGACGGTATTTCTGCTTTTTTCAATTTGGTCGATCAAGCGGTTCGCATCTGCTTCAGAAATGTCCTCGCGCGAACTAATTAGGGCTACTAAAGTATCGCGGTTGAAATGACCGAGGCGATCGCGCAAAGCATCAAATCCGGCTTGCGGATCGTCAAATAACTTCCGCACGTCCCGCGTAATGCCTTCGTAATTGAGTTCCGGGCGATCGAGCGAATTGAGGTAATCCCGAACTTTTCCCAGAACCCCGTCAATTACTGACTGAACGCGCTCCTGTATTTTCTGAATTTGCAGTTGAAATTGGTCGCGCACCGACACAATTTGATCGACAATACGAGTCGCTTCTTCTTCCGAAATATCCGGGCGCTGAGACAGCAGGGAAATGGCTGTAGCTCGATCGATATGCGACAGCCGTTCGCCCAAGCTGTAAGCGCCGACTTTTGGGTCATGTAGCAGCAGTTGCAAGTCCCGCTTGATGGCTTCGGGATTTAATTCATCCTTGCCCGTATTTCGCAAATAATCCTCTAAAATGCTCTGAAAATCCTGGACTTGAGTTTGCACCCGCTTCGCCAAACGGCGCGGTGCTTTCACGATCGATCCTAGAGTTTCCTGCACTTGGTCGATAATTTGATTGACTTGTTCCTCGGTCAAATCTTCTCTCTGAGAAAGCAGCTTGACCAAAGTATCGCGATCGACCTGAGAAAGGCGGCCGCGCAGCGCTAAAGCCCCTTCCTTGGGATTTTCCATCAATTTGGTCAAATCCCGCTTAATCCCTTCAGGATTGAGTTCTTCCTTGCCAGTCTTTCGCAGGTAATCTGCCAGGGCGGTGGTAGTTTGGTCGTACTGATCCTTAGCTTTTTCTGCCAGCTTTTGCGGTGCTTCCAGCGCGCTGTGCCAAGTTTCTTCGGCACTGTCGAGAAGCTGATTTACTTGGTCTTCGCTGAGGTCTTTTCGCTGAGATAGCAATTTTACCAAAGTTTCGCGATCGAACTTAGAAGCTCTAGCTTTTAGCGCCCAAATTCCCGCTTCCGGGTTGTCCAGCAGCGTTTTGAAATCGCGCTTGAGCCCTTCGGGATTGAGTTCTTCTTTGCCCGTAGACTGCAAGTATTCTTGCACTTTTTGCCACTGATTGTCTAGTCGGACTTGCGCTGCTTCTTGCAGACCTTTAGAATCTGCTAAAACGACATCTCGCGTCCTTTCCAACTCTTTAACAATCTGTTCTACTTCTTGGAAGCCGAAGCCTTCGCGACCTCTGAGGATTTGCACAAAACTCTCGCGGGTGTATGGAGAAAGCCGATCGCGCAACTGTTCGTAATTCGCATCAGAATCCTCTAAAATTTTCTTGAAATCGCTTCCGATACCTGCTGCTGTCAGTTCTGCTTTCGGCGTCAGCTTCAAATAAGTTTCCAAGCGCCACTGCAAATCGCGAGCTTTTTCTTGCTCCTCCGCAAAAATAGCAGTTTGTAAAACTCGCTGTCTGATTCCTTCTAATTCCTGGGAAATTTCTTTAATTTTGTCTTGGGTAAAAACGCCTCGACTTGCCAGGATTTCGGCAAACTTGGACTGATTGAGTTTTTCCAATTCGCGGCGCACAGTTCCCGGATCTGCCGTTGGATCGTAGAGCACGTCACGAAATTCGCGTTCGATCGCGGTAGGGTTCATCTGCCACGAATAAGTGTTGAGCAAGTAGTTTTCTACGTCGGCACGAATTGGGCTGTAAGTTTCTGGTTCGCCTTTGACTTGAGCGGTAATTTTATCAGCTTGCTGGCTAACTTTGTCCTTAGCTGTTTTGAGCTGACCAATTACTTTTTCCACATCTAAGTCAGAAATATCCGTGCGACCCAAAACTATTCCCATTAAAGCATTAACTGCCATTGACGTTGCTTGGGACATCATTGTGGGGTTTTGTCCGGAATTTTGACCGCCCAGATTCCCGAGAACTTTTTCTACCCTACTTGTCAGCGTATCTGAGAGCAAATCTCCCGATTTTGCTGATTTGAGATAATCTATTAATTGGGCGATGCCGTCTGATTTCTGGTCTTGTTTTCCTACTTGTTTCCAAGCATCTTGGAGTTGGTCTACAATCCGGTTGACATCGCGTTTTGACAAGTCCGATCGCGAACTAACTAAATCTATCAGGGTTTGTCGATCGAGATTCGGCAAATTTTCGCCAGCAATGCTTTTGAGTTGCGGATCGTTGAGCAATTTTTCAAACTCGCTACGCATCGCTTTGATGTCTAATTCCGGCGGTTTGAGGGCTTGGATGTAGTCTTCTACGTTTTCCCGCAAGCTTGTAGGGTCGATCGCGCTACCGAGCTCGTGGCCCACTGCTGCTGCTGCTGCTTTCGCCGTGGCGACGACTTGGTTGCTAGCTGCTTTGGCGCCGAGGGCTGCGGCTGCGGTGCCGAAAATAGCTTGAACGCCAGATGTTGCGGTGTTAACGACGGAACCAATCAGGGAACCGACGGTGGTAGAGCTCACCCATACCAGCAGTGAGAAATAAGCGGCCCACACGACTAAACCGACGATCGCACCTAAACCGGGACTGCTAATCAAACTAAGCTTAACTGCTAGCAAGCAAGCGAAGAATAGGGCGATGGTGACAGTGATTAGAGTCCAGGTACCGACTTTGCGCCCGATGTGGCGGACGGGACTACTGCTATCAGATTTGTGTCCATCGTCGTGGGATTGTCCGATGTAGGAAAGGCCTGCGGCTACTGACAAATTTGTCAGCAAGAGTTGGAAAGCGCAGGCGAGCACGACTCCAGATATTAAGGCGATAAAAAATTGCGGCCCGGAATAAAGGAGTGCTGCATCTTCTACTCTGCTTGTTGTTGTTGTAGTCTGTTCTACAGGCACTTGAGCCAGCCAGAACCCGATGTTATACAGTTGTGGATTAATTGGCAAATTTTGAAACATAGTATATTCCTCGTATATTCCTCGTTAAAGGGTGGGTGCGGCGCGATCGGCGAATGTATAGTTTTAGTCTCGTACCCCTAAAGGCAAGCATCGCCTTATTGACGAGCTAAAACATCCCCCTACAGTCGGAAGTGTATAGATATGTCTGCGGCCTGCTGTTGATTGAGGGATAATTGTGCTATGCCAGTTTTGTTTGGTTTGTGAAGTAGATTTTTTTAACGCAACGAAACACTTGCTTTGAAACACATTCACAATATCTACAGTCCCGAACACAACTGAAAGGTACGTAGTTGCGCTTCAGCGCTCTTATAGATCTAGAAAAGAGCGCTGAAGCGCAACTACGTACCTTCTTGCGATCGCCGAGAATTCAACGGACACGGTATTAGTTATTAACCTTCAAAGGATGGAATGATGCCACGAGAAAGTCATGCAATTATTATTGGCGGCAGTTTAGCAGGACTGTTGGCCGCTAGAGTATTAGCAAAACACTTCGATCGCGTAAGTATTGTTGAACGAGATTTTTTTCCAGAAAAACCCGCACCCCGCCCCGGTATTCCTCAATCCCGACACCTGCACATCCTTTTGACTCGGGGAAAAATCATCCTAGAACAATTGTTTCCCGGCTTAGAAAACGAACTGATAGCTGCTGGTGCTCCGAGGTTAGATCCGAAGTCGATCGCCTGGTTTAGTCCCGCAGGTTGGGCGACACATTTTACCCCGGATCCAGATGATTTAGTTATGTTCAGTCGGGATTTACTCGATCGCCAAATTCGCCGTCGCTTGACAGAAAATACGAACGTGCATTTCCTGGAAGGAGGGACTGTAACAGGGTTGCTGGCGAATACTCAGGGCACGGCGATTGCTGGGGTGTCGGTGAGGAAGCGCGATCGCCAAAACCCAGGTAACATCAATGAAGAGAATTTGAATGCGGATTTGTTAGTGTCATGAATTATTCGCGGGGGGTTCCACGGTCATGTTTGGCATGATCTCGCTCTACGACGAGGCAAAAAACTGTGAGACAACTGGTTTCATTGGGAAAGGCTCCAATCTCATCAGATTT
>NZ_JAAFKG010000120.1 GCF_013299185.1 Microcoleus sp. bin48.metabat.b7b8b9.023 | reverse complement strand
TGATTTAAGATTGAAATATGACTGTAAAACAACCAATACAAAAAAAATATTGAAGGCGGTTGAAACCGCTACCGACTTCCTCCTCATGTCTAAAAGCCAGAGGCTTCCGTCTCGTTTCTCGGTGAAAAAGAGACACTGCGATCGATCTCTGGGCAGCGCAATCATCAAAAAAGCTTAACCCAAGCGTATGGGAATGTATCCAGGTTTTAACCAGTAAAGTGCTGGGATTTTTTGTCGGTTAATTTCGGCTAATTATATTCACGGCGCCCAGACAAAAGGAAGAAACCGGGTTTTTCATCGATATTGAGGATTTTTAGGAAAAATTTCCTAAAAAACCCGGTTTTTGGCCACCTATGTCAGCCGACTTTTCGGAATTGGGATTATTTTAAATATTCCCAAGCTTCTAACTTGCGACTGACGATCGCTTGAATTTCCTGGGCGATCGCATCTTCAGGGCGATCGGCATCGATCCGGAAAATTCGAGATTGATTTGCCTGTGCCAACTCCGTAAAACCTTGCTGTACGCGCTTGTGAAACTGCAAGTCAGCTTGCTCGATCCGATCGCGCTCTCCTCTGGCCCTTACCCTTGCCAAGCCCGCCTCCACATTAATATCCAGCCACAAAGTCAGATCGCTTTCCAAGCCGCCGGTGGCAATTGCATTCAACTGCTTAATTAAATCTAAATTAAGATTGCGGCCGTAGCCCTGATAAGCAATCGTTGAGTCTGTAAAGCGATCGCATAAAACAATCGTTCCTTTCGATAACTCGGGTTTAAGAAAAGTTTCGACGTGCTGAGCGCGATCGGCAGCGTACATGAGTAATTCTGCTACATCGGATACAGATTCACCCGGATCTTGTTTGAGTAACAAATGCCGCAGTCCTTTTCCCAACTCCGTACCCCCCGGTTCGCGAGTAGCCACCAACCGGACTTTCTGAAAATAACTTACTTGCAGCCAATGTATCAATCGCTGCATTTGTGTAGTTTTTCCAGCACCTTCTACCCCCTCAAATACGATAAGTTTGCCCTTCATTGCCTAACTTTGCACCTCAATAAAATAAATATGAATCCTCCCGTATATCTGTTCTAGGTTCGGTATGATAATAAAGTCTCAGTGCCTCATGGTTGGAGTTTTCTATGGCTCGCTATACTGGTTTTTTTATCGTTGCAGTTCCGATCGACCGTCTCCGTCAGTCCCTGATTGAAATTTTAGAGTCATGCAATCTTGATATTATCTACAATACAGGAGATTCCCTGATGGCTCGCGAACTTCCGGGTCAAGTTTCGATTCCGAAACTGGTCACCGCCGAAGTCCTAATTGAGAAAAACACGGCTAGTGACTCAGAAGTTCGCATGAACTTCGTAATCAAAAACGAGGAATTGCCCCTGCAAACCAATAACCACTGCCGTCAAATGTTCGAGCTAGTCAGTCGTTCAGTTATGAAAAACAATAACTGGCGGCTTTTGGAAAGTATGGCACTGTAGCCATAAATCATTAGTCATCAGTCATCAGTCATCAGTCATTAGTTCCTGGCTAATGACTAATTACTGATGACTTTTATTTGGAAGCTCTAAATTTAACCTCGAAACTTCCGGCGCAGCAGCAAAGAATTGGTAACAACGCTAACAGAACTAAACGCCATAAATGCGCCTGCTGCCGCAGGACTGAGTAAAATTCCAGTTGCAGGCAGCAAGAGACCGGCCGCAATTGGAATTCCCAGAGTATTATAAGCAAAAGCCCAGAATAAATTTTGGCGAATCTTATTAAAAGTAGCGCGACCAAGGTCGATCGACTCAACAACATCCATCAAAGCATTTCGCATCAGCACAATTTGAGCCGTCTCAACCGCGACATCAGTCCCGCAGTGCAAACCGATACCGACATCAGCTTGAGCCAAAGCCGGGGCATCATTGATACCATCTCCCACTACAGCCACTTTACAGCCTTGGGCTTGCAAACTGGCGATCGCCCGAGCCTTCCCCTCCGGCCGCACTTCGGCCAAAACATCAGCAGCCGCCAAACCTAGCTGCTGCGCCACCACCAACGCCGCCGACGCCGTATCGCCCGTCAGCATCATCACCCGCAATCCCATGCCCCGCAGGCGATCGACTGCCACCTTAGCATCCGGTCTCAGAGTATCTTTTAGCCCGATTACCCCGAGCAAAACGCCCCCAGAAGCGACGTAAACCGCCGTTTTGCCTTTACAAGACTCCAAAAGTTCCGCAGTCACAGCGACGCCCTGCTGGCTCATCCACTCGGCATTCCCCGCAAACACCCGCTGGCCCTCCACTAAAGCAGAAACCCCGAAGCCCGGTTCCGTGTAGAAATCCTCAGCAGGTAGCAGCGGCAAACCTTGCTGTTGAGATTCCCGCAAAATTGCGGCGGCGATGGGATGACAAGCGCCTCTTTCCACCGCCGCCGCAATTTGCAGCAATTTTGAGTCAATTGTGGAACAGGCATCTTGTTTGTTACCAGAAACACCATCAATTGCGGACATTGTGGAAGAGGCATCTTGTTTGTTACCAGAAACACCATCAATTGTGGAAATTGTGGAAATTGTGGAAGAGGCATCTTGCCTGTTGCCAGAAATATCATCAATTGCGGACATTGTGGAACAGATATCTTGTTTGTTTCCCACATTAATATCCGAGTTCAAATCCAACTCAGAATTCTGGAAAATCGGCAAATAATCAGTAAGTGTGAGATTTCCAGTTGTCAGAGTCCCAGTTTTGTCAAAAACCACAGTATCTAATTGATGCACTCGTTCTAAAACATCGCCACCGCGAATCAACAGCCCGCGCTCCGCCCCGATGCCAGAACCGACTAAAATTGCAGTTGGGGTAGCCAGTCCCAAAGCACAAGGACAAGCAATGACTAAAACTGCGATCGCCAATTTCAAACTTAACAACAAAGAAGACTGATAATGGATAATTGGCAATTGATTTCCCATGCCCAATGCCCCATGCCCCATGCCCGATGCCCCATGCCCCATATCGTGTCCTAAAAGCACAGAAGGCCAAATATGAGTTCCGGCAAAATACCAAAATAGGAAAGTTAAAGCCGATATTGCCATTACGCCATAGACAAAATATCCGGCGACAGTATCAGCTAAATGTTGAATCGGCGCTTTGCGAGTTTGGGCGGCTTGCACCAAAGCCACCATTTGAGCTACAGTTGTTTCTTGACCGGTGCGAGTTGCCCGCATCACAACTGCCCCGGATTTATTGATAGTTCCCGCCGCGACTGTATCTGGTGATTGCTTGAAAACTGGCATCGATTCGCCAGTCAGCATCGATTCATCTACAGTTGTTTTGCCTTCGCAGACTTCGCCGTCTACCGGAAATTTTTCACCGGGTAAAACTTGCAGCCATTCTCCGACTCGGACGCGATCGGCTGGAATTTCAATGTATTGTGGATTGTAGACCGCAGATGTCGAGTTTGCAGGCAACTCTTGAGAGTCCAAATCTAAAATCGGCAGTTTAAAATCAACTAAGCGGGCTGTCGCTGGTTGTAGTGCGATTAAAGCTTGCAAAGCTGATGCAGCGCGCCGTCTGGCTTGCTGTTCGAGAGTTTTGCCCAACAATATAAAGCCCAAAAGCATCACCGGTTCGTCAAAAAAGCACTCCCATCCCATGCGTGGAAACAGCAGCGCCGCGTTGCTAGCCGTGTAAGCCGTGACTGCGCCTAAAGCTACCAAAGTATTCATGTTTGGTGCATTTCGCCACAAACTGCGGCAGCCGTCAACGATAATCGGGCGGCCCGGTAGCAGCAATGCAAGGGTGGCGAGTCCCCAGTGAAACCAAATGTTGCTGAGAATTGGGGCTTTGGTGCCGAGAATGTGTCCTAAACCGGATAGAATAATTAGAATAAGGGCGATCGACAATTGATTGATTTGCTGTCGAATTTCTTGGCGCCGCCGTTCAATTGCCGCCGCTTCTGCTTCCCGCTGATTTTCACCTAAGCGAGACTGAGAAGGAAATCCGTTATCAGTCAACTTTTTCGCTAAAGCCTCTGCATCCACAGCCCCCGGTTGACACTCAACCGTTGCGACTTCTACTGCCAAATTAACGCAAGCCGAAATTACGCCTGAATGCTGCATGAGTTGGCGTTCAACTGATGCAGCGCAACCCGCACATTTCATCCCGCTGACATCGAAAGTAACAACTTCTGGCGAGGGAGATTCTTTAACTGGGATGATTTGCGATCGATTTTCGGGGAGTGTTTTGGGAAGAAATTGCATGGTTTTTTTCGGTATTGATTAGAATATTTTGGTGAGAACAGAAAGTGTTTAATATCAATTCCGTCTAGCCGAGGAATTATTCATCTCTCTTCTCTCCCTCTGTGTCCTCTGCGTTCTCTGCGGTTAAATCACCTGACGATCCAACCGGAATTGATATAATGCACAGTTTAGACAAATGTCTATATTTTTATCATAGATAAAATTTTTGGCATCTTCCCAAAGTGTTAGTTTTTTTTAATTCTTATCTTAATTCTGAAGATTGGACGGGGCGGTTGAAACCGCGTCTACACAGACAAAACCCGACGAAAGCGGGTTGAAGATTAGACGGTTATTGTTTTGAGTCTGCGGAGGCGGACATCGTTTGTACAGACGAGGTTTCAACGGTACGATTAGTTAGTATTGAACTTTTAGGTGAGAAATTTAGCTACTGTAGTTTAGACTAACCAAAGATGAGAACGGTGGCAAAAGAAGAACTAAAGCCACCGTCCCAGGAGAGAATGAGGGTGAAAAAGAAAACCTATCCACTCCCTAAATGAACAGTGAACGATTAAA
>NZ_JAAFKG010000012.1 GCF_013299185.1 Microcoleus sp. bin48.metabat.b7b8b9.023 | reverse complement strand
GGATGCCTAACTGGTGATGCGATAGTTGCACAGATTTTTGGGTGTTTTTACTCACGCTTGGTCTCGGATAATTCACTTTTACGCCCTCAATTCGCCTATGTGCCAGTTGGGATGCGGAATGTGGGTTGTATAGACGCGGTTTCAACCGCCGTCCGATCTTATCTTTGATTGTAGTTGTTCGCACATCCGATCGCTGCTAATTGCTGGGTTCGCGAGCATTTAATCGATCGAACACGTGTCGAGAAATTGCCGGAAAAGCAGTTTCGTCCTTGGCATAAGCCACATCGTCTGCGAAAACGACTAAGATATAAATCGCGCGATCGTCCAAAGTTCTGACAAATGCCGCTTCGCTGCGGGAACGAGAGGTATAGCCAACTTTGGAACCAAAATAAATATTAGTTGGTAAAGATTCGCCGAGAAATCCTTGTATTGAGTTGCTAGGGTCATTTTTCCATGCCTTAGGGTCTAAATCTCTCGTCAGCAAGTAAGCCATTTTGCGGCTGGCGAGACTAGAAACAGCTTGCCTAGTATAGATTTCATATATTAATCTGCCAGCTTGGTCAGTAGTTACTTGATTGCGAATCGGCTGAGAATCATCGCCCCGCAATTGCAAATCGCGACCGACTGGGCCTTCTTGCCTTAAATAGTATATGGGATAATTTTTGGTGCTTATACGAATATCATTGTAGCCTGCTGACTGGAAAAAAGTGTTAATTTGCCTGCGCTTTTGCAGCCATGTTTGCAACTCTTCTCCTCCGAGCCGTCCGCCGGATTTTGTATCGGTGAGTTTGTCTAAAATCCTGCTGGCAGAATCGTTGTTGGAGATGCGAATCATTTGTTCTAGGTCGTTTTTAAATGCAGATTCTCTTTCCGTAATTATGCCTTTTTCTATGGCTGAGTAAAAGGCTGCCATCCAAAATAACTTGGCAACGCTAGCAGGAAATCTGAGAGTTTGATTTTGATATCCGGCGAAGGTGTGATTTTTGGGATTGCTGACATCAAATAAGCTAATTGATAGCTTGTCTGCTGACAATCCTTTGCTGGTGGCAATGTTCACAGCTTCATCAACAATCCCTTGCAATTCTTGAGAATAAACTGGATTGGGAGGTGTTTTGATGTTGTAGGTGAAGGTAGGATCGCTTTGACTATCGACTACATTTTGGGATGTTGGAATTGTCGGTGGCGAGATAGCCTCTTGAGACAATATGACGGGTGGCTCTGGGGCGCGGCGAGTTCTGAAGGGCATTGTCAGGAGCCCAAAAAATGCGATCGCCCCCGCAATTAAACACAAAATGTTGCGGTATTTGAGCCGAGACAATTTTGCCCTCAGTCGCCGGCGAGATGGCGTTGGACGATCGGTAATCAGGCGTCGGGGTTCAACTGGACGATCGCTGATTTGCCGACGAGATGGCGTTGGACGATCGCTAGTTTGGCGTCGGGGCTCAACTGGACGATCGGTGATGACGCGTCGGGGTTGGACTGGACGATCGGTGATGAGGCGTCGGGGTTGGACTGGACGATCGCTAGTTTGGCGTCGGGGCGCGACTGGACGATCGGTGATGAGACGTTGGAACCAGATTGAGATTTGGAGCCAGATTGGGCGTTGGAGCAAGATGAGGCGTTGGAGCCAGATTGAGCTTTGGAGCCAGATGAGTCGTTGGAGCGAGATGAGGCGTTGGAGCCAGATTGGACGATCGCCGATTGGGCGTCGGGATTGGATAGGACGTTGGGGTTTGACTGGGCGATCGCTGCTTGCGCGTCGGGATTGGACTGGACGCTCGCTGCTGTGGCGTCTGGGTTGGATCGGACGTTGGGGTTCGATTGGGCGGCGTCGGCGGTCTACTTGCATTACAGTGTTGTGGTATCAAACTCGCACGATCAGTTTATAATAGGGGGGCGTCCAAATGACAAGGCTGTCGATCTAGTCCGCTCTCGTAAATTTCATCTAGCGGTTAGGCTGATTGAGAGTTCTAATAATTATAAAGGTTTCAGGATAGCACTCAGTTGAAGCAAAATCCCTAGAAAAACATGAGAAATTTTTGGAGTCTGGCTGTTTTGGGATTTGCGATCGCCTGGGTGAATAATTATTTGATACCTGATTTTTGGGCATTGCAGTCTCAACCTGCTGTTGCTGTTGTCGATCGACAAACAGAAGCACGCGGCGCGGATGTAGCGGCTGAGTCGATCGGAGACAGCGAAAATCGGGAACCCAAAAACAAGCAAAGTGTTTCTAGTTTCCTCAGGCTGTTTCAGGACTTGAACAACATACCTGAAATTCCCTATTCCCAATTGCTGGAAGTCTTGGCGAGACGACCAGACTCAGAAAATACGGCCAGAGAAACCGCTATACTACCCGAAGACATAGCACGTTTTGAAAAGATTGTACAGTATGCCAAACAGGAAAATTTGCCCGATCGCCCGATCGGACAAATCATCCAGGCGATCGGCGATAACTTCCTAGGAAAGCCCTACGTCGAGGGTTTGCTGGACAAATCCGGCGAAGAAAAGTTGATCGTAACGTTGAATAAATTTGATTGCGTTTTGTTTGTAGAGACTGTTTTGGCTATTTCCAGAGGCGTAGCAGTCAAAGATTACGACTATCAAAATTTTGTAAATCGCATAGAAGAACAACGGTATTTAAACGGTAAAATGAACGGCTATTGCAGCCGGATGCACTATTTTTCAGAATGGATTAAAGACAATCAAAAACGGCAAACCGTAGAAAACATTACCGCTCAGTTGGGCGGAGTGCCGATGAAGAAAACACTAAATTTCATGAGCCAGCACCGCAGCAGTTACCCGCAAATGGCAAAAGATGAAGCAACTTATCAGTGCATAGTCAGCCAAGAAGCAGAATTAGCCAAAACTACGGTTAATTACATCCCGACAAATCGGATCAAAAGTATTTATTCCCAGTTAAAGCCTGGGGATATTGTGGCAGTAGCCACGGATGTTAAAGGATTGGATGTCACCCACACGGGTTTTGTGTACAGGAATGCAGACGGGAATCTCGGCTTAATTCACGCTTCGCCGGCTGGGGCTGTGACAGTTGCTTACGACTTGCACAGATATATTAGCAGAGTCGAAAGTGCGATCGGTATTGTAGTTGCTAGAGCAAAAACACCTAATCCAATTCGTTCGTAGTGAGGACTTCAGTCCTTCTTTATGCGGACTAAAGTCCTCACTACAAACCAGATTGTAGTGATGAGTTCAGTCCTTCTTTATGCGGACTAAAGTCCTCACTACAAACCAGATTGTAGTGATGAGTTCAGTCCTTCTTTATGCGGACTAAAGTCCTCACTACAAACCAGATTGTAGTGATGAGTTCAGTCATTGATGAATGCGGACTAAAGTCCTCACTACAAACCAGATTGTAGTGATGAGTTCAGTCCTTCTTTATGCGGACTAAAGTCCTCACTACAAACCAGATTGTAGTGATGAGTTCAGTCATTGATGAATGCGGACTAAAGTCCTCACTACAAACCAGATTGTAGTGATGAGTTCAGTCCTTCTTTATGCGGACTAAAGTCCTCACTACAAACCAGATTGTAGTGATGAGTTCAGTCATTGATGAATGCGGACTAAAGTCCTCACTACAAACCAGATCGAGGTTTGACAAAAAAGCAGATCATCTCAATTTTCCCTTCAGCCCTACCACCAAAATCCACCCCAAAGTACATCCCAAAATATAGCCAATAAAATCCTCCCCCGAAAAGCCACTACCCAGAAATAAACGCCCAAATAATGTAGCGCGAATAGCTTCCAAAAAAGGAGGTTTCCACAGTTGGCTAAATTCAATGAGACAGTTAAAAATAAAAACTCCCCAGGCAATTTTAGTCGGAGAAATTTGGGGAAACATGAAAACAATTAGCAGAATTAAGAAAATTTGGTAGAGAAAATCACCAAAATAATCGTTAAAAAACTCTCGCCCCGGCCCCGAATAGAATTCGCTGCTTAAACCGACAATCAAAATAGGGATGATAGTCAATAAAAGAGCAACTCGATAGTTGAAAAAGCGATGCGCGCGATTAAAAGGTGATGCCATTTTAAGTATTAGTAGTAAGGTGCGTCAGTTGGCACGATTTTAGATACCATTGAAAATATCTCTGCTGACGCACCGTGGCAACTATTGGCTGTTCGCCAAGAATCCAACATAATTATAGCAATCCTAAATGATTCAGATGAATTTGTAGGAGTAGTGCCCCCGTGCCTACCCCTGATATATCGGGAAACCGGATTTTTAAAGAACCCCTACAATAATTATGCAAATGATGCGAGGATTGCTATATTATTTACAGGGCTGTTTCATTCTCTTGTAGGGGCGGTGCCCCCGTGCCCGCCCAGATCTCAGAAATAAACGATTTTTCGTTGGTGGGGCGGGGTAGGCTTTGTTGGCACTACCCCTACAAAATCCTCGTTTTTTGGAGAATGAAACAGCCCTGATATTATTTATCAAATCTGGTGTTATAGAACAAGTTCGCTGCGAGATACCTTACTGCTTCTAGCAGGATTTGGTGTTAATTCGGGCGGTGCAACTTGAACGCTTCCCCATTCAGTCAAAAAGCTTTTCAGCAAAACCTCTTGCTGAGTGCGAAATGCCTCGACATTTGCCCCTCGATTCATAATCACAAACCACACGGTTTCTTGTTTTTGAGTGGGTAGCGCTCCGCCCAAAGCGCTAACATTATCCAACGTGCCAGATTTGACTACTGCTAGCTTTGGCAGCGCCCGTTCTGACAAGATTCCTTTATCTTTGCCAACTACAGTTAAGACATCAGCAACTGTCATGTTGTAAGGTTGCAGGTAGCGTTCTAAAGCGATAAATAACCCGCAGGCAGCCCTAGGAGAAATGCGATTGTCGTCGCTCAATCCGGAACCGTTGACGAGTTGAATTTCGGCGGAAGGAACTCCGGTTGCTGCTGCTGCTTTTTGCGCGACTGTTTTGGCGCCACCGACAGTATCAGCTAGCATATCTGCCATGAGATTGTTGCTGTACTGATTCATTTTTTTGATCAGTTCGGCGAGGGGTAAAGAATAATGTTTGGCTAACGGTACGGCGCTGGGACGTGCTGGCAAAACTTTGACATTACCATCAATTAATATTTGGGGCTTCGGTGTATTGGGAGGAAGTGTTTGATACTGGGCGGCGGCTTCGCTGGGCCAGATTTCACTGTTCAATGCTTGTTTGAGCAATTCTCCTGATTTGAGGGGATTTAATTCAAAGTTCATGTAAAATTTACCGACAATAATTAAAGTGCCGGTGACTCGTTTGATGCCTTTTTTATTTAAGATGTTACCGAGGCCGATCGCCTCTTCCCACACAAACAACGGATCTTCACTGCCCTCAATCACTAAATCGCCTTTTAATACACCGTCTTTGATGGTGCCGTTGGTACTAATTTCGGTGATAAATTGATGTTCCGGCCCGAATTGTTGGAGGGCTACCAGAGATGTTGCTACTTTGGTAATGGAAGCGGCTGACAGAGGAACTGTACCTTGATGATTGGCGAGTAATGTATTGCCCGATTGCATCCAGATTCCTTGGTCTTCTTTGGCAGAACCTTGGGCCGTCAATCCGTTGAGATATTGCTGGATTTTGGTATTTGTGGCGGTTTCGGGATTGTTGACAGAGACTGTTAACGGCTGATTTGGTTTAACTGGCGGCGGGGAAGATTCGGCTACAGGAGAAGGAGAGGGAGTTGTAACTTGGGGTGATTCGGTAGCGGCGCATCCGGTGATAATTGCGAGAAGGCCGATCGAGCTTACAGCAGTCAAGTAGCGGTTTTTCAGCATTACCTTCATTTTTTCCATCAAATTTACGATCGTCTTTCGGCATACCCGATGGAAAGTTTAGCATTAGCTCGCGCCTCTTCCTTCTGCGCTCTTCCTTCGCGCGCTAGCGCTTATGCGCGGCTTCGCCTAACGCGTCTTCGCGGTTCGTTAAATATAGATATCTTGGAAATGCTTCGGGTTTTATCTTCAGCGCCTGGGGTTCTCACCCCAGGCCGATCGCAATCGCAAATTCAAGGGAAAACTGGTTTATCCAGCTATACTGCCCATACTCCCCATACTCAGGGGTACCATTTCGCCGTGCATCGTCAGGCCTAATAACATCGGCTCATTAACTCGAATCAACTCTCCTGTAAGCGCGCAGCGTTCTTCCTGCTGTGCTGTGGCGTTAATGCTGGCTCGAATATCCGATCGACAAAACATCTGACGATACTCTCCAGACTTCTGCTGGACGTAATTCCAGAGCAAATCTCGAATCAAAGCTTGATAGCCTTGATTCCCAGCAAGCTCTTTCAATCTCTCCTTGAGCTCTCTTTCCAATCGAATGCTGGTGACTTCCATTTCGGTGGTTGAGGTTCTAGGTAGGGTATGCATAATTTTTCTCCGTGACGGGTGGACATATCTGTAATATCAGTGTAGTATGTTTAAAGCTAGATTTAAAGGTCTCAGATCACTATTCTGCCTACTGTGAAATTTTTCCCCACCTATTCTACTTATCAACTCAAGTGCGATCGCCCCAGGGGTGGCGCTGAGTCCTCACGGCAAGTCTTTGGGACGGGTTTGGCGAGCCTCACAGCGACCTCGTGGGCTGGGACAAGCCCAATTAAACCCGGTTATAGTGGATTAGGACTAATTGCAGAAATTAATGACAACGAGGTAGACCGGGACGGTCTGGAAGTGGCACGGCCACATCATAAAGATACGCGAAGCGGGAGGTACAGCTAAACGACTGTACCAACACAAGATGAAAATTTGCATGAAAGCAGTTTTTCTGGCCCCCGCTTCACTCGTAGGAGAAGCGGGGGCATTTGATTGGAGATTGGAGCAATTTGGCAAGGCTTGGGGAACTAGCGAAAACTAGATGTAGCCAATGCTGGGAAGTATTCCAAATCTAAAATCTAAAATCTAAAATCTAAAATCTAAAATCCAAACGAGGAGGAGCAAGCCGTGACCGTAGTAACTGATGTATTGAGGCAATCTGTTGTGGTATTTTCTCAAAATTACCTACCAATGAGCCGTGTCAACATCAAACGGGCGATCGTACTTTTGGTAACAGGCAAGGCTGAACCTCTGGATTTTAGCACCGGCAATGGCTATGTAGTGCGATCGCCCAGCACCAGCATCCACGTACCCGAACAAATCCGCTTGACTTTTGGTAACAGGGAACGGCTGTGGAAAGTTCCGCCGGTCAATCGCCGGGAAGTTCTGCGCCGAGACTCTCATGCTTGCCAATACTGCGGCAGCAACCGGCATTTGACGCTGGATCACGTGATGCCTCGATCGAAGGGCGGGCTGCATACTTGGGACAACGTGGTGACTGCTTGCGAACGGTGTAACTCTCGTAAGGGCGACAGAACTCCCATAGAAGCTCAAATGCCTCTGCGAACCAAGCCAAAGGCTCCCATTCACCCCACTGTTGCTTTTGCCGAAATGTTTTGGCACGAATACCAAATTGGGGAATAGGGCATTAGTCAGTTGACAGTTGACAGTTGACAGTTGACAGTTCTCAGTTGTCATTGGTAACTGGTAATTGGGAATTGGGAATTGGTAATTGGAAAGTGGAAAAGATTCTCGATATCGATCGAGATCGAAAAAATTTTATTTCCCCTGCCAGGGCTTCTCTGAACCAAATGCCCTATCCTTCGTCTGTGTGTTTAGGAGCGTCGGAAAATCCTAATCATTAAGGACTGATGACTGCTGATTACCCTTCGAGCCTTTTCTAAGCAAACTGACAACAGTCAACTGACTACTGACTACTGACTACTGACTACTGACAAATTTTCAATTCCAAATTTAGGGCTGTCAATATGCTGAAGTTGACTTACACTGAAACGGGCTTTAACCTGGAGCGTTTGGCTCAATCTCCCGAACAGTTAGTGGCGCTGCGAGTTGTGCTGGCTATGCGAGTTGGTCAAAGCATCAGCGTTGAACCGAGCACTGCGGCATTTTTGCTGCCCGCGAATTTGCCGGCGCTGTCTCTGTTGGAATCTGAGGCCCGCCGAGATGATACCGATTCGATCGACCTTTGTGTTGCTGATGCTGATTTTGTCGAGGTGACTCTGCGGGGTACGTGGATTGGAGAGGCGTCTGAGGGCGCCCAGGGGGTGTTTGCGACTGTTTTGAGCGATCGGGCGGAGCGGTTGTTGCTCGGACTCTGGCTCGAAACTCAGGCTGCTGCCGAGGTTGTCGGCGAAGTCGGCGATTAATATCCGCGATAAAGTTCGCCAGGGAGCATCTGTGCCAGGTTTTACAGTGCTGTCCCGCTCGCGATTGATAAAATAGGCGAGCGAGACAACACTGTAAAAAAAATGCTTTTTGCGATCGGATGCTTTCTCTATCCCCCACTCTTGTTAAGGAATAAGAATTAGATAACTTACAAATTGATGGTTCTTGTGGGATGGGCCCAAAGAGCCCGTTCTTTCATGACGGGCGGGACGCCCATCCCACTTTCTTGAGTGTAAACTATTTAATTTGCGATCCTAAGGCGTGTAAATAAGGTTGAAGTAAATGCCGTTATCTTGCAGGTTGTCGCCTTTATCGGTAATTCTTATCAAAGGAAAAGCATAATCTACACGCAAGTTCACCCGCCGTATCGGTTCCCAGATTACCCCCAAACCCATACCTGCTAAAAATGTCTGATAGCTTATTTTATTAGGATTGTTGGCAGCATTCCACACCGTACCTGCATCCAAAAAAGGAGCTAATTGAAGTTTGGGATTTCCCGAAGCATCCCGCTGCAAAGTAATCCGATCCTCGATCGACAGTCGGAAGCCGTTATCGCCAGAACGCACATTTTGGCGGTAGCCGCGCAGAGATTGCCCGCCGCCAATTACAAATTGCTGCGAAGGTAACAAACTATTAGCAGAAAGTTGCAAGTCTGACTGCAAAATTAATAAATGTTTATCATTTAATCGCTGTACTCGCTGCACTTGACCCAGCCAACTCAAAAATTGTCCGTCAGGGACAGAACCTTCATTTTGAGTAGCATCAAACAAGCTTGTGCCGATCGTAAATTGCGATCGCAAAGCCCAAGCACCCTGGGGGTCGCGCCGAATGTAGTCCTGTCCCAGCTTAATCGCAGTCGTAGTCGTGACACCATTGGAGTCAGGGCCCGAGCCAAATGGAGTTGGTACACCGGCGACAAAAGTTCTGCCTTTCTGATAAGTAATACCGGCAGATAAGGCAAATTCTTCGATCGGCGTTCTCCGCAGCGGTTGGCGGTAACTAACTTCAAATAAATGTGATTTTCCCGAAATGTCAGCAGAATCAAAAGGTTCTTGTACTATACTGTTGCGGTTCGGCGCTGCCCTCAATTGCAACGTGCCGTTCATCGCATTTAGCGGCAAGCGATAGCTGAAATCGAAGACATCTGAATCGCCGAGCGATCGATAATAAGCACCCGCAAGTTCATCGCCATTTCCTGTGAGATTGCGGTGCCGCAAACTAACACCCAATCTTTCAGAACCGACGCTGGGAGGCGAATAATTGTCAATGCTGAAACTAGATTGAAATGGATTAGCTTCCGTAACTCTGACAATCAGAATGCTCTCTCCTTCATTATCCCCAGCCCGCAGGCTGGCTTCTACATTGTCAAATAAAGGATCGACTCGCAGCAGCCGGAGTTGGTTTTCTAATGAAGCTGTACTTAAAGGCATTCGGGCACCGAGTCGAATCCGGCTGCGGATGTAACTTGGATGCAATCTTTTAGCTCCTTCTACCTCAATTCGGGTCAGCTTGCCTTCGATAACTTGAATTTTGACTACTCCTGCGGTGATAGTTTGGGGCGGCAAGACGGCTCTCGAAGTGATGTAGCCGCGATTGAGGTAAATTTCGGTAATTTTGTCGGCGATTTGTTTGAGCTGTTCTAGCGTGGCAGAACGACCCTCTAACGGCTTGACTAAGGCATTAATTTCGTCTTGGCTTAAAATTGTGCTGCCAACTACTTGAATTTTCTGCACCTGAATTACCTGATTCGGCAGTGGCAGGGGAACTGGGGACGGGCGCTCCGGTGCAACTGGTGGCGGTATTTGAGGAGGTTCTGGGGAAGGCTGCGGGGCCGGTTGCAAAAATCGATCGCGATTGGGATCTGGCTGAGTCGGTGGCGGGGGCAGGTTTGGAGGGGTATTTTGTGGGTTTTGGGCTAAAAGATCGCAATCTGCGGGGTTCTCACATTTTGGCTCAGTGTTAACTAAATTTAGTCTTTCGGGTTCCGGATGCGCATCACAACCAGTTTCATTAATTGTGGAACAGCGATCGGCTTGGTTGTCAAGAGGATTGTTTTCGGCAAAATCCGGCAGTTGATTGGAGTTAGTTGCAGTTTCATCCTGCTTGATTTCGAGTTTTTGCAGTGCTAATACTCGGTTGGCCGGATCGGCTAAGTTGTGAGCGGCGGCGGGCAACTGAGAACTATCCTCCGTTTGGGATATAGCTTGATGGGCATCAAAGCAAGCAATGGGGAGCGCAGTTAGAAGTGAAATCCCCAACCGAAATATTGCAATATTTGCTCTCGGGCGCATAATTAATATTTTTTGTAAAATAAGTTTGCCTGCTGCTTGCACTATGCAAGTTTACCATTTAGTATTCGGCGCAATTTGACGATAAAATTTTCAATAGTCCGGCTTTCCAGAGACAAGGAGATCGGGAGCATCTCAATTTTGCTATCGAAGTCGATCGATCTTTTAGATTTTAGAGTTTAGATTTGGGCGATTGGGGGATTGAGTCACGAGGATCTGGACTCTAGGACGATTTGAAGAGCGATCGCTTCAATAACAAATGCCCAGTTGCAACATCCGAGCTTTTCCTAGCGAATCTTAATGCTCCTGGATTTGCCAGGTTAAATGTATCTGGTATGGAATTATTTTTTGGCGATGGGTGTTAACTCACTGGGGATTAATGGTTCTCGGGCAATTTTGCCGAGTTCGACTGCACTCAACACTTCTGACCACTCGATCGCTAAATTGGCATCGCTGGGAGACTCCACGCGCAATTGAGCTAGAGCTGCCAAATACTCGTACCAGAGACCTTGTTTGCCGAAGATGCTCAGCTTGGCGCGACCCTCGGGCGATCGATCCAACTCTGTTTTCAAGGTTGGGGCAACTGCGATGCGGTTTATCCACCCTGAAACGAGAACCTCATCTCTATAGTTTTTTGGGTTGCATTTGATAGTAAAGTACCATTGATAGTTTTTGCCAACTTCCAGGGCTGGCGAGTTGCCGTCGGAGGCGAGGTTGATGCTAACGATACCAGGACGGCTCGTTACCATCCGAAAACTTTTTTTGTATACCGTTTTGTCGCTTTCGTCTGCTAACTCAAACTGAACTGTTTTGTCGATGGCTACGGGAAGGTAGTAGAAAAATGTCGGCTTTGCTGATATTGTTTGCCCCATAGTTGATTGGGGAATCAAGGCAGTTAAGGCATTTGTGGCAGTGCATTCTAAGCCGCGGGTTCCTCCCCCTTCCCGCCTTCCGGGTACTCCCTGCTCCGGCGGTTGAAAGTTATTCCACGTGCCTCCCAATTGCTGGTTGTTCGGTCTGCTTCCAGTTAGTTCCGGGGGTTGAACTGTTTGCCAGTTGAGTGGTAGCTGCGGTTGTGAGGGGCGGCGGACATTGTTACCGGGGCTGTTGAGAGCCTCTGCTGGTATTAAACTACCAACGGCAACTCCCTCTAGAGACAGAATTAAGGAAAGAGCACCGATGTTTAGAGCAGACTTCCAAGCCATGACGAACCTGCCTTCTAATGAACCTAGGAACTTAAACACACGATTTTATTCTACCCAAGGTTTTGACGGATCTAGTAATCTGTTGTACTTAATTTATATCTTCCAACAGATACGATTAGTTTGGCCCTTCTGAGCAAGATGGAATTCTGTGTCGCGTTTTTCAGTGGTAGCTTAGTAGTTATACTTACTTGCCTGCACGACAGCAGGTTGGGTTGAGCTTGTCAAAGCCAATGTTCAGAAAGACTAATATTCCGTTTTTTTTACTCTGGTCGCAGGCTAAAAAGCGTCTTTTCGTAAAAAAACCGGTTGATGCGTCAGTTCAGGATATCAGGAACCTCGGCAATTTTGCTGATGAGCCTAAAGCGATCGGCTACAAGTGAGCAAATTAAGTTTTCTGTACAATACAATAGCGGCAAAAAAATTTAGCATGAATCTCGATTCACCTGTTCTCTCGGACAAACAGCCTTCGGGGCTGCGGATGGTAAGACCGATCGGGGTCTACGCGCTGCACGGCATTACTTTTTTAGGAAATAGGTTATTCGCGGTCGATCGCACCGAAGGGCTACTATTGGAGATCGATCGAGAAACTGACAACACTACTGTTTTGAATCCTCATCAAACGGGTAAGTTTGCAGGCGCAACCGGGCTGGCGATTTGGGAAGATACTCTCTGGTTTTCGCGAGATGAGGATATTTGTTGCTGTCCGGGCGCAATTCGGGATGGGGCAATCGCACAAATCAAACCGGAACATTTTGTTTCCCTTTCTTATCCCGCTGACGGGATTGCGGTTTGGAAATCTACGCTGTATGTGACTTGCCAGAGATTGGGCTATATTCTGGTTTTTGATGTAAAAACTGGTCGGGAAATTACTCGGTTTTACGCTCCCGGTATTGGCATAGAAAATATCACTGTCCGGGATGAGGAACTCTGGGTTTGCGACAAGACTGAGCAAACTGTTTACTGTTTGGAACGGGCAACTGGGGAGATTAAATTTAGCGTTTTGACTCCCTTTGAGTGGCCTTCGGGTTTGGCTTTTCACAAAGATGCCCAGACGGGCGAAGAGGTTCTGTACGTGGCTTATGCCGGGGATGAACTTTATATCCGGGACGATCCGAATTCGGAAGATCCTTTTCAGTTGACGAAGCGCGATCGCACTTTTGTTCACCCTTTATCTTTTCACTACAATGAAGCCGAACGCTACGCTCTGTCAAACGGTTTTTTGATGGAAATGTCCTATGTCGAGGAACTGTCTCCTCTGGATGAGGTAGAAATCGATAAATTGGAGTGGCGGATTGCTTTACCTTCGGACACTCACCGGCAAAAAGTGAGGAAAATTACGCCGATAGGGATGCCTTTTACTGAGGAAATTCAGGAAGGGGAACGGGTGGCGGTGTTTAAGTTCGATCGCCTCTTGAAGGGGGAACGGCGAATTTTTGGCTGGAAGGCTTTGTTGGAAGTGCGATCGATCAAGTATCAGTTGTCACCTCGGAATGTAGAAAAGATACCGCCACTGTCGCCGGAGTTTGCAGCGAAGTATTTGGTGGACAATGATAATTTGGCGATGGATACGGAGATTGTGCGATCGGCTGCGGTGGCTTCCATTGGCACAGAAACTAATATTCTGAGGAAGTTACTGAGCATTCGCAATTTTGTTTACGACCAACTTTCCTACGGGATTAGACCTCACATTGACACTCCCGATATTGTACTGCGTCGCGGCGTCGGTTCTTGTGGCGAGTATGTGGGGTTGTTGTTGGCTTTGGCAAGGTTGAACGGGATTGCTTGTCGCACAATTGGGCGCTATAAGTGTCCGGCTTTTGCTGACAGAAAAGGTTTGCCGCTGGAACCCGATTTCAATCACGTTTGGCTGGAGTTTTACATTCCAGGTTTTGGCTGGGTGCCGATGGAATCTAATCCTGATGACATTCAAGACAGAGGCCCTTATCCTTTGCGGTTTTTTATGGGTTTAGCTTGGTATCACGTGGAAATTGGCAAGGGAATTCGCTTCCAAAGTCTCACCAGCGGGGGTCTGCCTTTGAAGAAGGAGGATGTTTCCGTGGGAAGTCTGGCCATTAATCATGTCCGGTTTACAATTTTGGAAGAGTTGTTTTAAGGAAGAGTTGACAGTTGACAGTTGACAGTTGACAGTTGACAGAGGGAGGATTTTTCTCATCTCCCCCTCTCGCCCAATTCAAAACACGTCCGGTACAATAACCGTTATCAGGTTTGTAGTGAGGACTTTAGTCCGCAGGTTTGTAGTGAGGACTTTAGTCCGCAGGTTTGTAGTGAGGACTTTAGTCCGCAGGTTTGTAGTGAGGACTTTAGTCCGCAGGTTTGTAGTGAGGACTTTAGTCCGCAGAGTTTTATGAGGATTGCCATTCCTCGCTACAAACTAATTTTATGTCGTTTGTGCGATCGCACATAATCTCAAGTCTAAATCTCAAGTATAAGGCAAGCAGGAGGGGTTGTGGAATTTTCGATTGCTAATTTGCTGGTTTTGGTAGCCTTTGTGCTGTTGCTGACAGTGACTGGCGGGGTCGCTTATTTGACAGCAGTTGAATGGCGCGATCGGAGGCGGTTAGATAACGCCAAACGTAAAAAATAGTCGCTATTTGCTGTTGACAAATTGCATTTGTCATGCTAATAAATAAGGCGACATACTTGGATGGTCTTTAGAGGTTTGTAGTGAGGACTTTAGTCCGCAAAAATTGATGCGGACTGAAGTCCTCACTACAAACCTATTTGATTTAGTAGGATTCACGGGCGGGACACCCGCGCCACAATCAACACACTTGAAGTCATTGGTTGTTGGTTATTGGTTATTGGTTATTGGTTATTGGTTATTGGTTATTGGTTATTGGTTATTGGTTATTGGTTATTGGTTATTGGTTATTGGTTGTGCATTTAAATTGTATCTTTAGGGCGGGCATCTTGCCCGCCCCACAAAAGTTTAACTTTATTCGGACGTGCAATTTAAATGCCTCGGAGCTTATTTGTCCTATGTTTCTTGTTAGTTGTTCGTTCTAACAACCAATAACCAGTAACTCATGCCCAATGCCCCATGCCCCATGCCCTAGTCAATTATCCACGCGCGAATCAGTTCGTTTACCTGTTCTGGTACTTCGTCGTGCGGACAGTGACCAGCTTTGATAAAGTGTTCTGTCAACTGCGGATAATGTTCGCGGAATTTGGCGCTTCTGTTGGTAGAATTCATCCACGGATCGCCCTCTCCCCACAGCATTAGCAGTGGGCAATTTAATTGACTCAACAATACGTCGTTTTTTTCACCTTGGGGTGTTCGGAAGACGGAGGCGAATACTTTGGGTGCACCCGGATCGCAGGAGGGTTGGTAAATTTCTTCTACTAATTGGTCTGTGACGGCGCTTTGGTCGAGATAAACTTTTTGTAGGGTTTTCCGAATTGTCGATCGCTGGCGCACGTACTGAAACAGCAGAAAACTTGCCCAATCTTGCTGAAATAAGGTTTTAGCTACGGTAGATACGGCTTTTTGCAAGGGCGGGGCTTCTGGTGCGGGCTGAGGTTCGCTGAAGGGGCCGGCGCTGTTGATTAAGATGAGTCCGGTGGCTGATTCGGGACGCTGGGCTGCTACGCACAAGGCGGCGTAGCCTCCGAGGGAGTTGCCGGCTAGTACGGCGGGCCGGCCGATGATGGTGGTGATGAAGTCGTGGAGTTGGTCGCGCCAGAGCTCGCCGCTGTACTGGATTTCGGGTTTTGCCGATCGCCCGAATCCGATTAAGTCGATCGCCCACACTTCAAAGTCTTTGCTCAGCCCGCTGATATTTTTGCGCCAGTGGTCTGTGGATGCTCCAAAACCGTGAATTAACAGCAGGGGAGGGCGTTCTGGATGTCGATCACTCGTTAGCGAAGCCCTTGAAGAGGATCGAACATAGTATACTGAATGGCCCCGCCATTGCCAGTATGTGCCTGGAATGGGGGCTGCGGTGATGGCTGGGATTGTTTGCATAATGTAAAGAAATAAGTATTTACTTTAACTATTGTATCGTGAGGTTCAGATTTATAAAGTTTTGCCAACGCGCTGGGGTTTTGCCAGTAAGGGATACGTCAAGTTGGTCGAGTTGGGCTAGTGCGGGCGATCGCACTCATAATAAATAAGTTTTGTAACAAATATTGATTTGGTAAAGGTCGCAGCAGTCGGATTTTCAGTATTCGATCGGCATTTGGGAAATATATCTGGTTTCGACTGCAACACACCTAGGTAGGATCCTTGCGATTTTTGGCACAAGTAGGAGATCTAGGCGATCGGGCCCAAGCTGTGGTGGTGGGAGTCGATCCCCATTGGCTAGGAGTCAAGGGATCGACTTTTTTGGACGGGTTTCCGATCTTTTCAAGGTGGGGATCGTTTGGTAAGCGAGCTGTTGACGGCTTGGGATGCAGCGGGTTCAGCGACCGTGCCCCGGCAAAAGCCGATCTCAAAAATCAGGCTGCGGGTAGAAGTTATAAGTAAAATTACTGGTAGTTCTTGGCAAAAGTTTCTGAGAATCGCAGAATATTTTGTGATGTTCTTTGCTTTTCTTAACGGCTTTGATACTCTAAGATAGAAATAGAGCTGCGCCGCTCAATTAATGAGTATTTTGAATACTAGGGAGCCAACTATGCAGGGTGTGAAGTTTATCCACCTGAAAGTTAGGGAGTTTTCTGAGTGATTGCTATCTCAGCCCGTCCGGTCGTCGGACGCAATTGGATTACGATTAGCTTCGCTTCTACCCTATACCTTTGTCCTATTTTGGATCTGCTCCTAGCAGAGATTCCGCCTCACTGGCAAGCGGAATTACGGTTGGGGCTTCAAGAAGCTTTGGTAAATGCTGCTAAGCATGGAAATAAGTTAGACCCCAGTAAAACTGTTGGAGTCCGTTTTTCGATCGTCCAAAACGAATATTGGTGGGTGATATCAGACGAAGGTTGTGGCTTTAAAGCACCTTGCGGTTGCGACCTTTATACCGATACTTGCGACAGTCTCATAGCAGAGGATGTTGCAGATAATTCTGCATTCCCCCATGTTGAACAAGAATGTGGTAGGGGGCTGTTTATCCTTTACCAAATATTCGATCGGGTTGAGTGGAATTCTCAAGGCACAGAGTTACGGCTGTGCAAAGAACTTCCCAGTCGCTACCGGCTGCCTCGCTTGCGCTAGAACTGATATTTGGTAGCATTTTTCAGCTCAGCTCGACCTGCAATTTTTTTCGTTTCCTCGCTGAACCGAGGATGGAAAATTTTGAGTATCAAGCTATTGATAGTAGATGATAATGCAAAATGTGAGTTTTGAGTGAGAAAAGTATAAATCTTTTTTAGCTCGCAATCGCGCTGCTCGATCGAGTAGCGCGATTGTTTGAGTTTTGGGCTCTTGTCAAATATTTAACTCAAGACTCAAAATTATTTGCCGTGAGTGGGACAGGGAGGGGCAGAGATCGATCGATCTAGCCATCCTGCTGCTTGGTTAAAGCGCGGCAGAGCTTCTTCGGGCTGATTTTTCAGCAAAAAGACCAAAGCGGCTGCGGCTTGCTCTCCGGCCCGGGCGGAACGGTTGGCTTTGAGGCGGTGCCAATCTCTTTCGGAAATGGCGAGGCGGGCTGCTAGGGCTTGAGCCAGTTCTACTGTGCTCAGCTCGTTGAGGTTGACAGTTTGGGTTGTTTGTGTAGTTTCAAGCATAGATGGCAATTATAGCTATTTGGCTGCGGTTTCTGAATTGAAAAAATATACTGCATATAATAACAAGTTAATTGGGAATTGTTTTTTTAAGTATTGTCGGGTTTGCAGATCGAAATGCCTCAACAGCCGTCAGAGTTAAATCGGGAAGATTCAGAAAATGAGTTTGTGGAGGCGATCGCAGCAGTGGAGCGATCGCTCGCAGCCGTCAAAGAGCGTTACACTCAGATTCAGTGCGATCGCCAGCGCCAAGCCGAACTCGGCAACCTGCGAGAAGATGTCCGCCAGTCTCTGCGCCAAAATCCATTACCGCAACTCAAGAAAGAATTGCGGGAAATTGAGCAAGAATTGGAAACGATCGAGTTAAATTTAGAAAGCAGTCTGTTTTCTTGGGGAAGCATAAAACAACCTTTTTGGCAAGCGGTTCGCTTTGGGGGACTCGGCATTTTGCTTGGTTGGATTTTGAAATCCTATACGGGATAGTTTTGGATTTTTTTAACCGCAGAGGGCGCAGAGGGCGCAGAGGAAGAGAAAAGAGAGAATTGTGGTGCAAAATATTAAATAAACGGGAGTGAATATGACTAATCAACGAATTGCAGCAATTTTGCGGGCTGGTGAACCGGACGAAACCGTAACTGTTCAAGGCTGGGTTCGTACTAAGCGGGAATTGAAAGAATTTGCCTTTGTCGAAGTCAACGACGGTTCGGCGATGGCTAATTTACAAGTAGTTATCAATGCCGATTTGCCAGATTTTGAAAATGTACTTAAACAATTAAATACAGGTGCATCTCTAGAAGTTTCGGGAGTGTTGGTAGCGTCTCCAGCCAAGGGACAGCGAATTGAGTTGAAAGCTTCACAAGTACAAGTTTATGGCGAAGCAGACCCGCAAACTTATCCGCTCCAGAAAAAGCGGCATTCCTTGGAATTTTTGCGAACAATCGCCCATTTGCGGCCGCGCACTAACACCCACGGTGCAGTTTTTCGAGTGCGGAATGCTTGTTCGGCGGCGGTACACCAATTTTTTCAAGAACGCGGCTTTTTGTGGGTTCACACTCCGATTCTGGCTGCTAGCGACTGCGAAGGTGCGGGGGAAATGTTCGCTGTTACTAACTTCGATCTAAAAAATGTGCCGCGCACTGATTCGCAAGAGGTTGATTATGCGAAAGACTTTTTTGGAAAGCGCGCCTATTTAACAGTTAGCGGTCAGTTGGAAGCGGAAGTTATGGCGATGGCTTTCGGCAATGTTTACACTTTCGGCCCGACTTTTCGAGCCGAAAATTCTAATACTTCGCGGCATTTGGCGGAATTTTGGATGATTGAACCGGAGATGGCTTTCTGCGATTTGCAGGGTAATATGGATTTGGCTGAGGCGTTTTTAAAGTACATTTTTAACTTTGTTTTGGAGCATTGCCCAGAAGATATGGAGTTTTTCAACGAGCGGATTGATAAGACGGTTTTGGCTACGGCTGAAAATATTATTAACAATCAGTTTGAGCGGATTACTTACACGGAGGCGATCGCACTTTTGGAAAAAGCAGACAAAAAGTTTGATTTTCCGGTAAGTTGGGGTTTGGATTTGCAGTCGGAACACGAGCGCTATTTGGCTGAGGATTTGTTTAAAAAGCCGACAATTGTCAGCGATTATCCCGTCGGGATTAAAGCATTTTATATGCGTTTAAATGAGGACGAGAAAACGGTGCGAGCAATGGATGTTTTGGCTCCGAATATTGGGGAAATTATCGGCGGCTCGCAGCGGGAAGAACGGCTGGATGTGTTGGAGAGACGCATGGAAGCTCAGGGGATGAATAAGGAGGAATTGTGGTGGTATTTGGATTTGCGCCGCTACGGTACTGTGCCTCACGCTGGCTTTGGTTTGGGGTTTGAACGGTTGGTGCAGTTTATGACTGGAATGGGGAATATTCGGGATGTGATTCCGTTTCCGAGAGCGCCTTTGAGTATTGATTTTTAGATGCAGACGGCGGTTGAAACCGCGTCTACAAAAACAAAGCAGACGGCGGTTGAAACCGCGCCTACAAAAACAAAGTCCGCCTCCGCGGACTGAAGACAATAAAATAATCTTCACAGCGCGTTCTTTAACCCGCGGAGGCGGGTTTGGTCTGTATAGACGCGGTTTCTAACCGCCCAGTCTTCTTTTCCCATCTCAAATCTAAAATCTCAAATGGTATAGGCTAATGGTACTTCAAATTTCGTCGAGTTCCAAAGCACCAACTGTCACCTGGGAAGCCCTACCAGCCGACTTTGTATTACCGGACGATCCCGTGGAAAATATTCAACAACCGCCCCTTGCTGCTGCTCTCACCGATGCTCTGGGGGCCGCTGGACGCATTGGACTCGCCCTTATCGGTTCCAATTTTGGACTGGTAGCGACTATCAATCAGAAAACTGTAGTCAAAGCACCGGATTGGTTTTACGTGCCGCAAGCGCATCCAGTTGCTGAGGGGACGATTCGCCGCAGTTACACGCCGAATCTGGAGGGTGCGCCGATATCGGTGGTGATGGAGTTTTTGTCTGACGAAGATTATGGGGAACTGTCGGTGCGATCGACTCCTCCCTACGGTAAGCTCTACTTCTACGAACAGATTCTGCAAGTGCCCACCTATGTGACTTACGACCCCTACGAGCCCAAGTTGGAAGTGCGGTATCTGCAAAATGGGAGCTATGTAACCCAGACTGCTGATGCACAGGGACGGGTGCGGATTCCAGAGCTAGATTTGTGGCTGGGGATTTGGCGGGGGGAACGTTTGGGGCAAACTATGAATTGGCTGCGCTGGTGGGATTCGCAGGGAAATTTGCTGCTGTGGAGTTCGGAACAAGCCCAACAGGAACGCCAGCGGGCCGAACAGGAACGCCAGCGGGCAGAACAGGAATGCCAGCGGGCGGATTTATTGGCGGCTAAGTTGCGGGAGTTGGGTGTTGATATCGATCGGCTGGCGTGAAAGGGCGGGATGTTCGTTAGTTAGCCGTAGGGTGCGTCGCGATCGCAAATTTACAAAGAAAAGCGAAAATCTCACAGATCCGCACCACACAATAGTCAGGTGCGTCGCCATCAAAAATTTACAAATTAGATCGAATTCACAGAAATAGTACAGGCAATTTCAATAGCGATCGGCTGAAAACATGGATGAGAAAAAACTGCCCCAAAACACAGTTATTCCAAATGGGCAACTTTCCAACCACTCGCTAAGTAAAGTGGATAGGCTGGCAATAGTGCGGCAATCCCCGCACAGTAAGCAGGGATCGCCGTTTGGCTTATGCGTGAATTGTTAGGCTGTCGGCTCCAGCTCCTTCGGTGCTGGCAACATAGAAAGTATATGCTCTTTAAGGGTTATAAGTTCTTTGGCTTTAACATAATATCCTAAGTGTGTGGGTATATTAGTTCTTGAAATAGGGGTTTGTGCTGTTGGAATTTCTACAATTTTTATGTCCCCATTAGCTGTAAATTGCGGACCAGCATACAAAACTCCTAAAAAAATTAATCTGCTACCTATACAAATTCCACTTGGTGATGTGAATGATCCTTCGTTAACAACCAAAATTGGAGAACCTGAAGAACCAGGGAATGAAGCTATATCAGCTAAACCAATTGATTTTCCTTGAAAATCAACGCTCGGATGTGATGCTGTAATTCCTCGACGCAAAACAGGGAAATTATTGACATCATCCCAAAGATCAATAGGATATCCCACCATAAGAATATCTTCTAATGCAGAAAGATTGCTAAGTATTTCTGTAGTAGGGAAATCATCTTCAGTAATTGGTTTATAAAAAATTTCTTCTCCTTGAGCCAACGCTTCCTGTAGCAGTGGTTCAAATGGCATAGCACAAAGGTCTACATCATTATTAGGATGAGGAATCCAACGGTTTTGAAAGTTTGAGACTGTTATTGGCTGTGAAGCAAATTTGGGTACCAATTGACCATTCTCGTCTTGGACTCCTAAATGAACAAAAAATGTTCCTAACCGTGAATTCTCAACAACGTGATTATTAGTAATAAGAACAGGTACTCTTTTTTCACTCACTCTGAAGTCAACACAAAAAGCTGTTCCGGATGACTGAGTACCATCATTATTTTTTGTGACAATACGTATTGTCGTGAAAAGTAATTGCGATGCCAAACTATTTAGGTTAATCATGGACAGATATTAGAATGAAGAACTTTATACAAAGTAGCACCTTGTCTAAAAAATCAACAATATAAAATCATCGCAATTACCGAACCTTCCTGAGTTCGGTTGGCTATTCGGTTAAGGAAAGTAGCCAAGCCTACGATTGCCTTGTCTCTATCAGCATCAAAAGGCAGCAGAAGAGGAATGAAGGCTGGAGCTACAAAACAAGCTTCCACCAACAACCGAATTTCTCGGACGAACATAGTTAGCTTTTTCCTTAAGCTGTAGGGTGCGTCGCGATCGCAAATTTACAAATATAACTGAAAATTTTATAGCGACGCACCTGACTATTGTAGGGTGCGTCGCTCTCAAAAAATCCCTAAAGAAAGAGCGAAGTTTTGGCAGCGACGCACCTTACACAATACTAAGAGGGCTGAAGCCCAACAACGTACCTCATACTAAGAGGGCCCAAGCCCAACAACGTACCTCATCTTTCTGATAACCGCTATAGATTAAGTTGCCGAGGGAATTGTGATATCAACAGATTGGACTTTCACAGCAGTTCCCAAACTCGATAACGGCGGTTGAATTGCCGCAGTATTTCCCACTACTAACGTTACCAAATTATCCGGTTTCAAGTAAGTCTTAGCCACGCGCTGCACGTCAGCAATTGTGGCTGCTTCGACGCTGCGGCGGTACCGAAAAATGAAATCTTCGGGATAACCGTAGTATTCGTAGCGCATTAGTCGCGACAAAGTTTGACTCGGATTTTCAAATTTGAAGATGAAAGAATTGAGGGTGGAATCTTTCGCAAAAGCTAATTCTTCGGCGGTAATTGGTTCGGTGCGGATGCGATCGATCTCAGCGCGGATTGCGTTGATAAACGGAACTGTCGCGTCCGATCGCGTTTGGCCTCCAGCTACAAACGTCCCTGGATAGTCAAATCTGGGACTCCAAGCCGCGTAAACCGTGTAGGCTAAGCCTTGGCGCGATCGCACATTATTGAACAAACGCCCGCCAAAACCGTTCATAACCCCATTCATCACGTCCAAAGCACCGTAATCTGGGCTGTTCAACATCCCGCCCAAATGCCCCATCTGCACGTAACTTTGACTCAATTGGGGTTGATTTACCAAAAATACGCCGCCTTGATTCGCCGGCGTTACCGCTGGTAGCGCAGGCACTTCTGCACTCTGAGTCGGTACCCAGTTGCCGAATTTTTGCTCGACGAGCGATCGCATTTTAGCCGTATCAAAATCGCCAGAAATACCCAAAATCATATTCTTCGGGTGGAAATACTTCTGGTAGAAACCCACCAAATCGTCGCGGGAAATATTGGCCAGAGTCTTGTATTCTGCCGTGCGCGCGTAGGGACTGCGATCGCCATAAATCAACTTTTGAAACTCCCGGCCCGTAATATCGTTAGGATCGTCGTTGCGACGGGCGATGCCACCTTGCTCTTGATTCTTAGCTAAATCCAACTTTTCCTTAGCAAAAATTGGCTCCCGAATCACTTCCGCAAACAAGTCAAATACAGGTTCCACATCTTCAGCTAAAGCACTAAAATTAGCGCTACCAGAAGCAACATCAATTCCCGTTTCTACAGAAGCTGCCCGCTGTTCTAGCAACTGATTTAATTCATCAGCCGTATGCCGACTCGTCCCACCAGTTCGCATCACTTCTCCCGTCAAACCTCCCAATCCAATTTTATCAGCAGGTTCAAAACGATCGCCCGTGCGAAATAGCGCCGTTCCCCCAATTAACGGCAGTTCTCTATCTTCCATCAGATAGACTCGGATGCCATTTTTCAGCTCGAAGCGAGTGTATTTAGGCAGTTTAATTTCTGCCAGCCCCGGGAATTTTAATTCATCGTAGTGCTTCGGCCCAGCCGCTAGGGAAGGCAACAAATTAAACGTGCCAAGTGAAACAGTAAAAAAGCAAAGCGACAGCAGAAATAACTTTACTTTTTTCAGTTTCCATTTAGTCCTTTTCATGCTTTCTCCTAAGTTTGATATCGTGACATAGCGTAGGGGCGGTGCTCTGTACCCGCCCTAGATGCGAGCCTATTTCCCAGTCTGCGGAGGCAGACTTCGTTTTTGTAGCTGCGGTTTCAACCGCCGAGTCTTAGTCTGCGGAGGCAGACTTCGTTTTTGTAGCTGCGGTTTCAACCGCCGAGTCTTAGTCTGCGGAGGCAGACTTCGTTTTTGTAGCTGCGGTTTCAACCGCCGAGTCTTAGTCTGCGGAGGCAGACTTCGTTTTTGTAGCTGCGGTTTCAACCGCCGAGTCTTAGTCTGCGGAGGCAGACTTCGTTTTTGTAGCTGCGGTTTCAACCGCCGAGTCTTAGTCTGCGGAGGCAGACTTCGTTTTTGTAGCTGCGGTTTCAACCGCCGAGTCTTAGTCTGCGGAGGCAGACTTCGTTTTTGTAGCTGCGGTTTCAACCGCCGAGTCCAAATCGAGGCTTCTTCTTACAGCGACAAAAGCTTACCAATCGTGCGATTTTCCGGGCGGAAAGTTGCCTTAGCTACTCGCTGAATGTCAGCGGGAGCAACAGCAGCGATCGCATCCAATTGCTTGAACAGATTTTTCCAAGAGCCAGTTTTCACTTGATAATCCAGCAGCGAAAATGCCATACCCATATTAGAATTGAGCGATCGCAACAAACCCGCCCTCGCCTGAGTTTTCACCCGTTCCAACTCCAAAGCAGACACCGGATCAGTTTTTAGGCGATCGATTTCCTTGCTCAAAGCCACTGCCACCTCATCAACCGTCTTACCCGGAGCAGTTTGAGCATAAAACAACATTAAATTCGGGTACTTTTCCCCCGGATAACCGCTGAAACCTTGAGCAGCTAGCGCCAATTGCTGTTGCTCTACCAAAGACTTATAAAGCCGAGAAGTGCGGCCGCTGCTGAGCAAAGAACCAATGATTTCATAAACCGCATTGTCGGGATGATTCATCGCCGGCCTGTGGTATCCTTCCAAATACCAAGGTTGAGTTTTTAACTTCAGCGTCACTTCCTTCGTTTGTGTTTGCGGAGGCTCCACAATTTGCAATTCAGGAGGCGCTGGTTTCGCCTTGTAGCGGCCGAAATAAATTTGAGCGAGACGCTTCACCTCCGCAGCTTTCACGTCTCCTACCACCGCCACAGTCAGCTTGCTGGGGATGTAGTGAGTGTCGAAAAAATTCTGCACCTGGCTGCGCGTGAGGTTCTTAATATCTTCAGTGTAGCCAATCACCGGACGGCGGTAAGGATGAACAGAGAAAGCTTTGTCAGCAAAAACTTCTACCATTTGCCCGATCGCCGAATTCTCGGTTCGCAGCCTCCGTTCTTCTAAAATTACCTGTTTTTCCTTATAAAATTCCCGAAAAACAGGCTCTAAAAAACGCTCGGATTCCAACGACATCCACAGTTCTAACTTGTTAGCGGGGAGACTGTAAAAATACATGGTCGAGTCGATAGAAGTAGCGGCATTTAGTCCAACTCCGCCTGCTTGTTCGACAATTTTACCGAATTCATTGCGCTTGACAAATTGCAAAGCTTCGGATTCAACCTTGTCAAATTCTGCTTTGAATTTGGCGATTTCTTCAGTTTTGCCGCTTGCCTTCGCTGCTTGCATTTGCTCGAAGAGTTTATCTTGTTTTTCTAGCAGCGGCTTTTCGGCTTTGTAGTCGGTAGTGCCGATTTTTGGCGTACCTTTAAAAGCTAAATGTTCCAGGTAGTGGGCGACTCCGGTTTGGCCCTCTGGTTCGTTGGCACCTCCCACGTCGGCGTGAATCAGAAACGATGCTACCGGAGATCTCGGCCTTTCGAGCACCACGAATGTCATGCCATTGTCGAGCTTAAATTCGGTGACTTGGTTGATTACGCGATCGAGCGACGGTTGCACAGACACTAATTGCGAGCCGCTAGCAGGGTTATCGCGAGCGAGGGCGATTTCGGGGGAAATTCCCCACCACAGCAGTACAGCGGCGAGCAGGGAGGCAATGAATCGAGTTTTGGGTTTGGGCGATTCCCTACGGGATCGCTTCGCCGCGCGTGGTTTTTGGAAGTGCGGGATCATTCGATTTTAGATTTTAGATTTTGGATTGTCAAACCAGAGGTTTGTGCCGAATACAAGAGATTCTTGTTTAAGGATAAAGATTTTTTGACGCATAAGCGATCTGTTGCGCCGCAGATGTTAGGCTGATACAGCAAATCTCAAAAAGGGTCTAGGGTCAGGCAAGGAGTTTTGAGTTTGGAATTAAAGTCGCGCACTACTTAAAACTTAACATTATTTCGCCCGCCCGTCCGAAACCCCCAGTTCTAAATCGCCAATTACCGATTCCAAAGCCATGCGAATTTTTAATCAGTCTCCTCCTTCAGAAACAGAAACCAAGAAGCGAATTTTACAAGCAGCTCAGCGGTTATTTGCCCGCAGCGGATACGACGGTACGACAACTCGGGATTTAGCAGCGGCGGCGGGGGTGGCGGAGGGTACGTTATTTCGGCATTTTGATAATAAAAAAGCGATTTTGGTTGAGGTGGCGACGGAAGGATGGGTGGAAATACTGACAGATTTGCTGACGGAATTGAGCGAGATGGGTAGTTACAAAGCAGTGGCTCAAGTGATGCGGAGGCGGATGCTAAATATCCGCGAGAATAGCGATATGATGCGGGTATGTTTTTTGGAGGCGCAGTTTCATCCCGATTTGCGCGACAAAATTCAGTTGGAAGTCATCGGAAAAATGAGTATTGTGGCTGAGGCTTTTTTTGAAACGGCGATGGAAAAAGGAGTTTATCGGAAGATGAATCCAAAGATTGTCGCTCAGGTATTTTTGGGAATGTTTGCCGTCGCCGGTTTCAGTCAAAATACAATTATGGAGCCGAATGCTTCCCCGCAGGAAATGCAGGAAATGGCGGAAGGATTGGCAGATATTTTTCTGAATGGAGTTTTGGTTAAGGATTAGTCAGTTGTCAGTGTTTAGTTGTCAGTGGTTAGTTGTTAGTTGTCATTAGCGCGAGCGTCATTAATCATTAGTCATTAGTATAGCGGTTCTCAGAAAGATTCGCGGACGTTGTTGGGCTTGGGCCCTATACGTCTAAGCGGTTATACTGATGCCAGTCATACCTCATCTTTTTGAGAAAGGCTATAGTTCGCGTTTTTTCCTTCTTTATTCTTCAACACATTCGTTAAATCCGTGGAGCGCATCCTTTGCTGAACTTTCTTCTACCTTATGGACAAAATCTTAGACTATTCTATTCGGCCCTTAATGCAGGAAGACGAGCCTTTTTTGTGGCAAATGCTCTATGAAGCGGCGCACATGGCAGAAGAAGGCGAATCAACGGTGGAAGCTGTTGTGAATCATCCTTTAATTGCGAAATATGTCAAGCATTGGGGACGTGCAGGCGATATGGGCTTCCTAGCAATTGAATTGAACAGCAGCCAGCCAGTAGGAGCGGCGTGGCTGCGTTTGTTTGCAGGGGATGACAGGGGGTTTGGCTGGATTGACGATACTATCCCGGAATTGGCGATCGCGGTTCTTCCAGAATACACAAATCAGGGTGTAGGAACTCAATTGCTGGCTCATTTGTTGCCAGCAGCCAAAGCATCTTATCCAGCGGTATCCTTGAGTGTCAGAAGCTCAAATCAGGCCCTGAATTTGTACGAGCGATCGGGATTTAAAGTAATTGAGGGAAGCGAGATAATTAACCGCACAGCCGGGACATCATTGACTATGAAAATAGATTTTGATTGAGTAAATTATTACTCGTCGTTAAACTCGTACATTTGCCGTGCCCAATTATCCCGATTTTCCTGCCATTCATCGGCGAAAGCTTCCCAAGTTGTATTGCTTTCAAGTTCCAGCAATAAACTTGATACTTCTTCAAGAGTCGATGCTGCTTGACATTCTTCTACCCAACTTTCCCGGCGCCGTTTCCATTGATTTTGCACCGCTTCCCACTCGATGTCTGATTCCAATTCAACTAGAAATTCTGCTAACTGTGACGGATCGACTGCTGCTTGCACGTCACTCACCCAACTGTCGCGACGTTCTTTCCATTCTTGCGTCACAGATTCCCATGTGAGGTTGCTTTCAAACTCTAACAGTAATTGGTTCAGTTCTACCATATTAAATGTTTAATTGTTTGCAGTTTGTGCTAAAGTTATTATACAAAAAAAATCAACAAAGAGTGTTAAAAAAAATTTAAGATTGCAGTCTCAGTGAAACTACGGAATAGATAATTGAATAATGAGCGATGAATTTACTTTAGAGATGCTAGACATTCCCAGGAGTTGGAATCGCGGGACAGGCGACTGGACGAAAGTTGCGGCTGCGATGAAGAGAGGGGAAACTGTAGAAGTAATTCAAGAAGTTGGTTCGACTTTGTGGCGAAACAGTCTGCCGGAAAAACATTGTTTGTCTTGGGATGGGGAAAATCTATCACCTATCAAAGGGCGAATTTGGATTAGTTTTACTCAGAGAAGATTTGCGCCGGAATCGGTTTTGCCAAAGGTTCAGTGGCATCCGAGAGTGTTGTGGGTAGGGATAGGTTGCAAGGCTGGAACTTCGCGAGAATTAATCGAAACTGCGATTCAAAATGTCTGTCGCAGTTATCATTTAGCGGAAAGTGCGATCGCAGGTATTGCTACGATAGACACTAAAGCAGGGGAAATCGGCTTGCTGGAACTTTGTCGATCGCGAAATTGGCCGTTAAAAACCTTTGCGGCTGATGTTTTAAGTTCCGTTGAAGTCCCCAATCCTTCAGATATTGCAGCAACAGCAGTGGGAACGCCCAGCGTAGCAGAAGCCGCTGCACTTTGCGCGATCGCCCAAATTGTCACCGTGCACCAACACCAAAAAACGCAGATATCCATCAATCATCTGCGTTTATCTGCGTTTATCTGCGGTTCACATCCGCTCTTAGTTCCGAAAAAAGTCTTGCGATCGGAAAAAATGCTAGGCTCTGTTACAGTGGCGGTTGCAGTTTGCCCGATCGACTATCTACGATAATATCTTACTGCTCGACACCGACATTCACAAATCGGCCAATTAGCCCAGAAACCAACGACAACACAATTGAACCGAACAAAGCAGGCCAAAAACCGTTAATCGCAAAGCCGATACTGAAAGCACCCGCCAACCACGAAGCCAAGGAAAGCGAAATCGCATTCACCACAAACAAAAACAAACCTAAAGTCAGAATGCTGAAAGGCAGCGTCAGCAATGTAATAATCGGCCTGACAACCGCATTCACAAATCCGATAACCACAGCAGCCAGCATCGCCGCCGGAAAGCTCGTCACCGCAATACCCGGTACAATGTTAGCGGTAATCACCAGCGAAACGGCCGCTACTATCCAAGTTAAGAAAAAACTTACCATATCGTTTTTTTCATCTCCATCACTCTTAATTAAGATTGTAGCTGTTTGGGCGATCGACCAAAGTTCGGGATACACTACCAAATACCCACCTTGCGACGACATCAGATTTATGAAACTCCGGCAACTAGCAGCATTCCTATTGGCGCTAACCATCTTCATCCTGCCGCGCGCAGCCCAAGCTCAATCTAAATATTACCCACCGCCGCTGTCCTTTAGCAATGCCGAACTTACCAGACGCGATTTTTCTGGCCAAACGCTGCGCGCCGCTGAGTTTTCTAACGCTAATATGGATTTAACTAATTTTTCTAATGCCGATTTGCGGGGAGCAATTATGAGTGCTTCGGTGATGACTGAAGCGAATTTGCACGGCGCAAATTTAACTAATGCCATGATCGATCAAATTAAATTTACTAAGGCTGATTTAAGCGATGCAATTTTAGTGGAAACAATTTTGTTGCGTTCTACTTTTGATGAAGCTGATATCACTGGCGCTGATTTTACTGATGCAATTATGGATGGCGCACAAGTTAAAGAATTGTGCAGCAAAGCCAGCGGGATTAATTCTCAAACTGGGATTTCCACTCGCGATTCTTTGGGATGCCGCTGATTTGTTTTAATCCCATAATTTCAATTTTTGGAACAGAAGGTACGTTGTTGGGCTTTAGCCCTCTTTAAGATATACGCCTACAGAGGGCTGAAGCCCAACAACGTACCTATTTTTATATAGAAGGTACGTTGTTGGGCTTTAGCCCTGTTTAAGATATACGCCTACAGAGGGCTGAAGCCCAACAACGTACCTAATTAATTTGATTGTGGAACAGGCCGGAAAGCCTGTTTCTCACAACTAAAAATTACTAAGGCTTGGCTTTTTTCTGAGCAGCCTCATAATGCTCGCTCATTAACTGATTAACTTCTGGATTGTAAATCCGCAGATAATTCCAGTAATTCTCAAACACCGATTTCACATATCCTTTAGTTTCAGGAAACGGAATCTTTTCCGCAAAAGCATCCGGATCGCTAAAACTAAACCTCTTCAACCAATCTGCTACCGCATTCGGCCCAGCATTGTAACTCGCCACAGCTAACATCGAATTATTCTTGTACTCGTCGTGGGTATGATCCAAATACCAAGTTCCGAGTTTAACATTGTCGTCTACATCCTCCAAGGAATACTTTTTAAGGTTGATTTTCTCAGCCACCCAACTTCCTGTCTCCGGCATTACTTGCATTAAACCTGTCGCGCCAACTACTGATTTAATTTTGGGCATAAACCGAGATTCTTGGCGAATCAATGCTGTTACTAATACTGGATTTATTTTGCGTTCTTGCGACCATTTGACAATGGTTTCTAGGTAAGGAAAGGGATAAAGTGCTTGCCAATAAGCGGGCTGCTGTCTGAGAGCCAAATATTCAGTTCTATCATCGGGTTTTTCGCGCTGGCGCAAACTTCCAATCATCCACAAACCGTCTAAATTGTCTCCAACTCCAATTCGCATTAAACCGTCGGTAAACTGTTCGGCAATACTTGGTTCGACGCGGTTGGTAAATTCTATTTGCCACAATGTCCAAGCATCTCTATCTTGACCTAATTGATACAGTTCTTTTAATGCAGGAGATCCGGCGGTTGGTTCGGGGCGCTGAGGCTGTTGCACTACCTTGGGAGATAAGTCTCGGACTGTGGTAAAGTCGCCTACTGGCCAGCCGAGAAATACTGCCGATCGCCATGCGAAATATGATTCTGGATAGCGTACAATGGTGTACTCAAAGGATGTCTTGGCATCCTGTTCGCGGCCGAGTTGCATAGCCCATTTGCCGACCCAAAATGCTGCTTCTGGTGCTTGTTCGCTGTCGGGATTGTGGGTGGTTAATTCCCTCGCCCACTGCCAAGCTGATTTTAAATCTCCGCCTTTGGCATACTGTTGCGCGATCGCCCAACGCAATTCGGCTGCTTTATCAGAATTGTTGTATTTTGTCAATAGCAACTTGCGGGTTTGTGAGGCGGATTCACCGCTGCCTGCTTTGTCGAGAAGTTTGGATTTATCTAGCAAAGCTTCGGGGGCACGATCGGGGAATTTGCCGATCGCGCGATCGAGATAGGCGATCGCATCCTTGGGATCGCTCAGCCGTGCTAGCCGGATTAAACCCATACCAGTATCTTCGGCATCCGGGAAATCTCGCACTAATTCTTGATAGGCAATTCTCGATTCCGGGATTTTGCCGTCTAGCCACAAACCGCGAGCTTTGCGGTAAAGATTTTGACCCGTGCGGGGAGCTTTTCCGTAAGCAATCGCTCCTTTGCCGTAATCCTGTTTTTCCCAATAGCCAAAGGCAATTGCTTCCCAATCTTCCGGTTTCAAAGTGGCGCTGTTTTGCTGCGCCAGTTGTTCTAATAATGTACCGTAATCTTTGACATAATGACCGTGCTTTGCTACTATCAGCATTAACTCGGGCTGATTGGGATTTTCTTTTAACTTCTTCCGGGCAATTTCTACACTGCGCGGATGTGCGGGAAATTCTGTAATTGCTTGCTTCCAATATTCTGGTTTTGACTTGCCTAAAACATACAAAGCTTCGGCAGATACTGGATCGCTAGAATAGTTTTTAAGCAGTTCTTCCCAAGCTTTTTGTGCTTTGCCTTTGTCGCCGCTTAATTGGTAAGCTTGCGCGCGTTTGAGGGCAATTTGAGCAGCTAAAAGTGGATATTCTTGCTCTAAATTGTCCAGTAACTTTAATGCTTTGGTGGCATTTCCTTGCTGGATTAAATCGCTGGCAAGTAAGTAGCGGGCGCGGCTTTGAGGGGAGATTTCCTGCTGTGGGTTGGTACTTGCAGACTGACTGGCGGCGAGTTCAACCAATTTTGCCGATCGCTCATTCGGTGACAGCGATACCAGCATTTTGACTTCAGATGCGGAATTGGCTGCATCTCTGGCACGCTGAGCCTTCTGGAAGGGGCCTACACCCATCCATTTCGCCGCACCAACCACAGAGCCGATCGCCATTATGCAAACTGAAACGCCAATTAAAACAGAAACTCGGGTTTTTCGTCGCTTTAGCATGGGAAAATTTAAGAAAATAACAATAGAAAATCGATCGCCAGCGGACTTGGCTGATATCGTACCAGAATTTATTTAGATCTGTAGCGGAGAATTTAGGAGATAAATTTATTTAATCGAACGAAGGAAAAACGACAAACCAGCAAGGACAAAGTACAATCAAAAATCTAAAATCTAAACTGTAAATCAAAACATGGAATTTCTAGTCACCGATACGCTCCCCTCTGCTTGGACGGGAGATGCCCTGGCAATTGGTCTATTTGAGGACGCTTTGGAGCTCGCCGGCGACTTGGCACAATTAGATGAAAAGCTTGCAGGCACGTTGAAAGAGCTGATTCAGGAAGTAGATTTTAAGGGCAAAGCGGGCCAGAGTGCGATCGCCCGTGTCGGCGGCAATAGTCCGATTCGCAAAATTGCGATCGTCGGTTTGGGGAAAGCCCCAGACTTAAAATTAGACACCGTGCGGCAAGCTGCGGGCGCGTGCGCCAAGTTAGCCAAAAAGGAGAAATGCAAAACCCTCGGAATTAGCCTTCCGGTGTGGCAAAGCGCGCCGGATGTGACAGCAAGTGCGATCGCCGAAGGTGTAGAGCTCTCCCTGAATCAAGACAACCGCTTCAAATCGGAACCCGACGACAAAAGCCCGCAAGTAGAACAAATTCATTTACTCGGTTTCGCCGGTACCGAAAGTGCGATCGCCCGCGCTCGCCAAATCACAGCCGGAGTTATTTTAGCACGGGAATTAGTCGCAGCGCCGGCCAATTATGTCACCCCGATTACCATGGCCGAAACCGCTCAAAGTCTAGCAGCAGAATGCGGTTTAGAATTAGAAATATTAGAGCAAGCAGAGTGCGAAAAACTAGGCATGGGAGCCTTTCTCGGGGTTGCCAAAGCATCCGACTTGCCGCCGAAATTCATCCACCTGACTTACAAACCCGCAGGCACACCGCGGCGCAAAATTGCGATCGTCGGCAAAGGATTAACCTTTGATTCCGGCGGTTTGAACATCAAAGGTGCCGGCAGCGGTATTGAAATGATGAAAATAGATATGGGCGGTGCCGCTGCTACCTTGGGAGCCGCAAAGGCGATCGGACACATCAAACCAGATGTCGAAGTTCACTTTATCAGCGCCGTCACCGAAAACATGATCAGCGGCCACGCCATGCGCCCTGGAGACATCCTCACAGCTTCCAACGGCAAAACAATTGAAGTCAATAATACCGACGCCGAAGGTCGTTTAACCCTCGCTGATGCTTTGGTATTTGCTGATAAGTTGGGAGTTGACGTAATTGTCGATTTAGCCACTCTAACTGGCGCCTGCGTCATTGCTTTGGGCGAAGATATCGCCGGTTTGTGGAGTCCTCAAGATAGCGTCGCCGCCGAAATAGTCGCCGCCTCAGAATTGGCAGGCGAAAAGTTTTGGCGAATGCCGATGGAAGAAAAGTATTTTGATGGCTTGAAGGCTTTGCACGCTGACATGAAAAACACAGGGCCTCGTTACGGCGGTTCGATTACGGCGGCGCTATTTTTGAAGCAGTTTGTTAAGGACACTCCTTGGGCGCATTTAGATATTGCTGGCCCAGTTTGGAGCGACAAGGAAAACGGCTATAACGGCGCTGGAGCAACTGGTTTTGGCGTTCGGACTCTGGTGCATTTGGTGCTTGGTGGTGCTTAATTAACTGTGGATTGGCTAGCGCAAAAATAGATATTTTTGCGGCTGGCAATCTGGGTCATAGCAATCCTAAATCATTTGTGAATTTGTAACTCCCTCCCCGCAATTTCGGGGAGGAAGTCAGGGCCGTTTGGTTGTCGTCTTAGGTACGTAGTTGCGCTTCAGCGCTCTTCATAATCTCAGCAAAAAGCGCTATTATTTATTATCATCTTAGGTACGTAGTTGCGCTTCAGCGCTCTTAACAATCCCAGCAAAAAGCGCTATTATTTATTATCATCCTAGGTACGTAGTTGCGCTTCAGCGCTCTTAACAATCCCAGCAAAAAGTGCTATTATTGATTATCATCCTAGGTACGTAGTTGCGCTTCAGCGCTCTTAACAATCCCAGCAAAAAGCGCTATTATTGATTATCATCCTAGGTACGTAGTTGCGCTTCAGCGCTCTTAACAATCCCAGCAAAAAGCGCTATTATTTATTATCATCCTAGGTACGTAGTTGCGCTTCAGCGCTCTTAACAATCCCAGCAAAAAGCGCTATTATTGATTATCATCCTAGGTACGTAGTTGCGCTTCAGCGCTCTTCACGATCTAAACAAAAAGCGCTAAGTTCGCAACTACGTATTTGCGTTCATCTCATTTAGGCAAGGGCGAAGCATTTCGGTACATAATTTATAGCCTTTCTCAAAAAGATGAGGTATAACTGACAGCTCATATAACTACTAAACTCACAGGGCTAAAGCCCAACAACATACCTTATCTTTCTGAAAACCGCTATATCGAAAATTATTCTAGAAGCACCAGGGATCGGAAACACTGCGCGCGATTATTTTTACTCCCAGAAACTTCAGTCAGCTTACAGGAACTACCAATTGCCTTTTTCCCCATTACCACCCTTTGATATCGTTTCCGGTTGCATCGGTATTGTTTAAACCGTCAACTGTCAACTATCACAGGGCAACTGTCAACTGTCAACTGTCAGCCGAAGCTACACAGTTTTGACATTCCATGCAAAAATAGCTGTTTCATAAAAAATGAAAAAAGTATATAATTATGTAAATATTTTTCAGCCACCGAAATCAAATAATTATATTTGATGGATTTGGATTGCTGCAAATAACTTTTTTCTTGAAATTTATGCAAGAATTATTAACATTTTTTTATGCAACACTGCCTGCATCTTCCGCACTTGGCTGCGACGGGCTGGCCCAGTTGCGACTGTACGCTGTTTTTGACTCGCTGACGGCACTCGCTTATTGCTCTGTGGCGCTATCTTTGGTTTATTTTACCCGCCAAAGTTCTCACAACAAGATTGGAGGGCTATTTGCTGTCGGTTTTTTGGGCTGCGGCGCTGCTCAATTAACGCAAGTTTGGACGCTTTGGCATTCCATTGATTGGCTGTCGGTAGATCTCAAAGCTGCAAGTGGTGTGATTTCTTTGCTCTTAGCCGCATTCGCGATCGCCCTGATGCCGAAAGCATTTACCGAATCTGACTTAAATCTCACAGAAAATCTTCCACAACAGCCGTTAAAACAGCTAGCAGAAAATCAGCAGCAAGATGATACACAGACAGCAGAATTGGCAAAACCACCGGCAGATGATATTGTCGATCGCACTTTAACTCTCAGTTCGTTAAGCGAACTATTACAAAAAGAAATTGCCGATCGCCACCGGATTGAGGAAAAGTTGCAATTGGCTCAATTTGCGCTCGACCGATCGGCAGATGCGGTATTCTGGATCGGAGCGGACGGTAAATTTTTGTACGTCAACGACGCCGCTTGCAGTTCGTTGGGATATTCTGCCACAGAATTGCTCGATCTAACTGTGCACGACATCAATCCCGATTTTCCCGAAACTGCTTGGAATTTGCACTGGAAAGTCTTAAAAAGGTGCGGTTCCGTTAATATAGAAGTTCACCACATCACTAAATACGGTCGCATTTTTCCAGTAGAAATTACGATCGACCATTGGCAATTTAACGGCAAAGAATATCAGTGCGCCTTTGCTCGCGACATTAGCGATCGCAAGCGGATTGAGGCAGCTTTGCGGGAAAGGGAACAAGAATTTAGATCGTTAGTTTCCAATATTCCCGGCGCAGTTTACCGTTGCAGTGCTGCGGGGCGATCGAGCTTAACTTTTATCAGCAGCGGCATAGAAGCTATTTCCGGCTATCCGGCAGATAACTTTATGCAAAAACCCGTGCAAGCTTTTGCTAGCATAGTTCATGGCGATGACGTGGGGCAGATCGATAAAATTGTCGATCGGGCAATTAAGACAAGACAACCCTACGCGATCGAATATCGCCTGATTCACAGCAACGGAAACCTGCGGTGGGTTTCCGAAAAAGGTCAAGCTATTTTCAATCCAGACGGTCAAATTTTATCCCTCAACGGCGCCATTTTTGACGTGACAGAGCGCAAAGCAGCGGAGGATGCTTTGCGACTCTCCGAGGCGATCGCCAACAACAGAGCCCAGCAGCTAGAAATAGCTCTCAAAGAACTTCGAGAAACTCAAGCTCACCTAATTCATACCGAAAAAATGTCAAGTCTCGGTCAAATGGTAGCAGGAGTCGCCCACGAAATCAACAATCCCGTCAGTTTTATCTACGGCAATATTTCCTACGCCACCGAATATATGAGAGACTTATTGAAGCTTGTGGAACTTTACCAAACACACTATCCTCAACCACAAATAGAAGTTCAAGAATATATTGAAAACATAGATTTAGAATTCCTGAAAGAAGATTTGCTAAAAATCTTCTCTTCGATGAAAATGGGAGCAGATCGCATTCGCGAAATAGTTCTGAGTTTGCGAAACTTCTCGCGTTTAGACGAGTCGGTAAAACAGCCTGCCAATCTTCATGAAGGCATAGACAACACACTGCTAATTTTGCACAACAAACTGCGAGCTAGATCCGAATATCCCGAAATTAAAGTCATCAAAGATTACGGAAAAGTACCCTTAATTGAATGTTATCCAGGCCAGCTAAATCAGGTATTCATGAATCTGGTTAGCAACAGTATTGACGCCTTGGAAGATGCTTGGAAGCAAAAAAGGCGATCCGGTAGTAGCGACTGGAAACCAACTATTAGCATTCGCACAGAAGCCCTTAACGAAAATATTATTTGCATCCGGATTGCCGATAATGCGATCGGCATGACAGAAGACGTGCGCCACCAATTATTTGACCCGTTTTTCACCACAAAACCGATGGGGAAAGGCACCGGTTTGGGCTTAGCCATCAGTTACCGAATTGTGGTGGAAAAACACGGCGGAACCTTGATCTGCCATTCGGTTTTGGGTGAAGGGACGGAATTTGCGATCGAGCTTCCATTATAAACTAGCTATAGATAATTTTACTTGCAAGTTGGCAACTCGATCGCCAACTCCGTCCCCTCTCCGGGTGTCGAAAAACACCGCAACTTCCCCCGATGATTTTCCGTGACAATTTGATAGCTAGTTGCTAGCCCCATCCCCGTACCTTTACCCACCGGTTTAGTCGTAAAAAAGGGATTAAATATTTTTTCTTGAACTTCGGGAGTTATCCCGCAACCGTTATCATGAATCGAGATCGACACGCGATTGTCAGCAGCGAACGAAGTGGCGATCGCGATCCGACCAATATAATTTAATTTGGCGCTGGGTTCTAGGCTTTCTCGCCTTTGTTCGATCGCATCGATCGCATTCACCAGCAAATTCATAAATACCTGATTTAACAAACCGCCATAACATTCAACCAGAGGTACTTCACCATAATATTTGGCGACAATAATTTCTGGTTTTCCCGCCCTACCGTTCAAGCGATTTTGTAAAATCACTAAGGTACTTTCGAGATTCTCGTGAACATCTGTGCTTTTTAAATCCGCTTCGTCCAACCGCGAAAAAGTCCGCAGCGACTTAACAATATCGCTGATGCGCGCGGCTCCAGTTTTCATCGATTTCAACAGCTTATAAAAATCATTTTCTAGATACTCAAGCTCGATATCTTCGATAAAATCGGCAATCGCCTGGGGCGGAATCGGATAATGCTCTCGGTAAAGATGAATTAGTTGAATTAACTCGCTCGCACAATCGGTAGCAGGTTGAATATTGCCATAAATAAAACTGACTGGATTGTTAATTTCATGGGCAATTCCGGCGACTAATTGACCCAAACTAGACATTTTTTCCGCTTGAATTAACTGAGTTTGGGTATCCTGCAACTTTTTCAGGGTTGCTTCTAATTCTTCAGTTTGCAGCCGCAGTTGAATTTCTGATTTACGCACTGCTGCTTCCGCCTGCATCCGTTCCATTTCCGCAGCCGCACGGGTGGCAAATATTCTCAAGATAGCTGACTGCATTTCTAGATATTTCACCATCGGCTCAGTATCCATCACTACGAGCAATCCCCAACAATTTCCAGCGGCATCTACAATCGGTACACCCGCATAACTTTGGGCTGGGAAACTTGCTAAATTATCATCTTTGGGGAACCAGCACTGCAAGAGATTGGGATACCGACATATCTCGGTACACCGCTCGACATTTTGACAGGGTGTCTCGGATAGATGGTAAGTAAAATTATCCCCAAATTCATCTCCCGCCCAAAATGCTAGAGTTGTGGCGATCGTTTTTTCAGAGTCACCAAATTCAGCAATCAAAGCATATCGAACTTCTAGTGCCTGGGCGAGATATTGAACGCAGCTTTTGAAGAATGCTGCGCCGGTTTTTGCCGCCGTACCTTCGACTACTAAGCGGAGAGCTAGCTGTTGGCGTTTGCGATCGGTGATATCTCTGGCGACAAACACCACTTGCTCTTGAGACATGGGAGAAATCCTGGCATCAAACCAGACTGAGCGATCGCCAATTGGTAACGAGTATTCCAACTGCGTCACGCATTGATTGGCGATCGCTTCTTGAATCGACTCTAGGAAAAAATCTGCTGATTCTTTGGGTAAAACTTCGTGAAGAGTTTTGCCTAAAATTTGAGCGGTAGGTTTGTACAACAAGGGAGCCGAGCTGGGAGATATTTTGAGATAGCGTCCCTCTGCATCGAGCACCATAATCACATCCTGCATGGCGTTAAATAGTGCGATTAATTCTGCTTGAGAGGCAGCTAACTCTAATTCTGCGGTTTTGCGATCGCTGATATCGCAATGAGTGCCGATAAACCGCATCGGTTCACATTCCTCGTCCCATTCCACCACCTGACCCCGGTCTAAAATCCACTTGTAAGAACCGTCTTTGCAGCGCAGGCGGTGTTCGTTGCGACAGGTAGAAGTTTCGCCGCGAAAATGTTTGGCAAAATCTATATAGCATTGAGCTTTATCCTCTGGATGTACCCGACCGTCCCACTCTGCTAAATTATTCACAATTTCGTGTTCTGCATAGCCCAGCATCGCTTTCCACTGCCTGGAAAAGATGACTTCATTGGTTTTGAGGTTCCAGTCCCAAGTGCCATCTCCCGCTCCTTCTATAGCCAACTGCCAGCGGCTGTTACTTTCTTCTAAAGCGATTTGTGCTTGTTTTTGAGGGTGGATGTAACGCGCTATTCCCAAACAGGCAACGAATTCTCCAGCGTCATTTACGATCGCGGATACATTGGCAGAGTGCCAGTAATAGTTGCCATCTCGATGCAAAACTCGGTACTCAGATCCCCGCAGTTTCTCACCTTGCAAAGAGCGATCGAGAGTATTTTTACAAATTGGTAAATCTTCTGTATAAACCCACTTAGCAAAACTCTCATGTAACATTTCTGCTGCTTCATATCCTATGATTTCTTTTAATTGGGGACTGACATAGCTGAAGGTGGTATCGGGATTGACGATATAAACCATATCGTTGAGATTTTCCACGATCGTGCGGAATCTGTTTTCACTGGTTTTGATGGCAATTTCTGCGGCTTTGCTCTCGGTATTGTCCCGAACATAGCCATGCCAAATAGTGCTGCCATCGGGTTGTCGCTGCGGTGTAGAATCGCCGCGCAACCACCGCAACCGCCCGTCGGGAAAACACAGCCGGTATTCGCAACACCAAGGTGTCTGATGTTGGGCAGAATCGAGAATCGATTGATAAACGCGATCGAAATCTTCAGGATGGAGGTGATTGAAAATACAACTCGCATCTTGTTGCACTTGTTCTCGGGTAACGCCGTAAATCTCTTCCAGCCTGCCGCTGGCATAGGGAAAATGGAAACCACCATCAATATCCATGCGAAACTGATAAATAACGCCCGGGATGTGGCGGGCAATTTGCTCTAAAATACCAGTATCTGTGGGACTGATTGGACTCTCCGGTGCGATACCTGCTTCCCGAAGTTGAGCTTGGGTTTGGGCGAGTTGGCGGGTAAGTTCTTCGACTTGTGTTTCGGCTTGTTTGCAGCCTGTAACATCTCGCATGACTAACAAGTAGCGGTGAGGCAAAAAGTTGAGCGTTATTGCATATTCGACGGTGCGAATCTCTGCATCAGCCCGCACTAACTCAAATTCACCCTGCACTTTTTCCGGTTGCTGGCATTCTTCCCACATTTGTTGAAAATTCCAGCTTGGTTTTGCAAACTCCCAGATGCAGCGCCCGAGGAGTTGTTCTCTTTTTAGTCCAAACAATTCGCAGGCGGCGGGGTTGACATCGAGGTATCGCCCTTTGTCATCGGCGATCGCGATCGCATCTAGGGCAGTTTCCCAAATAGTCTGCAATTTCCTCTCTCTGAAACAAATCAAAGTGCGATCGTCTGCTGCTGATGGGGGATTGATTTCTCGATCGCCGTCTAAAAATTCAGACATAAATTATTGAATTAGGTGTAAAATAATACATATTATTTGCGTAATATCACTAGCCAACTTACGAGTTACTCTATTTCTACTAATTCTCAAAACTCACAGAACAGTAAGGTTCCTCGTACCGGGACACCCTTAAATCCTGAAAAAAAGCGACAATCTCGCCTCGACGCACCTGAGACAATAGTTAGGCAAACACAGCCAAAACTTGTAACTGTTGCCAGACAAAAAGAGCATAGAAATCATTTTCTCTACTAATTATACAGAAATTTTCAGCATTCTTATAAGTAGATTCACTTAATTTTGCGGGCGAAAACAAAAAGTTTTATATTTTTTTGATTAATAAATCAGAACCCTGACGCTCAGAAATCGATACTTGTCAACAGCAAAGACACCCAAATATCCCCAGATCGGATTAATTTTAAATCTGGGGAGATTTGGGTGTCTTTACTTGGATTTGCAGTGTTATGCTGCTTTATTCGCCGTAATGGCCGCCAGCAACCTTACCCCGAAATACTACGTAGTTGTAGATGTTGTAGAAAATCATGATCGGGATCAGAAAGCCGATGAACACAATCATAAATACCAGGGCGCTGGGTGCCGCCGCCGCTTGGTAAATCGTGAGTTGTGTGGGAATAATGTAGGGAAAAACAATCAATCCCAAACCGATGAAACTGAGCAAGAAAATCATAATCGTCCAGACAAATGGCGTCCGTTCTTCTTTGCGATTGAGACTTCTGAGCAAGAGTCCAACTAATAGCAATCCCAGCAAAGGAATCGCTACAAACACATAAACTAGCGGTTTCTCAAACAATCTTGCTCTGGTACTTTCATAAAAAACCGGAGTGGCGACGGTAATCAAAATCGCTCCGATTAACGTCGTCACCGCCGCAATTTTAGCCGTGCGATAGTGATGTGTTTGCAGTTCCCCCTCAGTCTTCATAATTAGATAGGTGGAACCAATCAAAACATAGCCTTGAACCAGCGTCAAAGCCACCAAGATCGATCGCCAATCCAGCCAATCCCAAGTAGTCCCCACAAAGTGACCCGCTTCATCCACCGCAATGCCTTCAAGCACCGCGCCGAGGGCAAATCCTTGAGCTAAAGCAGCCAAAAAACTGCCCGCACCAAAAGCATAATTCCAAAACAACTTCCGGTTAGAATGCTCGCGAAACTCAAAGGCCACCGCCCGAAATATCAAACCGAAAAGCATCATACAAATCGGTATGTACAAGGCAGTTAAAATTGTGCCGTAAGCTAGGGGAAATGCACCAAATAAAGCGCCTCCCATTAAAACCAGCCATGTTTCGTTAGCATCCCAAACATTGCCCAGACTGGTCATTAAAATGCCTCGGCGCTCGTCATCAGAAGCAGTCAAAGATAATATTCCCACCCCTAAGTCAAAGCCGTCTAGCATGACATAGAGCAAAAGAAATAAACCCAAAATGATGAACCAGACTTGCGGGAGAAAATGCTCCAAAGCTTGCATAAAATCTCCTATTGTTGTGCTTCTACAGGGCGTTGATCGGGAATGTGTTCTGCGGGTTCAGTTTCGATCGCAGGTTGATTGTCTAAACCAGGTACTGACAGATTCAAATTCGGGCCTTTGCGGATAATGCGGCTGCCAAAATACAAGGCGCAAACAAACAAAAAGCTGTAAATAACAGCAAAGAAACTCAGAGAAGTTAAAACATTGCTAGCGGGGATATTTGATACCCCGTCAGCCGTGCGAATTTGCCCGTATAAAACCCAGGGTTGTCTGCCTACACAGCGCACAATCCAACCCGATTCTACAGCGATATATCCCAGGGGTGCTGCTAAGATCCAAGCGCGCATCAACCAAGGTTGACTGCTAATATTTTCAGCGGAAAGTTTGCCTCGCATCCACTGAATTGTACTGAACAGCATCAATCCTACAAAGAAGAATCCAATCCCGGACATGATGCGGAAACAATAGTAGATTAAACCTACCATCCGGGGTCGATCTTCTGGTTTCCATTCCTTTAAACCGAGGACTGGTTCGGAAAGTTTTTGTTTGAATTCTAGAACGTATCCTAAGCCATTGGGAATTTTAATTTCCCAGTCATTTTTTTGGGCTTTTTCATTAGGCAAAGCTAGCAAAGTCCAATCGGCTGATTCTCCGGCTGCTGAGGTTTCCCATTTAGCTTCGATCGCTGCTAATTTGGTCGGCTGATAGTGATAGACTTGTTCGGCGCTCAAATGTCCGATGAATATCTGTAAAGGTGCAACTGCGATCGCCGTTGCTATGGCAATCTTTAAAGATTTGGAAAAGAAGGCTTCGTTGCGCTTATTTAGAATGTACCAAGCGCTAATTCCACCAATTACAAACAGGGAAGTTTCTAACGTCGCAAAAAACATATGTAGAATGCTGTTTAATGCGAAGGGGTTCATAATTGCTTGGAAGTAATCGGTGACAACAAACTTGCCGTCGATCATTTCTCCGCCGGCGGGAGTTTGCAGCCAGGAGTTAGCGACTAAAATCCAGACTGTGGATAGGTTTGCGCCGAAGGCTACCATGATGGTAGCGAAATAATGGACGATCGGGTGAACGCGCCCCCAACCAAACAGCATAATCCCTAAAAAGCCTGCTTCCAGCATAAATGCCATGGAAGCTTCAAACCCTAAAATGCTGCCAAAAAAGTCGCCAACTGCTTCGGAAAACGGCGCCCAGTTTGTCCCGAATTGAAACTCCATCGGAATCCCGGAAGCGACACCAATCCCGAAGTTTAGGACATAAAGTTGCGACCAAAAACGAGCGTGACGGTAATAATCTGGGTTGCGAGTTTTCAGCCACATTCCCTCAACAATTACCAGATAAATTCCCATTCCTGTAGTGAGAACCGGCCACAGCATATGGAATATGGCGGTTAGCGCAAATTGCATCCGCGATAGGGCCACGGTGTTAGATAAGATATCCATGTTTGTGTCCTTTGGTCAGTTCAACAGAGATTAGTTTGCACAATTTTTAGAATTGACATTAACTACAATGTAATGTAAAACTTCGTGACATTTTGTAGGGTTGGGAATTTTTAAGGTTTTATACAGATTTGATTTGTGTTTCTTAATACATTTATCGGTTGTTTTTATTGGGAAATAGGTACATTTGAATTTATGGTTGGGTGGGCGGGTTTTTGAGATTGTTTGTTAGGGGCGGTTATTTCGGTGAACCCGCCCTTACAATATTGATGTTTGTTGATGCGGGGATACAATTTTAGTACATTTGAATTTATGGTTGGGCGGGGGCGGGTTTACGAGATTGTTTGTTTTTGGCGGTTGTTTCGGTGAAACCGCCCCTACAAGATTGATGTTTTTTAGGGGATATTCTATTGGCGAACGGTGACTTTATAACTGATTTTAAAGGGTTTAAAGAAATAGGTACATTTGAATTTATGGTTAGGTGGGGGCGGGTTTACGAGGTGGGGGCGGGTTTACGAGATTGTTTGTTTTGGGCGGTTATTTCGGTGAACCCGCCCCTACAAGATTGATGTTTTTTAGGGATATTCTATTAGCGAACGGTGACTTTATCACTGAGTTTAAAGGGTTTAAAGAAATAGGTACATTTGAATTTATGGTTGGGTGGGGGCGGGTTTACGAGATTGTTTGTTTTGGGCGGTTATTTCGGTGAACCCGCCCCTACAAGATTGATGTTTTTTAGGGGATATTCTATTGGTGAACGGTGACTTTATAACTGATTTTAAAGGGTTTAAAGAAATAGGTACATTTGAATTTATGGTTGGGTGGGGGCGGGTTTACGAGATTGTTTCTTTTTGGCGGTTATTTCGGTGAACCCGCCCCTACAAGATTGATGTTTTTTAGGGGGATATTCTATTAGCGAACGGTGACTTTATAACTGAGTTTAAAGGGTTTAAATTTAGCCGATGCTTTCGCCGTTCCGCTGAGTTTTAACTCGTAGATTCCTGCCTTGGGAAATACAATTTCTGCTCCGGGAATGCCTTGGTATCGCTCGGCAGATACGGCTTTTAAAGGCGGTTCCATCAGCGGTTTATCCCCCTGTTTGTGATTTTTTGGATAAACGGCTAGCTGGCAGTTGCACTGCTCTAAGGGGATAATTTGACCGCCCCTGCGAGTCAGTGCAAACCACACTTTTGCAGTTTCTCCGGCGCGGGGATTGTGGTTTGGTTCTAGGTGAAAGGTAGCGGCGACATCTCCCGAGATTTCGACTTCGTGGGCGATCGCAGTTGTGTTTAGCTGCGGTATGGGAAATATTCCGGCTTGTACTAGCAATCCCAAGAAGACTAACAATCCTAAAGTTTTACTTTTGTTTGACAGGTGCAACATAGAAATTATCCAGTGATAAAATTGACCAAAATAAGCGCGATCGCACTAACAAAACTAACACCGCAACCGCGGCTAAGACGGCTGTCAGCAGTCGATCGTACAACTTCCATTCAAAACCGCCGAGATAGTGGGAACCGATGAGGGCTGCGTGAAGGGCGCACAGCAAGAAAGCGGGTACTGTTAGCAAATGAATTTGCCGCCACCGCTTCCCTAAATAATTCTGAATGCGATCGCAACTTGTCACCGCCGCCGGTATCATCAACAGCAGTCCCAGCATTCCCAATGCCATCCCTAATTGATGCTGCGGCAGCATAAAAGATACAGCGTCAAAATTCCATTGCAGCGTATGATCTAGCATATGAAACGTGTGGGCAAGGGCGATCGCAAACGCACCGACACCGAAAGCCCGACGGTAGCGCAACAGTGGCGGCAAAAACTTGCTGAGCGGACGCGCAATCAGTGCTAGCATCAAGCATATTAGCGCTGCGTGGCCTGTCAGATCGACCATTTCATCGGTTCGCAACAGAGTAATGATCCCGATCGCCACTGTCACCCAACCGCCCGCACGAAACAGTTGACTGCGTTTGTCGGTGCTGAATCTGCCAGCAAAAAATCCCACTCCCAGCATAGTTGGCAGCGTGCCCATTCCAAAAGCAAACATCGTTGCCGCACCCAAAATTGGGTTTCCGGTTTCTGCCGCTTTGATTTGCGCCCCGTACAGGAAACCGCAGGGAATTAAACCCCAAAGCAAACCCAAAGCTAACGGTATCCACCAGTTGTTTTGAGTTGAAATCTTGGTCATTGCACTGCTGATGCGATCGTGCGAAACTGGGTGCAGCAATGGCAAACGTGGGAGCAAACCCGGTTTAATTTGTACCAATCCAAACCAAATTAGCATTGTACCGGTGATAATGGCGATCGCCCGCCGCCACCCGCTACCGATACCTGCCATTTGCCCGCCTGCAATCAATACCGAACCCACTCCGCCAATTGCAGCGCCAACTAAAGCATAAGCCACAATTCTTCCCACATTTAATAGCAGGTGAAAGCGGAAAGAAGCTAATTTATCTTTGTCGGTACTTGACAGGGAAAAAGCCACTGTCAGCGGGCCGCACATTCCGGCGCAGTGTCCGAAACTGCCGAGAAATCCTAAAGTTGCAATTAGCAGGATGTCTAGCATTTTGAGTCAGGGGATTTTAGATTTTACATTTTAGATTTTAGATTGGTTTTTACTGCTTATGTCATGTCTGGTCAATTACCCGCGATCTGGTTTGTAGTGAGGACTTTAGTCCTTGATTCCTAAGGACTAAAGTCCTCACTACAAACCCTTTTGATTGTGGTCAACTCTCAACTGTTTTGAATGCCGATCGCCAAAATCCCCAAAATTTTATCAACTTCATTCAAAAAATACTCTAATAAATCTATTTTAACTGATTGCCCTTCCAGTATCAAAAACTTCCAAATTTCTCCCGTTGTCACCACTCCATAAATCTTTGATACCTGATTTCCCTCGCGCTCATTATACAGTTGCGCTGCATACATTTCCGCCACGCACTCACCCAACCCAGCATTAATATTTTCCTTTTTTGCCTCAACGATTAAAATCGCAGGTGCGCTTAGAATCAAAAGTTCTACCGATCGGCTAATCAGAAAATCGCAACTCCCGTTTAATCCCAAGTCGCTATCAACCGTAAAATCGACACCCGAAAACAAACTAATGCGATCGGGAAACAGTCTGGTGAACTACCCAACACCCATCTGAGCACAGATAGGGTGTAGGCTTCCCAATTCATTGGGGATTGCCTCGGTCTTCATGGCTTTTTTACGTCCTGATAACTTTGGTCTTACATCCCCTCCAAGGGCAGAAGAGCTAGTTCCTAACTCCAAAAGTCGCAAACCTTCATTTTTAATATTGATTGCAGCATTAATATCTCTATCATGCTGTTTCTGGCAGTGAGGACAATCTACAAACCTTACGCCCAATGAATCATAGCCTTTCTGTAGCATCGGGATTGGTAGTAGAGTCTCGCTACAAAGTTGAGAAGATGGGAAAAAACGTCCTATTTCTTGGTAGGTATGACCAAATTTCTCAGCTTTGTACTTGAGCATGGTTTGAAACATCCCCCATCCTTGGTCTGATATCGATTTTGCCAAGTTGGGATTTTTTACCATGTTCTTAACTGCCAAATCTTCTACACAAATAACTTGGTTTTCGTAGGCTATTTTGCGAGATAGCTTGTGTAGAAAGTCTTCACGAATTCTAGCTATTTTGCTAGAAACTTTGGCTAATATTCGTCTAGCTTTACGACGTTTATTAGAAGTTTTATCTGTCTTTTTAGCTAATTTTTTATGTTTGCATTTTTTATTATTTTCTAGTTTGGCTAATTGCTTTTTAGGTAGGTCATATTTTGAGCCTTCGGAAGTTATAGCAAAGTGCTTCAATCCTAAGTCAACGCCGATAGCTTCCCTAATTGCAACTACCGGATTGTCATTTTGGTTAAAAAGAATAGATGCGTAGTACCTGCCGTCTGCATTTCTCGATATTGTTACAGTCGTGAATTTAGCATCAGGTAGTTGTTTGTGAAACACAGTTTTCATTAACCCCAGATTACCGGGAAACTTAATAACAGAATCCTCTGGCATCAGTTTGATATTTTGGGGATATTGAATTGATTGCTTACCATGTTTAGATTTAAAGTTAGGGAATTTAGCACGACCCTCAAAGAAATTGACAAACGCACTTGAAAGATTGAATGTTACTCGTTGTAAAACTTGGCTATAAGCTAGTCCCAACCATTCAAATTCTTTTTTTAGTCCCGGAAGCAACTTATCCATAGCTGCTTTAGAAAGCCCCTTGCCTGTTTCTTTGTACGCGGTGGTTGTTGCATTAAGCATATGATTCCACAACCATCTAGTATTGCCAAAACATTGAGCTAGATATGATTCTTGCTCGCCTGTAGGATAAATTCTCATCTTAACTGCTCTATACATGGTATCGACCTTACCGTGTTTACATATTCATAGTAACACATTTTTGATGATTGTTTCACCAAAAACAGAATATTTTGCTCGTTTCGTCGTCGTAGTCTTCCCGGTTTTCGCTGCGCTCAAATGTGGTCAGACTACACTCCTCAACTCACGCGCAATTCATCTCGACACTGACAAACGTACAGGTACAGTGTGAGCCTTCTTGCTGTTCGAGGTAAGTTCCAGCAAAATCGGCGCAATAATCATTTCCGATCGCGATTTTTCCGTATTCCTCGCCAGAGCAAAAGGCACATTATAAGCTAAAGTTTCTGTTAAATAATTGCTGCATTGTAAATCAGGTACGGCGGAAAACAAATCTTGTCTGGGCGAAATCGTTAAATTTAAAGATTTTTTGATGCTTGCCAAACTAAAATCGCTGTAAGCCATACCTTTTGCCCTTAATTTTTTACTTTCTTAGGACTTCTACCCCATCTGACTGACGCAAGCTACCCCGCGATCGAGGGTGCATCTTAATTTGGCAAGGGCGAAGCATTTCGGCACATAATTTATGAGTGAGAACCAGAGATTGACTGCCGAAATGCTTCGCCCCTACGAATATATTTGCAAAAATCAGATGCACCCGCGATCGATCGACGGTTTGATTCGGGTACCATAACTGTCAACTGCTAATTAAGAGGGCGGGCACGGGGGCACCGCCCCTACCAACTGTCAACTGCTATAACTATTTTTGTTCTGGATGCGCCGCCGCCGGCGATGTCGCTCCCATTTGATTAATCGCAGCAATTAGCTGATAAAGCCGCCCCGAATCCCGCTGGTTGAAATGCAAAACTAGGCGCGGTAAAGCAAAGGTTTCATCCGTGGCTTCGGCGGGCAGAGCTTGACTTTTTTCGATTTTACCGTCTACCAAAATATCGCTAAAATTAGTATTTAATCGATCGACATTCTCCTCAGAAAGTTGAGACTTCAAGCGAATTACCAGTTTTCCATCCACGTAGCGGCAGGAGTGATAAACCAGATAAAAACTCGCGATCGCCTCACAAGCGACATTTATATCATCTGTAATTGTGTACAGGCTGCGATCGTCGGCTGAAATCAAACCCCGACCACGCAATTGTTTTTGTACAAAATAATCCCAATCGTGCCAATAATCGCCTCCGGGTCGATCGAGCAAAACCAAAGGGGCCGGCCCAAACTTGCCAGTTTGAGTCAAAGTCAGACACTCAAAAGCCTCATCCAGAGTGCCGAAACCGCCGGGAAACAAAGCCAAAGCATCGCTTTCCCGGAGAAAGAATAACTTGCGGGTGAAAAAATATTTAAAATTGAGCAACTTGGAGTCGCCCGCAATGAAAGGATTAGAACTCTGCTCGAAAGGTAACTGAATGTTGAGCCCAAAAGAACGTTCCGCAGTCGCCCCCTCATTCCCCGCCTGCATAATCCCCCCACCGCCACCAGTAATCACCATAAATCCCTGCTGGGCGATCGCCCGTGCAAAATCTCTGGCTAGCAAATATTCCGCCGATGTCGGCGACACCCTCGCCGAACCAAAAATCACAATTTTGCGAACGTGGCGGTAAGGATAAAACATGGAAAAAGCTCTCTCCATATCTCGCAGCGACGACGCCATAATCTTCCAATCGAGGCGATCGAGTTCCTCTCCAGCCATTTGCACGATCGTCGAGAGCGATCGTTCGATCCACTCAGAGTGCTTTAACATTGGCAGGCGATCGATTAAGTCGATCGCATCAGCTTGGAGGGACTCAAAACCTTGACCAGAAGGAATCATGAATTTTTCCGAAACGGTAACAATTTGTTGTTGCTAAAAATTAAGGGGCAAGCCAAATTTAGAAGCCAGTAGCCACCAGCAAATAGCACTGCTAGCAACTAATAACTTTTCCAGTAGCTTTGCCCCGGTTCTGAAGATAGTTAGATTTCGCGGCCCCAAAAAACAGCCCGAAACCTCTCGCAGTTTGGTTAAATGTACTTTTCCAGAGTGTTGGCCAGAGTAGTTTTCGGAACTGCCCCAACCACCATATCAACCCGCTGACCGCCCTTAAATATCATCAGCGTCGGAATGCTGCGGATACCGTATTGGCTTGCCACATTAGGATTCTCGTCGGTGTTAACTTTTACTACCTTCACCTGCCCTTCATATTGCTGGGCAATTTCGTCTACGACGGGCGCCACCATCCGACAGGGCCCGCACCAGGGAGCCCAAAAATCCACTAGAACTGGAACTTCGCTATCGAGCACTTCCTGTTTAAAGGTAGAGTCGGTTACTTGCGCGGCTGCTGACATCCCTAGCCATCCTTGTAAATACTATTTCTCGGATAACAAGTTTAGCAAAAAGTGTAACCACTTGCGTCAGTCGATTTTACGATTTTAGATTTTAGATTTTAGATTTAGCTAACGGGCGCGGGAATCCCTCGCGCGATAGCGCTGCGATTGGTGTGGGATGAAAGCCAGGGCTGTTGACGACGCTCCCTGAACGAATTGGCGTAGCCAATAGAGTTGCGGAGACGGAGGAAACAGCCAGTCAGTCTATTGGGCAAACCAGAAGCTTTTGTCTTGCGGGTGTTATCATACTCATAGAAGCACGATAAACATAGTCATGTTGAAAGCAGTCAAGGTCAGAATCTATCCCACCGACATTCAAGAAGCCCATCTTGCACAGGCTTTCGGGTGTGTTCGTTGGGTTTGGAATCAATCTTTGGCTGCGATGTCCCAAACCTACAAAGACACGGGAAAGGGAGTATCGGCTTATGACATGAAGAAAATGATTCCGATTTGGAAGAAAGAATACGAATGGTTGAAAGAGTGTTACTCTCAATGCCTTCAATCTTCTGTTCTGAATCTGTCTGGTGCGTTTATCAATTTCTTTGATGGTCGCACAGGCTACCCAACTTTCAAAAATAGGCACGGTCGCCAGTCGATTCAATTCCCTGCAAACGTTAAAATCCTCAGCAATTCCGAGATTAAGTTCCCCGGCAATCTGGGCACAGTTAAAGCGAAAATTCATCGGTAAACTGAGGGAAAGAAACTCAAAACTGTGACGCTATCCCGGATGACAGATGGTCGCTATTACGCTTCCTTGTTGCTAGATGATGGTACTGAAAAACCAGAATCGAATAGCGAAGGTCATGCCATTGGGATTGATTTGGGACTGACTGATTTTGCCGTTACTTCTGACGGTTCAAAGTTTCAAAACCCTCGTCATCTAAAAAAGCATGAGCGCAACCTGAAGCGAAAGCAGCGTCAGTTGTCCCGCAAAAAGGATAAAACGACGAACAAACGTCGTAAGGCTAAAAAAGCACTAGCGAAAGTGCATTCCAAAATCTCTAGAGTGAGAGAAGATTTCCTCCATAAGCTATCCCGCAAGATAGTCAACGAAAACCAAGTGATTGTGGTGGAAGACTTGGCAGTGAAAAACATGGTCAAGAATCACAACCTAGCTAAAGCAATCAGCGATGTAAGTTGGGGAACGTTCCAAACCATGCTCAAATACAAAGCGGAGCAAGACGGCAAGATTTACCTAGAAGTGGGTAGATTCTTTCCTTCCTCACATCTTTGCTCTAACACACTGCTGAAAGTAGCCAAGATTGATTTATCGATCAGGATGTTTGAATGTCCGCATTGCGGGGAACATCATGACCGGGATATCAATGCTGCTATCAATATCAAGAATGAAGGCTTGCGGATATTGTCGTTGGGAACCAGCGATACTGCCCTTGGAGGCAATGTAAGACCTTCATCGGTATGGGCGTAAGTCTACTAATGTAGAGGCGGTTGCTGATGAATTGGGAAGCCTACCCCATACCGCATAGCAGTTGGGGTGGTTAGTTCACTTGCAGCATTGAATCTCGGAGTTCAAACAGGAGTCCACTATTCTGAGTTCTGCACGACGATTGTACGTGGCACGCTATCCCTTTGTGGGTCGGAGCGACGATTTTAACAGAAGGCTTCTGAAAAAATTCGAGAAATGGAAGTTAGAATTCGGCATTCTGCCACCAAAAAATTTTCCCCCTCTCCGCCTCTTCCCCTCTTCCCTCTCCGGATCGAACAGCCTTAACCCCGTACCTAGTCAGTAAAGGGGAGCGCTTGGGGTCAAAAAGGAACCGCCCGAACAGTAGTCCGGGCGGAGTGTGGTGTGAGGAGTGAACGGAAACATGCGTCTCCGCTTCTTATATTGTGACACCTCCTTCTCGATAATTCCACAACATTCTGTAAATTTCGAGACGATCGCACAAATTTTGTCAAGGTACGATGGTATTCAATCGATAAATCTACTTACCCATACCCAACTGCTGAGCTTTTTGATAGACTTTACCCTCCGTCAGCAGAGAAGGAGCAATCACCACTTCCACTTGCTGCATCTCCTTAATATCCTTAGCGCCCAAGGTACCCATGCTAGTTTTCAGCGCTCCAAGCAAGTTGTGCGTACCGTCATCGAGCAGTGCTGGGCCCCGCAAAATTTGCTCCACAGTCCCAGTAGTCCCCACCCGAATCCGAGTGCCTCGCGGCAAAACCGGGCTGGGAGTCGCCATTCCCCAGTGAAAGCCCCGGCCCGGAGCTTCCGCAGCCCTAGCAAAGGGCGAACCAATCATCACTCCATCAGCGCCGCAGGCAATGCACTTGCAGATATCGCCCCCGGTAATTAAACCACCGTCCGCAATTATCGACACGTATTTGCCAGTTTCGCGATAGTAGTCGTCCCGCGCAGCGGCGCAGTCTGCTACCGCTGTCGCTTGGGGAACGCCGACACCCAATACCCCCCTAGATGTGCAAGCAGCCCCCGGCCCGATGCCCACGAGAATGCCTGCGGCGCCAGTTTTCATTAAATTCAGGGCGACTTCGTAGGTGACGCAGTTGCCCAAAATTACGGGTATTGGCATCTCTTGACAGAATTGGGTCAAGTCCAAAGATGCGATCGACTCTGGGGAAAGAAAAGCAGTCGAGACTACAGTAGCCTGCACAAAAAATATATCGGCTCCAGATTCAGCAACTTTTAAGCCGTATTTGCTCGCACCTGCGGGTGTACCGCTGACGGCGGCAATCCCTCCTCCAGCTTTAATTTCTTTAATTCTGAGCTCGATTAATTCTGGCTTAATGGGTTCGGCATAGAGTTGCTGCATCAGAGACACAAATTCGTGGTTCCCCACAGAAGCGATGCGCTCTAAAATGGGTTGGGGGTCAGCATAGCGGGTTTGAATTCCTTCTAGGTTAAGCACGCCCATTGCTCCCAATTCCGACAGCAAAATGGCCATGCGGACATCGACTACTCCGTCCATGGCGCTGGCGATGATCGGGATTTCTCGATCGATCCCACCAATCTGCCACTTAGTATCTGCCAAACTCGGATCGAGGGTACGCTGTCCCGGTACGAGCGCGATTTCATCTATGCCGTAAGCTCTGCGAGCGCTTTTGCCCCGCCCAATTTCAATATTCACGCTGTTTCACTTCCACAATGTATTTAAATTAGAGTGAAGTACCCACCGTCAAGCGGATTACCGCTATGACGGGGGCTTCCTGTTTCAACCGCCACCGCCTCGACACAAGCTTGCCTTATGTTTCGGTCTTACGCAGCGTCTAGAGGTTTGACAAGCCGTCTTGCCCTGACTCTCACATCCCTTGCACGATGCCCAGGCAGCCACCCTCCTTCCGAAGGCAGAAATGTTTTTAGTCGGAAACCCACATGGCGTTTGATATATTCAGTGGCGGATTTCTTTTAGTGGATAGTGCGAAGCGTACTTACGCTTGCTCGAGTGCAACGGCCTTTTAGACGCCGCGCGGGGTGATCGACCTCCAAACCGATTGTACCAATTCTCGAAATGTTTCTGCTAAGCAATTATCTATTTGTTCATCGAGTACGACTCACACGCCTTTCATCCCCCACTAACCGAGTACGGTATAGTGGGGGAATTCCCGTCTGCCTTGTTAACAAAATCGTAGCTCGGTTGCCGGTCGCGATCCTCTCACGGTTTTTAACAAAAGCTCATCAATAATTTTCATTCCCATGAACTCCAAGGAAATACTTTTCCTCAGCAACGGCCACGGGGAAGACGCGATTAACTGTCAAATTGTCAATGCTTTGAGAGCATCTGCGCCAGAGATTCAGGTTTCAGCGATGCCCATTGTCGGTGATGGGGCTGCTTACAGTCGATCGACAGTACCAATTATCGGGCCCACCAGTCCCATGCCATCTGGGGGAGTTTTTTACATGAATCCCCTATTTTTCCTCAAAGATGTGAGGGCGGGGCTACTTCGTTTGACTTGGCAGCAAGTCAAGGCTGCTTCGGCGCATTCGCAGCAATGCGATTTGGTGGTAACGACTGGGGATATTGTCGCGGCGGGGTTCGCCCATGCCACAGGCCGCCCGTATATAATTTTTCTGTCGGCTCATTCTACTTATTACGAAGGGCTAGCCGATTTGGGTTTCGTCTTGAATTATTTGCTTTCCTCCGAGCAATGTCTGGCTATTTTCACCAGGGATGCTTTGACTGCTGCGGACTTAAACCAACAGGGTTTCGAGAGAGCGATATTTGTCGGCAATCCTGTCATGGACAACCTCAATGCTACAGGCAAAGATTTGCAGTTAAAGCCTGGAGTTAGGACGATCGCCCTTCTGCCCGGTTCGCGGCTCCCCGAAGCCACGGAAAACCTGATTTTGCTGCTAAAATTGGTCAAAGAAATTGCCGCCAACTCTACCTTACCAGTGCAGTTTCGAGCAGCCTTAGTTCCAAGTTTAATGCTGGAATTAGATAATATTGCAGCGCGCTCCGGATGGCTGCACCGAGAAGGAAAGTTAGTTTGTCAAGAAATCAAACAGCAGGATAGTGAAAAAGCAGCAACAGTTGAAGTAATTTGCTACTCCGATGCTTTCGCCGACATTTTGCAGCAGTCTAATTTAGTAATTGGGATGACGGGAACTGCGATCGAACAAGCCGTAGGCTTAGGAAAACCAGTAATTACCATCCCTGGTAACGGCCCGTCATTTACCTATCGGTTTGCCGAGGCTCAAAACCGGCTGTTAGGTGATTCAGTGCAAGTTATTGGCACAGAACCAGCAAATCCTGAGATTATCAAAGAAGCTGCCGCGTCAGTCGATCGCACTTTGCGAGACAAAAAATATTTAGAGACTTGCGTAAAAAATGGCTTAGAAAGAATGGGGCGATCGGGCGGTAGCAGCAAAATTGCCGATCGCTTAACCAAATATCTTTCTGATTAATTGGAGTATGCTGCTTAAACAATTGAGAGTTAGCAGTTGGCAGGAAAGCATTTGACAGCGAGGTTTTAAACAGTTAATACTCAACGCCTGTAATTCTTACTTGCTAAATTTAGTTAGGAGAGGGATGGGCTTCTCGCATCCCCTGTTGTTATCAGAAAGAATTGGTTGAAAGCCCCAAGCCCGCTCGGGAGAAATTTAAAAAAGACGATTCATTACTCCAATCCTCTTCCTTCCAGGTAGAGGTCGCCCTCAATTGTCAACTGTCAACTGAAAAGTCTTGCCCAATGTTCGCAATTGAATCGATAGAGTTCATATTGCCAGCGTTCGTGAAACTCTGCTACAGAAATATGCAATGCTTGATTGATGCGTTCCTTTTCCCGATATAATATCCATTTGGCAGTTTGAAATCTATCCCAATCAATTTGCCAAATTGCTAATCTTGCCGTATTTTTTTTGCTATTGCTGTGAATTGGTTTCCATCCTATAGATTCCCAATCGTTAATTTGTACTGAGTAATGCAAGATATTGGGGTTGTGAATGTCGCAATGATGGAGTAAGCTTCCGTAATGCCGATGGAAATTATTAATAATAAGAATATCGTGAAAGTTTTAAATAATTTTATTATTATACTCCTATTTATAGCGATTGCTAAGTAATTGAAGCACGCAGGCGATCGATGGCTAATGACTAATTACTAATTACCAATTACAAAGTGTACTTCATGTTACTGAGAAAAGGGATAGTCATACTATTGGGGGATAATAAATCATCCGATTGGGTGAGGCGGAGTCGAGAGTTTGTAGCTGTATTATTAAACGGTTATTTTCAGGGAATCTATCGATGAAGTTGCAAGCTCTGTTCGCTGGTTTAGTCAGTCTGACAGTTTTAGGAAGCGGTTTATTGGCGGTGGAATCTGCGATCGCCCAACCAGCCTCTGTTTTTAGGCCGCTGATTGACGACATTCGCCGCCAATTGCCCAAAGGTTTGAAAATGCGGCTGCCTGCGTCTATCCCCGCTACTCCGATACAGCTTTATCCTTTCATTGAGTCGGATGGTAAAGTATTTAAAGTTAATATCGGAATTAAGCCGGAGTGCGGTAAATCTGCTAATGCTTCGTCTTGCACTGTCGGAGTATTCGCGGTGGTTTCACCCGCTCATTCTAAAAATTGGCCCGGGCAAGATCAGGATATTTCGCCAATTAATTTGAGTGGTGGAATTCGTGGCTACTATTTAGCAAAAGGTGGTGGCAGAACTATTTCTTGGGAACAGGAAGGACTCAGATATGCCGTTGCGGTATCGGCGAGTGCAGTGTCTCAACAGCAGTTGCTGGATCTTGTTAATTCGATGGTGAGTCAACCGGCGATCGCCAGTATGCAATAATCGCACAAATCTAAAATTCTGAATTGCTCAACAATCTGACTATTTTTTGGGCATCGTTCAATTCGCCGACTATTCGCCGCACGGGTTTCGGCCAGATTTTAATTAAAGTGGGAGTTGCTGAAATCTGATCTGCTTCTGCTTGTTCGGGATGTTTTAACACATCGATTACTTTCAAAGTGTAGGGGCGATCGAGACATTTCTCTAGGAATTGGTATAAAGTTTCGAGGGTGCGTTCGGTGCTGGGGTTGCTCCCGGAAACAAACAGCCGCAAAACGTACCCTTGGGTTGGTGGCGGTGGGGTGAGTCCTGTTGGTTTGGTTCCCGGGAACAGCGGAGATTGCCGAAAGTGGGAGGGAGGTACGATCGCAGAATTGCCAGAGTCCGATCGCCCAACGTCGATCGGATATCGTACAACTAAGTCGTGATTTTCCCAAAGTTCGGGGAATTGTTCGTGATAAGTGGCGATCGCCATTGGTTCGCAGATTTCGTCGCTGCGGGCTTCCCAAACCAAGTCGCTCGTGCCAAAAATGGCATTTAGCAGCGTTTGATGTCGCAGCACCGGGGGGTATGCCTCGGCTGCCACCCGCAACTGTCGATCGGTGCGATCGCGCCAGCAGTCAACTGTTGCCGTGTAGCAAGGTATCAGAAAATGCGGCGGTTCCGACAAACCGAGTATCTCCTGGAGAGCAACGCACAACTGCAAGTGCCACTGAGTTTGCTTGCGGGAGTCTATACAATAGATTAAGTCTCCCCCTGGTGTAAACAGTGCAATGCCTTTGAAAAATTCTGGCAAAATCGGGCGATCGACTTTCATAAAAATAATACGGGATGCGGGAAACGAGCGCGTCTTTAGACCTGAGAGGAAAGCGACGCGAGGGACTTCAGTCCCCGTGTTCTTGAAAATGTGGTATAATTTGAATTGTGAGTAAGAACAAAAACATCTACGTGTTGAAACATCCTAGTATCGGAGAAATCCCTGCAACTTAGTACGCAAGAGTGAGAGGTAACACAAAAAGAGCGGTGGGATGGCAGGATGTTGAGCGTACCGTGTCTTGGCAAGCGTGATGGATTCTGAAAGCATTGGAAATAACAATCATTAGCTAGTAACTATCGCTTGACGATTGGTGACTAGGTAGACGGCGTTTGACGGCCGTAACGAGATTAGATTTAGGTAATACACGCTTGTCTAATTCTGTCAGTAGAATCGAGCGTGGCGTTGACTCCCTGAGAGTGTCAATGAAGTACCAATAGACTTGCATTGCATAAATCTTTGATTGATAGATCAACCGCAGATGCAAGGCAGATCAACGCAGATAATTTCAAGACTTGAGAGCGATTTTTGCAATGCAAGTCTAATAACAGTTAACTATTAATTAATAACAGTTAACTGTTAACACTCGACCTTTAGACTCGACCTCGGAGCATCTGGGCCATTTCGTTGGGGAACGGTGAGTTTTCTACAGCCAGTTCTTCAGTAATTCTACCTTCTTGATAAAGGCCGTAGAGCGACTTATTCATCGTCGTCATGCCTTCATAAGTATCTTTGATCATGATTTGATTGATTTCCTCATTCTGTCCCTTCAGAATGTATTCCTTAACCACGTCGGTATTGATCATCACGTCGTGGAAAGCAGCCCGTTTGCCGTCTGTGGTTTTGCACAGCAGTTGAGCAATAATCGCCACTAGGGATTCGGAAATTGAAACCCGTATGGCGTCCTGTTCTTCCGCCCCGAACATATCCAGAATCCGGTTCAGGGTTTTAACTGCACTGTTGGTGTGCAGAGTTCCTGCAACTAAGTGACCTGTCTGAGAGGCTTTGAGGGCAATTTCCACCGTCTCTCTGTCCCGAATTTCTCCTACTAGCAGCATATCCGGATCTTGCCGCAGAGCGCCTTTGAGAGCACTCATAAACTTGAGGGTGTGTCTGCCGACTTCCCGGTGCTTGATCAAGGATTTTTTGCTTTCGTGTACGAATTCTACCGGGTCTTCGATCGTGATGATGTTGTAGGCTTTATTTTTGTTGATGTAGTCGATCATGGCGGCCAAGGTGGTCGATTTGCCAGAACCTGTGGGGCCCGTCACCAAAATCAGCCCTTTGTGGTAGCCACATATTTTCTTAAAGACTTGCGGCAGGTTTAATTCCTCCAGCGTCATTATTTTGGCAGGAATTAGCCGCAGCACCATCGCCGGGCCGGCCAAGGAGTCCATGCAACTGATCCGAATGCGGACGAAGCCGAAGTCGAAAGCACCGTCAAAGTCTAGGGTTTTTTGGAAAATTTCAATTTCTTCATCGCTCATGCACTCGCGCAGCCAGCCAAAAAACGTATCTAAATCCGACGGTGGATAGCCGATATCGGCTATCTCGCCCCGGTTTCGGAAGCGCGGGAATTCGTTGACTCCGAGGTGAAGATCGGATACTCCTTCTTCTTTGGCTCGCATTACCAACTCTTTCAAAGTCGGAATTTTGTTGTTGCTGGAATTTTTAGGTGTGGCGGTTGATTGGGGTGCTGGTGCGGGTGGTGGCGGTGCTGCTGGTGCGGGTGGTGGCGGTGCTGCTGGTGCGGGTGGTGGCGGTGCTGCTGGTGCTGGTGGTGGCGGTGCTGGTGGCATTCCTGCTGCTCTGGGAATGCCTGGAGCTGGAGGGCGTGGCAGCCCTGGGGGTGGGGGAGCTCCGGGTACGGGCGGACGAGGAGCTGGCGGATGCTGTTGTGTCATATGCGCTACTGGGAATTTGGTGAGAAGGCTGACTCGAACAGTTGACACTCAAGGCGCGTAAACGCACTGAGATTCTTTAGAAGGAGATATCCACCGTTGGACATTGCTCGAACCGCTACTCGTAGAGCTGCTTACTCGAACTCTACCGCAGCGCGACAGGGGGTGCCAATTCCCACTACTCTCTCCGCTATTTCTAGCATTGAGGCTACTTTGATTTGTTGTGAGTGATTCAGTCGCCCCAGAGTCTTTACTTGCAAAGGCTAGAGGTAGGGTATTATTGGATACCAGTTTAACCATGTCGGTTAAACGTCTTTTAACTACAAAGTCCAATTGCTAGGAGTTTCACCTTACTTTAGAGGTCAACGTGTGTGTGTCTATTTTAACACACTTCCCACATATAAAGCCGTTCTGTAAGGCTTGCGCTGAGCTTGCCGAAGGAACGGGGTTTCCACCCACATTTTCTGATGATTTGTGGAAGTTAGACAATGCCGATCGCCCGAAGAGCGTTTCTTGCACAAAAGCTTAACTGTTCCGATCAGTTTATCTCAAGAGGGGGTCGCAGCAAGGAAATATTCTGCTGTTTGCACGCGGGCGATCGCTCTGGCCCTACAATCGAATATGGATTTTCGACATTTTTGAATATTTTTTTAAAGGGAAAGACTTTTCCTCAAAAAACAGTATAAATAGATACTTGACCGAACTATTCAGGACTTACACCTATGAATTCTGTCGATCGGGCTTTTAGTTCAGCCCTGGATTTGGCGAAGTCGATCCGCGCTCGGGAAATTTCGCCCCTAGAAATTGCCAATGTGTATTTGGAACGGATCGATCGATTAAACCATCAGCTTGGTAGTTATTTTACAGTAACGGCCGATCGGGCGATCGAGCTGGCGACAGCGCAAACCGAACACCTAGCAGGCTTAAACAAGTCAGAGCAATTGCCGCCTTTTTTCGGAGTGCCGATCGGCATCAAAGACTTGACACCAGTTACCGGCATTCCGTGTACTTACGGGGTTCAGGCTTTGCACAGTAACATATCTCCCTACAACGAGTCAGTAGTCTGGCGGATCGAAGCAGCCGGATTTAACATTCTGGGGAAAACAGCAACCTCTCAAATAGGCTCATTACCTTACAGTGAACCCCCAGGTTTCCGGCCCGCGCGCAATCCCTGGAATTTAGACTACACGCCCGGAGGTTCCAGCGGCGGCTCAGCGGCGGCCGTAGCGGCGGGTTTATGTGCGATCGCCCAAGGTTCAGACGGCGGCGGTTCGATCCGAGGCCCAGCTTCCGCCTGCGGTTTAGTGGGCATTAAACCCTCGCGCGGGCGAGTTTCCTGGGCGCCAGTCGGAGATTACCTAAGCGGAATTTCTGCCAACGGCCCCCTCGCCCGCACCGTGGCTGACGCCGCCGCCCTGTTGGACGTAATGTCAGGCTACACCACCGGCGATCCGTACTGGCTACCAGACCCAAATCCCACGTTTTTAGAGGCTTCCGGCCAAAAGTTGGGCAAACTGCGAGTTGCTTTTTCTACCAGTATTGCTCCCGTGGGTGAGGCAGCGCCTGTGTGTCAGCAAGCGGTACTCGATACCGTAAAATTACTGACAGATTTGGGTCACGATATCGAACCGGGATGCCCGGATTTTACAGGTTTAATCGAACCGTTTACAGTAATTTGGCAGTCAGGGGCGGCAGCAAGCGGCATTCCAGGCAAGGTTTTGGAACCGATGAATCGCTGGTTGTTGGAAAAAACTGTTGCGGCTGGGGAATATTTGCGGGCGGTGAATCAAATGCAGGTAATTTCACGGCGGATTGTGGGATTCTTTGAAAATTTTGATGTGTTAGTTTTGCCGACTTATATGCACTCGCCAATTGGCATCGGGGAGTGGGCGGATTTGAGTTGTGAGGAAACTTTGCAGCGGATTATTAATTGGGTTGCTCCTTGTCCGCCATTTAATGCGAGTGGTTTACCTGCGATCGCACTTCCAGCCATCTTAGATGATAACGGTTTGCCGGTGGGAATTCAAATTATCGGGCGGCCGGCGGCCGAAGCAACTTTAATTGCTTTAGCAGCGCAGATAGAAGCGGCGAAACCTTTCCCTGTTTTGGATTTTCAATAGGTTTGTAGTGAGGACTTTAGTCCGCATCAAAGAAAGGACTAAAGTCCTCACTACGAACCGGTTAAGATTGCCTAATTTAAGGGAATTGCTATGACAAATTCCGCACCTTTTCCCGGTTCAGAAATACACTCGATCGCACCGCCGTGTTTTTCGACTACAATTTGATAGCTAATCGACAATCCCAATCCCGTACCTTTCCCCTCGGGCTTAGTGGTGAAAAACGCATCGAACAATTTACACCGCGTTGCTTCAGGCATCCCCCGCCCATTATCCTTAATCCGAATCACCGCAAAACTGTCAGTTTTCCCCACTCTTCCTTCTTCCCTCTTCCTCCTTCCTTCTTCCTTAGCATCCTTGACTTCGGTGTAAATTGTGATAATATTCGGATGCTTTTCAATTTCAGCATAAGTGCGATCGGCATTTGACTCATCCAAAGCGTATATCGCATTGGACAGCAAATTCATAAACACCTGATTGAGTTGTCCGCTGTAGCACTCAACCGCAGGCAAATAGCCGTATTCTTTAATCACTTGAATTGCTGGACGTTCGGGTTTAGCTTTCAAGCGGTGCTGTAAAATCATCAACGTACTGTCGATGCCTGCGTGGATGTCGGCGGTTTTTTTGCGGGTGCCGTCAATGCGCGAGAAGTTCCGCAATGATTGCATGATATCGCGGATGCGATCGGTTCCTAGCTGCATGGAACCCAAGATTTTCGGCAAATCTTCCATCAGATAATCGAGTTCAATATTTTCTGCTGCTTCCACAATTTCCGGGACTGGATTCGGATAATTCTGCTGGTAAAGATTGACAATGGAAATCAAGTCTTTGACATAATCATTAGCATGATGGAGATTGCCCGAAACAAAACTAACGGGGTTATTGACTTCGTGAGCGACTCCTGCTACCAACTGCCCCAAACTTGAGATTTTTTCAGTTTGTACGAGTTGGGCTTGGGTTTGCTGCAATTGGTGCAAAGATTGTGCGAGTTGCTGCGACTTTTCTTGTTCTTTTGCGTAGAGTTGGGCGTTTTCTATGGCGATAGCAACTTGAGAAGTGAGCACTTTTAAAACTTGCAATCTCTCGGCTGTAAATGCACCGATAGCTAAGTTGTTTTCCAAGTAAAGAATACCTGTGAGTTTGCCCTGATAAATAATGGGATTACAAATAATTGACTGAGGCTGACTGCTTACAATATAGGGATCTTTGGTGAACAAGCCCTCTGAGGCTGCATTGTTTAAAACCAAGTCTTTTTGAGTTCTGGCAACATAGTTGACTATCGAGATGGGCAAATCTTGACTAATTTCCACGGGCAAGGATTGCAACACGACGGCTTGATTTTGATCGGTATTGGAAGTGGCTTCGATCAAAAGATTGCCATCTTTGTAGAGCATCAGCACTGCTTTTTGAGCCCCGGCATTTTCTAACAAAATCTCGATTAAACTCGCGAGCAATTTATCCAGCACAATTTCGCTGGCAATAGTTTGAGATGCTTTGATGAATGTGCCGATATCTAATATTTTGCTAAACTCGCTGTTGATGGCTGTTGTTGTGGCGGTGACAGTTAAATCGCAGTAATTGATTTGTCTGTTGAGGGTTTGGGTCACTAATTGGGGATATCTGGATTCTAAATCTTTGACTTTTGCTATGGCTCCCCAGTGAATGTAACCGTAGTATGATTCTGTGAGATAGACTTGAGCAATTTTGTCTTTTTTACAGCCAAAATAAAACTCGGCTGCAAGTTCGTTGGCGAGTGCTGCTTCTTGGATATATCCCTGCTCTTTTGCGCCTTGAATGGCTTTGTCATAATAATCGGCTGCTTCCCAAGCTTTCCCGAAAAATCGCGCTTTTTCTGCTTCTACCAGGTCATACTTGTGCTGATAGTTCATTGGGGCGTGGTGCGCCCAATGCTGCATTTTTTCCTGATTGGCTGCTACCTGCCTCAAGTATTTTTCTTGTTCTAAATTGTCAGCAGTTGGATACACAGCGAGGAGTGCCAGGGAATAGTAAAAATTGTGCGTGCCTATCATCATATAGCCAATTGCTGCTTGTGCATATTCTGTCGCCAAAGATGCGTTAGCAACTGATTTATCGGGCTTTTTGAACAAGTAAAAAATCAGCATTCTAGCAAAATACACATTAAAAATTGACATGGGATTAAGCTTTTTCACACTAAGTGATATTTCTTGTTCCGTATGTTTTTCACCTATAAATCCATATCTATTCCCTGATATACCTCGCAATTTCAAAACAATTTCCCCCCAAATACCTAGCAACTCCATCGAAAGTTCTTGTTTTATATCGCGGGCAAAATTTAAGTATTGCACTTGTTTTTGTTGTACAATTTCCAGCGACTCTCCCATCAAAAATGGACAAGAACAACTGTTGATAGCAGAATAACTACTAAATTCTAGATCTCCTGTTTCGATGCCACTTTGAATACTCTCTATTAATGGTGCAATTGTCTCTTTAGCGTGTTCTTTCCAGTGACGGATAAAAGTGTTAAATATGTGGTAAACTTTGCATTTTAGTTGTTTAGCATTGAATAGGTCTAATAGCTTCAAAGCTAGCTGTCCAGAATGATATCCAGCATCTATCTCTCCTAATGCTCCAGTCAGCAGCAAGCCGTACCAACTATAGGCGATCGCTCCTAGTGCTGAATTACCCCGTTTAATCGAAAAATGAACCATTGTGAAGATTATCTGTGGCAATAGTTCCGGTTTTGCAGCAAAAGCAGGAGTAAGAATAACCGAGAGTATCCGCATGATAGCTAACTGATATTCATCAGTCATTACCGGAATATTTTTTAGTTCCTCAAGCTGAGGTAACTTAATTCCTGCCAAACCCTCTGGTGGGATTTCCGATAGGGGAAATTCTAATATTTTCAAAGCTTGGAAACCAGTATCGACGGCTTTTAGAATCTGGTTTTGAGACATATAAGACTGGATTTGCAGTTCGTAAACCTTAACTTTGTCGAGTATATTTGTAGCTTGTCGCAAAACGACCTCTGCTAATTCGTGCGATCGCCCAAAGTTAGTATTCAGATACTCCGCCTCCGCTGCTTCAACGTGCAGATTCAACGTCAAGTCATAATCAGTTTCCCAACTCGATCCCATATTAACGGGGAACAGAGGGAAGTTAATGAGTTCCAAGCCGACATTAAAATACGTGACAGCGACTTCGTAAGCATTGGATGCTTTAGCTTTTTTCCCAGCGATCAGATTTAGTTTTGTTAGTTCATATTTGTCGGCTTTTTCGGCGAGTAATTCAAAGCCGACATTCAGTTGGTTGACAATATCAAACACATTCTCTTCAATCTCGGAAGCAGGAGTATTGTCTAGCAGTAGTTGACCGATTTTTAGGTGTGTTGTTTGCTTTTCGTCATCGGGAATCAGAGAATAAGCTGCTTGCTGCACTCTGTCGTGCAGAAATTTGTAGGAAATCTTTGATTGGGAAGCCGCAAGAAGCAATCGCAAATTGTCCAATCCCCAGCCTCCAACCAGCGGAATCTTGTAAGCATTACTCAACGGGAGAACCAATCCAGTTTGCAGCGCCGCCCAGAGTTCGCTAGCAGTTTGCGTCTGGGATTGTTCGTTGACAATTGACAAAACGTCGAGGGTAAACCTGTCGCCAATACAAGCCGCCAATTTTAAGACTCGCTGCGTGGTTTCCGGCAGTTTTTCGATGCGGCTGGCTACCAATTCCACGACACTTTTGTCCGTAATGCCGATCGCCTGAATCTCTGCTAAACTCCACTGCCAACTACCGCTGCTCAACTCAAAGTGTAACAGATTCTCTTGATAAAGGGCTTGCAAAAGTTGCGTGATGAAGAAAGGATTACCGCCGGTTTTGTGGAAAATCAACTCAGCCAGCAATCTCACCTTGTCGTTAGCCGTGAGAGTATCGGCAATTAATTCCCGAACATTCTCAAAATCCAGCGGTTGCAAGATGATATTATTAACAGGAGTACCAGTTTTTTCAATTTGTTCAATCGCCTGTACGAGCGGATGAGTCGGATTAACTTCATTATCCCGATAAGCACCAATTAAAAGCAGGTATTGACTTTCGGAATTACCAAGCAACAACTGCATTAAATTCAGCGAAGCCGAATCTGCCCACTGCAAATCATCTAAAAATATTACCAGCGGATGTTCTCGATGAGTAAAGACACCGATCAACTCTTGAAAGACTCGATTAAAGCGATTTTGAGATTCGGTAGCTCCCAATTGTGGTACTTCCGGCTGCTTGCCAATAATTAGCTCAATTTCTGGAATTACATCAACAATCACAGCACCGTTTGCACCCAAAGCCGCCGCTAACTTTTCTCGCCAAGCTTGCAATTTTTCGCTGCTTTCAGTCAGCAACTGCCCGATTAAGGAGTGGAAAGCTTGAATCAAAGCTGCATAGGGAATGTTGCGCTTAAATTGGTCAAATTTGCCGTTAATAAAATAGCCACGCTGTCGCACAATTGGCTTGTGAACTTCATTGACAATGGCGGTTTTGCCAATCCCAGAATAACCGGAAACTAGGACTATTTCGCTTTGCGTAGGAGCTTGTAGATTTTCTGAACTTTCTGGCGGTTGTGAGCCTGCAAGCCCGCTAACTCTTTCAAAAGCAGCCAGCAGGCGATCGACTTCAGCTTTTCGTCCGTAAAGTTTTTGAGGGATTGACAATTGTCGCGATCGATCCAACTGTCCCGGTACAAAATAAGCAATTTCCCCAGTTGTCTGCCAAGAATTCAAACAGTTTTCTAAATCTGCTTGAATTCCCTCTGCTGTTTGATACCTATCTTCGGCATTTTTTGCCAAAAGCTTCATCACAATATCCGAAACAACTTGCGGAATCTTATCGCTCTTTTCTGGATTCCTGCTGTATTCACAAGGTGGTACGGGATGTTTGGCAATATGACAGTGTACGAGTTCCAAAATATCGTTGCTGTTAAACGGCAATTCGCCTGTCAGTATTTCGTATAATGTGACGCCTAGGGAATAGAAATCGCTGCGATAATCTAAGCTGCGGTTCATTCTCCCGGTTTGTTCGGGAGACATATAGGCGACTGTGCCTTCAACTAAGTTAGCACTGTTGATTTGAGGGTTTTCTTTACTCAGCCTGGAAGCGATGCTGAAGTCGGTAATCTTGACTGTTCCTGTTTCCAGGTTGATGATAATGTTGGAGGGTTTGATGTCTTTGTGGATGATGCCGTTCTGATGCAGCGAGCTGAGTCCTGATGCTAGTTGAATGCCAATACTTAAAAATGCTGTTAAGTCAAGCTTTTTCGAGATAATTTGGTTGAGGGAGCGGCCGCCAAAGTCTTCTGCAATTAGGGCGAGACGGTTTTGACAGGTTTCGAGGCTGTAATATTTGACGATGCTGTCTACCTGTAAATGCTGACTAATTTTATATTCGTTTTTTAAGCGGGTAATTTGTTCGAGGGTGGGACATTCTGCTTTGAGGATTTTGATGATGACTGGTTGTTCGTCTGACTCTCTAATTCCCCGGTAAATGCTGGTATTGAAGCCGTCGGATATGGAGGTGCTGATTTGGTAACCTGGAAGTGCAAAGGTATTCATTGAAATCATTCTGATAGCTGAGTTAAACAGTTGACAGTTGACAGTTGACAGTTGACAGTTGACAGCGAAGCGATCGGAACGGAGATTTCAACTCCGTTCCGATCGCAATCTGCCGACCTGAGTAAGGGCTTCAAACCCTTGCTATTCGGTAAATTGATTTTTTTCAAGGCTGGGGGAAACGATATGATGCGCTTGGGACGATCGCACTGCACTCGAAAAATTATCATTCTGATGCAAAGGTCAGGGATATCACAGGGTTTTATTTATTATGATAGTAAACACAAAATATGATGTCAACCGCAATTTAGCTTAGTCCCTTAAGCTAAATTGCCATGTTTGATTGACAATTATACTTAATAGGATCGCGACGATCGACATTTAAACATACCGAGAGGTTTTTTCGATCGCATTCCCAGACAATTTATCAACACTTGAACAGAATTTCTCTGTATCTGGGACAATTCTGAGAATATGGTGATATGGTTTCTAGTTCAATCAGGTAAAAATGAGCATCACACAAAATTTCAGATGGTTTTCTTCAGTGGCGAGTGTTTGTAGCGCGATCGCGATCGGCACTTTCGGCGCTATGATATCCCCTGCAAAAGCTACAGAAACAGTTGTTGTCCGCAAAGGCCCTTTAGAATCGTCTATTTCGGTGGCGGATTTGCGCGAGCTCGCAAAAACCGGAAAAGTCCCCCTCAGACTGCAAGCCTACGCGAATCTGCTGTCTGACGCACAGCGCAGTCAAATTTTGGGAGCACTTCAAGCGAAAATCCCTCTCAATGTAGTTGGTTTGAGCAACTTGCTAAATACGCGCATCGGGACTGCGATTTTGACGGATTTGACTACAGTGATACCCAGGGGCGACGGTGCGGGTGTGGAAGCGCTGCGAGCGGCTTTGGTGCTGGGGGCGAATGCGCCGGAAGGCTTATCTGTATTGAGTTTCATTGAATCTTATCCGAGCTCGCGGGTAGTCGTGGATCTCGATCGAGCTTTCGCAGTTTTAAGCAATTTAAACTCGGGTTTTTGGCAAACTCAGAGGTTTATGGCCGCGATCGCACCTCAATTAACAGCCACTAAACCCGCCTTTAACCCGCCTTTCGACCCGACCCAACCCGGCCCGAATTCGGTTCGGGTTCTCAAGCTAGATTTGAACGATAGCGCCCGCAATCGGCGTATTCCTGTTGATGTCTATTGGTCGAGAGCAGCGACGGCCGACAAACCGACGATCGTGTTTTCTCACGGTTTGGGTTCGGTGCGGACGGATTTGCGTTATTTAGCCGAGCATTTGGCGTCCTACGGCTACGTGGTAGCTGCTGTAGAACATCCGGGAAGCAACGAAACAAATACCAAGGCTGCGATCGCGGGTAAGTCTCAGTTGCTCGCTTCTGGAGAGTTTTTAGACCGTCCTAAAGATATCAGTTTTGTGCTCGACGAACTGGCAAAATTGAACCAAACGGATGATAACTTGCAGGGGAAAATTGCGATCGACCGATCGATGATCGTGGGCTATTCCTTCGGTGGCGCCACAGCCTTGTCCGTAGCCGGTGCCGAACTGCAATTGACCGGGCTCAAACAGCGCTGTCAGGGCGATTTAATCGGGTTTAGCTTGGGCGAAGGCATTCAGTGCGCGGCGGCCCGATTGCCCCAAGAACGGTATCAATTGCGGGATGTGAGGATTAAAAGGGCGATCGTCATGAATCCCACCACATCATTACTATTTGGAGAAACTGGTTTAAGTGCCATTCAAATCCCTACATTAATAGTAGCATCTTCAGCCGACAAAACCACACCCGCCTTAGTCGAACAAATTGCCGGCTTCACCAAAATTTCCAGTCCCAAATGGCTAGTGGGCTTTGTAGGAGGAACCCACTTAAGCGTCAAAGATCCGAGTACAACCTTAGACCAAGTTAGCAGACCGAGTACAGTAATTTCTGGCGATGAAGTTGTCGGCGAGAAAGCAGTTAGCATCCGCAATTATATTAAAGCTATCAGTCTAGCCACTGCCGCTCAACTAACGACCGAAGCTGACAAATATGCAGTCTTTCTCACCCCAGAATACGCGCAATTTGCTTCTACAAATGCAATTCCGGTGCGCCTGGTAACAGAAATCTCTCCGGAAACTAATGCAGTCGTACAAACTTTTATTCAGCAGAGTCGTTAGTCGTTACCTAATAATATCATATCCAGTGCATTACCCTGAAAAAATGGTTCGTAGTGCGGACTTTAGTCCGCAGCTTTTTGCGGACTGAAGTCCGCACTACGAACCTTACTTACAGCAGAGTCGTTAGTAGTTACCTAATAATATCATATCCGGTGCATTACCTTGAAAAAATGGTTCGTAGTGAGGACTTTAGTCCGCAGCTTTTTGCGGACTGAAGTCCGCACTACGAACCTTACTTACAGCAGAGTCTTTAGTAGTTACCTAATAATATCATATCCGGTGCATTACCTTGAAAAAATGGTTCGTAGTGAGGACTTTAGTCCGCAGCTTTTTGCGGACTGAAGTCCGCACTACGAACCTTACTTACCATTGCATCCCTCTACTTGGAGGAGGAAGAAAGCTCGAAATCTTGTTCCCTAAATTAGGTACGTTGTTGGGCTTCAGCCCTCTTTATATATATATGTTTAAAAAGGGCTAAAGCCCAACAACGTACCAACCACCCTGGTTATTAAGGGGCGTTAGGGAGGATTCGGAATATGTGCATCGTCTGTCTGGGCGCCCGCTTCGCCCACCGGTTTATTTTTCTTGAGTGCTGATATTTTTGGTTCGCGCCAGGGCAAAATATAAACAACGACTTTTATAAACTCAAATCCCAAACTGCCATGCCTAAAAAAAATATTATCCCGATAGTGCTGCTGTTTGTAGCGCTGTTTACCCTTTACGGTGACAGTTTAACTTTTCTCCCCAAACCTGTAAGAGATACCAGCTTAGCAAGTAGAAAGTTCTTCGTCAGTTTGTGGCCGTCATGGGTAAAGCCGAAAGAGGTAAATAAGCAAAGAGAGAAAGATATTGATGACTTGCAAAAAAGCCCTAGTCGATAGTTTTGACAGTTGACAGTTGACAGTTGACAGTTTGCTTAGAGAAGGGTTGACAGTTGACAGTTGACAGTTGACAGAAATCCGATGGAAGTTGGAAGACAAAGAAAGAACCAATTGACCGATTTTTGTCTGTTCAGTGGTGTTGGGTTTATTTCTGCTGCTTGTCAGGTGCGTCGCTGTGAGATTCTCTGTCTTATTTAGGGATTTTTCGTGGCGACACACCCTACGACTACTTTTGAAAATTACTATTAGATTGGCGATTTTAGATCTTAGATAAAACGAAAAATCTAAAATCTAAAATCTAAAATCTAAAATCGATTATGCCTGCTTTTTCAACCAGCTAAACATAGCGCGCAAATCTTTACCAACTTCTTCAATCGGATGTTCTGCTTCCTGACGGCGCATCGAAGTAAAGCCCGGTTTGCCGGCTTGGTTTTCTAGAACAAATTCGCGCGCAAATTGGCCGGATTGAATTTCGCTAAGAATTTTACGCATTTCGGCGCGGGTGTCATCGGTGACGATGCGGGGGCCGCGAGTTAAGTCGCCGTATTCTGCGGTATTGGAGATGCTGTCGCGCATTTTGGCGAGGCCTCCTTCTACTACTAAGTCAACGATAAGTTTAACTTCGTGCAAACATTCAAAATAAGCTAATTCCGGTTGATATCCAGCGTTAACTAAGGTTTCAAATCCAGCTTTAATTAAGGCGCTCAAACCGCCGCACAAAACTACTTGTTCGCCAAAAAGGTCGGTTTCTGTTTCTTCGCGGAAAGTGGTTTCGAGGATGCCTGCTCTGGTGCCGCCGATACCTTTAGCATAGGCCATTGCCCGATCGCGCGCTTGGCCCGAAGCATCCTGATATACTGCAAACAAACTCGGAACACCTTCGCCTTGTTCGTAAGTCCGGCGCACCAAGTGTCCGGGGCCTTTGGGCGCTACCATTACTACGTCTACGTCGGCTGGGGGGACAACTTGGCCGAAGTGAATGTTAAAACCGTGAGCAAATGCTAAAACATTTCCTGCTGAAAGGTTAGGTTCGATTTGTTCTTTGTAAATAGTTTTTTGAACTTCATCGGGTAATAAAATCATGATGAAGTCAGCGGCGGCGGCTGCTTTGTCTACCGGGTGAACAGTTAAACCTGCATCGGTTGCTTTGGCGGCAGATTTGCTACCGGGATACAAACCGACAATGACATTCATCCCGCTGTCTTTGAGGTTGAGCGCGTGGGCGTGCCCTTGGGAACCGTAGCCAATGATAGCAACTGTTTTCTTGGCTAAGAGGTCTAGGTTGGCGTCGGTGTCGTAATACATACGGGCCATGGTGCTTGTCTCCTGAGATGCAAATGGGTGAGTGACTGCAAAACTCTAATTTTATCAAAGTGGGGTGCTTTTTTTGCATAAATTTACCGATCGAGATTTGGGTGGGGGAAAATAAAGGAATCTCGCCCTGAATTTAGGCAGGTTGGTCGCGGAGTTTGCGATCGTCAAATATAATTGTCAATAACCCACCGTGCTGTGAGAAAAACCTCACATCTTGCACCATTCTCTCTTAACAGGCTTTCCGGCCTGTTCCACAAGAAAATTCACTCTTTGTGGAACAGGCCGGAAAGCCTGTTCATAAAAGCTGATTGAGAATGCTACTACATCTCAGAAAACCCAAGTAACTTTTTCAAAATGAAAATAAAAGCAATACATCATGTGGCAATTATTTGCTCGGATTACGAAAAATCGAAGAAATTTTATGTAGAAGTATTGGGATGTTCCACAATCAAAGAAACTTTCCGAACCGAGAGGAATTCTTACAAACTAGATTTGCAACTCGGAAACGGTAGCACAATGATTGAACTGTTCTCATTTCCCGAGCCTCCTCAAAGAGTTAACAATCCTGAAGCTTGCGGCTTGAGACATTTAGCTTTTGCAGTTGAAGACATAAAAGCATCGGTTGCTTACTTAAAATCCCAACAAATAGAAGTAGAAGAAATTCGCTTTGACGAGATTACCGAAAAATGGTTTACCTTTTTTAGAGATCCAGACAACTTACCGTTAGAAATCTATGAGATTTAAGAATTAGCCAATTTTTTAAAGCCACCTCCGATTCAATCGCTGTGCCATCCGCACCCGGAAACCTGAATCATTCATTCCCAATCTACAATCTAAAATTGTCTAATGGACAAACTCATCAGAAATACAATCACGATCGCATTACCTGCTTTAATGCTACTTATCGGCATAGTAGCTACAGGTAAAACAGGTGATGCAGCCGTCTGGTCTGGTTTGAGGAAAGTAGGCGGTTCCTTTGGGACGCTCAGCGGTTTAAGTGTGTTGGTAATTGCAGGATTTGTTGCCAATTATTTTAGTTATTTTGTGGTAGATAGCTTGCTGGTGAGATTTTTTCAAAAGCGGCGAGAGAAAGAAATTGGTGTGTTGAATATTCATACTGTCCGCAATGTGGGTTCGGATCATTTGCCGTTAATTACAGATTTGGTACTTTGAAAGCTGGATTCGATGTTTTCTAACAAATTATCAATCAACTGTATCTGATACTGCTGCATATTTGTCTGTAGGGGTTCTTGGCTGTCTTGAAAACAGATAACTTTTGCGGCGATTTCCTTGTAGTGTTGCAGCATTAAAAAAGTATCGATACTGAAACCAATGAGATAGTTTTTAGCAGCTTCGTTGCAAATTTCTGTTACTTGATTTAGATAAGCTTCTGACGATTCAGGCGGCTTTTCATAGCCTGTTCTTTTCTTCAAAATATAGCTGGCACCGCCTATTACTGCTGCTCCCATTGGGCCACCCAACAGCCAACCTAAGCCGGTGGCGATCGCGACTGGAGTCACTTCGCCCTCGATCGACTTTTTGGCTGCGGCGGTTGGTGGCGGTTCTGGTAACGCGATTTGCGGGGATGGGGGAAACGAGATCAAAAGGGCGATCGGCTGTTCGCGATCGAAGAACTCGCAAGCTTTATTTACCCATTCTGCAATGGTTTCCCGCTGCTTGAGCACATCTTCCTCAAATTTTGTCTTCCACGCATCAAAACTTCCTTGCTGAAGCGACAGCGCCATTTCCGATTGATAGCGCCGCAAAAATGTGGGCTGGTAAAGCCAAATCTCGAAGTCGGAAACGCTGGCTTGAAAGCCTTGTGAAATCAGTTTTTCAGCTTTTTGTTTAATTTCAATTCGGTCTTTTTGCTTTTGTTTAGCGGCTGTTATTTCGGCGGCGACAGTTTCAGATTTGGCTTCCAGAGATTGGCAAATCTTAGTAGCTATGGCTTCAATTCTCGGCAACTTAACTGCTAGTTGTTCCTGTTGACTTGCGACAATACTTTGTAAAGCCGATTCAAACATGGCAATTCCGGTAGTTTGAGCCGCAGCCACATCTCCTTTCAGCCTCGCCCTCAAAGCGGGTAAAGCATCGACGCGGTAGATATTGCTGATGTTATTCGGCAAGTTGGAGCGAAAACTTTCGGCAACAAACAACAATCGATTGTATACTTGTTTTTGGTCGTCTGGTTCGAGTAGATTGAGAAAATTGGCAACAAAGACGACTGTGTTAATTTGGCGATCGCTCAACCAGTCTCTCAGGTGTTCCCGTTCGCCCAGAGTCATCAATTTGCGAGCGTCCAAAACCTGCACCACCAAATCAGCCGAAAGCAATTTATCCCGAACTAAGTTATCCTGTTCTTGGCGATCGTTAGTTCCGGGCAAATCCAGCAATTCCACACCCGTTTTCAGGAATGGGTGGGGACAGTAGACATTCACGGCTGCGACATCATCGCGCATCTGTCGGTTGTCGTCGAGGATGGCGTAGCGTTTCAACACATCAGTCCCGGCTTCGCTGACTTCTGTACCGTCTTTGAGGGTGATTTTTGCGTGCAATTCGTCGCCGTAGTTGACATAAATGGCAGCACCGGTAGTGGGCACAAGATCGATCGGCAAAGCGCGATTTCCAAGCAAAGCATTCAGCAAAGTTGACTTACCGTAATTAAACGGGCCAAAGACAGCGATTTGAAAAGTTGGTTTGGCGAGATAATCGCAAATTGAGTTTGTATCTCGGTAAAGTTGGGAGTTTTTATCTAATTCGAGAATGCCCAGTGCTGATTTGAGATAGTTAGTTAGATTTTGATAAGTTTCGGGTTGTTGCATATTTAAAATCATCTCATTCTTGGACTTATAAAAGGTTCGTAGTAAGGACTTCAGTCCTCTTCCAAATCCTAGGTACGTAGTTGCGCTTCAGCGCTCTTTCTTATATATAACTAAAGAGCGCTAAAGCGCAACAACATACCTTAGCCTCCAACTTTTCCAAATCTTAGGTACGTAGTTGCGCTTCAGCGCTCTTGTCTATATAAACAAAGAGCGCTTAAGCGCAACAACATACCTTAGCCTCCAACTTTTCCAAATCTAAGGTACGTAGTTGCGCTTCAGCGCTCTTGTCTATATAAACAAAGAGCGCTGAAGCGCAACTACGTACCTTAGAGCTTCAACTAGCAGATGCTAAGAAACCTTGATATACTGATTCTATACTCTGCGCCTGAGCAGAAACATCAGCCTCCAACTTTTCCAACCGCTGCGATTCAGCCTGACAATTAATCTCGCGAGATTGCTTTTGTTCCAACAAATTATCCAACTCAGCTTTCCGAGACTTAATATCATCATTCATGCGATCGCCCACTTCGCGCCCGTAAACATCAAAACACTCTTTCACAGCATCGTGAATCGGCTGCCACTGCTCCTGAGCCACCTGCGGCAGATACTTTACCAACTCTTTTTTAGCTGCTTTCACTAACTGTTTGTGAGCTCCATCTGCTTGCAAAACCCCAATACCCATCCCCAGCAAAGCCAAGTACAGCGGCCCCAAAACAATCCCCGTAAAACTCGCAAAAATCGTACTGACGCCCAATACAGTAATTAAATTGAGCAGGATATTTTTCCAGTCGAAACCAGCTCCTGCCATTGCTACACCCGCCAAGTTTCCTGTCGTTAATGAAAACAATCCCATCGCCCATTTTGCCCAAGCTGGCGAGTTATCTTCGTTTGAGTTGCTGACTGCTGCGGGGATTTTTTGCCCGGTCAGTTTTTCGGTAATTTTTTCAGTCACTTTTGTGTAAGATGCTCCGTAATTTGCCGCACTTTGCGACAACTGCGAAAATGCTGAATTCATCTCTTGTTCAGCCGTGAGAGTCCAAGCTGCTAGTTTGTCGTTGATGTACTGCTCGAATGCTCGTCTGAGCGATGCTTCAAAGGCTTCTCGCTTGTCTTGGCTGAAGAAATCCAGAAATCTCAGCTCGGGTTGATACCGCAAAAAGTCTGTTTCAAAGGTATTTTCTAAGTTGAGAACGTAGGTGCGGAAAGAATCTGCGATCGCCCGCGATTTACTATCTCTAACTCGGATAATTTCTTGTTGAAATTCATCGCGAATCAGACTCAGTTTATTAAACTCCGGCTCAACTGAATTAATCTTGTCCTTCAACTCATTGACATCCCCTTCAAGCAATGGTAAACGGCGCCCGACAGCTTCGCGAACGCGAGCAGAAATTTGACGCGCCAAAGTCCTTGCCGGACGCAATTCCGAAATGGCTCTTTCCTGGGTCAAAAATGTATTTAGTGACGCCATAAACTCAGGAAAACCAGTTCCTGCTAAATTTGCATCCGGGTTTTTTACCCGCAATCTGAGCGCCTTAATTGAGGTAATTGGAAACACCCGCTCGTCGTAAATGTCGTGTCCTTCTGTTAAACAATATTCAGCCAAATTAGCTTTGAAAACCCGCCCCAATTTCTGTTCTGCTTCTGCCATTTCTTCAGGATCGTCTGGGTCAATCAAACTTTCCCGCACTTGATCCCAAGCATTGATCAGAAAGAAAATGCTTAATCCACGACCTTTGATATAATTTTCTAGATAACGTCTTTCACCCATTGTACAAGGCTGAGTCGCCCGGAGTACAAACAAAATTGCGTGGCAGTTGTTGATGTAACCGAGAGATAATTCGTTGCGGGATTCTGTATCGTTGAGGCCGGGACTGTCTACTATTTCTATGCCTTTTTCTAGCAAAGGTAAGGGATATTCTACTACGGCGCAGTCGATATCGGGAAATGCTGGTTTCTGCTCGGATTCTAGGCGTTTTGCTTCGGCGGGGTCGATTGTGTAGTCTTGTTTGAAACTTTTAAAATCGAGCTGTTTGGGGCTTTTGCCGTCGTTGAAATAAACGGTGACTTTTTTTTCGGGGCCGTAGCGCAAAATTGTCAGCAAAGCCGTACAGGGATTGACATCGCTGGGAAGCAAGTTTTCTCCGATTAAGGCATTGAGAAAAGTGCTTTTGCCGCGTTTCATGTCGCCTAAGATGAGCAGCCGAAATACTCCTTGGCGCAAGTTTTTGCTGGCGAGATTGATGTCGGCGCTGTCTGTTTCTAAACCAAGTTTTCCTGATGCTTCGATTCCCGCTAATTCCGATCGCTCTATGGCTGTGACGATGTTGCTCAGGCGATCGGCAATTTCTCGGCGCACGGCGGATACTCGCTCTAAATCGTTGAGAAAGCTGCTAGTTTCTACTTTGAGGTTCATGGTTGTTTTATGATTGTTTACTGCTGGATATTTCAAAACAAAGTCATTTCATGATGGTGTTCGTGCAAAAGTTATTTGATTCGCTATTTCTTGCGAAAAAATGTGCATTACAAACCTGAAACAACTACAATACTCTGTTAGTTAATTCTTGGGATTCTTGTCTTGAAAAAGTATTTTGTAACCAATGAAAGCAATTGCTCCCACCATCACCGCAGTTCCCAGCCAAGATGCTACGCGCAGCGCAACCAGCGCTACAATTGCCAGGCCTGTAAATTGACTGATTGCTATGATTTTTCGACGCCATAGTTCGAGTTTGCTTTTTTGAGTATTGTTGTCTTCTTTTTCGTACTTTCTTGTTATATTTTCTGGCACCGATCGTTCAATTTCTGCTTCTAGTTCCCTGAGTCGAATTTCTTGTTCTCGCTTCCGCAGTTGTTGTTCTTTATGTCGGAGTTCTCTGGCTTTTTCATCGGGATCGTTCATAGGTTTTACCTTTTTTATTATGTGGAAATATGTGTTTTTTCTTGTCAAGATTAGACGGCTATATAGCGGTTCTAAAAAAAGTGAGGTATGCCCTATGCCCTATGCCCTATGCCCTATGCCCTATGCCCATGAGTACCTCATCTTTTTGAGAAGGGCAATAAGTTCTCTATGACTGTAACTTACATTGTCAGCGGTGTCGAGAAATGTTAAGAAATATCAAAAAGGGCGATTCCAGCAGACGATCGCTGCACTTCACGCCCTTTTTGGCGATCGCCCAAATGCACTGCTGCGAAATCAATATCCTTCGGGGCCGATGGTAGTGCGATCGCACTCAGCGTCGGACAAATCCACTAAGCGCGATCGAAATAAGTTGCAGCCAGCTAATTGAGCTTTGGTTAACTTTGCTTTCTCCAAATTAGTTCGGCTCAAATCAGCATATCTCAAATCGGCATTGCTCAAATCTGCATTGTACAAATCCGCACCTTGTAAATTGGCTTTATACAAATTTGCTCCTTGCAAATTGGCGTGGCGCAAATTTGCTCTAGATAAATTAGCTCCTGACAGATTAGCTTCCGACAAATTTGCCTGATAAAGTTGAATGTCGCCCAATTCAGCATCTTGTAACTGTGTTTTGTAAAGATTGGCTTGAGTCAGATTTCCGTAGGGCAAATAAGCTCGCGTCAGCACGCTACCAGAAAGGTTTATTTCTGGCAAATCTGCTTGAAACAAGTTATCTCCACTTAAGTCAACGGCGTTAAAGTTTCGCTGGCCTTCAGAATACTGAGCGAGCAATTCCTCAGCGCTTAGCTTTTGCATTTTCATCCCTTAATGACGACAGCTTTTGCAGCCAATTCATAACGATAATTGATGATTATTATTCTGCGTATTTATACCTAGGCATCTTCTTATGTTAAGCTTGTGTAACAACGATCGTATTTTTTCTAAGATTTTTTTTATATTTGTAAATTTCTGGGTTGCTCGACCATGCTTCCCGTTAGTAATGTCAAGATCGATAAACAAACCAAAGCTGATCCTCTACTGAAATATGCCAGAACTTCCTCCCTCCATTGCACAGCACTACCACGAACGGACGAAATACGATCCTCAAACCATTGCTGCCAAAAGCAGACAGCTAGATTGGACAGAGCAACCAGTTCCGTTCAAAGAATATAAAATTGGCGCGTATTTTGACCTGAAGCCTTATCTAAAAGACCCCTCAGACGATCCAAATTCCCCGGATGATGCCAGTTGGTGGCATCGGTTGTCCAGTTTGTTGCTGTGCAGCTACGGGCTGACGGCGAAGGTGCAGACGGTAGATGACAGCTACCTGTATTTGCGATCGGCACCATCGGCCGGTGGGCTCTACCCAGCAGAGGTTTATTTAATCTCGCGGGGTACGCCACAGTTGCCGGCGGGACTCTACAACTATCAGTGCAGAACTCATTCGCTGGTTCATTTTTGGGACAGCGAAATTTGGCCGGCCCTGCAAGTGGCTTGTTTCGGATCGCCAGTGTTAGAAAATACCCAATTGGCGATCGCCGTTACCACTGTTTTCTTCCGTTCTTCTTGGCGTTACGCAGACAGAGCTTATCGGCGAATCTTTCTCGACACTGGTCATTTATTGAGCAATATCGAGTTAGCTTGCGCCATCAACGATTACCGACCTCACCTGATTGGAGGATTCGCAGACGAAGCTGTCAATCAATTACTGTATATCGACTCGCAGCAAGAAGGAGCGATCTGTTTAATTGGTTTAGCTGACTTGCTAGACATCGACCAAAATTTGCCAAAGTTTAAAACGGCTTTGGCAGGAAAAACGACGATAGATTACCCGAAAATTTCCGAAGGTAAAATTTTAGAATACCTCCATAAAGCGACACAGTTAGAATCAGATCCCACTGGAGTAGATGGCTGGAAACTGGATGAACGTGAAGGAGATTTAGAAGACAAATATAACTTTCCATTTTGCACTAAAGTTTCGACTGTCACACCTTCAATTCCTTGGGGAGTGAATCAAGAAACTTTAGAAAATACGATGCTGAAGAGGCGTTCTACCCGTGCTTATACAGGTGCTTCTTTGAGCTTGGGCGAACTGCTAGCGTTGCTTGATTTTACTTATCAGTCGCAGCACTATATCGACCAAGGATTAGACGGTTATCCAGACTATTTCGATCTGAGTTTGATTCAGACTTTTATTGCGGTTTCGGGAGTGCATGGGTTAGAAGAAGGTTGTTATTATTACGCTCCGAAAGCTCAAGAATTGCGGCAAATTCGGTTCAAAAATTTCCGCAGGGAGCTGCATTATTTGTGTTTGGGGCAAGATTTGGGCAGAGATGCGGGGGCGCTGTTGTTTCACACGGCGGATTTGAATAGGGCTGTTGCCAAATATGGCGATCGCGCTTACCGATATTTGCACATGGATGCGGGTCATTTGGGCCAGCGGTTGAATTTAGCAGCGATTCAACTGCGTTTGGGTGTCAGCGGTATTGCGGGCTTTTTTGACGATCTCGTGAATGACGTTCTCGGTATTCCTACGAGTGAGGCTGTGCTTTATATCACAACTCTGGGAAGACCGCGATCGTGAGGATGAGTGCGATCGTTCTAGCAGACATCATATGACTTAAATGAAATTTACCCAAATCGGGCGAGAAACCGAGTTTTTAGGAAGTTTTATGTTGAGTAACGAGAAGTTTAGAAAAGACCTCTTGCAAAAATCGGAAAACACCCTGAAATTATCTGCGTTTATCCGTGTTTATCTGTCTGACATCTGCGGTTGAAGGATCGATCAAAGACTTATGCAAGAGGTCTAAAGAAAGCCAGTTTCTGAAGTCTCGGCCACTCAGTAGACTTTTAGAGATTACTCATGGGAGGCGAGAAACCGGGTTTCTACGAAACTAAGAAGGGCTGAAGCCCAACAACATACCTCATCTTTCTGAGCAGCGTTATAAATCAATTAAAATTACTATTTTCCTATGCAAAACTTGCTAAATATTCTATCGAGAACTGATTCCGTCACTTCTTCCCCCGTAACTTCCCCCAATGCTTGAATTGCGCCGCGCAAATCTATTGTCCAAAAATCTAAAGGCAATTTATTGTTAATAGTATCCGTGCATTCTTCCAGCGAAATTTTAGCTCTAGTTAAAGCTGCTGCTTGCCGCTGGTTGATTGCTAAATCTGAGTTTTCTGCTTGCAAATTTCCGCCACTGACAGCATCTAAGATGGCTGTTTCTAATTCTTCTATACCTCGATCTAAGGCGGCGGCAGCGGTGACAACGGGGTGAATTTCAGAGGTGAAAGGTAATTCTGGGATTGTTTTTACTAGGTCGATTTTGTTGATGATTATAATGAGCTGGCGGTGTTTTACTTGTTCGTAAATTTCCCGATCGCCTGCTGTCCAACCAGATTCTGCGTCAATTGTCAACAAGACTAAATCGGCTTGTTTGGCTGCGGCGCGCGATCGCTCTACACCGATTTTTTCTACCCGATCCTCGGTTTCCCGAATGCCCGCTGTATCGAGCACCTGCACCGGAATCCCGCCCACAACTAGCTGCGACTCTACCACATCCCGCGTCGTTCCGGGCAAATCTGTGACGATCGCCCGATCGCTCTTACTCCACGAATTCAACAAACTCGACTTTCCCACATTCGGGCGTCCGACAATCGCCACTTTCAAACCGGTTCTCAACAATTCACCGCGATCTGCCGTCGCCAAAATCCTTGACAATTCGTTCAAAATCCGATTGATTTCCAAACAAGTTTTAGCTTCATCTAAGGGCGGCAAATCTTCCTCAAAATCAATTCTCGCCTCAATTTCTGCCAACACATCCAAACAAGTTGCTCTTAATTTGCGAATCGGCTGGGCTAATTTTCCCTGCAAACCAGCTAAAGCACTTTGCGCGGCTGCGGGCGATTTGGCTCCCACCAAATCAGCAATGCTTTCAGCTTGAGTTAAATCTAACCTACCATTCAAAAAAGCCCTGAGCGAAAACTCTCCCGGCTGCGCCAATCTTGCACCATTTTCCAAACACAACTGCAACACTTGCTGCACCGCGATAATCCCACCGTGACAGTGAAACTCCACCACATCTTCGCGGGTGAAAGAACGTGGCGCTTTCATGATTAACAACAAAGCTTCATCGACTAATTCTTGAGTTTTGGGACGGCGGATGTGCCCGTAAAGAATGCGGTGAGATTCCCAAATTTGCCCTCCTGGAGCGCGAAACAGGGTTTCGGCAATTTTTAAGGCTGCGGCACCGGAAACTCTTACAATGCCGACGCTGCCTTGTTGGGGAACGATCGCAGTGGCAATTGCTGCGATCGTTCCTCCTTTTGTTAGTGATTCAGACATTTTTACGATTCACAGCCTCAAAAGTTATATATATAGCCTTTCTCACTAAGATGAAGTACGCATAGGGCATAGGGCATAGGCCAAACCGGGCATAGGGCATAGGGCATAGGCATCGCACGCATATAGCGGTTCTCAGAAAGATTCGCGGACGTTGTTGGGCTTTAGCCCTCTTTGTCTGGGAGGTTATGTAAGCTGTCAGTCATACCTCATCTTTTTGAGAAAGGCTATACCTCACTTTTTTGAGAAAGGCTATATCTCATCTCATTAGACAGGATAAACAATTTCAGAGAGGTTTTTCCAAGATCTTAAAACAGGGTGGCCGCCGCGCTTGAGTGCGATCGCCAATCCGTTAGCGAACCCCTCCATCTGGAGCGCCCAGAAAGTCCCATTCAGTCGATTTTAGATTGTAGATTTAAGATTTTAGATTGACTTGCGGCGCAGTGAATCTACAGATTGAACAAAAGTCGGAAATTTTGAGCAGCGGGCGACGAGTGTCCGAAAGCAAGTATCCGTTTTTGGGAGCATCTCAGTTTTGTATTTTTTGTATTTATAGTGCTGTCGGGAGCTCGCGTATTGTACAATACGCGAGCGGGGACGCTTGCGCTCAAAGAAAAAATGCTTTTTACAAAAATGAGATGCTCCTTCCGTTTTTGGGCGCGAGTGACGACGCGATCGAACTTAAAAAATTAGTCCGCCAAATCTTTTTGCTATCCTGGTTTCATGCGATAATCGAACATTAACAGGGTAGAGGGCAGAGCATGATTGGTCAACTTCTCGACAGACGTTACCGCATCATTAAAGTCACAGACTCAAGTGAAGTGGGAAAAACTTATATAGCAGCAGATACTCACCGTCCCGGTTATCCGCAATGCACGGTTAGAGAAATGCGGCTCCTCGGCACAAATTCGCAAACTCCAGAATTAGTCAAAATTATATTTCAAAGAAATGCAGAAATAATAGAAAAATTGGGCAAACACGACAAAATTCCCGAATTATTGGCGTATTTTGAGGAAAACCAAAGTTTATACTTAATAGAAGAATTTATTGCCGGTCAACCTTTAAGCCAAGAACTAATACCTGGTGAACCTTGGGCACAAGACCAAGTAATTGCTTTGCTATCATCCATATTAGAAGTTTTGGTGTTTATACACTCCAACGGTTTCATTCACCGCCGAATTCAACCAGACAGAACAATTCGACGCGAGTCAGACGGCAAATTTGTGTTGGTTGACTTTAGCTTAGACAAAGAAATTAACCCGGAGCTCGTTAATTCTCATTTGTTGGCGCCAACATCCCCAAACTCTGTTAAAAAGCCTTTGGGAAAAAAACCGGAGTTGGCTGCTGAAACATTATATGTGCCGATCGAGCAATCGCAAGGCAACCCCCGCTACAATAGCGACATTTACGCTCTAGGTACGATCGCCCAGCTTGCGGTAACGGGACTATCGCCCGAGGAACTGAGTGCCTTGAAAAGCCAAGGCAAAATTTCCTGGCGCGATCGGGCGACTTGTTCGGCGGCTCTAGCAGATATTATCGATCGAATGGTGCGCTCCGACTGCGAGGAACGCTATCACGAAGCCACCGAAGTTTTGGCAGACCTCCAACAAATCACGGTAAAATCCGAGTCTGGGCGATCGCCAGCCACCATCATCACCGACACGATAAATCAATTTCAGCCGAGACAGCGCCCAACCAAACTGTTGCTGTTTGCAGCCATAGCCGCAGCTTCGATATTGACAGCACTGATAATTTACTTTTGGCACAGTCAAAGTCCGGCGAGGGCCAAAGAATTGTTCGCCCGCGGTGTTGCCAAGGCCCAGCAAGGTGACAAAACAGGCGCGATCGCCGATTATACTCAAGCGATCGCCCTCAATTCCAGCGATGCCGAAACTTTCTACAAGCGGGCTAACGTTCGCTACGACATGGGCGCCACCGAGCAAGCAATTGCCGATTACACCCAAGCACTTAAAGTTAATCCCAGCCACACCAAAGCCATCTACAATCGAGCTCTGGCCCGCCGCGACACCGGCGACAAGCGGGGGGCTGTGGAAGATTTTACCCAAGTATTGCGGCTCAATCCTAACAACGGTGACATATATTATCAGCGGGGTTTAGCCTATTACGATTTGGCCGACTACCGCGCGGCAATTGAAGACTACACCCAAGCAATTCGGCTCAATCCCAACGATGCTACAGCATACAGCAATCGGGGTTTAGCTCGATCGGCCGACGGCGACAAAACCGGAGCAATGGCGGATTTTACCCAAGCGATTCAAATTAGCCCCAAGGAAGCTGGGGTTTACTACAGTCGCGGTCGATCGCGCTTTAATCTAGCAGATTATCAAGGAGCGATGGAAGATTACAGTAGGGCGATCGAATTGGAACCAAACCAAGTTGATGCTTATACCAATCGGTGCAGCGCTTACTTAAATTTAGCAACCTACGACAAAGCGATTGAAGATTGCAGCCGAGCAATTCGCCTCGATCCCAAAGATGAAGCAGCTTACAACAACCGCTGCATTGCTCATCTGAATTTAAAGCAATTTCAAAAGGCCAGCGAAGATTGCAGTTTGACGATCGGACTCAACAGCAACAATCCCAAAGCATACAGCAATCGAGGATTAGCTCGCGAGGCTTCGGGAGACAAGCAGGGGGCTGTCGAAGATTTCACTCAAGCAATTAAGCTCAACCCCAGCGATGCCGTAGCTTACAGCAATCGCGGTACTATTTACTCAGATCTCAAAAATTACCCTTTAGCGGTTGAGGATTTCGCTCAGTCGCTACGGCTCAACCCCAACAATGCTAGCGCTTTTTACAGCCGAGGTCTCGTCCGCCGCCAACTCAAAGATCGGGCTGGGGCGATCGAGGATTTTCAGAAAGCTGCAACACTGTTTCTAGAACAAGGAAGAGCCGATGGTTTTCAAAACGCACAAGCACAGATCAAAGATTCTAAATAAACTATTAGTCATTAGTCATTAGTCATTAGTCATTGGTTATTGGTTATTGGTTATTGGTTATTGGTTATTAGTCATTAGTCATTAGTCATTAGTCATTAGTCATTAGTCATTAGTGCTGTCCCCGCTCGCGAACGTTATCAGTCATTAGTAATCAGTCATTAGTCAGTAGTGCTGTCCCCGCTCGCGAACGTTATCAGTCATTAGTAATCAGTCATTAGTCAGTAGTGCGAGCGTCCCAGCTCGCGAACGTTATCAGTCAACCGTCAACCGTCAACCGTCAACCGTCAACCGTCAACCGTTATCAGTCAACCGTCAACCGTCAACCGTCAACCGTCAACCGTCAACTGCCAACTGCCAACTGCCAACTGCCAACTGCCAACTGTCATTAGCAAAAATGAAAAATCAAGAACAAAAAAGGAAACAGGCAAAATCACCAACTACGAATTATCCATTACCAACTCCTCCTTCCCAGTTACCAATTCGCAATTACCAATTACCAATTACCAATTACCACTTCTCAAATTCCGATATGAACATGGTTGGTCAACTTTTAGACAGGCGTTATCGCGTAGTCCAAATCCTCAGCTCGGGAGCCTTCGGACAAACTTATTTAGCAGTCGATACTCGCCGCCCCGGTCACCCTCAATGTGTAGTCAAACAACTGCGCCCTCCCAGCAACACTTCCACAGTTCTCAAAACAGCTTACCGATTATTTAAACAAGAAGCAGAAATATTAGAAAAACTGGGAAAACACGATCAAATTCCATTTTTACTCGCTTATTTTGAAGAAGGCAATCAATTCTACCTCGTAGAAGAATTTGTACCCGGTCACGCCCTCAATCGGGAAATTGTGGCCGGTCAACCTTGGCGGGAAGAAAGAGTGCTGGATCTGTTGGAAGAAGTGTTAAAAGTTCTCGCCTTCGTACACTCTCAGGGAGTGATTCACCGCGATGTTAACCCGTCCAACTTAATCCGCCGCAAACCAGACGGCAAATTAGTTTTAATTGACTTCGGCTCGGTTAAAGAAGTTGCCAATCACGTCAGCGAGTACGATACAGAATTTCCGCGCACAATTGCGACGGGAACTCCGGCTTATATGCCGATCGAACAATTTCAAGGCAACCCGCAATTTAGCAGCGACCTCTATGCCGTCGGGATGATGGCGATCCAAGCTATCACTGGTTTGCCCGGTACGGATTTGCCAAAATTGCAAGATCCGAGTCCTTCTCACACTGGGGAAATTGTTTGGCGAAACCGAACTCAATGTTCTCCGGCACTGGCAAATATAATTGACAAAATGGTCTGCCACCAATTTAGCAAACGCTATCCATCGGCTGAGGAAGTTTTGGCCGCTCTCAGCAAGCTGAAACACCGCCAAGAGCCTGGAAATACGGCTCAAAATAAAAATATTTCTCCGTCGAGCTTACTGTCTTCCAATACTTTTTCTTCAGGTTTGGGAAGTCGGTTTTGGTGGCTGATATTCGCTGGCTGCGGGGCGATTGCTATGGTATTTCTGTTTAATTATTGCAGCCGCCCAAATCCGATCAAAGCCAAGGAATATTACGAAAAGGGAGTAGCAAAGTCTCGCAATCAAGATGCGGCAGCAGCTTTGCAGGCTTTTGACAAATCAATCCAATTAAATCCTAACAATGGTGAGAGTTTTTATCAGCGGGGTAATGCTAATTATGATTTAAAAAAATATCAAGAAGCAATTGCCGATTATTCTCAGACGATCGCTCTCAATCCTCAATATTTTAAGGCTTATTTTAACCGGGGGCTGGCCCGTCGCGATTTCAACGACAAGCGCGGAGCGATTGAGGATTACACTCAGGTTTTGAAGATCCAGCCCAACGATGTTGATGCTTACTATGAAAGAGGAGTGACTTATTTAGAAATGCAAGATTACAAGACGGCAATTGGGGATTTAAGCGAAGTAATTCGGTTGCAGCCGAACTTGGTTAAAGCTTATCATTCACGGGGGTTGGCTCGGGCTGGGAGCAGCGATTTGCAGGGGGCGATTGGAGATTATACTGAGGCAATTAAGCTCGATGCTCAGAATGTGGATGCTTTCTACAGTCGGGGGAGAGCGCGCTTTCACCTAGGAGATTATCAGGGAGCATTGGCGGATTACAGTCAGGTAATTGCGATCGATCCCAAGAGTGGAGATGCTTACGCGAATCGTTGCAGCACGCAGTTGAATTTGGGAGCTCATCAAGCGGCAATTGACGATTGCACTCAGGCAATTTCGCTAAGCGAGGAAGATGGGGTTCCCTATAACAATCGCTGTATTGCTTATTTAAATTTGAAGGATTACCCGAAAGCAATTGCCGATTGCACTCAAGCGACAACACTAAATCCCAAGGATTATAATGCTTTCAGCAATCGCGGTTTAGCTCGCAGTGCCGGGGGGGATACACAGGGGGCGATCGCAGATTTTACCGCAGCAATCGGGCTCAATCCCAACGATGCTGAAGCTTACGCCAATCGGGCCAAGGTTTACCAGCAGTTAAATAATTCCAATAGTGCGATCGGCGATTACGTGCAAGCCATTCGGATCAATCCGAATTATGCTGGTGCTTACTACGGTAGAGGCATGGTACGCCGCTCCTTAGGAGACAAAGCAGGAGCAATTAGCGACTTAGAAAAAGCAGGCAAAATCTTTCTCGATCAAGGACTTACCGGTGGTTACAAAGACGCACAATTTGAGATTGACAAACTCAAATAATTCTTAGGTACGTAGTTGCGCTTCAGCGCTCTTTCTTATATATGCAAATAGCGCTTTTATCGCAATAACATATTTTGTGAAGACTTTAGTCGGCTCTTTCTTGTATATATCCAAAAGAGCGCTAAAGCGCAACTACGTACCTTGTGAAGATTTTAATCCGCTCTTTCATAGATATATGCAAAGAGCGCTTTCATCGCAACAACGTACCTTACTAACCTTCTGGATTTTGAATTCGCTCAACCAAATCATAAAAAGGTTGCCAATTATCCTCAAGAGCGATCGGTTCCCAAACAGCCTCAATCGTCGGCCTCAACAGCGATTGTTCCGGATTTTGCTTCCGCAACCTATCCGCCATCTTATCCATATCATCCGCCGACAAACCTTGCAAAACGTGACAATAAAACTCCCGCCAAGGTGCTAACAACTCCGCGGGTTCCGCCTCGCTAAAGATTTGATTGACATCATCTCGCCAAGTGCGATTGAACTGTCTTCGCAATTGACAAAAGAAATCATGATAATCAACTTGAGACTCCGCCAGCATCTTAATTGTCAGCTTCAAAAGCTCATCACCATCAGCCTCAGACAAATCCTCAAATCCCAACCTATTGAGCATCAACTGTCGGTAAGTAGCATTATAATACCCACCAAACTTAGCCAAAGCAGCATCCATATCAACTTGAGGAATCGCCGCAGCTAGCGGTTGCTGAAGCTTCTCCAAATTCCCGTGACAAATAAACGGTTGATTGCCGTAAGCATAAAGACCATAATAGTCAAAATAAGCTGCTGTAAACTTCGGATTATAAGTCGGAATAAACGCAAAAGGCCCGTAATCAAAACTTTCACCAGTAATCGACATATTATCAGTATTCAGCACCGCATGACAAAAACCTGCCGCCATCCACTGAGCGACCAATTCTGCTACACGCTTAACTAAATCCGCATAAAAAAGTGCATATTTTTCTTCCGGTGAAATAGCAGAATTGCTAGCTTCTAGATGAAGTTCAGGATAATAATATTCAATGACAAAATCTAAAAGTTTTTTAATTAAGTCCGGGCGACGGATATAATTTAGCCTTTCAAAAGTGCCAAAGCGGATGTGAGAGTGGCTAAAACGCACCATCACGGACGATCGCGTCGGAGAAGGTTCATCGCCCCGCCACAAAGCATCACCCGTTTCAACTAAACTAAAACAGCGAGACGTGCGAACTCCCAATCGGTGCAAAGCTTCAGCCGCCAAAACTTCGCGAACTCCCCCCTTGAGAGTGAGTCTACCATCAGCGCTGCGCGAGTAGGGAGTGCGGCCGGAACCTTTAGTGCCGAAGTCGTAAAGCCTACCATCAGTGCCGCGAACTTGGCCGTACAAAAAGCCTCTACCGTCGCCTAAATTAGGGTTGTATTCGTTGAATTGATAGCCGTGGTAGCGGAGTGCGAGAAAGGGACGCACGCAGTGAAATTTGCCGAATGCTTGAATGAAATCATCGTCGGTTACTTGTGCGGGATCTAAGCCCAATGTCGGCAATAATCGATCGTTGCGGAAACGGAGGATGTGCTGCGGAAAATCTGCCGCCGGGACTTCATCAAAGTAGTCGCCACCGAGGGATTCGAGGGCGGGTTCGTAGTTGAGGGAAAGCAAGGGATTTGACATTTGTCTATTTTATATTAAAATGTTCAAATTGGCAATTATTGTATGGTGCGTCAGTTGTAAAAATTGGAAGGAGAGACAGAGAATCTGCGACTGACGCACCCTACGGTTAGTTATTGCAGGGTGCGTCAGGACTGATTTTTTTGACAAGAGACAGATTATTTTCGCCTGACGCACCCTACAGTTGCTCTACCTTGTATTTAAATAGGAACGAGAGTAGGCTCTAAAGTTGCAACTAATTTGAGATTGTACTCATCCTCAAAACACGGTTTTTTATAATCCAAACTCCACAGTTCCAAAGCACAATCGTCATGGGGATTGAGCGGTTGCAGCCGCAAGTGAAATTCTCGAACTTCCGGGCGGTGTTCGCATTTAAAATCAGTAATCGCCCCAATCTGCCGCCTATCCAAAGCCACAGCTAACCGCAAGAATGGATGCAATTTACTAACGACTTCTCGGTATTTTTTCGGGAGAATGACAAAATTTTCGTGTTTCTTTTTCGGAGGATTTTTTCGGTGATAGCGAGCTATATTGGCAATTACTTCAATCTCAGTTTCAGTGTATCCCAATAATTCACCATTGCGAATTAAATAGTAAGAATGCTTGTGGTGCGCCGAATGGCTGACGTACAAACCGCTGTTGTGCAGAATCGATGCCGCCCACAGCAACTCGCGTTCTTCACTTCCCCAATTGTGCAGAATTCCTTGGGTTTGGTCGAACAAATTTAGGGCAAATTCTGCGATTCTTTGACTTTGTTGTAAGTTAACTTGATATTTTTGGGCCATGTGCAGAACACTGCGCTGGCGGATTGAGCCTTGATAGCGCAAGCGGTTTTCAATCAAACCCCGACTTAGCATCCAGTCAACAATGACGCCTTCTCTTAAAGATCGATCGCACACAGTGAGCGATTCCATACCTAATAACGCCATCGCTTCCTGCAAAATCAACGCTCCGGCGAGAATAATTTCCGCCCGCTTATCCGACATTCCGGGAATGGCCAGCCTTTCGGAGTAGGAAAGTTTGCGGAAACGATTGACTAGCTCGCGCAAATCTTTTAAACTTAGCTGATATCCAGCCAGCGGACTGGGAACGGTTCCAAACTTTTCGCGAGCGTTAATTGCAGCCAAAGTTTCGATGGTTCCAGCAGTGCCGATCAAGCGCAGATCTTCGCCTATCTTGAATTGCGATCGCAATTCGTCGATCGGTCTTTCCAGCGAAATCCGAATATAAGCTTGCAAATAGGAAAACTCCTCCCGGCTAATCGGGTCAGTTTTGACAAATTCTCCTGTTAAACGCACAGCACCAATTTTGGTACTCGTGAGACAGCGCGGTTCAGAACTATCTCCTAAAATTAACTCCGTAGAACCGCCACCAATATCAATAATCACCTGCGATTGATTGTTAAATTCCATACCCGAAAGTACGCCGAGATAAATTCTCCGGGCTTCTTCTTGTCCGGAAATTAAGCTCACATTCAAGTCTAATTCGTCAGCAACTTGTTTGAGAAAATCCCGCCCATTAGGCGCTTCTCGAACCGCACTCGTAGCCACAGCTATAACTTGTTCTGCATTAAAAGTTTTAGCAATACCTTGAAAACGGCGCAAAGTTGCGATCGCCCTTTGCATAACCTCTGACTTCAAACACCCTGTTTTAGCCTCGCAATCGCCCAACCGAACCGTATCTTTTTCTCTAGCAATAATCGCAAACGCAGGCAATTTCGGATCGATCCGCGCCACCACCATGTGAAACGAGTTAGTACCCATATCAATAGCGGCAATAATGCGATTTGACTCCGCAGCAGCAAGTGAATTAACCATTGGAGTGTATCGGGGTTGACAGATATTTATAATTATTTCACGAATCCAGTTAAGCAGGATATTAAATCAGCAAAAATCGGGAATTAGGGCATCGGGCATCGGGCATCGGGCATGGGGCAAAGAGGGCATCGGGACATACATCACTTTTTTGAGAACCGCTATAGTAGGTGATTTTGCCTAAAATTTGATAACATTTAATGTTAAAAATCTAAAACCTAAAATTAAAATGCTTCAAGAGCCCGATCGCCAAACCGAATCCACATTACTAACCGTCGTGAAGCTTTTGAGGTGGGACAAGCCAGCAGGGCGGCTAATTTTAATGCTTCCAGCCCTGTGGGCCGTCTTTTTAGCAGCAGAGGGAAAGCCGCCCGCAGCATTGGTAGGTGTGATAGTGTTGGGCACCTTAGCAACAAGTGCGGCGGGATGCGTGATCAACGACTTGTGGGATCGCGATATCGATCCTGAAGTAGAAAGAACGCGATCGCGCCCCCTAGCATCCCGCGCCCTAACAGTGCAAACTGGAATAGGAGTTGCCTTAATCTCCTTTGCTTGCGCCGCGATTCTCGCATTTTATCTCAATCCTTTAAGCTTCTGGCTATGCGTTGGCGCCGTACCAGTAATTATTTGCTACCCGCTAGCAAAAAGATTTTTCCCAGTGCCGCAATTAGTGTTATCAATTGCCTGGGGATTTGCAGTTTTAATTAGTTGGAGTGCCGCCGTTAATAAATTAGAATTAGCAACTTGGTTGCTGTGGGGCGCTGTAGTGTTGTGGACGATGGGATTTGATACAGTTTACGCCATGAGCGACAAAGAAGATGACTTGCGTGTGGGCGTCAATTCCAGCGCTATCTTTTTCGGGGATAACGTAACTAATGCTGTGGGTTTTTTCTTTGTTGGTACTGTAGGTTTATTGGCAGCAATGGGAATCAATCTGCACTTGCACGTCGGTTTTTGGATAGCAATTTGTGTGGCGGCAATTTTGTGGTTTTTGCAGTACAGTCAACTGCGAAAAGCCGATATTCCCAAGCCTGTTTACGGTGAAATCTTTCGCCAAAATGTTTGGGTGGGATTTGTGATATTGGCGGGAATGATTGTTGGGGAGATTTTTTAGTTGATTGTTGGGCTTGTTCCGCAGGTAATTGATGTGAAACTCGAATGATTGAAGCTTGACAGAAGAGATTCACATCGATTTAAGCCATGAGGGCGGGCACGCACCATCCACCGCCCCTACAAAACGATGATTTACCTGAGAATGAAACAGCCCTGCGTACATCCCGGGGGGAGGAGCGATCGCTTCTTCCTCCTTTTTTACGCTTCAGCTACGTAAATATACTTACCTACTAAGCCAATTGGCCTAGACTCTTTAGACATATTGCTGATGTGGTGGCTTCTAATAACGAATATTATTCTTGTGAAGTAAGCAAAACTTAACTACATACATGAGTATGAAAAACTACGCCAATGTGCGGTGGTTCTAGAAAATTGAGCGGTATAAATTTTATATTTACAAAATAAAATTCTCACAGTGTCATGTTCTACGGGCGATCGCACACCCTGTGTAAAGTTTTGCAACTAAATGTCAAGACTCCGGGGCAGTGCTCATAGATACATAGCGACCGAAAGTGAAGCGAGTTTAACGACTTTCTAAACTTTGGCTCTTCAGTTGAATTTGCGTGCATTTGTAAACGCGAGACAAAAGCAAACACCACCCAGAAAAAAAGGAAAAAATACGATATCATGGCTACAAATTTTAACCCCAATCGTGTAATAGTCAAACTGAAGCCCACCGCGAATTCAAGTGAAATTACCAGCTTGCAGGCAGAAATCGGAGTGACCAACGTCGCCAAAGCTTCACAACTTGGGATTGACATTTGGCAGATTCCTTCAGGAAAGGTTGAACAAACAATATCCGCTTATAAGAACGATCCTCGCATTGAATACATAGAGCCGGATTATATTATCACCCTTGAAGATATCCAAAAAACCAGTCCTGCTCAAGAAAAATTAGCAACAATTACACCCCAAGCCACAACTCCCAATGACCCAGGCTATTCCCAATTATGGGGACTAAACAACACAGGTCAAAGTGGGGGAACAGCCGATGCAGACATCGACGCCCCGGAAGCCTGGGATATTCAAAAAGGAAACCCCAACTTAGTTATCGGCGTTATTGATACGGGAGTTGATTACAACCACCCCGATTTAGTGGGCAATATCTGGACAAATCCAGGGGAAATCGCCGGAGATGGCATCGATAACGACAATAACGGATATATAGATGACACTCGCGGCTGGGACTTTGCCTATAACGACAATAACCCGATGGATGTGCAGGGACACGGTACCCATGTTTCGGGAACCATTGCCGGAAAAGGCAACAACAGTGTTGGTGTGACCGGCGTTGCCTGGAATGCCAAGATTATGCCACTTAAGTTTTTAAATGATAGTGGTTCGGGCGATACATCCAATGCAATTCTCGCCATTAACTATGCAACGGCGAAGGGAGTCAAACTTACTAACAACTCTTGGGGAGGCGGGGGCTATAGTCAAGCCCTATCCGATGCCATCAATACTGCCGGACAACAGGGAGCTTTATTTATTGCAGCAGCGGGTAATAGTGCACAGAATACCGACATAACGCCTGCTTATCCTGCCAGCTACAACCTATCTAATATTATCTCTGTTGCCTCAACCACCCGCACCGATGGACTCTCCTATTTCTCCAACTATGGAGCCACCACTGTAGATTTAGGAGCGCCTGGATCTGATATTTATAGCACCACACCCGGAGGAAATTATGCCACTTATTCTGGGACATCAATGGCATCTCCCCATGTCACCGGGGCGGCGGCTTTGCTATGGTCTCAAAATCCCACTTGGACAGCACAGCAAGTTAAAGACAAGCTGCTGCAAACAACCGATCCTATCTCCGCTTTGAATGGTAAGACTGTTTCAGGAGGTAGGTTGAACATTAACAATGCTTTGGCGGCATCTACCCCAGCACCATCGAATGATAACTTTGCTAACCGGATTCTGCTAAGTGGCGTACCTGCGAGTAGAACAGGCTCAAATACTGGAGCAACCTCAGAAGTAGGTGAACCCAGCCAACATGGGACAATAAACTCGGTATGGTGGTCTTGGACTGCACCCAGTAGCGGAACTTTTGTTGTAGACACAAAGGGCAGTAATTTTGATACTTACTTGTCCATTTTTACAGGCTCGGCGGTTAATAACCTCAATTGGATTGCCTCTAATGATGATGGGGGAGGAAATTTCACTAGCCTGATCGACTTGAATGCTACAGCCGGAACCACCTATCAAATTGCTGTTGATGGTTATACCAGTAATACCGGTTCGATTCAACTTAATATCGCTACAACTGGTGATACAACCGCACCGACAGCGAGCAGTTTCATTCCCGCTGATAATGCCACAGGAGTTGCCGTTGGTGCTAACTTAGTTGTCAATTTCAGCGAAGCTATCCAAAAAGGCACTGGCAATCTGGTCATCAAGAAACTGTCTGATAATTCGGTTGTAGAAACCATCGCGGTAACGGCTGCTAATGTCACAGTTAGTGGTACTCAACTCACGATTAATCCCACAGCAGATTTAGGGCAAGGCACTGATTACTACGTGGAAATTGCCAACGGTGCAATTAAAGATATTGCTGGCAACAATTATGCTGGTATTACCGGAAATAGCACTTGGAATTTCACAACTGCCACCGCTGCCGATATCACCCCACCCACAGCTAGCAGTTTCAGCCCCGCCGATAATGCCACAGGAGTTGCCGTTGGCGCTAACTTAGTTGTCAATTTCAGCGAAGCTATCCAAAAAGGCACTGGCAATCTGGTCATCAAGAAACTGTCTGATAATTCGGTTGTAGAAACCATCGCGGCAACTGCTGCTAATGTCACAGTTAGTGGCTCTCAACTTACGATTAATCCCACAGCAGATTTAGGGCAAGGCACTGATTACTACGTGGAAATTGCCAGCGGTGCAATTAAAGATATTGCTGGCAACAATTATGCTGGTATTACTGGCAATAGCACCTGGAATTTCAAAACCGTCGGCGGGCTACTACAGACAATTACACCTGATTTTGATAGTGCTACCGCCGGAAATCAAACTACCAAAGGCTTCAGGCCAAATAACTCCGTTGGAGTCGATGTCAAATATTCGACATCCGATAACAACAGCACCCTAGCATCCTCCTTCGGATTTAAGCTGCACTACAACTCCTCACAACTCAACTTTGTCAATTTTACGAATCCGCTGTCATCTCCCGTAACGCCGACTATCGGTACGACCGAGACAGACACCGGGAACGAAGATAATGACCCCGCCACCGATAAAGTAATTAATGTGGCTTGGCTGAATTTCTCTGGTACGGCTTGGCCGAATACTCCTCTACCCGCTAACTTATACAAAGCTAACTTCACGGCATCATCCACTTACACAGGCACAAACATTAACTTTAGCAGTAATAACGCCTCCCCTGGATATAGCTTTTCACCCACATCCGCAGTCTTGACTCTGGCACCACCGGTCAGTTTAGATGCTGATGGTAATAATGCAGCCCAGGGAGCCAGCGACGGGGTTTTGATTGCACGCCATTTGTTTGGTTTTACTGGTACTACCCTCACGAATGGGGCGATTGGTACTGGTGCTACTCGCACTACTGCTACAGACATACAAACTTACCTAGAAAATGGTCGGACGACGATGCTAGATGCCGATGGCAACGGTACTGCACAGGGAGCCACGGACGGGGTTTTGATTGCTCGATATCTGTTTGGTTTTACTGGTACTACCCTAACTAATGGAGTCATTGGTACTGGTGCTACTCGCACTACTGCGACTCAGATTCAGCAATTCTTAAGCTCCTATCTGCCCACAGCCCCTGCATCTAGTAATAGCGTAATTACTAATAGTGGCGCTACCCAAAATATTACCGCGATCGCCACCACTCAGAATGTAGCTCCGGGTAGTTCCGTTGCAATTGATGCCAGGTATTCTACATCGGATAACAACAGCACCCTGGCATCCTCCTTCGGATTTAAACTGCACTACGACTCTTCTAAGCTTAATTTTGTCAATTTTGCGAATCCAGGGGTATTGTCAACTCCCGTAGCACCTACTATCGGTACTCCAGAAACAGACACCCTGGATGAAGATAACGACGCCTCCACTGATAAAGTGATTAATGTGGCTTGGCTGAATTTCTCTGGTGCAGCTTGGCCAAACGTGGCTTCACCGACCACCCTATACAAAGCCAACTTCACCGCGTTACCTACTTTTACTACAGGTAATGCCAAGGTCAACTTTAGTAGTAAAAATACTTCTCCTGGTTATACCTTCCAAGGAACAGGAACAGTTATTACTGCCGATACAACCGCACCGACAGCCAGCAGTTTCACTCCCGTCGATAATGCCACAGGAGTTGCCGTTGGTGCTAACTTAGTTGTCAATTTCAGCGAAGCCATCCAAAAAGGCACTGGCAATCTGGTCATCAAGAAACTGTCTGATAATTCAGTTGTAGAAACCATCGCGGCAACTGCTGCTAATGTCACAGTTAGCGGTACTCAAATCACGATTAATCCCACAGCAGATTTAGGGCAAGGCACTGATTACTACGTGGAAATTGCCAACGGTGCAATTAAAGATATTGCTGGCAACAATTATGCTGGTATTACCGGAAATAGCACTTGGAATTTCAACGATTAATCCCACAGCAGATTTAGGGCAAGGCACTGATTACTACGTGGAAATTGCCAACGGTGCAATTAAAGATATTGCTGGCAACAATTATGCTGGTATTACCGGAAATAGCACTTGGAATTTCAAAACTGTTGCACCAGCCGATACCATCGCACCCACAGCCAGCAGTTTCACTCCCGTCGATAATGCCACAGGCGTTGCCGTTGGTGCTAACTTAGTTGTCAACTTCAGCGAAGCCATTAAAAAAGGCACTGGCAATCTTGTTATCAAGAAACTGTCTGATAATTCAGTTGTAGAAACCATCGCGGTAACTGCTGCTAATGTCACAGTTAGTGGTACTCAACTCACGATTAACCCCACAGCAGATTTAGGGCAAGGCACTGATTATTACGTGGAAATTGCCAGCGGTGCAATTAAAGATATTGCTGGCAACAATTATGCTGGCATTACCGGAAATAGCACTTGGAATTTCAAAACTCAGGGAACCGCGGCTATTAATGGCACTGCTGGCGCTGATAACTTAACCGGAACTGCCAATGCAGATATCATCAATGGATTAGCCGGCAACGATACCCTCAACGGGGGTGCAGGAAACGACATTTTGGATGGTGGCAATGATAACGATCGTTTAGATGGAGGGCTCGGAAACGACCAACTTAAAGGCGGATTGGGGAACGATATTTATGTTGTCGATAGTGTCGGAGATATCGTCACTGAACTTGCAGCTCAAGGAACCGACTTGGTGCAATCTTCTGTCACCTACACCTTACCGGCAGAAGTGGAAAACCTTACCTTAACTGGCACTACGGCGATTAACGGCACGGGCAACGGCTTAGGCAACACTATTGCAGGTAACGCGGCCAATAATACGCTCAACGGGGGGGCCGGTCAAGATACTCTAACGGGTGGTACGGGTGCGGATACCTTCCTCTTCCAGTTTGGACAATCCCCTGTATCCGGGAGCGATCGCATTACCGATTTGGCGATCGGCAGTGATAAAATCGACTTGCTGACTCAAGGTGGAGCAGCTATGAATGCCCCCAGTAGCTTTAGCCGTGCTGCTAACAGCGCTGCTACTACCTTAGAAAATGTTGTAACTCAAGTGTTTACTGATGCTAATGGAGCATTAGCCGGAAACCAAGCTCTCGGAATTAATAGCGCTGCTTTAGTTGTAGTCACAACGGCTTCGATCGCCGGTACTTACCTTGTGATTAATGATGGTACTGCTGGTTTTCAGGCTGGTAACGATTTAGTTATCAACTTAACCGGATATACCGGGACGTTACCCGCTTTGGGCAGTATTCCCGTCACCAATTTCTTTATCTAACAATAACCTGAAGGATTGGCGCTGCATTTATAAGTACGATCTGTCAATCCAAACGGGAAAAAGTAGCTAAGAAATCCGGTTTTGATAAAGTCCGACAGGGAATTAATTTCCTGTCGGACTTTATTTGTATAGCTATTCTGACTGTTGAGGGTGCGGAATATGGCAGACAAAGGCGATCGTCCTTTCTCAGCTAGATTCAGAAGGGCGATCGCCCATAATTCATCAAACTATCGATCGCCCTTCTTGCATCCGCGTTAATCAGCGTCTATCTGCGGTCAAAAAAGAACGATCGCCCTTTCTAACAATCCAAAAGGGCGATCGCCATCTCTTAAATTTACTCCTATTGAGTCTCCAACAAAGCTCATTCATCCACTAAATTCCAGAAATCCTCCGACTTCAATCCTCCCTCTTCTTTCAAACTTTGCCGAGATTTATCCAAAATTTGATTGAATTTTGGATTGTTAGCCAACAAGAAACGCTCTAGAGCTTCGGGATCTCTAATTAAAGTCATTGCCGCTACTGGTTGACCGTTTTCAGTAATTAAAATTGGCTCTCCGCGATCGGCATTCAAGTAATCAGCAAATTTTGCTATAATTTCAGCTAAAGAAACTATTTTCATGATTCAGTCTGCTCTGTTCCTATGAATAACTGATTGCCAACTTTTACCCCAATTCCCAAGATATAAACCTCATAGGTATCAAGGTTAGTCTCGTAAAACACCCGGAACCGATTACTCGGCCCAAATCGTAACTCCCAAGTAGCACCTAGTTCAGAAGGTTCCAGTAAAGGTTTGCGGTTGCGCGTTTCTACCTCTGGTTCGTAGCTTAACTGCTCTTCTATTGTACTGCGGATTAATGAATAATACTTGCGATCGATCGCTGCGAGATGCTGGAATACTGGCCGTGTAAAGATAATTTCAAACTTCTGCTGAGGTGTCATGCTTAGTTAAGGTCATGATCATTCATATTAGACCAAAAGGGCGATCGTCATTCATAAAATGAATGATCGCCCTTCTTACCTCAGCGTTAATCCGCGTTAATCTGCGGTCAAAAAAGATCGATCGCCCTTTCTAATAATTCAGAATGGCGATCTCTTTTTCTAAATTATGATATAATTACCGATCAGTTACAGCTAGACTTGCCCACTTCTTTTGATATAAAGGAGTAAAGCCCGTGAAAATAGAAGAATTACTGCAAAGAAAAGGAATTATTCACCGCGATCCAGAAATTATGAGCGGTGTCCCCGTATTTGTCGGAACTCGCGTTCCCTTAAAAACTTTTTTCGATTACCTAGAAGGTGAAAGCGGTTTCACAGAATTTATTAATGATTTTCCTTACCTAGAAAGTCAAGCAATTAAAGTGCTAGAAAATCTCACTAAGATGATGCTCTCGCTAGAAAGTGATTCAAATGCTTATATTGCTTGATGAAAATCTTTTGAGTCAAAAACTCAAGCAGCCTTTCTTAGACGAGGGTCATTCAATCAGCAATGTTTATGATATGGGGTGGAGAGGGCTAAAAGACAGGGAAATTCTGGATCGATCGGAGAATCATCCTTTTGATGTTTTTATCACGGCTGATAAAAATCTTCCCTATCAACAAAATTTAGCAAATCGTGCTATTACAATTGTGGTGTTAGATTCTAGCAGTACGAGACCCGACCATCTTGTACCTTTAATGAGACAAGTTAGCACTATGATATCGTCGCTGCCAGCAGGTTCCGCAGTTCGCATTAATGATGCTGGGGATGTTGTTTCCATTAGTCCTTGATCGATCGCCCTTCTGACATCCCCGTTAATCTGCGTCCATCTGCGGTTAAAAAAGATCGATCGCCCTTTCTAACAATTCAGAAGGGCGATCGCTCAATTATTACCTATAATTCCAATCAATCCCTCTTTCAAAGACTGGATATCTACATCTTGAAGCCTTCCCAGTTTTTTGATAATCAGTTGCACCTCAATTGTCGTAATAACAGGCTTAATCATAGACGCTTTTAGAAGCCCAGCCCCTCGCCAATCTGCGATCGTGATATCACCGACTTTCGGGCTACTGCTAACTTGACTCGTTATACCCATCAGAATGCGATCGGGATATTCTACATTATAAACGTCAGAACTAATCACAACTGCTGGACGTTTTTTATTTGTAGTTTGATCGGTAAAAGGAAACGGAACTAAAACCACATCACCAAAATTATAACTCGTCATATTCCGCATCCTCTGGGTTATCCCAAATTTTAGCAAAAGCTGCTTCTGAGAGTTTAGTCGCTGTATAAACGAGAAGACGAGCTTCACTTCGCGTTAATAGGAAGTCGATAAAATCTTCTAATACCGTGATTTTATCTGGCGGTAAACTGCGGATTTTTTCCATCAGCTTTGTTTCAGGATTTTGGGCGACACTCATGTTATTTTTCACTTTTTTAATGACAACATAGCATATACTTTAAGGTAAGTAGCTAATTCAATCAACTCGCGGATAACTTGCGGACGTTTTTGGAACGAGGTCATTTTTATTCCTGCAACCCCTGATTCTGGGAAATGCGCGATCGCACAGCTTGACGAATCTCCATCCAATTTTCCTCCGTCATCGCCGTAGGATTTCCAGATTCCAAACCCTCTAATAACATCGCTTCCAAACGTTCTGAAGCTTTGCGTTTTTGGTCTTGGCGAATTAACTCGCGGAAATACTCGCTAGCTGTACTGTAACCACCTTGGGCTACCTGTTCTTCTATATAAGTTCGCATAGAGTCAGGCAGAGAAATATTCATGCTTGTCACGGGTATTACTTACCTCATTTAACTCGTTATCTTAATTATGGCAGATTTTGCCATTTTTTGTCAATTCTTACAGCCAGTAATCTTTTAATAATAAAATGAAAAAAGGATCTGGCCATTTCAAAAATGCAATATACTCACCCATAAACTATGAAAAAAATTATCATCGGTATCATGGGCCCAGGCGAAAGTGCCACATCAACTGACTTAGAAAATGCCTATCAACTCGGACAACTCATCGCCGAAGCTGGATGGATATTGCTAACTGGTGGCAGAAATGTCGGCGTCATGGAGGCGGCCAACAAAGGAGCAAAAGCTGGTAACGGTTTAACAGTCGGTATCCTTCCGGGAAACGATACTCGCGGCATTTCTGAAGCAGTTGATATTGCCATTGTCACCGATATGGGAAATGCCAGAAATAACATTAACATTCTTTCTTCAGATGTCATAATTGCCTGCGGTATGGGCACGGGTACTGCTTCGGAAATTGCCCTCGCCCTCAAAGCTCACAAGCAAGTTATCTTGTTAAATGAGAACGCCGAAAGTCAACTTTTCTTTAAAAGCTTAGGCAATTTTAACATTTTTGTGGTAAACAATGCTGTAGAGGCTATGAATCAAGCTCGCAAAATCCTAGCAAATCCCAGATGAAATCCCAGATGAGACTAAGCAAATTTAACTTTTGTGCGATCGCAATTTTCCTAACTTTGGGCATTTTCGGCAGTACCAAAGCAGACGGAGGAATTGCACAGTTCAGTTTCAGCAACAAATCTACTCAAACTTTAGCACAAACCCTCCCTCCTCCTCCGCCTCCTGCTCCTGCCAAATTACCTGTCATCGAACAAGAAGGCCCGCCGATTACTAGCGAATCCGTGCCGGATCAAATAGCTTTAGCAGCCCATTTGCAGACTATCAAAGCTAGAATGTTCGGTGCTTACTGGTGTCCGCACTGTCACACGCAACAAGAACTTTTCGGCTTACCAGCATTTACCGCGATTACTTACATTGAGTGCGATCCCAGAGGTAAAGATGCTCAACCAGATTTGTGTAAGGCAGCTAATATTAAAGCTTATCCCACTTGGGAAATTCGCGGTAAATATTACACCGGTAGGCTATCTTTGGAAAAACTTGCTATTCTATCCGGTTATAAAGGCAGTAGCAATTTTAGGCCACAAGTTCCCTCTCCTTAAATATATCTAAATTAGTTTGCGATCGCACTCGCTCACTAAAAAACCGGGTTTTTGAACTGATAGTTGTAAGGTGCTCTTTGGCGCACCCTATTCGATCGCAAATTATCTCATTTTCCATAGAATGAACGCAATCATATTGGTTTGTAGTAAGGACTTTAGTCCTAGTTATGGATGCGGACTAAAGTCCTCACTACAAACCTGATGCGGACTAAAGTCCTCACTACAAACCTGATGCGGACTAAAGTCCTCACTACAAACCTGATGCGGACTAAAGTCCTCACTACAAACCTGATGCGGACTAAAGTCCTCACTACAAACCTATTTTAGGATTAATCTTTACTCAGAAAAGTAGTCTGCAACTATTTTCAAAATTCTAGAGGAGGCTAAACCGTCGCCAAAGGGATTGATTGCCATTGCCATCGCGTCGTAAGCTTTAGAATCACTCAGCAATTCTGCGGCTTCTGCTGTAATTGTATCAGAATTTGTACCGACAAGTTTAGCAGTGCCTGCGGAAACTGCTTCTGGCCTTTCTGTGGTTTCTCGCAATACTAAAACAGGCTTGCCCAAACTCGGTGCTTCTTCTTGCAATCCGCCTGAATCTGTCAAGATTAAATGACTTCTCTGCATCGCTCCTACTAATTCTGCGTAATCTAATGGTTCTGTTAAAAAGATTCTCGAATGGTCGCCTAAAAGTGCTTTTAATGGTTCCCTCACTGTGGGATTTCGGTGTAGTGGTAAGAGCAAGGCTGTGTCGGGAAATTTATCTAAAATTTGGATGAATGCCCGCGCAATTCCTGCTAATGGTTTGCCCCAATTTTCGCGGCGGTGGACTGTTGCTAAAATGGTGCGATGTTGGCTCCAATCTAAGTTGGGAATGTTGCATTCGGGTTCGCGTTTGGCGACTGATAGCAAGGCGTCGATTACTGTGTTGCCTGTACGGTGAATTTCTCCCAAAACGCCCGATCGCACTAAATTCTCCGCAGCCAGCGCTGTTGGGGCAAAATGCAGCCGTGTGAGCTGCGAAATCAACCGCCGGTTAGCTTCTTCGGGATAGGGATTGAACATATCGTCAGTCCGCAATCCGGCTTCTACGTGACCTACTGGTATTTTTTGGTAGAATGCAGCCAAGGCTGCGGCAAAGGCTGTCGTTGTGTCGCCCTGTACTAAGACGATGTCGGGCTGCAACTCTTTAAACAACGCTTCCAAACCATGCAAACTCCGGGAAGTGATATCCGTCAAGCTTTGCTGGTGCTGCATAATTGCTAAATCTCGATCGGCTTTTAGGTCGAACATTTGCATCACTTGCTCGACCATTTCTCGGTGCTGACCGGTTAAAATTACTTGGGTGTCAAAGTTGGGCGATTTTTTGAACAGTTGAATTACTGGGGCTAGTTTGATTGCTTCGGGGCGCGTTCCTAGAACGATGCAAATGCGGTGAATGGTTTTGGGCATGGTAAAATTGGGTAGTTTAGATTGGTGAGGCTCTTACAGGCTGAAGATTTTATGGCAGGTTTGAATCGTTGGTTGACAATATTTATTTTTTTATGAACCGCAGAGGCCACAGAGGGCGCAGAGGGAGAAAGGAGAAAGAAAAAGTGTATTTTTTGGGGGAGTTATATTGTTTCAGTTGGTACATTTTTATTTTTTAAGTGGTTATGCCTTATCGTTACATTTTATTTTACAAACCTTACGATGTTTTAACTCAATTCACTGATAATTCAGGGGAAGCTAAGCGCAGAACCCTGAAAGATTATATTCCGATTCCTGATGTTTATGCGGTCGGGAGGCTCGATCGCGATAGTGAAGGTTTGCTACTGTTAACCGATGACGGACAAATGCAGCACCGCCTCAGCGATCCAAAATTCGCTCATCCCCGCACTTACTTGGTGCAGGTGGAAGGGATTCCTGATGCAGGCGCGATCGCCCGTTTAGAAACTGGTGTCACAATTCAAGATTATCGGACTCGATCGGCAAAAGTGCAATTATTGTCCGCAGAACCTCAATTACCGCCCCGCGAACCCCCGATTCGATTTCGCAAACACATTCCCACAGCTTGGCTGGAAATGACTCTTACAGAAGGGCGCAACCGCCAAGTGCGCCGGATGACGGCAGCAGTGGGGTTTCCGACGCTGCGGCTGGTGAGAAGTGCGATCGGGCATTTGCGTCTAGAAGGGCTCAAACCCGGTGAATGGCGCGAAATAACTCCAACAGAAATCAAACTATTGTGAACTAACCTGACGGTCAACGGAGTACCGTTAGACCGCAGGCTTCTTTTTCCTTTTTTGCAAAGGCTTTTTTGAGTGACGGAGTTCCCCCGCCACTTTCGCAACTCAGACCAATCTTCTTGATAAGTTTAGCTGAGTTTTCATCCCGAGCCAAAAATTCTCCGCACTGACAAGAATGCCACCGCTCCGATAATTCTTTTGGAACTTTGTTGAGACAGTTCCAACAATGTTGAGAAGTTCCCTTTGGGTCAACAAACAAAACGTTTTTACCTAATTTCCAGGCGACATATTTCAGGACGCTAGCGAATTGCCCATGAGCAGCATCAAGCATGGATTTATTCAAACCACTTTTGGCTGACTGACCGTTCGGCAAATAAACCAAATTACCATTTTCAACATCAGCCTTGGGCTTGGCACGTCTAGTGAGATTTTTGACGCTCAAGTCTTCAACAACTAAAACATCACACTTGCTGAATAGCTCATGTGCCGTTTTAAATTGAAAATCTAATCTAGCTCTAGCTACAAACTGATGGAGCTTGGAAATCTTGTCCTTGATGATTCTCCAAGGCTTAAAACCCTTAACTTTATTCGCTAACTTCGCTTGAAGTCTTGCTAACTTCTGAGCCGATTTTCTCAATAATCTAGGATTTTCAATCCTTTCAACCTTGGAAAGGTAAACGTAATTAGTAATTCCCAGGTCGATACCCACGGTATTTTCTTCGGTCGGTTGAATTGCTGCAACCGTTATGGGGACTCTCTTATCTTCTAGCGTCAGGGAAATGTACCACCCATCCGCTTTTCTGATGACTGTACCCGTCTTGACCTTGAATCCTGTTGGTATTGGTCGGTGGAAAACCATAGGTACTTGACCTATTTTAGCAAGGCTAATACAAATCCTATCTTGCTCATCCTTGATGATATCTAAGTTGTCTAATTGAGGATAAGTGAAGGACTTGTAGTAGTGGAATCCCTTGAATTTGGGCTTGCCTCTACGATTGCCGTTTTTGTCGGGCGTGGTAAAGTTTGAAAAAGCAGTTTCAACTCTGTTGACGACATCTTGCAAAACCTGTGAATCCAACGCTTTGTAGTCGGAAAACAGTTTTTTAGTGTTTTTCAAGTCAGCAAGTTGTATTGCCTGCCACTGTACATATCCGCCTTCAATGTTCGAGAAAACATCACCTTTTTTTGTCAAAGGATTTCCTGATTCATCCTTCTTCCTGCCATCTCTAGTCTGCACTCTGGTTAAAGGAATACTTCTGTAAATCTCCTCAAGAGGGACTATTGAAACAACTAATGGACAGGAATTAATGGGCGTTCTCGTAGATTCCCACCATCTGAATCTTTCGCCGAGTCGGTAGTTATATTGTCGGCGACAGAGTTCTAAGTGAGCCACAATCGTCATTAGTTGGGCTTTGGTGGGTTTAAGGCGGTATTTGTAAGTGAGTTGCATTTTTAACTTGTTTTTTTTCGACCTACCTTAATGTACCATTTCTTTTGATTTAATGTTGAGAAAGTACATCAAAATTAAAGGTACTCGCAATGTCTAATTGTCGGCTTCCGTTCCTCCATTCGACGAGCCTTTCATCAAGCGCGGTAATTCCCGACGGGGTACTGAGCGCAGCAATTGAGATTTATCCCCTCTGAATATACCCTTAGACTTCCCGGCTGGTAGTTAAAATTTGCACAGAACAGCATCAGGAGCGTGCATCGCGCACCCTAATTTCTCGGAGGTAAAATAAAACTTTCCTTTCCATCCCGATCTTTTTGCACCCGAGCTCCCAACTTGACAAGAGCTTGTTTTGCTCTTTGACGAACCAACTTATCAGTTGTTTGATAATAAACCGTACTCCAAGCATTAAACCGCACCGGCACGCTATCTGGATCTCGGCGCAAAAACTCAGCAGTTGCTCGAAAAACAGGCGCCAATTTTGACTCATTCGGGGTTTTTTCCACCCAATCAGCAGCCATTTCGTGAGAGCGAATTGACTCGGGAATGTCTCCCAACAGCAGTAACTCATCAATACCTTTGGTTCGCCACACTATCCACGCTTGGGGATGAATTTGCGGCGACAAGGCGTTAGTACCCCGCTCGATGAACTTAACAGCAGTTTCAGGTTTTCCTTGATAAAAAGAAACGGCTGTGGAGAGAAATAGGTAGATGTCAGCCCACCTGGGGTCGCGCTGGGTAACTATGTCAAAATAATCTTGGCTGAGATTGTAGCCGGTCACATTTCGGGCTTCGTCATCGCCAAAATACTGCAAAAATTTGAGAAATGTCCAATCTGCAATTAAATTGTCAAACCCAAAACTAGGGAGATTTTTGAGCATTTTCAGCCGCAGGGCTTCTTGCTGGGCTTCTTGCTGGGCGGCTTGCTTGAAACTAGCAGCAGATATTGCAGAGAGTGGCTTTTGCTCCTCAACGCCAACTGAGGTCATTCCGCCTAATTGCCCGATCGACTGCATGGTAATGACTCCAGCCAGCGCTGCTGCACCGATAACTCCATTAACGAGCAGGCTCAACCACTTACGGGAAAAATTTTCGATTTTAGTTTCCATGAGACATTAAAATCCAAGTTTTAAATTAAGTTTATTAAAATACAGTAATGATTGGTTGGCGATCGACTGTAAAGCTGGTTAAACTGTCAAAAGGGATGCTATGGCCTCCACAACATAGTTTAAGTGGTAGTTTGAGATTTTTTAGCAATTTTAAATCTCCAATCAAAAATCAAAAATCGAATTGAGCCAAAATTCAATGAATCAAGCCCGCAGACGCTTTTCTAAGTTACAGGCAGCCCTGTTCACTGGGGCGATGGCGACAACCGCTTCGATATCTTTACTCGTTCCCAGTCTGAGTCAGTCAGTCCGCGCCGAACTTCAAGATAGCCCCAAAGCTGTCTTAGACGAAGCTTGGCAAATTGTGAACCGAGATTATGTCGATCCAACCTTTAACAAGACTGACTGGCAAGTCACCCGCCAAGAATTGCTCAGCAAAAATTATACTTCTCGCGAAGCGGCCTACACTGCCCTCCGCAATGCCCTAGAGAAATTAAAAGACCCCTACACGCGCTTCATGGATCCGAAACAGTACGAAGCGCTGAAGAGTCAAATCTCTGGTGAACTGACAGGGGTGGGGATGAGGCTCGAAGAAGACGAGAAAACGAAAGCGATCACGGTAGTTGAGCCGATGGAAAATTCCCCAGCCATGAAGGCGGGGATTCAAGCTGGCGATAGGATTTTGGTGATTGATGGCAAACTTACCAAAGGTATGACTGTCGCGGATGCGGCTCAGGTAATTCGGGGCGCCGAAGGCACGAAAGTCACCCTGCGGATTGCTCGTCAGGGCAAAAGCGAGTTTGATATTACTCTGACTAGGGCGAAAATTGAGGTAGCAGCGGTTCGCTACAGTCTCAAGAAGGAAGCTGACAAGAATGTCGGTTATATCCGCTTGCAAGAGTTTAGCTCCCACGCGGGCGAACAAATGCAGCGGGCGATTAAAAACCTCTCGGAGCAGAAAGCTGACGCTTTTGTGTTGGATTTGCGGGGTAATCCCGGCGGGTTGCTGTCGGTGAGCATTGATATCGCGCAGATGTGGATGGATTCTGGGGCGATCGTCCGTACAGTCTATCGTGCGGGAGATTCTCAGGAAATGCGGGCCAACCGCACTGCAATCACTAACAAGCCTTTGGTGGTGCTGGTAGACAACAACTCGGCCAGCGCCAGCGAGATTTTGGCCGGTGCGCTGAAGGACAACAAGCGGGCCACTGTGATGGGCGGCCAAACTTTTGGCAAAGCTTTGGTGCAGTCTACGCATCCTTTGTCTGACGGTTCGGGATTGGCGGTGACGATCGCTCACTACTATACCCCCAACGGTACGGATATCAGCCACAAGGGCGTTACTCCCGATGTCAAGGTGGAAGTTAGCGACGAACAAAAACTGAAATTAGCTAATAAACCGACGTTGGTTGCGACGAAGGACGATCCTTGCTACGCGCAGGCGATCGCACTTTTGAAAACTACCGCTGCGTCAACTCGCCCTACTGGTAATGAAGCTCTTGTTCCTAAAAAGTAGTTGAAACCGTCAGACAATAACAATCAGCTTTAAGATGAAACCCGCACCAGCGGGTTTTGTTTTGTCAAGAATTGATTGCATCAATTAATCGCAGCAAGATTGGTTCGTAGTGCGGACTTCAGTCCGCTATACGGCTGCGGACTGAAGTCCGCACTACGAACGGTTTTTGTTATGCTAATTGACAGGAATTGATATTATTGCAGCAAGATTGGTTCGTAGTGAGGACTTCAGTCCGCTATGCAGCAAGATTGGTTCGTAGTGAGGACTTCAGTCCGCTATGCAGCAAGATTGGTTCGTAGTGCGGACTTCAGTCCGCAGCCTAAGGAATGAAAAATAAATAAGGTGGCTAAGGTCGGAATAGTTTAGCTAGAATCAAGGCTTCTGGGATTTAATTGTACAAGTTATTTCTTTTAATTCCTAAGAGCGGACTGAAGTCCGCACTACGAACGGTTTTTTTTATGCTAATTGACAGGACACGATCTTATTGGCTCGTGCTGTGTTGCATCTAATATCTACGATTGACTGGCGCTATCAAACAAAGTTAAAAGTCCTAAATCCTGGCCCGGACGCGGCAATGCCGTTTTCCTAATTTTCAGAATTGATAGAATTAAGACGCCGGATAAACTCTAAGGGCAAACCATCGGTATCGGCAATAAAAGCTACTTCATAAACATTTTGCCCGATCGCCTGTTGAGTCGGTTCTAATAAAACTTTCAAAGCTTGAAACTGGTTTGGTTGTTCAGAGGCTGCTTCCTCAAACCGCTGTTTGAGAGACTCCAACCAACTCGGCAAATCAGTTGTCGCCTCAGTTAAATCGAAAGATAAATGATAATATCCAACATAATGCTCGTCACCGAAAGCATCCGGTGCGGGTTTTGGTTCGGGGATTTGGATTAGTTCGATGCGTCCGTTGAGACCTTCCATCCAGCAGGCTAGGGTGTAACCTGTGGTAAAGCGATCGCTCACAGTAAATCCCAACTGTTCGTAAAAGGCGATCGCCCGATGAATGTTAGCAGTGCGAATAGAGGCGTGGTGCATTTGGCAGTTGACAGTTGACAGTTGACAGTTGACAGTTGATAGTTGGCAGTTGACAGTTGATAGTTGGCAGTTGATAGTTGACAGTTGATAGTTGACAGTTGATAGTTGTCAATTTTTACCTACTACTAATCAACTAATGACTAATAACTAATAACGTTACCTCTTCGGGGACAGCACTAATGACCGATGCCCGATGCCCAATGCCCGATGCCCGATGACCGATGACTATTCAAACAACCGAAAATAGGGATATCTAATTGGAACTCCCGGTTCTTTTTCCAAATCAAAATTAATCACTTCCCAACAAGGTTCCTCTTCAGGATCGGGGCTAAAATCCACAGGTAAACCGTACAGTCGGGGGCGTGGCGAGTCCGGCTGGCCCCGCCAAGGGGTGCTGCGTTCCAAATAAGCGCTGATTAAGTCTCGATAACGTTGGGCAACAATGACGCGAGTTGCTCGGTACCCTTGAGTATAAAGTCGATCGAGCGCTTCGTGAATTTCAAACCGAATTCCGTCAGGGTGAGTGTGCTGGCGATACCATTCATCCTCCCAGCGGCGCCAGTGTCGCCCAGACTGAAGGTGAACGAGTTCCCCCGTTTTTGGATCTGCCTCAAATGCCCCGTGACGCGGACACAAATAGGTATCCGTGAGTGTTAAAGCCGGAATTGTTTGGCGACAGTGGGGACACTGAATTTCCGGGCCAAACATCGGGTATTGCAAGGCAACTTCAATCATTTATGGCGTCCCAACATATTTATCTGCAAAAGTGGCAAATAGTCTTATTATATCCCGTATCAACAACCAGCTAATCTGCTAGAAGTATCACGATCGACCAAAAAGATGAGCAATCTCAACGAACCTCTGCCTGCACTTCCTGCCTATTGGCCTGCACCGGATCTCTCCCAAGCTGCTTTTGTAGCGAAAGGCGCTGTTGTCATCGGCAGGGTAGAGGTGGCTGCGGGCGCGAGTATCTGGTACGGGGCAGTGGTGCGGGGGGATGTAGAACGAATTGCGATCGGCAAAAGTACCAATATCCAAGATGGAGCAATTCTACACGGCGATCCGGGGAAACCGACTGTTTTAGAAGATTTCGTGACAGTCGGACACCGAGCGGTGATTCATTCAGCTTACATTGAACGGGGCTGTTTGATCGGGATTGGGGCGATCGTCCTGGACGGAGTGAGAGTGGGTACAGGCGCGATCGTCGGTGCAGGGGCGGTTGTCACGAAGGACGTTCCCCCTCACACGCTGGTTGCGGGAGTGCCTGCCAAGCGGCTGCGAGACTTGTCTGAAGAAGAATCTGCGGAGTTGGTGGAACACGCCAAGCGTTACGAAAAGTTGGCTTTGGTGCACGCGGGAAAAGGTTCTGATTTGGGATTTGCTGAGGTGAATGAATGAGATTTTCAACATTCATGTCAACTTAAAACTGAAACCCTCTGTCTCTCTCGTTTTTATCGAAGTCTAGATCCCCCTAAATCCCCCTTAAGAAGGGGGACTTTGAGAATATTTCTTGTCCCCCCCTTATTAAGGGGGGCTAGGGGGGATCTCCGGGTTAGTTTTATTCGAGAAGAATGCTAAACTATTGTAATTAAAATCAAGCAAAAAAGTATTGATTTATAATGACTTACACCGCGCAAAAAATCCTCACCTTTGAAACATTTGTCGATCGATACTGTAACAACCCCCGCTACGAACTTGCTGACGGAGAATTAGTTGACAGGTCACCCACAGGCCCCCACGAAACCGTCAGCGGCAAATTGGTAGCTCAAATAGTAATTGCGATCGCAGCAGAAAAACTACCTTGGTTTATTCCCCGGACTTGTTTAATCCGTCCATTTTCCGACGCAGCTACTGCCCGCCGTCCCGATATTGTAGTGTTAGATGAAGCCGCCCTTGTCAGCGAACCCCTCTGGGAAAGAGAACCTGTAATCACGCTCGGGCGAACCATTAAATTGGCAGTAGAAGTCGTCAGCACTAACTGGGAAACAGATTATGCTCGAAAAGTTGAAGAATACGCTCTTTTAGGAATTCCAGAATATTGGATAGTTGATTATCGTGGATTAGGAGGCGTGGCTTTTATCGGTAAACCAAAACAACCTACTATCACCGTTTGTCAACTGATTGACCAAGATTATGTTCAGCAACAGTTTCGCCTAGGTGAACCAGTTATTTCTCCTCTGTTAAAAAGCTTGCAACTTCGCTTAGATGATATTCTGCCCCGATAAAGTGGGGTGTCAAACTATATATAGGATTGACGTGCGGGTATTCAGAAACCGGGTTTTTTCGATAAAACTTCGTCACAACACGCAGAAACTCATAAAAACCCGGTTTCTTTGGTATGAGTGGGTAAGTCCTGGGAATGAATATGTCTTTGGGAATATGATAAACTGGAAAACATCCGGCTGAGGCTGTCGGATGAGTGAAAGTAAAAAGCATTAATCACATTTTACGGAGTCAGGCTTAAATGACCGTACTTACATCAGAAGAAATTGCACAATATCGCTCTCAATTAGCCGATTATCCAGATGCTCTAGCTGCGCTTGACGAAGTAGAAGCTTGCGATAACAGTTTAGAAGATGCAGCAGAAGTGTTAGCACTTGAGTCTGGAGACACAAAATCCACTCTGGCAAAGTCAGGCCAAAGTTATTTAGACGAGTTAACCGAGAAAGCGCGGGAAGTTATCTGTAGCAAATACACAGGTGATGTACTGGAATTATTCAAGGATTTGAGAGATTTTATGCCGTTTCCTGGTAATTTAGCAACGTTAGTTGCTATCAACGTGACTAAAATAGCTGTTGATAAGTTTTGCGAGTCGTCTGAGTCTGAAGCTTAGATTCCTGTAGCTGTGAAGGCTGCCCAATCGGAAGGGTGAGCAAAAGGATATGCTTGAGATAGGCGATATGTTATTGATGCCTCAGCTTTCCTACGCTCTACTTTTGGTAGTTTACTAAGGATTTCATCAATTAGAGGCTTGTATTGAACCAGGCGTTTTTTAAATTCGTCAACAGTTAAATCTCGCAGCCGCTTCTGTGATAGATTGAGGGCGATCGCAATATCTCCCTCTTCTAACTGTTTATATTTTCTGAGGTTTTCATAAAACTCAATCATCAGAAAAGCAGCAGACAGTTGATCTACCTCCCAAAGGGTACTGACGACGCTGGGACTACCTGCAAACAGGAAACCACTTGGCAAACCGATATACTCATCGCTGATGCTGTTAAAATCTGTCATCCCAGTTTCACAAGCCGAGAGGATAACTAGGCGACATTGATTTAAGTCTAGAGCAAAGATTTCTCCCAGCGTCAGGTGTCCATCCGCCAAAATTAGAGCTGATTTTTCAAAGTTAAATGTAGCATGACCGAAGAAGTGGAAGCAATGGGCAGAGCGTAGTTTTTCTGATTGAATGAGGTTAGCTTTGATTGCTTGCTCTCCAGGGAGAACATAGTCATTAGGCTGAAAATAAGGACGGATAGCTTCAACTCCCAAATCGACATAGGGACGGTCTTTAGTAGGATTTTGGATGGCAAACAGGTGGGTAAAGTCGGGGCGTTTTCGTTTCTGTGCTTGTAATAATAGCTGACAACTGGGTGCATAGCTGACACCTTTGGGGAATTTGTCGCATAAGAATTCACCATCGGCTAAAGGGAGTGCGTGGAGGGGAAATAGATGCAAAGCGCGATGGGGAATGAGGATGAGGCGTAAACACTTTTTAATCTCCTCACGATCTATAATCTCCTCAATATGTAGGATATCAGCCAAATTTTTGAGGCTAGAAGCTAGGCTCTTTCCCCAATCTTCTTTGTCGCCATAATATTTTTTTAGATACTCATTCCCCCAATCTTCTAAAACTTGCAAGCTCTCAGCGGAAGTCTTTAAAGTAAGCCGTTGGATAGAACTACTAGTAATAACAAATGTTTCTAATCCTATATTGGTAATGTACCACTCTATAATGGCTGTATTATTATCTAACGTTGCTTGAAATTCTCTAAACTTGAAGCCATAACCAACTGGCATATATTTATCTTGTAATTCATTTTTATGCTGTCGTAATTGTTTCAGATGTTGCGTTACGTCTCTATAATTTTCTGCTTTACCCCTTTGGATTTTATATTGGTAGTAAGAGATTTCATCTCGCAGTTTTTCTAATGAAATGACTACTTTTTCGGGAAATAGGCTTTTGAGGTCACGGGTGAGGATATTTTCTGTCAAGTTACGAGTTTTGCTCCGTTCAGCGTATTCAATCGCGGTAGTTACTTTGCCCAAAGCAAGACAAATCTCTACCATATTCAGATATATGCGATGCCATTCTTCAGCTAGTTTCTGTTTGGTCTCATTCCCTGAAATGATTTCCTCTCGGAGAGATTCTACAGTATCAATGGCAGCGTAAAAAACATCATAGGCATCTTGGAATTTTTGAGCTTGTTTATAAGCAAAACCTAAGCCAAATGAAGTAGCGATGTAGCCTTGAGGAAAATCTTCACGGGTGCGGACTTCTCGTGCATCTTGATAGTATCTAATTGCTGCTTCTAAATTTTTAGATCTGTCCCCTCTAATGCGCTTGATGTAAGCTATGCCAAGATTATCTTGGAGCATTGCCCAGTCCACACGAAACTTTTCACGGGAGGATACTGATAGTGCATTCTGATAGAATTTGATAGCTGCTTCTAAATTTTTAGCTTTATCCCCTTCGATCCGATCGCCATAGACATTCCCAAGATTATTTTGGGTATTTGCCCACTCCACAGGAAAAGCTCGACGCTTGTAAACTATTAGGGCAGCCCGATAACACGCGATCGCGTCTTCTAAGCTTGTGGATTTATCTGCTAGGATACGGTGTCTGTAGGTTGTACCAAGATTATTTTGCGTCATTGCCCAATCTTGGGGTGAGTGTTGTGGACTGTAGACATCTAGCGCATAACCATAGCATTTTATTGCTTCTTCTATATTCGTGGCTTTATCCTCTCTGATTCGTACAGTATAGGCTGTACCAAGATTATTATTAATCCTTGCCCACTCTATACGTGAGCTTTTATGGGTATAGGCTGTTAATGCACGCTTATATGAGGTGATCGCTTCTTCCAAATTCTCGGCTCTATCTCCCAGAATGCGATCGCTATAGGCTGCAGCAAGATTGCTTTGTAAAGTTGCCCATTGTAGAGGAAAGTTTTCAAAAGTACGAACTTCTAATGCTGCACAATAGCACTCAATTGAAAGTTCTAAATTATCAGCTTTATCCCCTTCAATCCGATTAGTATAGGCCAAACCAAGATTATTTTGAGTAGCTGCCCAGTCTACCTTATAATTCTCACGAGTACGAACTTCTAATGCTGCACGGTAACACTCAATTGAAAGTTCTAAATTATCAGCTTTATCCCCTTCGATCCGATTAGTGTAGGCTAAACCAAGATTATTTTGAGTAGCGGCCCAGTCTACCTCGTAATTGTCACGAGTGCGGACTTCCAGTGCTGCACGATAACACTCAATTGAAAGTTCTAAATTTTCGTATTTCTTTCCCTGGATGCGCTCACTGTAAGCTGTGCCAAGATTATTTTGAGTGGCCGACCAATCTACCTCGTAATTCTCACGAGTGCGGACTTCTAATGCTGCACGATAACAGGCAATCGCTAATTCCATATTGTCAGCTTTATCCCCTTCGATGCGTTCGCTATAGACAGCACCAAGATTGTTTTGGAGAGTTGCCCAATTCACAGGAAAAGCTTCACGGGTACGAACTTCTAGTGCCGCACAATAGCACTCAATTGAAAGTTCCAAATTTTCAGCTTTATCCTCCCTTATGCGGTATAGATAAGCTTTACCAAGATTATTTTGGAGAGTTGCCCACTGTAGACGAAAGGCTTCACGAGTAAAAACTGACAGTGATACTTTATAACCAACTATAGCAATTTCTAAATTATCTGCCTGGTTGCCTGAAGAAAAATTGCTCATCAGGTTACTGAATTCGCCAATATCTAACGCAATCCATTGTGTTTCGGCTGGCGCATGTGGTAGTCTTACCGTTGCCCAATTTTGCAAGACAGTAGCAAAGTTCTCATCAAGTTTATCTAAGTTTTTCCGCAGCAATGAGTACACTATTTGCCGATTGCCGTCGGTGTTGTGGATTTCCTGTAATACTTCCTCCAAGAAGTCACGTTGAGATTTTGGTGTTGGTGTTGATCTTCTCAATCCCAGTCCCTCCTCTAGCTGATAGGCAATATCGGTTAAAAAATTGGCAAAATTACTGTTTCCCCTCTGTTCAAGTTCCTCCGACTCTTGTAGCATTATCTGCGCCAACCCAGCATCGACCAACTCTAAGTTATTATTCAAAATCTCTTCTGCTTCCCCACTCTGACAATTGAGTAGCTGATTAATCAGATCCAGATAGGCTTCGCGGCGGCTTTCATTCATTTTCGGCGATATTCGGAGTAGTGATGTTACTTTCTTCATCAGCAATCCCACTGATTCCGGGCAGTCGGTACAGGTGGAATTAGATACTGGCACTAGGCATTCAAACACCTGACTTCGGGCAAAAGTCGAGTTTATCAGGAATCCTGTATAATCGATCTTACCTAGCTAACGCTAATTTTGGCTCCCGCTTGTTTAAATGGTAACTAGCGCTTTCTTCGAGCAATTGACGAACAAAATTAGGTTCTTGGGAGTTCGATGAATGCAAAATATCTCGATACAAACGACAAGCATCACCATCATTTAAAATGCGATGGTGGAGGATTCTCGTCCATTCCGAAGCAACGAGCATTAATTGCGGTACAACTGTAACAAATGCTTGAATCTGGGCTGACACATCAAAAGATTCCAGAAAATGAATCAAACCAAACATGACTTCTGGTTGTTCGCAGCGATCGTCTAAAATTAGATGCAAATCTGGCAAATCTTCATCTTGAGGACGATCGGCAAGTGAGGCTAAAGCATTTTCAAAAGCTGTCACTTCATCAGGCTATCGCATCAATTTATTGGCTTTTAAAATGCTAATCCAGATATTTTCTTGCATCAGCTATTACCTTCCTCATCTGATTCACCTATCATCGGTTTTTGAGAAGCGTGTCGCACGAAAATTATATGAACCATATCATCAACAATCGTAAACAGAATCCGATAGGCATTTCGTCCCTTGCCGTAAACCAGTTGTCTGATTTCTTCATCAAAAAAATTATTCTCAAAGGCGAAAGAACAACGAGAAGGCATATTTTCTAGCGATAAGGTAGCTTTATATAATCCTTCTAACCAAGTTCTAGCCTTCAGAGAAGAATGATTACTTAACCAAAAATAGGCTTCCTCGATTCCTTTTTGTGCTGCGGGTTGGATAATGACTTGATATTTCTGATTCATGCCTAACTATCTAACTTATCAAACAGTTGATTGAAAAAAACCTCCGCTTTTTGCCCTTCCCCTCGATCCATTTGTTCCAAACCCAGTTTAATTCCCTTTAAAGTCTCTAATAACTCAACCGCATCTAAAAGTTTTTGATAGGATTCAGCATCCTGAATCACTAACTCTGCTTTCCCATTGACAGTTAGAACTAAAGGATGTTTTGTTTGCTTGAGCCGCTGCACAAACTCAGTCGTATTACGTTTAAAATCGGTGAGAGAATGTATGTCTTTTGAAAGGTTAATCATAATGATAACATTAAATTAGCATCTAATTAAATGTTAAACGATACCTGCGGAGTTTGTCAATCTAAGCTTGGGTGATATATTGTCGGTAACGAGAATCCTTGTAGGGTGCGTCGCTATCAGATTTTTCAGGTTCTCAAGTAGATGACTGATGGCGACGCACCCTACGATATCTACAGAACTAACTGTTATATACTATTAAGGCTCTGCCGGAATTTGCCCGATCGCCCTTGCCACCAAAATTAAACCATGAACGATCGCACATTTAACCCAAACATCCCCCCGCACACCTGGAAACGTCCCATCGGCCTCGGTTGGGATAATCCCTATACAGTCCGCTACGCAAGCAATCTCGACGACGGGCCATGGCACGGAATGCCCCTAGGCGGGTTCGGTGCAGGCTGCATCGGGCGATCGTCCAGAGGCGACTTCAACCTTTGGCACATCGACGGCGGCGAGCACATTTTTCGCAGTTTACCAGCTTGTCAATTCAGCATATTTGAAGAAACAAAAGGCAAAAAACAAGCCTTTGCACTGTCCACCGAACCGCCTACAGATGGCAGTTTATCTAGTTGGCAATGGTATCCTTCTGAAGGAAGAAGGAAGAAGGAAGAAGGAAGTTCGGCAACGAGCAATGTACGGGATGTAACGGATGTAACGGATGTAACGGATGGGAGACAGCAGGCTGAAGGGAGAGGAGGAAAGTCTAATTCGGGGACTTATCATGCTTTGTATCCGCGCAGTTGGTATGTTTACGAAAATGTGTTTGAGGCTCAATTAAGCTGCGAGCAATTTTCGCCAATTTTGCCAAACAATTATCAAGAAAGCAGTTACCCAGTTGCCATGTTTGAATGGGTAGCGCACAATCCGACAGATGCGCCGATTACTCTCAGCATCATGCTAACTTGGGAGAATATTGTCGGCTGGTTTACCAATGCTAACAAGTCGCCAGAAGTGAAGGTGCGAGATGATGGCAGTCCTTTTTATGACTATAAACCCCGGTGGGGAGAAAGTGGCGGAAATATGAATTTGTTGGTGGAAGATTTTCACCGTTTCGGTTGCGTGATGACGCGGTTGACTGCTGACGATAGGCCGCAAGAAGGAGATGGACAATGGGCGATCGCAACTATTACCAATCCGGCGGTAGAAGTATTCTATCAAACTCGCTGGAACCCGGCGGGAAACGGCGAGGATATTTGGCGGCACTTTTCTCAACAAGGCTTCTTGTTGGATGACAGAGACGAGACAGCCGCCGCCCCAGGGGAACAGTTAGCTTGTGCGATCGCAGTTCGGTTTACCATTCGACCGGGGAAAACTCGCAAAATCCCCTTTATCATAGCTTGGGATTTGCCAATTACTGAATTTGCATCGGGAATTTCTTACTACCGCCGTTATACCGATTTCTTCGGGCGCAATGGCAAAAATGTCTGGCCGATTATTCGCACGGCGATGAAGCATTCGGATACTTGGCGCGAAAATATTGAAGCTTGGCAAAAACCGATTTTAGAACGAACTGATTTGTCAGATAGTTTTAAAATGGCGCTGTTTAATGAGTTGTATATTTTAACTCAGGGCGGTAGTCTCTGGAGTGCAGCGGATGAACGCGATCCGAAAGGTCAATTTGGGGTTTTGGAGTGTATTGATTACCGCTGGTACGAAAGTTTGGACGTGCGGCTTTACGGTTCTTTTGCTTTATTGATGCTGTGGCCTGAATTAGAAAAGTCGGTCATGATTGCCTTTGCTAGGGCAATTTCGGCGGGTGACGATACGCCGCGAGTTATTGGCTGGAATCAAGCTGCGGCGATTAGAAAATCTATCGGTGCGACGCCGCACGATTTGGGTGCTCCCAACGAACATCCTTGGGAAAAAACGAATTATACTAGCTATCAAGATTGCAATTTGTGGAAGGATTTACCTTGCGATTTTGTATTGCAAGTTTATCGGGATTTCCTCTTGACGGGTAGCAAGGATTGTGAGTTTTTGCAAGAGTGTTGGCCGGCAATTGTTGAGGCTTTGGCTTATCTGAAAACCTTTGATGAGGATGGAGACGGCATTCCTGAGAATTCGGGTGCGCCGGATCAGACGTTTGATGATTGGCAAATGCGGGGAATTAGCGCCTATTGCGGGGGCTTGTGGTTGGCTGCGTTGGAAAGTGCGATCGCGATCGGGGAAATCTTAGAAGATGCAGCACCTGATATACTTCCGAATCCGCAAGAGAAGATTGCATTATATCACAGTTGGCTCTTACAAGCAAGACCTAGCTATCAAGAAAAACTGTGGAACGGTAAATATTACCGTTTGGACAGCGAGAGTAATTCGGAAGTGGTGATGGCCGACCAATTGTGCGGTCAATTTTACGCAAAACTGTTGGGATTGCCGGATATTGTGCCGTCTGAATGTGCAGTCAGCGCTTTAGAAACTGTGTATGAATCTTGTTTCTTAAAGTTCAATGATGGTGAGTTCGGTGCGGCGAATGGGGTGATGCTGAACGGTTCGCCGGAAAATCCGAATGCGACTCATCCCTTGGAAGTTTGGACAGGAATTAATTTTGGGTTGGCGGCTTTTTTGGTGCAGATGGGAATGGAGGAGAAGGCATTTAAGTTGACGGATGCGGTGGTGAAGCAGATTTATGAGAATGGGTTGCAGTTTCGCACGCCGGAAGCGATTACGGCGGGGGGGACTTTTCGGGCGAGTCACTATTTGCGGGCGATGGCGATTTGGGCAATTTATGGGGTGTTGACTAATTTTAAATAGGCCATTGGTTCGATAAAATTAGGTACGTTGTTGGGCTTTAGCCCTCGGGATTTAAGAGGTTCTATAAGCTATCAGTCATGCCTCACCTTTATGATAAAGGCTATAGCATTTATCATAAACATGAGGTATGATTGTAAATGGAGTTTTTGATGCGACCTCGCTTACTATATAATCTAATACGGTTTATTTAACGCTTTTTGAATAATTTTATATGACGATTTTCTGGCAATACAGGCATTTTTGGCAAGTCAGATTTTTCTTAAGGATCGCAAATTAAATAATTTATACAAGCAAAGTGGAATGGGCGGGAGAGCCCGTTCATAAAGGACGGGTTCTCCCGCCCATCCCACAAAAACCATCAAATTGTAAGTTATTTAATTCTCATTCCTAAGTCAACTGTATTGCTATATAATCACTATAATCACTACTCTAAGAGGGCTAAAGCCCAACAACATACCTTTCGCAAGCTTAGACAATTTTCTGTTACCATAAAGTTTTTTGAACATTTTATAACTATCTAAACTTGCAGAATAAATCATCATGCCCGAATGACTGTAATCTCTCGGCCTAATGGACTAAGATGAATTTCAGTTTTCAGCCGTTCTTCCAATTCTAGTGCATTGTCTCTGCGATCGAAAATCACCAACCAACCCTCATCTTGTCCCAATCTCGCTAAATATCCATCCAACTGTTCCAATCCTTTACTCAAAGGATACTCCTGCGGAGTCGCTGCGCTAACGACTTTCCTATTCCGCCAAACCTTCAATTCAATTCCCAATGTGACTTCACCATAACGCAAACACAGATCCATGCGATCGCGCCCAATGGCATATTCTCTCTCTAAGGTTCCCCCACCATTAATCACCCGATGCAAAAACGCCATCAACACCAAATGTGGCGCGATTTCGGGATAAGATGCACTTTTGAGCAACGGTTCGCCATGTTGCAGCCAAAAAGCGAGAAAGGCCTTGAGAAGGGCATCTGTGTTTAATTCTCCGTTGGCACCCAACCAACTGGGACTGATAATCGGTAAACTATCTTGGGGGCCTTGGGCTAAAACTCGCGGTAGCACTTCTCGATAAATCGGATTGGCAATGACTAGCCCCCCAGCCGGATCGCGTCTGAGTAAACCCAAGTCTACCAAGTATTGGCGATCGTCATTGGAAGACTCTGGCAATTCTCGTCCGGCTAAAATCGGCTCGATAATGGCTTTGACTCGGTTTTCTCGGAGTTTTTCTGCTAAGCTATCTAAATGCGTATCTTGTCGTTTAATCAGAATCTCTTTAGCTGTTAAAATATCCTCGGCTGTAATTGCTATTGATTCATCAGTGACTAACTCTTCGACGATTTCTTTAGCTAACGCATTGACTAACCAAGGTTGTCCCTGAGTGAGTTCAAAGGCTAAAGCTGCGGCTTCTGGAGTAAAAACTTGTCCGGTATCTTCTGTATGTTGATTGTAGAGTTCAACCACTTCCGCAGCATTGAAATTCCGCATAGTGAGGGAACGAACTTTAATATTAAATGGACTAGAAGTATTAAGCCTGTCACTGCCACCTGCGGCCACTTTATAATCTCTGACATCTCGCAAACCAATTAAACCAACTGATTGAGGAAAAGCGTTTGGACGATTGGGATAACCATCGCGTAATTGACGTAGAATAGAAATTAAAGCTTGGTCTTGTAATGCGTCAATTTCGTCAATCAAAATAACTAAAGGACGGGGGGAAGACTGTGCCCACAGTTGTAAAGCTGCCCTAATTTTTTGTCCCGACTTGATGCCTGTCCAATCTGGAGGTTGAAGTTCACTCGCAAGGCGAAAAGCAATATTATCCCGCCAAGCACCCAGAATAGCATCTTCAGCACCAGCAATGTCTTGACTGAAAGGTGCGCCCACTTCAACTGACAACATGACAGCGGTATATTGTCCGCTTTCGGTGAGTTTTTTGGCTAAAGACAACATGGCAGTGGTTTTGCCGATTTGTCGGGGTGCGTGGATGACGAAATAGTTTTCCTGGGCTATCAGTCGTTCAAGGTTGGGGATGCGACTGGTTGCAGACAGCATATAGTGGATGTCAGCGCGGCAGGGGCCGGCGGTATTGAACCATCTAGGCATAGGTAAATTGGGGTTTCAACAGTTGACAGTTGACAGTTGATAGTTGACAGTTGACCGTTTAAAAGCGACCTCTACGTTTAAGTCCGAGGATTGGAGTAATGAATAGTCTGATTTTAATTTATCCCGATCGCGATTTGGGCTTTCAACCAATTCTTTCTGGTAAGGAGGGGATACTTTTAGTTTAGCTTGCGGTTGTCAGAAGGACGATCGCACCCCAGCGCCAGCAATTGCGATTTTGCACCCTCGAAGCGGTTTCAACCGCTATCTTCAATCTACAAACCCAACTCAATTACTCTAAAATCTTGTTGGGTGATGAAATTAGCTTGCACGCCGTTGAGAGTAGCTAAGATTTTATCTGTGTTGGCAATTTTGATTAAAGTCGCACCGCCATTTTGAACTATGCTGAGTCGATCGACCTTTAAGCCTCCCGTCAAAACCAATAAATCCTCACCTTGCCTAAAATCAGCTATTACATCGCCACTTTCTCCCGCAGTCAACAAAAAGTAATCGCGCCCGCTTCCCCCTTGCAGCGTATCTTGTCCTAAATCTCCAATCAACCAGTCGTCACCACTTCCCCCCATCAAAGTATCATTACCCTTGCCACCGTAAAGAGTATCGTTACCGTCACCGCCACACAATTTATCTGCATCTTCATCACCAAAAATTAGATCGTTGCCACTACCGCCACACAAATAATCTTTTTGACTGCTACCATCCGTCGGAATCTTGTTAATATCTCCGAAAATTGTATCGTCGCTGTCGCCACCGCAGATGGTGTCACTTCCCAAATCTCCTAACAGCAAATCATTGCCGGATTCGCCACAAATTAGATCGTTATCTTTGCCGCCGTGGATGGTGTCATTGCCATCGCCACCAACAAGAGTATCTTCGCTTTCTTGCCCGTATAAAAGGTCGTTGCCATCATCCCCAAACAGCAAATCTTTTCCTGTTAAATCACCATCAGACGAGTCAGAAGTGCCACCAAATAAACTGTCATTACCTCGATCGCCAAACAAGGTATCGTTGCCTTTGTCTCCCCACACTATGTCATCATCTTTGCCTGCGATCGCCAAATCGTCATCTTTGCCCGCATAAATAACATCATTCCCAGCGTCCCCGACAATGTAGTCGTTATCTTCGTTGCCAAATATTGTGTCGCTGTCTGCATCCGCGCCTACAGGAACAGGGCTGAGAAGGCCGCCGTAAATATTGTCTCTGCCGAATAAGCCTATTAGCAAGTCGTTGCCACTAAAACCGTTGATGCTGTCATTAATATCGCTGCCGGTGAGAGTATCTTTACCATCAGTACCGTTGAGGGTGTTTGCAGCGATATTCGGGCCGGGAATGGCTGTGCGATCGGGTAAATTGATGCGATCGCACGCACAGTCTTCAACAGCAGTAGGAATTACCGCAGGTATTGAGGTTTCGGTTGGTAAAGGTGCGATGGGAACGATCGGCATTTCTCCAGGCGTTGGTGTCGGCGTGGGAGTTTCCGCTGGCGTCGGAGTGGGAATTGCGATCGGTGTGCGAATGGGTGCGATCGGCGTCGGAGTTGGAGTGGGTGTTGCGATCGGAGTTGGCGTTGGTGTGGGAGTTTCCGTTGGCGTGGGAGTGGGAATTGCGATCGGAGTTTCCGTTGGCGTGGGAGTGGGAATTGCGATCGGATTTGGCGTTGGTGTGGGAGTTTCCGTTGGCGTGGGAGTGGGAATTGCGATCGGAGTTGGAGTTGGTGTGGGAGTGGGAGTGGGAATTGCGATCGGATTTGGCGTGGGAGTGGGAGTTTCCGCTGGTGTGGGAGTGGGAATTGCGATCGGATTTGGCGTGGGAGTGGGAGTTGGAGTTGGAATGGGAATGGGAGTTGGCGTGGGAGTATTGTCTAAAATAGTCAAAATAGCAGTAGAATTCTTTCCCAAAATCGCACCATTGCCAGGCAAACTCAAGCTGAGATTAACAGTTTCATCGCCTTCTAATAAGGAGTCATCAAGAATTGGTACAGTAAAACTTTTCTGAGTTTCGCCGATCGCAAAATTCAGCCTACCCGATGCAGCAGTATAATCGTTGCCAGCATTAGCAGTGGCGTTCGAGGTACTGTAACTCACATCAGCAGCAACATCAGTATTTGTGCGAATGACAGTAATTGTGGCAACAGTACCGTTTTCCCTGGCAGTGTAGTTAGCGGTACTGAAGTTAAACGCGCCTGCACTCTTAACGCTAATGTTTACTGCAACCGGCGAAGACTCAAGGATTCCGTCATTAAGCTTGTATGTAAAGCTGTCTGTCCCCGAGAAGCCCGTATTGGGAGTATAGGTAAAAGAGCCGTTTTTATTTAATATGAGATTGCCTTTGTTGGGCAAAGCAACGGGGGCGGCTGTCAGCGGGTTGCCGTCGGGATCGATGTCATTGGCCAAGACGCCCGCGATCGCATCTACGTTGAGAACACTGCTATCCAATGTACTGTAACTGTCTGGATTGGCGATCGGCGATCGGTTGATGATAGTGATATTGACGGGTACCGAAGCAGACGTTAATACCCCGTCAGAAATGTTGTAACTGAACTTGTCTGTACCAACAAAACCGGGATTCGGAATATAGCTGAAAGAACCGTCAGCCTTAAAATTTACTTTACCGTTGTTGGGCGCCGCATCAAGTTTGGCAGTTAGAATGTCGCCGTCAGAGTCTATGTCATTAGCCAAAAGTCCGGGGGCTAAAATATTCAGTGTCTTGTCGCGGGGAATGGTGTAGCTGTCGCTATTTGCCTGAGGCTGCTGGTTCGTGACATTGATACTTACCGGAGTCTCCGCAGTCGTTAAGACTCCGTCACTGATGTTGTAGCTAAATTCGTCCAAGCCGACAAAACCCGAATTCGGAGTATAGCTAAAGGAACCGTCAGCGTTGAAATTGACCTTACCGTTTTTGGGTGATGTTATCAGTTTGGCACTTAACGGGTCGCGATCGGGGTCGCTGTCGTTACCCAAGACTCCGGGGGCTGGAATATTGAGTGTCTTGTTGTGGGGAGTGTTGTAGCGATCGCTATTTGCCTGAGGCTGCTGGTTCGTGACATTGATACTTACCGGAGTCTCCGCAGTCGTTGATGCCCCGTCACTGATGTTGTAGCTAAATTCCTCCAGGCCAACAAAACCCGGATTCGGAGTATAGCTAAAGGAACCGTCAGCGTTGAAATTGACCTTGCCGTTTTTGGGTAATATTATGAGTTTCGCTGTCAAGGGGTCGCTGTTGGGGTCGCTGTCGTTGCCCAAGACTCCGGGGGCTGGAATATTCAGTGTCTTGTTGTGGGGAGTGTTGTAGCGATCGCTATTTGCTTGAGGCTGCTGATTCGTGACATTGATACTTACCGGAGTCTCCGCAGTCGTGGATGCCCCATCGCTGATGTTGTAGCTAAATTCCTCCAAGCCGACAAAACCCGGATTCGGAGTATAGCTAAAGGAACCATCAGTGTTGAAATTGACCTTGCCGTTTTTGGGTAATGTTACCAGTTTGGCAGTTAACGGGTCGCTGTTGGGGTCGCTGTCGTTGCCCAAGACTCCGGGGGCTGGAATATTGAGTGTCTTGTTGTGGGGAGTGTTGTAGCGATCGCTATTTGCCTGAGGCTGCTGATTCGTGACATTGATCTTGACCGGCACCGAAACAGGTGGGTTGATGCCGTCAGTGACGCTGTAGCTGAAGTTGTCTGTACCGATAAAACCTGGATTGGCAATATAGCTGAAGGAACCGTCAGCCTTGAAATTGACCTTGCCGTTGTTGGGAAGTGACTCCACTGTGGCAGTCAAGGGGTCGCCGTCGGGGTCAATGTCATTGGCCAGGACTCCGGGGGCTGGAACATTCAGTGCCTTGGTGTGGAGAGTTGTATAGTTGTCACTATTTGCTACTGGCGGCTGGTTGGTTAGCAACTTGGTGACGTTGATATTCACCGAAATGGCAGGAGATGCCAATATGCCGTCACTGATGCTGTAGCTGAAAATGTCTGTACCGGCAAAACCCGGATTGGGAGTATAGCTGAAGGAACCATCAGCCTTAAAATCGACCTTGCCATTTTTGGGGCCAGTTGATAAAGTTGCCGTCAGGGGGTCGCCGTCGAGGTCGCTGTCGTTGCCTAAGACGCCTGCGATCGCAGAAATGTTGAGGGCGGTATCAAGTGAGGTACTGTAATTGTCTGTTTGTCCAGTCGGTGGCTGGTTGGTGACATTGAGGTTAACCGCAATAGCCCCAGACGGCGATACTCCGTCGCTGACGCTGTAGGTGAAATTGTCTGGCCCGGAAAAACCCGGATTGGGAGTATAGCTGAAGGAACCGTCCGCCTTAAAATCGACCTTGCCGTTGCTGGGATTTGACAATAACTTGGCTGTCAGGATGTCGCCGTCGAGGTCGCTGTCGTTGCCTAAAACTCCGGGGGCTTGCTGGTTGAATACCTTGGTGTGGGGAATCGTGTAATTGTCTGTTTGTCCCGCAGGTGGCAAGTTGGCGACATTGAGGTTAACCGCAACAGCCCCAGACGGCGATACTCCGTCGCTGACGCTGTAGGTGAAGTTGTCTGGGCCGGCAAAACCTGGATTGGGAGTATAGCTGAATGAACCGTCACTGTTGAAATTTACCTTGCCATTGCTGGGGCTTAACAATAATTTGGCAGTCAGGGGGTCGCCGTCGAGGTCGCTGTCGTTGCCTAAGACTCCGGGGGCTTGCTGGTTGAATACCTTGGTGTGGGGAATCGTGTAATTGTCTGTTTGTCCAACAGGTGGCTGGTTGCTGACATTGAGGTTGACCGCAACAGCCCCAGACGGCGATACTCCGTCGCTGGCGCTGTAGGTGAAGCTGTCTGACCCGGCAAAACCCGCATTCGGAGTATAGCTGAATGAACCGTCACTGTTGAATTTAACCAGGCCGTTGTTTGGGCTTAACAATAATTTGGCAGTCAGGGGGTCGCCGTCGGGGTCGCTGTCGTTGCCTAATACTCCGGGGGCTTGCTGGTTGAATACCTTGGTGTGGGGAATTGTGTATTTGTCTGTTTGTCCAGCAGGCGCCAAGTTGGTGACAGTGAGGTTGACCGCAACAGCCCCAGACGGCGATACTCCGTCGCTGACGCTGTAGCTAAAGTTGTCTGGCCCGGCAAAACCCGCATTCGGAGTATAGCTGAATGAACCGTCAGCGTTGAAGTTTACTTTGCCGTTGATTGGATTTGACAATAGCTTCGCCGTCAAAATATCGCCGTCGGGGTCGCTGTCGTTGCCTAATACTCCGGGGGCTTGCTGGTTGAATACCTTGGTGTGGGGAATCGTGTAATTGTCTGTTTGTCCGGCAGGTGGCTGGTTGGTGAGGTTGATGACGAAAGTTTGATTGGCGGATGTATCGACACCGCCGTTAGCAACGCCGCCATTATCTTTGAGATTGATAGCGATCTTAGCACTGCCGATCGCACCCACGGCCGGTGTAAATGTTAGCGTGCCCGCTGAGTCGATCGCAGGCGGTACGCTAAACAAAGCAGCATTGTCATTCCCGACTACTTGAAAAGCCACAGTTTGTCCCGACTCGTTGGCGGGGCCTGGAGAAATTGCCGTCGCCCATCCGGGGACTGTTTGCGGGCTGGAGTTACTCTTGAGAGTGCGATCGCCCCCTTTGACAAACGAAGGTACATCATTGACGGGATTAACTGCAATCGTCGGTGCGATCGAATTAGTGCTAAACGGCGTTGTTCCTCCAGTAACTGAAGCGTTCACACCCACAGTACCGTTACCAACTCCATTCGTTCCATCCCACGCCCGCACCGTAATCGTTGGTTCGCTGCCAGCGATACTGTAATAATTTGGGTTGGGTACAAAGCGGACTTTCGCAGGCGTTTGCAGAGAAACCCGCGTTAAGTTGATGTTAGATTGAGCTGAGTTTGTGTAGTCTCCGAGAAATAGAAAATTAGGAGTTTCATAGGGGTCGATCGCGCCAGTAAATGCAGCATAATTTCGCAGCAGCCCCGTTAGTATAACATTATTACTGCCGTCCGAAAGAAAGTAATTGTCGCCTAAAACTTTCAGAGTATAGTTAGTAGCAAGATTTGTATTGTAAGCAGCATTTTCAGCAGCCACAAATAAGCTATTCGTTTGTCCGCCCGGATTGGGAGTAATGCCGTCTGCTTGAGCAAAGATATTGCCCGTAGTTGCAGATAGCTGTTGGAAACCGATTTCAATTGCTTTTTTATCGCTCGTAACGGCAACAATGCTAAAACCCGCCCGATTGGCATTAGTACGGGCTTCGGAGATAATTTGCAGATTAAAAGATAGGCTAAATCCCTGCGTGCGATCGAGCGGCGGAAATAACGAACTTAAGGGATTATTTGTATAGCCAGCATAGATATTATTGGCAGCCGTACTGTTTAAATTAACTCCATTACCGCTTAATATTTCTGAAGCAATAGTGGTAGGAGCAATAATATTTGAGTTTGTCAAAGACAGCCAATTTTGAGAATTGGGAGTGCTGCCAAGCAAGCCATTATAAAGAGGCGTCGGGCCGAGTATTGTTGCTGAAATTGGCGACAATGGGCCGAAATTTGTCCAAGTATTGCCATTAGTTGAAAATTGCCAATTGCCGTTAGTATTGTCTGCTGCTGTGACTGCGACACCCAACGGATCGCCATTAACATCAGCGCCTAACTGGCTAGTGATATTGAAAATACTAAAACCCGTGTTAGCTACATTTGCTATGTCCTCATTAATTGCAGTTAAACTATTAGCGTTAGAATTTGTTAAAGTTGGAGCGCTGTTGATCTGCGGGTTGCGGAGGCTGTTAATATAAATAGTGTTAATGCCGAAATTGGGTACGCCGATCGAACCTACACTATTGACAGCATAATTAGCAGTTTTGTTCAAACCGCCGATCGCACTCATGAATTCGACATTACCACCGTTATTACCACCGTTATTCGGAGCGGCAATTTTTACCTTAGCTGCATTGCCAAATGTTTGCAAACCAGTTGTCGGCCAGGCGATCGAATCAACAGAAGTAATTCCCGTACTGCTAGTATCTACCCAAACAGTATCTGACCCTGCAAAATCTCCTCCTAGTCGGTTATTGGCGACTAAAACATTATTTAGATATGTACCACCTGCACCGTTATTTATCAACAATTTAATGTTCCAATCAGCATCATTCCCGCCAGGAACTGGATTGTAGCTAATATCATTGACTGGAATCACATTTGAGCCACCTATCACAATTATTGTTCCTGCCTTGAAGACAGAAGCAATATTCGCCATATTCACAAATTGATAAGCAGAAAGTTTAAATTCTGGCGGATCTTGCGAATCGCCAATAAAATAGGATTGAAGCTGAGCTACTGTTAAGTCTTCAGTTAGTAAAATTTCCACATACTCGTCGCCCTGAAAATTGCCGTCACGGCGGAATTCATTAATAATTATCTGTCCCATTTCGATGTGCCTATATTTAATATAAGAATCCAATCGAATGTGGCAAGCACATTCAACTCCGTCCAAAATTCAAGCAGGAGAGTATTTTGTTCTCTACCGATAACCTGCCTTTTAGTTCAGTCGTAGGGTGCGTCAAACTATTTGCTTGACACATCACAAAAAATGTGAAAAGCTAGCGCACCCTACCCGAATGCCGGATTAGATGATTAAGAGATTCACGCAGTAGGGGACATCTCAGTTTTACATTTACAGTCCTGTCCCCGCTCGCCTATTGTACAATAGGCGAGCGGGGACAGGACTACAATAAAAAAATGCTTTTTACAAAACTGAGATGCTATCTTTGTTTATTAAACCGAGACAACTCAACGCTCGAATTAGACTATTGACAAATTTCTGACCTTACCCATCCCGATTTAACTTTTAAACACTTCATCTTCGATTCCCACCCACCATTCGCCCAAATTCATTAAATCTTGGTGAAGATCGGTAAGTTCTCTAAGATATTCTTCAGTAGAAATCTGCGATCGCCTTTCTTGCAATTTTTTCATCCGGAGTTGCACCAACAGCCACGGTTTGGAAATGCCATCGGTTGCTTCAATATATTTGGCTAGATCTTTGCTGTTCATGGTAATTATTGATTAGTGATTAGTCAATAAGGTTTGTAGTGCGGACTTTAGTCCGCAGCATGAGAACGGACTAAAGTCCGCTTTTGCGGACATCAATAAGGTTTGTAGTGCGGACTTTAGTCCGCAGCATGAGAACGGACTAAAGTCCGCTTTTGCGGACATCAATAAGGTTTGTAGTGCGGACTTTAGTCCGCAGAATGAGAACGAACTAAAGTCCGCTTTTGCGGACTATCTGTAATCAGAAGTCTGAATGTTTTTCAACTTCGCTGCATATTTCATGCCGTATTCCGGGCGGCAAAAGCGATCGATCTGAGACTCGAAAAACGCCCGATTTGCCTTCAAATGTTTCGGATTCGGGTCATCCAAAGGATACAGCAGAGCCGTCCGCAAAGCTTGAATTACCGCCGAAGTAACGCAGTACATCGATCGCTGGAACGTCACCCCAATCTGATTCAGGATATCATCTTCGCCGCGGCATCGGTGTTTGTAGAAATCCATCAAATAAGGCGGCAGGAAGTGCAGCATATCTTGGGCTAGCAGCGTCGGCGGAATCCCCGCAGTTCCTACAGGGAATTTATCTGCATACAAAATACCGTAGTGGAAGTCTTTTTGGTCGTCGGGAACTTCCTTGGCTTGCGCGTTGTAAGATTTGGTTCCCCGGAACGGCGAAGTGCGGTAAAATACCGATTCTACGTAGGGTAGCGCTGCTTCGTACAGCCAAGTGAAACCTTTTGATTTCGGGATGATTTCGTAGGTTTCGCCGTCGATGAGAACGTGGTGGTAAATCGGACGACCGGCGATCGCAAATATACCATTTACCAGGAAATCCATCGCCTGCGGGACTGTAGTAACTTTGCCTTCGTCGTACAAGTCGGAAACTTCAAAAAACACGGGTGCCATTACTTCCCAGAATAAACCGAGGTTGCTGTAATAAGACATCTGGCGGCACTGTTCCAAAAACATTTCGGGGAATGCTTTGTGCAGGGCTAGCATGAACGGGTCTTTTTTGAAGTAAGCTTTAATAGCGCGATCGGCATTTGCTTTGTATTCGTCGCTGTCGAGATAGGGGTCAAACTGGTTGACAGGAACGTACATCCCCCGGTGCCACAGCATTGACCTCATGCACTCTTCGGCAAATTCCATGTTAATGCGATCGTGCCACAAATGGTGAAACAAACGTGGCTTTTTGCCAGTTTCTCCATTTTCCATGAACTCCAAAAGTTCCGGGTGTGCGCTGCCAGTCCCCCGCCAAATCCGTAAATCTGCACCGTCACCTGAATAGTGATTTTGCAAGTCTAAATACTCCTGGGGTAAGAAGTATTTAAAGAAAGGAAGCGGGTTTAAAAATACCCGTTCCGCGATGTAAAGTAAATCCCGCCAATAGAAATCCATCGGTACCGCGTAGGCCTTCCAAATCGCGATGATTTGCATCAGATTTTCCGGCGTATCTGGAATCATCGCGCCGCCAGCTTCCAGTCTGTGAATGATTTCGGCAAATTCGTGCTTGGAAGGAGGCAGTTTAGTTGCTGGTTTACTAGGGGTTTGTACCATTTTTAGTTTCTCCTAATGAATAGCAATATTATTTGGACAATTTGAACCCTGAATTCTTATTTTTCTGTCCCTTAAAAGCTGCCTTTTATTCTCAACCCGACTTTAGTCGTTACTGAGGGGATCAGAAATCAATTTTTGACGCAATCGCAGAGCATGAAAGATACTCAAAACATCATGCTTCCACTCTGGCAATACAAGTGTCATCGCAATCTCTTCTACAGTATGAATGATGCCAGAAATAATAGCTAGCCACAGGGGAATTCCAGCGTAGTTAAAGCCGAAAAGAGCAATAGTAGCAATGAACAGGGTTATTCCCCAAAATTTAGCGGAGTAGGTGTGGTAGCTGGCTGGTTTACCATATTTTAGCAAATTAACAATCCACCATACCAACTGTACAAAAACTACAGCCAGCAGCGGTACTCGAAAGGCTATTACCAAATCTTTATGCACCAGCCACGCACTGGCAAATACGCAGATATAGAAGCAGACATCAGCCCAACTATCGGCTTGACGTAATTGTTGATTACTGACGCCGATGCGTCTGGCAATAATGCCATCGAAGATATCTGAGAAAAACCCAACTAAGTAACCGATGTTGACAGTTGACAGTTGACAGTTGACAGTTGACAGTTGGTTGAAATTACCAATGACTAATGACTAATGACTAATGACTAATGATTAATGACTAATGCCCAATGCCCAATGCCCAATGCCCAATGCCCAATGCCCAATGACTGATGACTGCTGTTCGCGAGCGGGGACAGCACTAATGCTGTTCGCGAGCGGGGACAGCACTAATGACTAATGACCAATGACTAATGACTAATAACTGATTTCTGCTGCTGATACTTGACAGCTACTTGAGAATATCTGCCCGTTGATAGAGTTACTGCCATTGCATTTGTAGTGGATTCGCTCCACTTCAGCAGCCACACCGGTTGCACTCCCAAGAAGAAAATGATCGCCGCTAAAACTAGGGCTGGCAGATTTTCGGCAAACTTCACTGGAGGATAGTAAGCCGTGGCATTGTCCAACTTGCCAAAACAAGTGCGGTTGAGCAGAATTACAAAGTAAACTGCTGTTAACCCGGAGGCTAAAATGCACAGTAAAGTCGGAATTGGAAATGTTGAAAAACTGCCTTGAAATACTAAAAATTCGGCGATAAAACCGACTAAACCGGGAATTCCGGCGCTTGCCATGCCGCCCAAAACTAACAGCGAACTTGCTGTGGGTAAACCGCGCATCGGATTCATTAAGCCGTTGAGCACGTCCAAATCCCGGGTACCGGCTTTGGCTTCGATGATGCCTACGAGATAAAACAGCAAGGCTAAAATCAAGCCGTGGCTTACCATTTGCCCGACAGCACCGATTAAGGCGAGTTTGGTGCCGGCGGCGCAGGCGACGAGGATGTAGCCCATATGCCCGATCGAACTATAGGCTACCATGCGCTTGATATCTTTTTGGGCGATCGCGCTTAAAGCACCGTACATCACGCTCACCGTACCGATTATCGCTAAACCAGGAGCGACAATCGACCAAGTTTCGGGGAACATCTGCAAACCAAACCGCACTAAGCCGTAAGTTCCCAATTTCGCCAAAACTCCTCCCAACAGAATTGCTGTTGCTGGCGAAGCTTCGACGTAGGCATCCGGTAGCCAAGTGTGCAGGGGCACTAAAGGAATTTTAATTGCCAACCCAAATAGGACAATTGTTAGCAAGATTAATTGCGTGTTTAAGGGCAAATCTTGAGTAGTAATTGCACTGTAATCGAAGTTTAAAGACCCACTCAGCCAAGCTACACCCAAAAATCCTGCTAAAACTAAAAGTCCCGAAACTGCCGTGTAAATCAGAAACTTCATCGCAGCGTATTCGCGCTGCTTGCCACCCCAAATCGCAATCAACAGGTAAAAAGGAAGTAATTCTAGTTCGTAAAATAAAACGAACAGCAGCAAATTTTGAGACATCAAAGCTCCCGCCACCCCCGCATTGATCAGCAAAATCAAAGCGTAGTAAAGCTGGGGGCGAGCAATGCCTTCACCAGTACCGTAAATCACTAATAGCGTCAGCAATCCGGTTAAAACTAGCAGTGGCAAAGATAAGCCATCAATTCCCAAGTTGTAGCTCAAACCCAATTGCGGAATCCAAGGCAAATATTCTTGAAATTGTAGCCCTGAATTTGTCGTGTCAAATTGAGTAAGCAGCCAGAGATTCAACAGGAAAACGGCAGCAGCAAAGACTGAAGCGACGGAGCGCACCCGCATCGCATTCATTTTTCCGGGCAGGAACCCGACTACCGCAGCGCCCAACGCAGGCAACCAGAGCAATGCACTAAGCATAATGTGTGAATAGTGAAGAGTAAAGAATCAATTTTGTACGCTTTTGCGTTTAATAAGTTGAGAATGAGCTGTAAATTTTCACCCTAATTATCGATCGCAAATTACATCAGGACTCAATCAAAATATTGACTGCACCCGTGTCTAAATCGTAATATCCACCAACAACCTTCAGCTTATTCTCTTCAATTAACTTTGAGATAACTGGAGATGCTTTCAACCTTTTAGTTTGCAGCACCACATTGGCTTTTGAGGCATTTTCTAGACGATCGCCTGCTTGGTCTTTTGAGCTTTCTACAGCAGGTTTAATTGCTTCGAGCAAACTGCCAATTTGACCGGGAACTTGAGCGCCTTTGATGGTTGCATCTACCGCACCGCAACGTTTGTGGCCGATTACTACCAGCACTTTGGCTCCCAACACCAGCGTGCCAAATTCCAGGCTGCCAATTTCTTCTGGAGTAGTAACATTTCCGGCTACCCGACAGACAAATAAATCTCCCAATCCTTGATCGAAGATAATCTCAGAAGGAAAGCGGGAATCTGCACAGCCGAGAACAGCAGCAAATGGTTTTTGAGCTTTGGCAACTTCGGCAAGGCGAGGTAAGTCTTGGTTCGGACTTTGACGTTTTCTGTTCACAAACCGCTTGTTCCCCTCCATCAATTTTGCCAAAGCTGCATCGGGAGTCATCTCATTTTGAGCAATTGCTGGTTCGGGTGCAGCGACATCAGCTCCTACTCGTGCTGCCAGTATTCCTGTACCGATTGCTCCTGCGACAAATTTTAGGGAGTTGCGCCGGGAAAGATTTACTTGTCTGCGATCGTCTTTCATGATATTCTGCCTTGTTGGATTGAGTTTGAAATCTTGATTTAAGACTTCATTAATTTAAGATTTTAGGGTGAAAGTGTCACCTAAAATCTTCAACTTTATATCTCTTTACCCGCCCACAATCAGCGACAGGCGAGCCAACAGAGGCCAGCTTACGAGCAATCCCAAAAGTGCCACTCCGAACAGAATTGTCAGGGCATAAAACTGAGTTTGACCGCTAACGTTGTATTTGAGGCTTTGCCCGCCGAAAACTGTGGCAAAACCGATTAAGTTAACGAATCCGTCAACAATATTACGATCGAACCAGGATATGATTTGGGAAACCAGACCGACTGCAAATATTACTGTCACGCGGTAAAGTTGGGCGGTGTAAAAGTCGTAGGCAAAGAAGTCTTGCACGGCTTGAGAACCAATTCGCACTGGTTTTTCCCACTTTTCGTTCAGGTAAATAAATGCTCCGGCACCAATGCCGATCGCACTTGACAAAGCTAACAGCCCGGCCGCAGTATAATTTAAAGTTGCCAAAGGCAGCAATTTCCAGGCGGCGAGCAAGTGTGGGACGTGCAAGGTAAATCCCATTAACACTGTCATCGGCAAGACAAAAGGCCAGGCAACTTCGGGCGAACGTTCGGTCATTTGCTTGGGTTTGCCACCGAAAACTAAACCGAAAACGCGGACTAAGCCAAAAGCAGTTACGCCGTTCACAAACAGCACTACTACTAACAGTGAAGGATGAGTTTTAGCAAGCCCGCCTGCTAATTCTGATAAAGCCCAGAAGCAGCCGAAGGGTGGCAGGCCCATCACTCCAGCGGCGCCAACAAGAAACGATATTCCCGATATCGGCCGCTTCGCCCACAAACCGCCGAGATATCGGACATCCTGAGTGATGCTGTTCCAAACTACTGAACCGATGCTCATTACCAACAAACCCATTGCTAAGGTGTAGGCAAAGATTAATGTCAAAGCTGTGTGGGTTTGTCCGGTACCGACGGCGATAAAGACTAAGCCCATGTAAGAGCTGACTATATAGGAAAGCGTGCGCTTGATGTCGATTTGGGCGATCGCAATTAAAGACGCACCCACCGCCGTTGCAGCACCCACAATAATAGTTGTCTTCAGCCCCACGGGCGACAAAGCAATCACGGGCTGCAATTTAATCAAAATCCAAGCGCCGGTTTCCACAACCACCGTGTTCCGCAAAATCGTTGCCGGCAAAGGGCCTTCCATCGCCTCATCCAGCCACAGGTGCAGGGGAAACTGAGCGCATTTGCCCATCGGCCCAGCAATCAAAGTTAAACTCAACAGCGTCGCCACTGTGGGGTCAATGTTTGCAGTCTTAGCCCAAACTGCCAACTCGTCAAAATTCCAAGTTCCAGCCAGCGGCAGAATTGCGACTACTCCCATCAACAGGAATAAGTCTCCTACCCGCTTAGTCAAGAAAGCATCGCGGGCGCCCGTCACCACCAAAGACTGGTTGAACCACAGCCCGATTAGCAGGTAAGTTCCCAGAGTCAGGACTTCCAGAATCATGTAGCTGAAAAACAGAGAGTTGGACAATACCAAGCCGCACATCCCCGCTTCAAACAGCCCCATCAGGGAAAAGAACCTAGCCCAGCCCCAGTCCATTTCCATGTAGCCGACTGCATAAATCTGCGCCAGAAAATTCAGTCCCGTAATCAAAACTGTCGCCCCGACGGTGACAGCAGAAATGTCTACGGGAATGGTTAAGTCTAAACCTGCCACATTCAGCCAGGGAATGAACTGGTGTTGTGCCGGTTGGTTCCAGATGGCTGTCAGGGCGATGACGCCGTGGGCGAAAGCGAAGAGAGTTAAGATGGCGTTCACGTAACCGGAGGGTCTAGGCCCCGTGCGGCGAGTTACTGCTGGAAACCACAATATCGACAGAAATGCGCCGATAAGTGGATAGCAAGGTATAAACCAAACGGTCTGGAGTAGGATTTGAGCCATTGGCACTACCTGTAATTGTTACAAAAATTTAAAAATCTGAGAATAATCTCGACGCCAGAAGGCTGAGCTCATTCGCCAGAAGTAAAGATATTTTGGCGGTAAATGCGAGTTTTTCGTCGTTCTGAAACCGCCCGTGGCAAAATACACTTATTAATTTTATATTAAGGATTGCCTGAAATTTTCATAAAAAAGCTCGGTAAGTGGGAAACTCAGAGTCTTTAGACCTGAGAGGGAAACGACGCGGGGGAATGAGAGTCCCCGTCAATCCCCTTACGGGGTTGGAGGGGTATGGTTGCCCCTCCCTTTCGAGGCATAGTTGCCTCAGTCTCCCTTCCGGGGTAATGTTTGCCTCGACCTGGTTATGAAGGCTTGTTAGACCTACGACACTGTTTCAGTGACTTTAAAACTGTTTAATCGCAGGTGACAGAGCGGCAAACTGGCGTCGCATTCGCCGGTGTCATGACCTAAATAACGTCTCCTCGCCATCAAGGGGTCTGGTCAGAACAGCTTGCAATTTCTTGCAAGCTCAGTGGCGTTGATTCCCTGAGTTCCTGACATTTCCTAATTCAGCATACTTAATATACAGATAAATTGTACTTATCGGATGTCAAGCTGGGATTATCAGTATTAGTGTTATTGAAGATTTAGAGGTGTCACATTATACTAAGGAAGATTTGTCAATCCTACTTTTTATATAGATAGGCTTGAACGGAGGGAAAATTACTCAGCAACGCTCGTGTATCAAAGAAGTTCGGATGCTACGATCGCGCTGGCAGAAACCCGATTAAAATTCAAGAGAGCGCTCAAGCGCAACAACGTACCTAAAAGATTAAAGTCGCTCAATTTCCCGAGCTAGTTCTGGGAGTTTGGCTTGTCGCTGTCCGATCGCCCTTGCCCTGACATTTATTAGACCGATCGGCGTATTGAACAAATCTACCAGATCGGCACGGGCGATCGCACATTTAGCAGTAGCAACCGGCAATTCCTTTAACAGCCATCTAGCCAGCCGGTACAAATATTCCCTGGAGGTGAATTCTCGCATCAAATCGACACCGTGGAGTTCGTGCAAATATTTATTCGACTCGCCGTAACGATGCCATTGACTTTGTAACTGTTTTATTGTACTGCGGTGGCGGTGTCGGGCGATCGCATTTTCGGCAAAATACATTTTATAGGATGTTTCCCGCAAAATCCGCCAGCACAAATCCGCATCGCCACCGCTCGTAAGGTAGGGGCGAAACAAACCCACTTGTGCTAAAATCTGGCGGCGCACAGCTAAGTTAGCCGTTTGACCGTAGGGACAAAAAGGGTGAGCGAGAGTATGTTGTTGAGATAAAGTATTTTCGCGGGCGGCGTGTTTTTCTAAGAGAGTGTTACCAGGGAGGGCGAGGATTTCCCCGCAGGCAATTCCTATTTCTAAGTTAGCGAATGGTTCGACTAAATTTTGCAACCATTGAGGTTCGGGGCGACAGTCTGCGTCGGTAAAGGCGATGATTTCGCCTGTGGAGGCGCGAATTCCTTTGTTTCTGGCGGCGTAGGAACTTTGAATCGTATTTTCGGTGAGATTGCGAATGGTGATTTGATTGAATCCCTCTTGCTTGGGGGATTTGGCTGCTGCTTGGAGGATAGTTGAAGTGCAATCGCGACTTTTGTTGTCTACTAAGAGATATTCTACTCTGTTTGTGGGATAAGTTTGCGATCGCAAACACTCAATTAAATCAGGTAAATCCGTCTCCCCGTTGTAAACAGGTACCACAACCGAAACAAGGGGTGAAAACTGCTCGCTGTTCATTAATCCTCTCTGCTGGTTGTTGAGTCAATCAGGACTGAAGTCCTTACTACGAACCAGTTTGTAGTGAGGACTTCAGTCCTCTCTTACCAGTTTGTAGTGAGGACTTCAGTCCTCTCTTACCAGTTTGATCGTTCGGACTTCAGTCCAATGGCACTGAAAAAGGCTTAATCACCTTCGTAGTCTAGCTTTCAAGACAGAGCGAGGTTCCTGCATTCGACGATACGGTTTCGGTCGGAGTTTCAAAACTCTGGGCTCCGAACGTTCAGG
>NZ_JAAFKG010000119.1 GCF_013299185.1 Microcoleus sp. bin48.metabat.b7b8b9.023 | reverse complement strand
GGCTGTGTCTGACACAACCCTTAGTCGGCAAGGTTTTTAGACAATCGAGATCGTTATCAATAGTTTTAAATTATTGATAATGGGTGACGGGAAATCAAGGATTAAAAAAATAAATTTCCGTTTTTTTGGGTCAATTGATTTCCAACTCGACTTGTGTGTACACCGTAGCCCTACAAGGGGGGAACCGGAGTCTTCTCAAAGTCCCCCGACCTAAGGGGGATTTAGGGGGATCTAGGCTCGGCATATAAACGAGATTTATCAAGAAGGGTTTTAGTCTTAAGTTGTCACCAATGGAGTTAATCGCAATCTGAAAGATGATTTAATGAAGGAACCGCAGAGGCGCAGAGGGCGCACAGAAGAGAACCGTATGAGTGAAAATCGGTGCGAGTCTACAGTCAAAAAAGCAGTGATTCCGGCAGCCGGTTTCGGTACTCGGATGTTTCCGGCTACTAAGGCAGTGAAGAAGGAATTCTTGCCAATTATCGATCGCACTGGCCGCGCTAAACCGATAATTTTGGCAATTGTGGAAGAAGCTTTGAGCGCGGGCATCGAGGAAGTTGGTATAGTTGTGCAAAAGGGCGATCGCACTTTTTTTGAAGATTTCTTTAAAACTAAGCCGTCTCCCGAACTTTTCCAAAAACTGTCTCAGCAAAATCAGGATTATAGCAAATATTTACAACAGTTGGGCCAGCGCGTTACAATTCTCACTCAGGATGTCCAGGAAGGGTTCGGCCACGCGGTATTTTGTGCTAAGGAATGGGTGAACAACGAGCCATTTCTCCTGCTTTTGGGCGATCACATTTACTCGTCGCAAACAGAAAGCTCTTGTGCGCGCCAACTATTGGATATTTACTCGCAAGTGCAGCACAGCGTCATTGGTTTGAGGGTAACACCATCTGATGTAATTCATCACTACGGCTGTGCGGCGGGAGTTTGGCAGGAACAAGATACTATTTTGTCGGTGACGCAAGTTTACGAAAAGCCGGATATCGAGTATGCGCGGCAGCATTTAAGCGTAGAAGGCTTGGCAGAGGATTTATTCTTATCAATGTTTGGGATGTATGTCCTCGATCCTATAATCTTTGATTGTTTGGCAGAACATATTAATGCCAATTTTCGAGAAAGAGGCGAATTTCAGTTAACGTCGTGTTTGGATAAGTTGCGGGAGTTGGAGGGAATGGCTGGTTATGTGGTGCAAGGGCGGTGTTTTGACACGGGATTGCCGGATGTTTACCGGCAGACTCTGATTGATTTTCCCACATCTCGGGGGGCGATCGGCTAATCAGCTTTCAAATTAGAGTTTTTTCCCAACATTCGCCTTTAGGTACGTTGTTGCGCTTCAGCGCTCTTTCAATATATATATAAGAGCGCTGAAGCGCAACAACGTACCTTGATAGCTGCCTCATCAGCTAAATCCTTCTATTTTCCGTTGTTAACCGCCCCAAAATTACGGCAATTGTAACGAAATATTACAAGATGACGCTAAAGCAGCATAGAGGCTTGACAGCAAAGAATTAAGTGGCTAATCTAATATACATACCCGGGTAAGTCAATTCACTGATATGCAAGAAAAGCAAAAAGTTACACTGTATCTTCCACCTGAACTGCATCGCCAGCTCAAAATCAAAGCCGCAGTTGAAACAGAACCGATGTCATCAATTGCAGAAAGGGCAATTGTCTTCTACCTAGGAAACCCCGAACTGGTTGACGAAGTAGAAGCCTCCTACGGACAAACCCACCGGGTGTACACTTGTCCAGAATGCACGGGTTCTGTAGTAATGCGAGATGGAGAACTGGCATCGGTAACAAGTCAGCCGAGTGTATTGGCTGAGCAGGAGCTTCCAGTCAAGCAAGTGTCCGGCGTCAGTGCCAGCACAGCCCAACCGGGAGAGGAAGAATTGGTTCCCTGCTAAGAATGCCTTGCTTGCTCAAAAAGCCATAACTGGAAATCTCATTCAGTAATGCGCTAATGGCAGCATTGAGATTCAGCAAAGATAGCACCGTCTCTAGTGGGTCGAGGAATATGCAAGAAGAGATCAGTATACTAATCCAAGCTCAATATCCTCTGATCTACCTCGTGACATCCGAGGAAGAGCGGTGTGAGCAAGCAATTTCCGCAATAGCTCAAGCTAAGCCGCAGCGCCGAGTCTTTGTCTGGACTGTAACCCAGGGCATGATAGAGTACGGTCAACCTCGTGCAAACACTCAGCAAAGCACCCTCTCGCCGCAGGCAGCTATTGAATGGGCGATTAGGCAGCGCGAACCGAACAACAACGCTACTATCTATGTATTCAAAGACCTGCATCCTTTTAAAGATGATGCAACCGTAACAAGGTTGTTGCGTGATGCGATCGCCAACTTCAAAGGAACACAAAAGACAATTATCCTGATGTCTCCTTTGCAGCAAATCCCGATCGAGCTAGAAAAGGAAGTCGTGGTATTAGACTTCGCGCTCCCAGACATGAAGGAACTAAACCAAGTATTGTCTAGCCAGTTGGAGCAAACGAAATCGCGACGCATTACCACAGAAGCGCGAGAAAAACTTTTAAAAGCAGCCTTGGGATTGACTAAGGATGAAGCTGAAAAAGTTTATCGCAAAGCCCAAGTTTCCACGGGGCGCTTAACCGAAGAAGAAGTAGACATAGTTCTGTCGGAGAAAAAGCAATTAATTCGGCGCAACGGCATTCTAGAGTTTGTAGAAGAAGACGAAACCCTGGATGCAGTCGGGGGTTTAGAAGAACTAAAACGGTGGCTCAAGCAGCGTTCCAACGCCTTTACAGAAAGGGCGAGAGAATACGGCTTGCCCCAACCAAAAGGGATGTTAATTCTCGGCGTACCCGGATGCGGAAAATCGCTGATTGCCAAGACTACCTCGCGCCTGTGGGGACTGCCCCTGCTAAGGCTAGATATGGGTAGAGTCTACGACGGCTCAATGGTAGGTCGCAGCGAAGCCAACCTCCGCAACGCCCTCAAAACCGCAGAATCCATCTCCCCAGCCATCCTCTTCATCGACGAACTAGACAAAGCCTTTGCAGGAGGCACTGGTTCGGCCGACTCAGACGGAGGAACCTCCAGCCGAATTTTCGGTTCATTCCTCACTTGGATGCAAGAAAAAACTTCCCCAGTCTTCGTAATGGCAACAGCAAACCGAATCGAGCGGTTGCCGGGGGAATTCTTGAGGAAAGGTCGATTCGACGAGCTCTTCTTTGTTGACCTGCCAACGAAAGAAGAACGCCAAGATATATTCAAAATTCACCTGTCAAAACGGCGTCGGGAAATTTCTCGCTTCGATTTAGAGCAACTTTCCAATGTTTCCGACGGCTTTTCAGGAGCAGAAATTGAGCAAGGGCTAGTAGCAGCCATGTACGAGGCCTTCGCTCAAGATAGAGAGTTTACGCAGTTAGATATCATCGCGGCCATTAAATCTACATTGCCACTGTCTAAAACCATGACCGAACAGGTCAGCGCCCTCCGAGATTGGGCGAGACAGCGCGCACGGCCCGCTGCGTCTTCCGTCGCTGAATACCAGCGAATGGAATTCTAAAAGCTTTCTCCTGGTCCAAACAGGAGCAAAGGCTAGCAACAGCTAGCAGTTCGATTGAAGAGCCGCCCAGCGGCACCGTTAAATCCAGACCGTTGTTGTTTCTCTCTCAGTTTTATTAGGAGGAAATCCAATGTCTCACTTTAGCACTCTGCGTACCAAAATCACTGATGCCGAAATCCTGAAAGCTTCCCTACGTGACTTGGGCATTTCAGTCAAGTCAGAAGCTGATGTTCGTGGCTATAATGGTCAGCGCGTTCGCTCCGACATCGTGGCGACTCTGGAAGGCGAATATGACCTGGGTTGGTCTCGCAATAGCGACGGTTCCTTTGATCTGATTGCAGACCTCTGGGGCGTTGCCAAAAAGCACAATCAAACTGAGTTAATTAACTCCATCAACCAGAAGTACGCAGTTAACAAGACCTTGGCAGCAGTCAAGCAGCGTGGTTTGCAAAACGCCAACGTCAAGTTGGTAGTGCAAAATTAATAACTCTGCGTGTTTCTAAGCTTGCGGGTTAACCAAATACTGGTTAACCCGTTTTTAGCGAGGATGTAGAGTGGTTTTTTTAGCCATTACGCACTTTTTTGCAAGCCCAAGCAGCAGCTTTCAATCTGAAGGCTGCTGCTTTAGATTGACTAGCTAATGCTTTTGGCAAGTGTCGATGGTTTGTTCATAAATTTCAATCATGCGATCGACTTTGCGTTCCCAGTCGAAATGCTCCCGCACTCGCTCCCATCCAGCCTGACCCATACTCTGTCGCAATTCAGGTGAATGAGCGAGCTTTAACATCGCATCAGTTAGTCCTTTGACAAAGCCTTCTCTGGAATCTGGTTCTACTAAAATACTGCAAGTCGAATCCAGATAATCCACTGGGCCGCCCCAATTCGTCGCAATGACCGGCAAGCCTACTGCCATTGCCTCCATCACCACCGCCCCCCCAGGCTCCCGCAAACTGGGGCATACCATTATATCAGCTTGTTGCATTTTGAGAGCGCACTGCTCGTGAGAGAGCCAGCCGCTAAATACAACTCTGCTGTCGAGTCCCAAACGAGCCGTTTGAGCTTCGAGTTCCCCTCGCATCTCCCCATCGCCGATGATTTCCCAAGCTGTATCCATTTGAGCGGCGACAGTGGCGAAGGCTTCCAGTAGCAAGTCTACCCCCTTCCAGTCTGCCAGTCGCCCCAAGAAAACAAAATGGATTTGTTGATTAGGCTCCTTTGATGCCCTAGATTCCGATCGCCACACCGATAAATCCACGCCGTTTTCCACAAGTTCAATGATTTTACCGTTCGTGTTAAACTGAACAAATCTTCATTTGTTCACTCTTGACACTTAATAAAGGTGTTACCTTTAAAGGTGCAACGGCTGCACTCGCTATCCCTTCTACTGTATAGGCATTAGGGAATACT
>NZ_JAAFKG010000118.1 GCF_013299185.1 Microcoleus sp. bin48.metabat.b7b8b9.023 | reverse complement strand
GACTGCATTGGACACAAATGTGATTTTGTTTTCCTTTCTTCTTGCCGTTTTTACGGATATGGGTTGATTTACATTCAGGGCATTGCATAAATTATTCCTCCTATTCATACTCTAACTCAGCAACGCCCAACGCCCATCGAGTCGAATTCACGGCAGCAGCGTCCTTGAGCGGACGTTTGGCTTGTGCAATAATGTGCTTCAAAATGTCAGGCTTCTTGGCTAAGAATTGTTCAATGTTTTGAGTGCCTTTCTTGAGATTGCATTTCTCACAAGCAAGGCAAAGGTTAGAAATTCGATTGCTTCCACCTTTGGCTTTGGGATGAATGTGCTCAACCTGCAAAGGTAGATTTTCAGTATTGCAGTAAGCGCATTTCCGGTTCCATTTGTCAAGCAAATATTGCCGAACTTCGTAACCCTGTAGTTCGCCTTGCTGGTATTCAATGCCTGAGATTTCAGGATTCTCTAATTGTTGCAAGTCAAATCTGACCAACTCTTGAACGATTAAACCGATAGGTGCAAGCCTGCGTAATTTATCGACCCAAGTCAGGGTTGTTTCTACACGGTGCTGCAAGGATGGTGCTAACCAACCTTTTTTGCGGGTGCGGTTGAAAAACCTTGCTTGGCGGTAGCGAGTATGACGGTTTCGCCTTCCTCGACGCAGTGAGCGACGAGATTCAAGACTTGCTTTAATAGCTTGACCGCGATGGGTTAACTCAGCACCAAAAATCACTTTCTCACCCTGCAATAATGCGATGCCTGTAGTTTTTGAACCTGGATCTAATTTGAGAGCGATCGATTTGACGGTTGCTGTTACTGCTTTTTTGAGAATAATGGTGAAAGGGAATCTTCTGAAGATTGCTGCTTTACCAGCAGTTAATAACTTACGAGCCATTGATGGCTTGCAAGGTGTGAGCGGTTTCTTGTTTGTATCAAGTACGAAAATAAAATTGGACATTGTTGTGTCCCTCCACTTGCGTGTAATGTTAGCTTCGCCAATGTTATAAGAGCTTGTTAGATCTGCAACACTGTCTCAGTGACTTTAAGACTGTTTAATTGCAGATGACAGAGCAAGGAACTAGCTTCGCATTCGCTTGGTGTCGTGACCCAAATAACGTAGTCAGTTAAGACTTAGGCTGGTCAACACAGCTTGCAATTTCTTACAAGCTCAGTCTATGAGAGAGCTGAGTTACTGACAACATTCTGGAGCATCGCCGCCGCCAGTAGGTTCGACATTTTCCACAAAATTGCAAATCTTGCCGACATCGCCCGACAAATCGAGGTGTTTAGTCACGTAGGTGCTCCCGGCGTCGCAATAGTCGCCATGAGCAATAATGCCAATGCGAATGCCAGGAATTTCATCAAGCAATCTTGTTACCGTTTCTTTGATTTTCCGACGAACTTGCGTCAAGCAAGGGTACATACTGCCAGTTGTATCAAAGCTAAAAACGACTTCAATGTTGTTGGTTGCCATGACCTGAATTTCCCTAAGGGACAACGATTTCTTGATTTTATTATAACTCAATACATTTTACTTAATCTTGTCCTACAAGAGCAAGGAAGCAGATGAGGTACGTTGTTGGGCTTGGGCCCTCTTTCCGAATATTATAAAGAGGGCTAAAGCCCAACAACGTACCTAATTTGTATTACGAATCTAGTAAACAGTATTGTATTATAGCTTAAATAAAAAGGAGCCAGCAAGTAGAAAATCTTAAAACTTTCTAATGATGACTCGCATCGATAAATCATGAATTATGCGAAAAAACTCTCACAAATTCAGGTCGGAAAAATCGCTAAACTTCTTGTTGTTATCCCCCCCGGACATGGAAGGTTGAAGATTGTCACCATCTTTTTCGCCATTCGAGTTGCCGTTAGCGCGGGACTTGAGCGAATCCTGAGAGTTCGGCTTGGTGAAAGCAAGCGGTTCAGCGTGTTCTACTTGAAACACGTTAGCGTATAGGTTGGCAATAATCTGTTTGCCACCCTGGGTTAATTCCAAGTAGTTCAAAGCTGCTGGAATGTATGGGAAAACTCCGTTCCAATAAAACTTGGCGTAATTTTGGCGCAAATCTCCCGGGGATTTGTAGCCCAAGATTTTATTAGTGCCGACTTCCTCAAATTCGTAGAATAGGGCGCTGATTTTGCGGAGGTAATTTGGGTCACTCAACTGACCGATCAAATCGGCGGCCCTGGCGAGTCCTGAATAGTTGTTTCTGTCTTGATGGGTTTCGCTAGCAGGAACTGGGAAGCGTGTCAACTCAATATTGCGCTTGATTTGTTCGGCATCAATTAATGTGTGGCCGCCGAAGCGTTCGTCAATTACGAGTTTTCCTCGATCGACATGATAAGGAGTTAGACTAGCAGAAGTGGCGCCGATCGCCACAGAAACCATGCCTCCATCAATACCAGTAGCATAGAGTCCCACAGATTCTTGGTCTTGGCGGCAAACACCTTTCACGTAGCCGATATCGTGGCACAGCAGCGAGATCAGGTAGTGCAGCCAATCTTCCGGTGACACACCTCCTTCGCGAATATGCTTGCCCCGGAGAATCTCTTGTCCCACCAAGGCCACGAGCATTGTGTGTTCCACATTGTGGTAAAGAGCATCGCAGTTAGCGATGTTTTCCAGAGCCATAGTCCCCGCCCAGGCGATAATTTCAGGGTAGTCAGGCTTGTACTTGCCGTAGGTGCGGCGGTAGCCGGCCTGTAGCTCTTGTACAAAAGCGTCAATCAGGATGGCAGTTGCATTGAACATGATAAATTCTCTCACTCAGGCTATAGTTGCAAACTCGATCGCAAATATCTGGGATAGCTGAAACAATAATCAATGGGCATTAGAATAGGTTTGACCCCTCGCCCAAAGACGGATACAAGCGCAGGCTTAAGTCCTAGATGCTCCCAAATTTTAGACCCAAGTTTCAGCTTCCAGATTCATCTGCCGAGTTAATCTCAAATCTCAACTCTCAACTCTCAAATCCATTCACCCCTCGGGGTTGAATTTTAAAGTTCAGCTAGTCTTGTTAGGTCAGAAAATTGCTCTTTTGGATATACTTCCCACGATAACCTAATTTCCCAAGTAAAAGATCGATTTTTTGGTATTAAGTATTAGTGAAACAATTTACATCGTTTCACCGACTAATTATTAGAAGTTCTAGGTGTTAAAGTTATGAACTGTCTGTTTCCGAGTCTCTCTACTGCGGCCATTCGCGCTCGGCGGTCGATCGCCCCAAAATACCTAGGATTGTTTGCATTCACGGCTGTTTGCACCGCTGCACCGGCCCTGGGAGCAGAACGAATCTATATAACTTACGGGCCGCTAGAAGTATCAGTGCCGATCGAATCCCTGACACTCTTTGCCAAAGAAGGCAAAATCGATTCAAACTTGGACGGCTTTGCTCAGTACGCCAAAGAATCACAGCTAGCGGAGATTCGCAACGGCTTGCAAGCGAAAGCAGAAATCAGCCACGTGACAATAGCCCAATTCCTCTACACGCCTCAAGGAGAAGTGCTGCTGGAACGCTTGGGGCGAGTAATTCAAACCAAAGCTCGGCAGCCCGGATTTTATGCCATCCGAGCAGCCCTAATTTTAGCTGCCTCAGATCCAGAAGGCATGACAATTCTCAACGTGCTGCGGAAATTCCCCACTTACGGCATCAGGATTGACATTGCACGCGGCTTGGGTATCGCCAACGAGCTGACATCGCTGATCAACCGTTCCAATCGGACGATCGCCGGAGTCGCCAAGTTGTCGGAAACACAAGCAGCCGAGGAGCCTGGGATACCGCCGGCCGAAATGCTACAGATCCAGGAAAAGGGCCCCTATAATTGGAAAAAATCATCGGTAACTCTGACAAGTCCAAATCGCGATCGTACCTTTGATATCGACATCTACCTGCCGCTCAAAAGTCCGCAACCGGCTCCTGTGGTAGTCATTTCTCACGGTTTAGGTTCCGATCGCATTTCCTACGAGTATTTAGCCAAACACCTAGCCTCCTACGGCTTTGCCGTCGCCGTCCCCGAACACCCCGGGAGCAACGCCCAACAAATCCAAGACCTAGTAACAGGCAGAGCCAGCGAAGTAGCAGAACCAGCAGAATTTGTCAACCGCCCCCTCGACATCAAAGACCTCCTCGATTATTTAACCCAACTTTCGACAAGCAATCCGGCCTACCGAGGACAGCTAGACTTGCAGCGAGTCGGCGTCATCGGCCAATCTTTCGGAGGCTATACGGCTTTAACATTAGCGGGAGCCGAGATTAACTTTGCACAGCTAGACAAAGACTGCAAGCTGGAAAATGAAACTTGGAACCTCTCGCTGCTGTTGCAGTGCCGCGCCCGCAGCCTAGAGCGCAACCAGTACAATTTCGGCGATCCGCGCGTCAAAGCTGCGATCGCCATTAACCCGATCGCCAGCAGCATTTTAGGAGAAACAAACCTCAGCAAAATCCAAATCCCAATCATGGTAATCGCAGGCACCGCCGATACCGTCGCCCCGGCTTTGCTCGAACAAATTCAACCCTTCACATGGCTGACATCGCCCAACAAATATCTGGTGCTGATGAACAACGGGACTCACTTTTCCACGATCGACCAATCCCCTCAAAGCGTCTTTTTGCCGCCAGCACAGGCGATCGGGCCCGAACCCGCCTTAGCCCGCCGCTACCTCAACGGACTTAGCCTAGCCTTCATGGAAAGCTATTTGAACAACAAATCAAAGTTCCGCCCGTATTTAGAGCCAAACTACGCCCTGGGCATCTCCCGAAACACTCTGGGACTGAGAATTTTGCGATCGCTCACCCCCCAGCAACTGCAACAGTTCAGCAGTGCTCCACCTCCTCGCAGCCCTGCACCTGCGATCGCTCCAGTTGCTGCACCTTCTCCAGTTGCTCCACCTCCGGTAGCTCCAGTTCCCCGTTAGGGTTAAGTGCGATCGAAGCGGTGCACTCTTTTTTCGGCTCTCGATCGTTTCATCAGCTTTCCTGATGACCCTCATCAGTTAAGCTGTCGTTACACCCCTTTACAAACCTTAACGATACCGTTAATAATAGAGACATCATCCGAACATTGAAAAACCAATAGCAATCATAAAC
>NZ_JAAFKG010000117.1 GCF_013299185.1 Microcoleus sp. bin48.metabat.b7b8b9.023 | reverse complement strand
CTCACCTCACCGTAAACCTGGTTTTGAATGGTTACGTTGTGGGTAATCTTGGGTTCTACGACCTCGTTGATGTAGTTGCAAGCATCCGCAAACGCCTGGAGGGTTGTCTCTATTTTGGCAACCTGTTGAGGAGTGGGGTTAATCTTACAAACTATCGTCAACACTTGCTTTTCCATGCCAATATTATATCATTGCAGTGACGATCCCACACTAATTGCAAGCAATATAGTTTGGGCATCTGAGTCCTGTAAAGGATATCTAGATCTTCCTTCGAGATACTCCAAACTGTTTCTCTCTACGGCGTTTTATAGTGAGGAACACGCCCAGCCCCACTGTGGTTCAATGATATCAAAGATTGTCGATTTCGGCGGTGATGGCTTCCGAACCCTACGGGATTGCTCAGCCATCCCACCTCAATCAACCTGGCTTTCATCCCACCCCAATCTGTAAACAATATGGGGTGGGGATTCGGGCCGAACTAGCTAAATCAATTTTTTTTCTGCCGTTGCAGCTTAGTTTTCCAATTGGCGATCGCCTTTTGAGCCGGCTCATAACTCTTGGTACCCGACGGCACCAGGGAAGCAGCTTCAACTGCCTCTTTCAATTTTCCTTGAGAGGCACGCAACTGAGCAATTTTGAGAATAGCTCCGCTCCACTCTCCAATCAACTGCTGAGCTTCTTCATGCTTTGGCTGACCGGGCTGAATTTTATTCGCTTGCTGGATGCCTTTACTGTAGGAAGACGCAGCCCCCCGCTTAATTTGACTCGCAGCCGCCGATAGCAAAGCAGCATTGACATCCTGCTCTTTGGATAGCTCCTCCCACTGAGCGATCGCCTGTTTCGACTGATTGTAAACCGCCTGATTCACATCAGGCATCAATTTAGCCGCACCGATCGCCCCAGAGAAATTGCCCCTAGCAGCCCGCCCGTTAGCAATATCCAAAATCACCAAACTCCAGCGCTCAATATCCTGCTGAGCCTGCGGGTAGAGCGGATCGCTAGGCGGAATCGTTCGAGCCTTAACCACCGCTCGATTAAAACTAGAAGCCGAACCATCCTTGAGGAAAGTTTTTGCCTCAGCCCAAACCTGCTGGCTTGAGGGAGGCTGCTTGCTATCAGTCGCTGCTTGTACCGCGCGCGGTTGGTTCTGCGCCACTCCACCACCAGCAGATTTTTGAGTCCCGGGGTTTTGGGCATTCTCAGCAGGCGATCGAGGATCTCCTTCCTGCTGACCAATAAAAATTGATCTGTTCGTCAGAAAAACACCAAACAGCAGTACCAAAGCGGTAGCTCCACTCCACAAAACTAACTGCTGTAAAAATGACTTATCCGATCCCCCGTTATCCGTATCCTCGGGCTGTTGCGAGTTCGGTCGATCGCCCCCCCCACCGCTTCCTGGTCTGACAGCATTCGGCTGCGATACAGGAGTTCTCTCAACCGACGCATCAACCGCGTTGCGAGTTGCCTCGGGCACCTCCATTTGAGCAGTAGCCGCAACCATTTGCGGGCGATCGATCCCATCAGCCATCGCAACCGCCATATTGCCGTTGCGTCCTGCCAATGCAGAAGTCGGCACCCCAGCAGCATCAGGCAAAATCACCAAATGAGCCTTTCCAGGAGGATTCACCACCATCAAAGGTTCTTGTTTGGGACGCAAATGGTGGTCGCACAGCTCCGGTAGCCGATCGCTCAAGAAACGGTCTAAACCCTTAAGCGTCATGCACTGTCCCGATCGCAGCCCCTCTAAAAGCGCCGTCGTAAAAAATCCTTGACGCAGAGCAGAAGTTTCGCGCGAAACTTGATTCGGGCGGCAAGAAAGCACCGTCGGGATTTCCAGTTCCCGGGCCAGCTCTGCCGTTTGAGTGCCGATCGTTTCTCCCGCCTTCACTGTCTGGCTGCGGTTCATATCCACCAACACCAACACCGTTTCGGTAGGAGCATTTTTCAGAGTATTTAACAGCAACTCTACCGGAATCCCCGTACCCTGAATGTCAGCCGGATTGCCATCAACAGGCATCAAGTAATCCTTGCCTTCATAGCTAACACCGTAGCCGCTAAAAAAACACCACAATACATCTCCATGTTGTAGATGTTCCGCACAGAGGCTTTCGGTCAATTTCAGAATATTTTCCCGATTCGGATACGTAGATTGACCCCACAGCGACGGCGAGCTATCCGTCATCAACAGACATCCATCCGGCGCAAAACCAGCCTCCTCAGTCAAAAAACCGTAAAGTGCCTCTGCATCCTCTTGTGCATAACTCAAAGGCTGGAGTAACTGATATTGATTGATGCCTATTGCAATACAAGCGTGATGTTTCATCCCATATGCCCTATATATATATAGTGGACAGATACATTTAACCCAGTAGAGGCTGGCAATCAGCCTCTACTGTGTATGGCGCGATGTGGTAAGATGCAATCTCACGACTACGCGGAGGTATCTCTCAAAGCCTTTAACATTTTGTTAAAGGCGCCATTTATGTCACGACCAATTGCGTGACCGCATTCAGGGGCAACAAATTGTTTGTTACCTGGTAATTTTGTGTGGCTCTGTCCACACTTTCAACAGCTTTTAGATCTATATTCTTCCATTACGTCTACTACAATACATCCACGTTTAGATGCTTGATGCTTCAACGTTGGAAAGAAACGGTATGCAGCTCATGCTACCATCGCTGCTGCTGTTTTGGTAGCCAACCGACCTTCCGGTGCTTTAGCATCTCGGTAGAGCGACTTTCGCTTAGTCCGCTTACCTCCGCCTCGGCGAACCAGGGTTGGATTCGATGGTCAAGCTTGCACAAAACGATAACACATCACCGTTTAACCTTAAAACGACTTTCGCCTCCTTAGTCAGATAAGTAGTTGTCCGAAGGCAGAACTGAAGTATCTGATACTCCTACTATATTGCAGTCAAAAATTATACCCTCTGCCTGCATTCATAAAATGACGTTAAATTGAATCCCCAGCACTAGGGATATCTGACTTTTAGTGGCAAGGATTTGATGCCGCTCTCGGCGATCGCTGCCATGCGATCGCAAAAACCGCGCCAGCCATCTTCATTGATCATCCCAATACAACCGGCAGTACCCGGTACGTTGGCGTCAAAGTGAACTCCAAGCTCAGCCCGGACACCCTTGTCTGAAACCACCGGATCCGGCGTAATGTGAAAGAAAAACCCTTCGATTCCGCGAGTTTCCAGCCAGTAAGGATCTGTCGGGATCTCGTAATCACCTTGGGGTATTGGGCCTTTCCCTCTCGCCCATTGGTCGCCGGGCCGCTGCCAATCCGCACACCCCGAAGTAGCCAGATAGTCGATCGCCTTGCCGTCGGGATAAACAAGTTTCAGGTTGCCGTACAAAAGCTCGGAAGCAACCCTTAAATCCATAGTGAAAGTTAACAACTGCATCTACGTACAATCTCCTTTTTGATATTGTCCAATGCCGTCTCACTTGCACTTATCTCTTCGTCAATTTTGTCGATCAGCTCCTGACTCTGTGCACATTTTTTTCGAGCCCGAAGACTTAAGATATCCCTAGTAAACCAAGGGATAAGTTCCAAGAGCGAGTCTATTGGTGCAGCTGGATCGGCTAAAAGTTTTTCTGCCGCCTGTACTGGCATTACTGCGACCTCCTGATTTCTGAAATGGCGGCTCGCCAGTTTTCAAGGCTGTCAAGTCGCTTTCCATAAAACTGGAGAGTGGCTTTTCCTTCAGCACGATCGGTGGCGTCTGCCTTTGCATCAGCTTTAACGTCCCTGATGGATTTCCACAAGAATCCTACGATTCCCAGAATCACAGTTAGTACAGCTAGATCTACTTTTAGAAGAGTCGAAATTAATTCCACTTGTACAATTGCAAAGTTTGAAATTTTGACGCCACAAAGTGGCTAGCTCTTGCAGGAGCTTTCAGAGGCTGCGGCTTAGAACCCGCCTCCGCCGGTACTGCCCCGGTTCGCCACATTAAATTACTACTGTGCGGGTTCCGTCGGAACTTCAGGAGTAATGTCAAGAACTTCTGAGGACATCCGGCTGGCGATATCGTTTAAGGATGTAATCGCTTGGGTAAGCGATTCCTGGGTTTCGCCAGAGCCACCGGATTGTTCGTCAATTTTCTTGATAGCTTGAAAAGCCACATTAAAAGCGGCTACAACTGCCTGACAAAATGCTGCGTTCATGGTCAATTACCTCTTGATTGATTTTGAGCGTGTTAAAAATTGGGGCCAATTAAATCCTCTAATTGACTCACAACCTCCAATATCTGCTCGGTTGGCTGATTTGCTTGCTCTCCTGCAACCTCGACCCGAATGTAGTAACGGGGTTCCTGGATTACTGCCCTGTAATAGCGGTAATACCGCCTTATTTGTATTTTGAAAACAGCCAGGCCCAAGTCAACGTCATCTGGCAAGTTAGGTAAAGCAAGCAAGATTTTGTTTGTTGATGGATAGACAATTGTGGCTTGTTCTTCGACGGGCAAACCCCCGTCGATTTGCCAAATTCGGCGAACGAGCAATCTCGATACGATTTCTGAAATAGATCCGTTGGATATGTATGTCAGCCCGACTAAGTTTTGTCTGTCTGTGGCGCTTTCGCTGGTTTCCTGCCAAACCAGTACAGGTTCCACAGTGCCTAAATCAACCCAAGCCATTAATCACTTAAGCTCCATTGGTTATCCGCCTGCACCGACAAATCTTACGGGATGCCAAAGGTCATCTACCAATCAATTAGAAATTCTTCGATGTCTTTGAAATCGCTTTCGTACCATTCCGATTCTTCGGGTGGCACGTACATATCGCCGTAGACATTTTGCTGGTGCTGTTCGTACTCCCCCCCAAGAATGTAATCTTGAAATTCAGCGTTACTAACGCCCCTCAAGACTCCGCCCATAGCTGCGTCTGGAACAAAACCAAAGCAGCCTTTTGCGTTTGCCGTGCTTTCCCAACCCGGAGGGATTTGACTCAATGTTGCATTGAATTGCTCATCCCCAGGAAGGATTAGTCGAAGGCAATTACTGGTGCTTTCGTTTGCGTCCATCCTGTTGGCAATCCTCCGCTCGGATCGTAAAAAGTTGACAAAGTTTTAGATGTTGCTTCGGCACCTTCTCCAGAGCCAATAGTTACTGAAGCTTTAGGAGGCTTGGGAGCATTTGCCCCGAAACAAAGCTCGTTAAAGTCTCCAGGCACAGCAAGCTTGATACCCAACTGCCCGATTACTGCTTCAGTTACGTTAGTAATCGTCACTTTCGGAAGTTGCCAAGCGTATTTAATGCCGTTGAAGGTAACGTAAACAGTTTGAATGAACGAATTAGGTCTTAAAGTTGCTGTATGCAACGGCGGTCTCGTTACCTTTTGCTTGCTGATTCTCCACCCAGCTACCTTAAGCGCCGTAATCGAACCAACAGCGCAAAACGAGGAAGTAAACCTCAGCCCAGTCCGCCGGCTTGCCCGCCTCGGTTTGGGAAAACTGCTAGCCAGAACAGTCCCTACAGGGGGAGCGGCTGGAGTAGCAATTGCCACCTGCCCTAATGTCGTTCTGTCGCCAGCGGGAATGTTTGTCCAGAAGGCGTAATTTACCCCGCCAGACTCAACACCTGCGTCAGAAGTCGCAATTTTAATCGGTACAAAAACAAGCTCTTTCTTGTTGTATTTACTTTGAGAACCCATAGATTTTTAGGTCAATTTTAGTGTGGCTTCTCTAAGCCAGGTTGTTAGCAGTGATGTAAGTCAAAACCTCTTGAAAGTGGTTTTCGTCGAAGTATTTTGGATATTGCAAATCCCATGTTTGCTGAATTTTGCCGTCAGCAATCACGTGGGTAACAGCTTTCGCTACCCCGGAATAACCGTTGTAGTCGTGAATGACTGGGGTCTCGTGGCTTGCCAAAATAAACCTAAAAGTAACCTCGGCTTTCTCTAGGCAGTCCAGCATCCTACCGTACTCATTCATCCCGCACGCTACGAGTTCGGCGGCTCTTCTGGAGTCAAGGTGATAAGCAAACCTAATCAGAAAAGCAAGCTAATAGCCTTGCTCGAAAGTTATCAAAGTTCATAAAGCCATAGGCTTGTCGCTTAATCAACTTAATTCGATTGTTAA
>NZ_JAAFKG010000116.1 GCF_013299185.1 Microcoleus sp. bin48.metabat.b7b8b9.023 | reverse complement strand
CATTAATCAGTTCTATTTTCTTACAAAAGTCATTACAAAGCGTGTCTATAGCTTCTAAGAATGGTGAATTTATCTCAAAATATACTCACCACTGATGAATAGTGTTCAATAAGATGCGTTCCCCCTGACCCGTACAGCGAACAATGACAGATGAAAATATCGGATATTATAGAATCCCAATGGATTCTTTTTTTTTGATAGGGCTAACACGATAACTGTATAAACTAATAATAATTCACTAATAATCAATACACTATAGGGGTGCATCTGGTTTGGGCAAGGGCGAAGCATTTCGGCACATAATTCATGAGTGATAATCAGAGATTTACTGCCGAAATGCTTCGCCCATACGAATATATTTGCAAAAATGAGATGCACCCCACTATAGTAGGATATATTGCAATATTCTGTATTTAAAAAAGATAAAGTATTAACCATTTAACCATAAAATTGCCCAAATCAAACAATTTACCTCACCTATCTGAGAAGCGCAATAATTGTTATTGCCAGCTTAGGGATGGTAAAGTTAGATCAACTGCTAAAAAAGGAGAATAGTTATGTCTGTGGAAATGAAAAGACGGCTATTTACAGTGCAAGAATATCACCTGATGAGTGAGGCTGGTGTTTTTAGCGATCGCGAACGAGTGGAACTTATCGAAGGAGAAATTATCCAAATGGCAGCAATTGGTAGGCGCCACGCCGCCCGTGTCGATCGCCTTGCAGAGTTTTTTGGCGATCGGGTGCGAACACGTGCTATCATCCGGGTGCAAAATCCGATTAGCATTGGCGATCGATCTGAGCCTCAACCTGATATTACTTTAGTACAGCGTCGCGCTGATTTTTATGAAGAATCCTTGCCAAATAGCGAGAATGTTTTGCTGTTGGTAGAGGTAGCAGATAGTACCGTTAATTATGACCGCGATGTGAAAATACCGAATTATGCGCGATCGGGCATTCAGGAAGTTTGGCTGGTAGATTTAGTTGAAAATTGTTTGGAAGTTTACCATCAGCTAGGCCCGAACGGTTATAGTTTAATGCTCAAGTTTTGGCGCGGTCAACAAGTTGCGCCGCTGGCTTTTCCTGAGTTTGAAGTGAGCGTTGATTTTATCTTGGGTTAGGCTGAATTTTATTTAAATACTCCTACAGGCACTTGACTAGACAGTTGTGATATGATATGTTGAAGGTTATACTCAAAAAAAAATAAAAAATATGGCTCAGCAGTATCCAGATATTTCTTACACACATATCCTGTCTGAGCTTTCTGTTAATCGCAAAGACCCGTGCGAAGTCATCCGAGAGTTGATATCTAACTCTTATGATGCTTCAGCGTCTCGAATCGAGATTTACCCACTATTGCAACCACAATATAAAGGATTTATCTACTTTGACAATGGTACTGGTTTAAGCGAAGAAGAAGAAATAAATGGAATAACTCCTTACAGAGCATTTTTCTCCATTGGCAGGTCTACTAAAATACCGGGAGAGTTTATAGGCTACAAATGTCAAGGCTCAAAGCTGTGCTTTGCCTCTCAAAAAATTACTTTAATTACACGCTGTAAAAATGAGGAAAATTGGCGGTCAATATCTATTGACGATCCGAAGTCTAAATTAAATCAAAACTATGACATTCAATCTCAAACTGATTGTAGTCCTTGGGAAACAGTGAAAAACCTATTTACACAACCTAATAAAGGCACAGTAAATATTCTGGAAAATCTTAACCAAGAGTTTTTTGTCAACCGATTTTCGCAAGGAGCTATGATCATTGTTCACAAGCTTGAGGTGAAAAATTTCTCTGATTTTTACGACTCTGAGGAAGATGGTATAGCCAAATGGTCATACCTCAAGAATTACATACATTTTAACACAAAGCATGGAGACATGAGGATTATACGGCCGGCTCAAACAGACTTTCCCGAAAATCAATCACTGAGTTTTAAACAGTCTTTAGGATACAATGAAGATTGTGAATTATACCTCTGGACAAAAAAGAGAAGAGTTGAACATAAACTTGACAAAGTTAAGGCAGGATATCCCTACTTGCCGAAGCCGGACGAGGATAAATCGCACATAAAAAGCCCAGCCCAAATAGCTAGATTAAATGATGGGAGGTTTTTTGGTCGTGCTGCTACTACTTTCCGATTTCAAGATACAACATACTGTTTGACTCTAGCAATAGATGGTAATCGCCGAGCGCTAGATAAGTATGAAGAATTGGATAGAAAAGGCAGGAGAAAATCTGGAATTCGATTAACCGATCAAAGAGGCACATTTATTTCCTCAGACGGTGTAAAAATTTGTGGATACAACGAGCTATTTGAACATAGCAAGCTGGAAGATTACGCAGTCCTTGGCCTGGCAAGTGGACAGTCACATTATATTTTTATGATTAATGGTACTTTTGATGTAGTGACCAATAGAAATTCTTTGACTGACTCTTCCTTAAGTATACTAAAAGATGACTCTTTTATTGATAAAATCAAGCAATTCTTTGACCTAGCCAAAAATAGGATTAATGTTTTTAGCGAACTTATAGACAGACTAAATAAAGATGATGTTGATTTAAAAATAGAGGCTTATACTAAAAAGCTGATTGCCCTAAAAAAAGGGATTCAGGACAGAACAAGGTTTATTGTACACGATATCGATCAACTCAAAGAAAAATTCCTGGTGGAACCAGGGGTTGGAGAAGAACATTGGGTAGGAGCATTGTACACAATGTTTGCTCATCTTGTGCCTCCCGAATCCCAGTATGCTGATATTTGGCTGCGTCCGCTTACTTTTTCTGGGATGGGAATCGATAGCGTTGCTGTCACTATGGGGGAGAAAAGCTTAGCAGCTAATGTTCAGAAGGCTCTTGAGTATAAATACACGCTCTCACCTAGTGACGAGTTTAATCATCCGTTGAAGTTGACTGACCAGATTGTATGCTGGGACATGAGTATTCCACAAGAAGGTCAGCAGATTAGTGACTCATACGAGCATTTTGGAAAGGTATCGTTAACTGAAGAACTTAAGGAAATAGGATACAAAATTATAAAGATAGAGAGTCGCGATGGGGAGTGGCATGACGGGGAAATCAAAGTAATTAGCCTCAAAAAGCTGATCGACAAAACTTTTAAGTGCGAGTGGACTACTCCCCCGCCAAGGTAATAGATTCCAACAAAAAAAGCAGTAAGAAGTCAAAATAACTAAGCAGTTGGAGTGAATTTTCGTTAAAGGAAAAGTTGCCAACTGAAACTCAGCATGAGTTCAGCAATGGTGATAAGTTAGATGCATAAAGTCCGATCGCCCTCGTCATCTCCTGACTCATCCTCCTTATTAAGATTTCCTTAACTGCTTTCATCTGGTACAGGCATCAGTGGTAGTATTAACAGCTTAGCTAGGGGTGCCCGCAGATCCGGGCTGAGAAAACACCCTTAGAACCTGAGTCTGGTTAATACCAGCGGAGGGAAGCTGTTTATGAAGGACAATTAAGATATGCGTACCGAATGGATCGCTAAGCGTCAGGGTCACAGCAACGTATCTCAAATGCACTACGCCCGTCAAGGTGTCATTACTGAGGAAATGGACTTTGTTGCTAAGCGAGAAAATCTCCCAGGAGAACTGATCCGCGCCGAAGTAGCGCGGGGACGGATGATTATTCCCGCTAACATCAATCATACGAATTTGGAACCGATGGCGATCGGCATTGCGTCTAAATGCAAAGTCAATGCTAACATCGGTGCATCTCCGAACTCTTCCAATATGGAAGAAGAAGTTGACAAGCTTAAATTAGCAGTTAAATACGGTGCTGATACCGTGATGGACTTGTCCACCGGCGGCGGCAATTTGGATGAAATTCGCACTACGATTATCAAAGCTTCACCAGTTCCCATCGGTACTGTACCCATTTACCAAGCCCTAGAAAGCGTGCACGGTAATATGGAAAGTCTGACGGCGAATGACTTCCTGCACATCATTGACAAACACGCTCAACAAGGTGTTGATTACCAAACAATTCACGCCGGAATTCTGATTGAGCATTTACCCTTGGTGAGAAATCGGCTGACTGGGATTGTTTCTCGCGGCGGCGGTATTTTGGCGCGGTGGATGCTGCACCACCACAAACAAAATCCTCTCTACACTCACTTTAACGACATCATTGAAATCTTCAAGAAATATGATGTTTCGTTTAGTTTGGGAGATTCTTTGCGCCCCGGTTGCACTCACGATGCGTCGGATGAAGCTCAATTAGCCGAACTCAAAACTTTGGGACAATTAACTCGCAAAGCTTGGGAACATGATGTGCAGGTAATGGTGGAAGGCCCGGGCCACGTACCTATGGATCAAATTGAGTTTAATGTCAAGAAACAAATGGAGGAATGCTCGGAAGCTCCTTTCTATGTTTTGGGGCCGTTGGTGACTGATATTGCACCGGGATACGACCACATTACCTCAGCGATTGGGGCGGCGATGGCTGGTTGGTACGGTACTGCTATGCTGTGCTACGTGACACCCAAGGAACACTTGGGATTGCCGAATGCTGAGGATGTCAGAAACGGGCTGATTGCTTACAAAATTGCGGCTCACGCTGCGGATATCGCGCGGGGCCGTCCGGGTGCGCGCGATCGCGATGACGAACTCTCGAAGGCGCGTTACAATTTCGATTGGAACCGTCAATTTGAGCTATCGCTAGATCCAGAAAGAGCGAAGGAATATCACGACGAAACTTTGCCAGCAGATATCTACAAAACTGCGGAATTCTGTTCGATGTGCGGGCCTAAGTTCTGTCCGATGCAGACTAAGGTTGATGCCGATGCTTTGACTGAGTTGGAGAAGTTTTTGGCTAAGGAACCTGTAGCGCTAAGCTAATTGGTTAGGGAGCATCTCAGTTTTGCATTGATAGTGCTGTCGAGAGCTCGCATATTATACGATACGCGAGTGGGACAGCACTATAATAAAAAATGCTTTTTACAAAAATGAGATGCTCCCATTGGTTAGGTGGGGCGGGTTGACAAATCCTCTGATTTTAAAGCAGAGATTAGCGTGAACCTGCCACTACGAAATTTATGTTTATGTGAATTTAGATCCCTATTGCTTGCTACGAATCCATTCCTTGAGATCGGCGATCGTAAAAACAGCCTGAAAATCCAATCCCTGCTCGCGATATAATTCAGATCCACCTTGCTCTCGATCGATCAGAGACAACACGCGATCGACTTTATAGCCAGCACCCCGCAGCCTCTCCACCGCCTGCATCGCCGATTTACCCGTCGTTACGACATCTTCCAATACTGCCACATTCGTCCCTTCAGGCAACACCGGCCCCTCAATATAGGCCATTGTCCCGTGTCCCTTCGTCTCTTTGCGGACAATTAGCGCCGGAATCGATCGACCTTCCAGAGCCGAAACCACACTCACAGCAGTTACAATCGGGTCAGCACCCAACGTCAAACCGCCCACAGCCTGCACTTGAGGTGGCAGCATCGAGAAGAGTACGCGCCCCGTCGCCAAAGCACCTTCAGCGTGCAAAGTCACCGGTTTGCAGTTGATATAATAAGAACTTTTCTGCCCCGAAGACAGCACAAAGTCGCCCTCGCGGTACGCAAACTCGCACAATAAATCCAAAAGTCGATCGCGCAACACCTTTAAATCAGCAGCATCCATAACTTAACACCTTGTAGAAAACGCAAATAATCCGCCGATAATCAGTCTATATTGGAACCGTAATTAATCTAGAAGCTGAAATTTATGAGTCAAAAGTTAAAAAGCCTCAGCAGTGCGTTGATTCTCGCTGTCGCCTCTGCCACACTGGCATCCGTCAAACCTGCTCAAGCAGATACAGCCCGATTTAGCCCCGTTGGTGACAACTTCAACCGACAATTCTTTGAAGCTTCAGGAGACTTTTATCACAACGTCAGCTTGCAAGGTTACATGGGCGACTATCTAGGAATTGGTTCCCCCAGCGGCGTAGTTGCCTTTCCCGAAAAAGAAATCGAGCGCGATGCCAGCCGCGTCAGCGGCCTCTACCGACGAGTAATGCAGCGGCAGGTTTCCAGCGACCCAATTCTTCGCGTTCCGGATGCCACCAATCCCTTTGATGCCTCAGTTATGGCCTTGCCCGCAGCCTGCCAGGTAGCACCTCAAGCGAGCGGCTGTTTCGCTCCTGGGAACGCAGTCCAAGAGCCGTTTGTACCCCGGCAGCAGCAAGAGTCAGAGGCAGCACCAGGCGCGGTTAGAGGACTGTACAATGTATCACCGGTTCGCGGAAATTAATTAGTGATGAGAAAATTGGTTTGTAGTAAGGACTTTAGTCCTGATTTACTCAAAGTCACAGAAAGGACTGAAGTCCTCACTACGAACCTTGATTACCGATGAGAAAATTGGTTTGTAGTAAGGACTTTAGTCCTGATTTACTCAGAGTCACAGAAAGGACTGAAGTCCTCACTACGAACCTTGATTACCGATGAGAAAATTGGTTTGTAGTAAGGACTTTAGTCCTGATTTACTCGAAGTCACAGAAAGGACTGAAGTCCTCACTACGAACCTTGAT
>NZ_JAAFKG010000115.1 GCF_013299185.1 Microcoleus sp. bin48.metabat.b7b8b9.023 | reverse complement strand
GAAGAGTCATAATAAATTATTTAATATGGTGTATGGTCGCACAATCATTTTGCCTATTTCAGCATGGCGATGTCTGAGGGGTTTTACCCCTCAGACATTCGCCAACAGTCTCTTTCAACCGCCGGGTAATTTTATTGTGTAGACGCGATTTCCAATCGCCCGGTAATTTTTTGTAACCATCAATAAAAGATTTTATGCTCAAATTAGTTGACCCTACCCTAAATTTATTTAGCTACACTCTCAAACAAGGGTTGGGTGTCGGCGAACCGGAAACTCGCAAAATCTACATCAAATTTTTAGATGCTTTAGCCGAACAAATTCACCAACAACTGAATGTTTCTTTTACTCCCCAACAAAAACAAAAATTTCTGGCGTTACAGGAGAAAGCAGTAGCCGATTTACCTTTTATAGGAAATCTCAACAATCATTCAGTCAAAGGCAGCTACCGCCGCTGGAACCTAAGCGATAATTACCAAATTTTATTTAATGCTTACGTTGAGGATAAGTACGAACCCGATAAAGTTATTAAACTGATTGAAAGCTTGCAATATTTAATTCCCAAACCGCCGCAGTTGGAAAATATCGGCAAAACTTGGATGCTTTCGGGTTGGCTGGAATCTGGGGATGATGCGGAAAAGGAAGAACTTGCAAAACAAGTTTACAAGTGTTTGTTTGCAAAAGATGGTGTTCCTCAAGGAAGTGGTGAGTTTTTAGGTGGGAAAGTATTTGAGTTTTGGGGCGACAAGATTGAGGATAACTGTCAACTTTTGGTGATTTTATATCCCGATGAAGTGGCTTTTAAAACCTGGGCTAGGGAGTTTTTGATAAATGGGCTGGATTTGCTGTGTTACCGTCATAAGATTATTTGGGCTTATGAGAAAAGTCTAGTTTTAAAGGATCGGTTGGTGAATAATTACAACGAAATTGTGCAGATGCGGAATACTTCTCGTCTGAATCTCCAGAAGCTGATGGAGGCGATGGGGAAATTGTCTGAGTTTGCGATCGATCTTAATTATTTGGAGTTACAATTTAGCACAATTAAGGTGAATCTGGAAAAGTATCAGACTAAGTTGACTGAAATTCAAGCCAAGGCTAAACCTACGGATGATTTGCAGTTTTTGCAGGATTTTTGGGACAAGGCTGAACAACACTATCCCAAACAAATCCAAAAAGATATTGACAATTTTCGCCCTTGTTTGGAAATTTTGCGGAGTTTGACTGATACTATTAGAGGTACGGTTGAGATTCGGAAGGCTGAGAGCGATCGCACTTTTCAGACAATCGTCGGTATCGTCGGTGTCGGATTGTCAACTGGCGGGACTGTAGCTTCGGCGGCGGCTGGCTTCAAAACAGAAATTGAGGCAAATCCTACTATCAATACTGCCATAAATACCTTTGTGCCGATTTTTGAGCCTGGTTCGGGATTGAGGGTGATTATGGGATTTAGTATTCTATCTGGGGTGACTGCTAGTCTGCTGACTGCGATAATTATAGCTTTGTGGTCGAGGGTTTTTCGCCGTTAGTTTCGGGCTGATGCAAGATGAGGCCAGAAACCGGGTTTCTATGTATATCTTTAATTTCCTTCAACGATTTTTCGTAGAAACCCGGTTTCTTGTTGGGTTACGACAGAATTGCGATCGTATTTGCTAAAATATTAACAAGCAAAGCATTCGCGATCGACAATTATGACTGCTATCCAAGAGTCTGCCATTAAAACCACACCTTTTGACGATTTAATCTCCGATTTCAATAAAATCAGAAGTCTCTACACAGTAGAAGATCCGTTAGAAGCCTTTAAGTTAATTATAGAACAAGAAGTAATGGTAAGTTTGATTTTAGCAGCTCATTCTAAAATTATAGAACTCTTTCCTAGGGAAAGATTGGGCTTGGAAGTGAAAACCGATCCCGAAATTGCCAATTGGCGATCGCTCTGGATTACCATCTATACTAAACTCGAAGTCGAGGAAGCTTTTGAAAAGTTGAAAACTCTCGATCGCACTTGGTGGCTAGATGCGAGTCTGGTCATTCCTAACAATATACTACACATTGACTTGGGGTGGGAATGAAATTCGATTGGTCAGAATACTTTAATTTAGCACAAGAGCTAGCCGGAACCAGTGAAGAAGCAAAATTGCGATCGGCTGTAAGTAGAGCTTATTATGCTGTGTTTTGCTTAGCACGGAATTACTGCCGCGACATTCAACAAGATCCTCAATTATCGGGCAATAAAGCTTATAAGATTAATCCGCATCAATATGTACCTCAAAAATTTAAAAATCAATCAAAATCCCAGACTATGATAGAGATAGGTGAAGATTTAACTCGCTTAAGAAAAATGAGGAATCAAGCTGATTATGCAGATACTATCTCTAACTTACAACAACAAGCCAGAAATGCTTTAATGCTAGCTCAGAATGTTATTTCAGGGTTAAATGAGTTGACTAAATAAGCTGAATTATCATTCAAATCAGTAGGGGCGGATTCCACCAACCATAATCTGCACCCAACAAACAATCTCAAAAACCCGCCCAATCCCAACCCAAAATATTAAGTACATTCATATTTATGGTGGGGTGGGGGCGGGTTTTTATATATTGTTGGTCATCGTTATATATGGTTGGTGAACCCGCCCCTACCAATCAAATTTACCAACAAAATTGTAATTTTAATTAACCGACACAATCTCGTAGGGGCGGGTTCACCAATAATAACCGCCACCAAACAAACAATCTCAAAAACCCGCCCCATCCCAACAAACAATATTAATGTACATTCAGATTTATGGTGGGTGGGGGCGGGTTTTTATATATTGTTGGTCATCGTTATATATGGTTGGTGAACCCGCCCCTACGGTTTAATTTTTACCGTTACCGTTGCCATTTCCAGTAGTTAGCAAAACTCGCTTAGCCAAAGGTTCCGGTACTTCTTGTAATCGATCGAACTCCCAGTTAAAAAATCCCACACCCATCGTCTGCGATCGCAATTCTACGATCAAATCCTGCATTTCGGCGATCGGCAAATAAGCCGAAACAGCATCCCATCCCTTCCAGTCTGCTTTACCCTCATAGCCGAGAATTTGACCGCGATGTCCGCTGACTAACTGCAACACCTTTGATGTACACTCGTTGGGAGCGCAAATTTCAACTTTGGCGATCGGCTCCAGCAAAGTTGATTCGCACTTCTCCATCCCCGACTGCATCGCCAACCGCGCCGCCTGCTTAAAAGCTTGTTCCGAACTATCAACAGAATGATAGGAACCGTTTGTCAGAGTCACCGATACATCTACCACGGGAAAACCCAACGGGCCGCGATCCAAATATTCGCGCACTCCCACTTCAACGCCGGGAATATACTGTTTTGGAACGACTCCGCCGACTATTTTGTCGGTGAAATTGAAGCCTTCTCCGCGAGGCTGCGGTGCAATGTCGAGGTACACGTCGCCAAACTGTCCGTGTCCGCCACTTTGGTGTTTGTAGCGCCCGTGAATGGATGATGCGGGTTTGCGGATGGTTTCTTTGTACGGTACTTGCGGTAAGTGAGTTACCATCGGCAAATTGTACTTGCGGCGCAACCTGTCTAAGGCTACTTTCAGATGGATTTCACCTTGACCCCAAAGTATAATTTCGTGGGTGTCTCCGTGCTGTTCCCAAACTAAAGATGGGTCTTCTTCTAATAGTTTAGCTAAGGCAGAACTCAGCTTAACTTCATCATTGCGCTTTTCGGGGACGATCGCCAGTGCGTACACAGGCGAGATGATTTCTGCTTTTGGTAAGAATTCGTCTGAACCCAGCACATCGCCTGTTTTCAAGCCTTCCAGCCTGCCTACAGCCACAATTTCTCCGGCACTGACGGACTGCAAACTTTGCGTTTGCTGGCCAGTCAATCGGTACAAACCGTTAACTCGAACCCCGTTCAAAACTGCTCCATCTGCGAGGGTTCCCCGCCACACTCTCACTAACGATAATTTGCCTCCCTGCGGCGTGTAATAGGTTTTGAGGATTTGACCGAGAACCTTGTTTTCACCTTGTATAAAACCGCGCCTTTCTGCTGTAGTTTCCGGTGTCGGCGCTTCTCTGAGTAAAGCTTCCAGCAGAGGCCGCACGCCGAAATCTTGTTCGGCGATACCGATGAATACGGGCACTATTAAATCAGCGCCTAATTCCATCTTGAAATCGCGGGTAATCTCTTCAGCATCGGGATTGATTTCTTCGAGCAATTCTTCCAGTAAACGGTCGTCAAAATTGGCTAATGCTTCCAGCATTTCCTGTCGCGCGGCGCTTTCTTGTGCTTTGAGGTGTTCGGGAAGCGGGACGGGATCTGCGGGTGCGCCGGAGTGATAGTGGTAAGCTTGTTCGGTTACTAAGTCGATAAAACCGATGATTTGTTCGTTTTTGCCGATCGGGTATTGGTGAGGTACAATTGGTCTGCTAGAAACTGATTTGAGCGCGTTGAGTACGTGGGTGAAGTTGCTACCGCAAGTCGTTTCGTCTGTGCACGCCCGATCGATCTTATTGATGAAAACTAGGTGGGGAATTTCCCAATCGTCGAGGAATTTGAACAGCGGGGCGAGGGTTAAAGTGCGATCGGCAACTGGTTCGCAAACAATTACGGCTGCATCGACACCGATAAGTGCATTGTAAGTTTCTTGAGCAAATTCGATCGAGCCGGGGCAGTCAAGAAATGTGAAGCGGACGTTTTCGTATTCGGTGCTCGCGCTGTTGACTTCTAGGCTCATTTTGCGATCGCGCGCTTCCGGCGAACTGTCACCTATTGTATTGCTATCTTTAGCATTACCTTTGCGGGTAATTGCTCCTGTCACCGATAGCAAACTTTCGAGAAGTGCGGTTTTACCGCTTAAATATGGGCCAACAATTGCAACGTTTCGCGTGGCCCCAATGACTTTGTGGTTCATATTGCCTCCAATCGAAAACTTGTTTTCAATTGCTCTTGGTGCAATGAATTGAATATCATTTTCCAGACTGTTTCTAGGTGAATTTTTATTGCAGTCTAGAGCAATTTTAGGTTTTGGTATGATTCAATACTTTTGACACTAGCGTGTTTTGAGTAATGCGATCGCAAATTGTAGTTTTTCTTAATATTTGGATTTTTTTACCGCAGAGAGCGCAGAGAACGCAGAGTTCGAGAAGAGAGAGAGGAATGCAGGACGAAAAAGAGCGGATTTGGTGTCGCTCTTCTTCTGTGTCGATTTGTCTAGTTTCTCAGCAGGCGCAAGCCGCTTAAGGTTACGATTACTGTAGACCCTTCGTGGCCGATGACACCGATCGGCATTGTGATATTTCCGAAAAAATTAGCAGCTAACAACAGTATAATGCAACTGAGTGCAAACACAATATTTTGCTTGACCACATTTTGAGCGCGGCGGCCCAAACTAATTGCTTTAGCTAATTGTTCTAACTTATCCGCCATTAATACGATGTCAGCAGTTTCTAAAGCTACGTCGCTGCCGGAAATCCCCATCGCAATTCCCACGGATGCTTGGGCGAGGGCGGGGGCGTCGTTGATTCCGTCTCCTACCATTGCGACGGTTTGATACTGGGTTTGCAGCTTTTTAATTAGGTGCACTTTGTCTTCGGGTAAAAGTTCGGCGTACACTTCATTGATTCCTAATTGGCGGGCGATATATTGGGCGGTTTGCTGGTTGTCGCCTGTCAGCATTATGATATGTTCTATTCCTAATTTTTGCAGGCGTTTTATTGTGGCTGCTGCTTCCGGGCGGACTGTATCTGCTACTGCAATGATACCTAAAAGTTCATCGCCTTTTGCTACCCAAACAACGGTTTTTCCTTCTGCTTGCAATTGATGACTTATTTCTGTCAATTCCGAAGTTGCTCTGACAAAATCCGCTTTACCAATGGTAATAATTTGATTGTTAACTTTACCGACAATTCCTTGACCGATTTTTGCTTGTACGTCCGTAGCACTTGACAGCGGTAACTGTTGCTGATTTGCGGCTTGGACAATTGCTTGGGCGATCGCGTGTTCGGAATGAGCTTCCAAAGCCGCAGCCAATTGCAGAACTTCTGTTTCAGTATATCCGGTTGCGGGGACAATTCTGACAACTTCCGGTTTTCCCGTGGTGAGAGTGCCGGTTTTATCAAAGGCGATCGCCCGAACTTGACCTATTATCTCTAATTGCGCGCCGCTTTTAAACAAAATTCCCTGTCTCGCGCCGTTAGCAATTCCCGAAAGCAGCGCTGGCATAATCGAAGCCATCAGCGCGCAGGGAGATGCGACTACTAGAAAAATCAACGCCCGATAGATGGTGTCTTCCCAATTCCAGCCCAAAATAAAGGGCGGCAAAGTTGCTAGCAGCAAGCCTAAACCGACAATCAATTTAGCATAACCGCGCTCGAATTTTTCCACAAACTGCTGAGAAGGCGGCGCTTCGGTTTGCGCTTGTTGCACCAGCCGAATCACTCGCTGAATCAAACTGCTTTCTGGACTTTTGTGAACTTCCAATTGTAGCGCGCCGGCACCGTTAATCGTGCCTGCATAGACTTCATCGCCCGCTGTTTTTTCCACGGGCATCGATTCGCCGGTAATTGAGGCTTGATTCAGGCTGCTGTAGCCTTCAACTATTATTGCATCTGTGGGGATGATTTCTCCGGGCTTGACTAAAATACGATCGCCAATTGCCAATTTGTCGATCGCAATTTCTCGTTCCCCATCGTACATTAGCACCCGCGCAGTATCCGCAGTCAAGCTCATCAAACTGCGAATACTCCGTTCAGTCCGCTGCATAGCATAACCTTCCAGCGCGCCACTAATTGCAAAGATTAAAATTAAAACAGCACCGTCCACAATTAAATGATATTCTCGCCGCCACAGCCCCAAACCGGCCGCGCCCAAAGCAGCAACAATCATCAACAAATCTACATCTAATTCGCGTTCTTCAAACAGCGTAGTCAACCCTTCGCGGGTGCTGGAATAGCCACCGATTACGTAAGCAGCGGGCAATATTAACACCGCTAAGCCCAGCCAACCGACTTGTAGGGCGATCGAACCCAAAATTACTAGAATTCCGCACAGGGCGGCAGTCACAGCATCCGGATGTTCTTCCACAAGGCGCCAGAGGCGAGAAATGGGGAGGGAATTGGGAGTCATGGGGAAATTTGATTTGGTAGAATAACTCCTGTAGCCTAAACCTTGACATTAATGTCAATGTCAAGAGTAAAACTCAAATAAATTACAAAACTCATCAATAACTACGCAAACAAACGGAGGCCCCGGCGGTTAGAAACCGTAGAGTTTGCGGGCACACAAATAAACGGAGACCCCGGCGGTTAGAAACCCCAAACAAACGGAGACCCGGCGGTTAGAAACCCCAAACAAACGGAGACCCGGCGGTTAGAAACCCCAAACAAACGGAGACCCGGCGGTTAGAAACCCCAAACAAACGGA
>NZ_JAAFKG010000114.1 GCF_013299185.1 Microcoleus sp. bin48.metabat.b7b8b9.023 | reverse complement strand
TCGATTGAAAAACTAGAATCACTGTTACATAAACTATTAAATGAAGGAGGACTAATTATGAAATGGAACAGAAAAATAAAAAATAAAGGTAACGCGAGTTAATGCAGTTTAGATGTTTGACAGCTTAAGCACATTGGCGATTCCATTTTTCCAACAAGTATTCACGGCACTCGTAACCTTTCAAGGTTCCTTGCTGGTATTGGGTCCCAGAAATTTCAGGATTTTGAATCGCTTGAGTATCAAACTTTACCAGTTCCTGAACAATACAATCAATTGGTGCGAACGATGACAGACGTTTCACCCAAGTTTCCGTCGTCAAAATACGATGCTTCAAAGACGGTGCAAGCCAACCATTAGGGCGTTTGCGATTGAGGAATCGAGCTATACGGTAACGAGTATTACGATTTCTTCGTCCTCTCCTAACTGCTCTACGATGTTCCAAAGCATCTTTTATTTGTTGTCCGCGATGCTGCAATTCCATCGCCCAGATAACATTGCCTCGATCTGTAACTAAAGCAATCCCTGTAAACTTGGAACCCGGGTCGATTTTGAGTTCCAGCGGATACAGATTTGGATTTTCAACGACTCGCTTTAAAATCAAAGTGAACGGGTAGCGGCGAAACACGGCGGCTTTTCTGGAATCTAGTAGTTTCCGTGCTTGTGCTGGATGGATTGGATTAAGCGGTGTTTTGTTTTTGTCTATCAGAAAGATGTAATTTGACATATTCTGTCAGCCTTATTTCTAAGTAATGTTTGCCTCGTCAAAGTTCAAATGGCTTGTTAGGAAAGTGACACTATAGCTATAAACCTATTTGCTAATTACTTAATCACTCTCAACAGTGCTACAAGCTGGCGTTCACTCGCAGGTGTTATGACCAATCGAACGTAGTCAGTGAAGACTTAGACTGCACGCTCCGACTTTGTACAGCTTTGACTAGCTTTGGCTAGCTCTGTATAGGTTTTTCGGAGCGGTTCAGCGCGTCCCTGTACCGTCACTTTTAGGACTTCCATTGGGATCTGGTTCGTATTTTTTGGGGTTATTGGGCGCCTCAGATGTGCGCGCCTCTGTCAAGACTGTGGAGGTCGATGGGTCTTTTGCTGAGTTGCTGGTTGAGTTGCTGCCAAGTGTAGCGGCATTTGCAATGTCGATCGTACTGACTTGCAGACCGACAGCCAGAGTTGCCGTTATTGTGAGCCCAATCAAAGTACGCATAGTGTTCATAATCTTGTCCAAATCACTCAAATAGATGCAAATCCCTACAATCTATTATATCTATCAATTTACGTAGTTCCACCTATGTCTTTACATTTCCTTTAATTAATTTTTGTAAGTTTACTTAAATTCTTTTTAATCAATACTGTTTGGCGATTTTAATTGGCTCTCCAGCCTGCTACAATTTGCGATTCGTGATGGGAATGACTTACTGCATCAGGGTTTAGAGCGCGGGCTTGCCGTTGCCATCTTTTTTTGAAACTCATCCAATTTTTTTATATTTGTTAATAGTTAAATGAGACGACAATTTGCTGTCTTAAGTTCCATATCTTTGATAAATCCATCTAATGATAGATGACATCTTATACAATATTTTATAATAAGGTTGCAGATTAAAGAATGGAAAATAACTTAGGCATAAAAGTTGGCACCACTGACCTACAGTTGGATTGTGTTTTTGAACTGAGATTAATTACGAAAATTGATATTGATTTTTCCCGCCTTCCTTAGCACGATACATCGCAGCATCAGCATTGTTAACTAAAATATCTGACTCTTGACCGTCAATTGGATACAAACTAATGCCAATACTTGTAGTTACAGAAACTGTATGTTCTTCTAAAGTAAAAGGCTGCATAATGGTGTCACAAATTTTTTGAGCTACTTTCGCAGCTTCTTCGCTACCAGGAATTCCCGGCAAGATGACAGTGAACTCATCGCCACCCAACCTCGATATAATATCGCTACCGCGCAAGCATTTTTTGAGCCTCCCGGCCACTGCTTGTAAGAGCAAATCACCCGCACGATGTCCGAGAGTATCATTGATTGACTTAAATCCATCTAAATCTAAAAATAGTAAAGCTACCAATTCCTGATTGCTGGAGGCTCTTTCCAGGGACAGATGCAAGGATTCGTGAAACATTTTGCGGTTCGGCAAACCGGTGAGAGCATCGTGATAGGCTTGGTGGCTGAGTTCAGCATTTTTTTGCTTGAGGGCATCTTCCAGGCGCTTGCGTTCGGTAATATCTCTGATCGCTCCAACTAAAAATAGGTTGCCCGCAGCATCTTTATGTAGGGATCTTTTAGTCGAAATCAGATGGGTAATTCCGTGAGCATCAGTAAAATATTCTTCATTTTCTAGTGGCTGCTGAGTTTGCAATACTAATTCGTCTTGCTGCCAAAATATATCCGCTTCGGCTTGGGGAAATAACTCGTAATCGGTGCGAGAAATTAAAATTTCTAAAGGATAGCCGATAAACCGACAATATGACTGATTCAAAACAACCCAGTGGTGATTTCTATCTTTAACAAAAATTGGGTCGGGAATTGTATCGATTAGCCATTGTAAAAATTCTTTAGACCGTTTGAGTTCTTCTTGTATGTGAGCCAGATAAGCTACAACTGCACAGCCAGAACCCAACAGACTGAGGATGGAAGGAATTAACGGCAGCCACCAACCGGCCAACCATGCTATGTATAAACTAGCACTTAATCCTACACAGATACTTGATAAAGACCAAGCCGATCGCCCGAGCGATCGCAACTTCCAGCTCACATTTGCTCCCGTCCAAGACCACAGTAAAATCCACAGCCACTCCGCCGCCTCTGGCCAAACTTTAATACCTTCGCGCCCGTCGAGGGCCGCACTCAAAATTTGGCTCAAGAAATTAGCCTGAAGCTCAACTCCGGGTATTGGCTGGGGAGGAGCAAACAAACCGGAACTGTAAGCGTTTTGGTGAAAGTCTTTGAGGCTGGGGGCAGTTGAGCCGATCAAGACAGCGCGCGATCGCACAAAATCAACCGGTACTTTGCCAGAAAGCACGTCGCTCATCGATACCGTGCGAAAACTGCCTCCTGGGTGGCGCAGGTTGGTGAGAATTTGATAGCCGCGGCTGTCCGATCGCACGTAAGCACCATCATTCGGTTTAAAACGCTGAAACACCCCCTTACCTAACTGCAAGTATTTAGGATTGACTGTTGCAGGTTGAGGGGAAATCCCTTCGGTTTCTAGGTAAAGCAAAGCCAGTCTCAGCGCGAAACTTTGATAGGTTTTGCCGTTTTCAGGCCAAGCGTAGAGCAAAGTTCGGCGCACTTTTGAGTCAGCGTCGATGACAACGTTGTTGAAACCGATGCGATCGAGCTTTTCCAGTACCGGAGGCGGGCGCACTCCAAATCTGGTTTCGTCTGGTATTAACTCAATCCCAATTAAGTTGGGAATAGTTTTAAAAGTTTTGACCAATTGGGCATTACCCGGTTGAGTCGGCAAATCTCGGTAAACATCGAGGCCAATCGCCCGCGGCTTAAGGGCGTGCAATTTTTGCAGCAATTGGGCCAATACAGCATCGGAAATGGGGTAGCCGTATTTTTGCAAGTCAGCTTCGTTAATTTCGATAATGACGATGCGCGAGTCCATTGGTTCGGCGGGCCGCCAGCGTACAAAGCGATCGAAAGCAGCCCATTCCAACGCCTGCAAAAATCCGAACCAGCGCAGTAGAATCACCGTACCGCCAACGGCACTTGCAGTAATCAATACTCGGCGTTCTCGATCGAGCCATTTTTTGATAGTTTTTAGCATAATCTGGGGATGTTCGCCTCGCCTGAAGAGCATATAAGGTATTACTACATATCGTTTTTACGTCTTCACGGGGTTCTGCTCAGTCGATTTTATATTTTTGATTTTAGATCGTCACAATTTTTCGGTTGTGCGGTGCGGCAGATGGGTGGATTATTGATTTTTGATTGTCGAATAGTGTGGTTTTTCGGTGCGCTATGCTGGTGGGTAATTGGTAATTGGTGATGGTAATTGGTAATTGGCAATTGCTAATTGGCTTCTAAGCTTTGAAAACGCCAGCTTTTTTCTGATATTTTTTATAGGTTTGTGGCGAGCAGTAAACCGGATATCCTTCAGTAAACCGGATATCCTTACTCTGAGGGCATCACAGAATTGCGAACAGTTGTGTTTGATACCATGTCCACCATAAACGCAGGAGAGCCTTTCTACCGATTACCTTTTACCCGATTACCGATTACCATAAAAAATTGGTTTAAAGCCGGAACATTTTTCGGGATAAATTAAAATCAGACTATTCATTACTCCAATCCTCTTACTTCTTTTGTCAAGTGCTACCCGTGCGGTCAACTGTCAACTGTCAACTGTCAACTGTCAACTGTCAACTGTCAACTGTCAACTGAACAAAGCGTCCGCTAATCTTGCGATCGAAGTGCTATATCAATGCAGATAATTTTCAGAAGAGCGATCGAATGACTGCCATTTTAGTGTAATGACTCTGGCAGCAGAAACGCGGTCTCTGGAGTTTTTGTGTAAATTTTATATAGCCTTTCTCAAAAAGATGAGGTATGACTCACAGCTTGTATAACCATTAAACTCAGGAGGCTCAAGCCCAACAACATACCTCATCTTTCTGATAACCGCTATAGTATTTATTCGCAGACAGCCTAGTAGATAGTCACCACTTTTTTGGAAATTTCGATCTGAGTAATGTTTGCTAATTGATAATTATTAATCCTAGATGGCAGATTTGAGATTAATTTCGCAGCACTAGGAAACTAGCAAAGAACTTGCCAACCCATATTTACTGATTCACCATCTAAAATCTGTCATCTAAAATTCCCAACTATTCTGTCAGTTTTGAAAGTTGCGCGGGCCCGTGTAACCGGATAAATCGGCGAGTTTATCCAAAGTTTGCGTCCCTGAATAAAACTGACCTTGAATCTCCCAAGTCGGGAAACCTTTAATATTCGTAGCAGCAGCTTGGCAAATTTCAGCACGGGAATTTTGCCCTTTAGGATCGCATTCAAAATAATCAATTATTTTGGCTGCTTCTTTGCCGAATAGCATTTTTTGGTCGTGGCAGTGGGGACACCAGTAAGCACCGTATTCTTTGGCGCCAATTTGTCGGAGGTGGCGGGCTAAAGCAATTTGTGCAGGGCCGGAGGTTGCAGTCACGGCTGGGGGTAGAATTCCGGGGGTAGAAGAAACAAAAGGAGCAGGTGAACTGACGCTGTTATACAGTCCCAAGGCGCCGATCGAACTTACCATCATTACCAAAATACCTGTAAACACCAACTGTCCGATATCTTCCCACTCGCGGCCGACTAGCACCAGCACAAACAGCGACAGCGCAAATACGGCGGAACTGATGCAGTAAATGCACAGTTCCTTAATTTCAAAAGACATCAAATACATCAAATAGCTGCTGAAAATTACCATCGCAGCGGTGATGATAAATAGCGCTTGCCAAGTTTGATTTTCTAGTTGAGAGTGCAGACCTTTATTGGTGTCTGGATTGACGGATTTGGGAGCTAATGCCAAAATTGCGATGCTCAGGTAAGCCAGACAACCTAATAAACTTAAAGGCACTGTGCCAAAAACTGTAGCGTAGGGACTGTTGAGAACTTTGTCGCAGCCGCTGGTGGGACAAATGACTGAGCCTGTCGTGAATTTAGCGATCGTCAGATAGGCCGTTTCTAGGACGCCGATCGCTGCGATGGCTGCGATCGCAGTCCTAGACCAGCGATGAATCCAAGGGGTTGAACGTCGGCGAATCATTTTTTTGATTTGATAGTTGCTAATTGGTCATTGGGCATGGGGCATGGGGCATGGGGCATGGGGCATTGGGCATGGGGCATGGGGCGAAGCGAAGCGGAGGGATGGGGCATGGGGCATTGGTTATTGAGAATTAAGAATTAAGAATTAAGAATTGAGAATTGGTGCTTTTTTGAGCGTTAGCTTTTAGTTTTCAGCAATTACCAATTACCATTCCCAATTAACTATTCCCAATTCCCAATTCCATGAAAAATTGGTTTCAAGCATCTCCCCGATCGGGAGAAATTAAAAACAGACGGTTCATTACTCCAATCCTCTTCCTTCCAGGTAGAGATAACTGTCAACTGCCAACTGTCAACTGTCAACTGTCAACTGTCAACTGTCAACTGCCAACTGTCAACTGTCAACTGTCAACTGTCAACTGTCATCTGACACGAGCTTGGCTGGTGGCTACTAAAATTGTAGACTCAAGTTCGGGCTCCGGTGATGAATCAAGGCGAGTAAATCTAAAATCTAAAATCGACTGACTTTGCCCGGTTCGGGTGTTGGGCCTCTTAAACCATTGGTCTCGATATTTTCCTGTTCTCGCTCTTTTTGGGAAAAGCTACGACGGGCGGCTTCGACAAACTGACTGACGCGGATCGGATCGATCGGCTGCTCGATGCGGCCATTTCGCTTCAGGGAACTCGATACAATTACACCATCGGCGGCTTGCATGAGTGTGGAAACGTTTTCCCACGAGGCGCCGCTGCCGATGAAAACTGGAACTTCGCCCGCTGCTGCACTCGCGAGTTCTAAGTCTTCGAGATTGGGAGGGCTGCCGGTTGTCCAGCCAGAAAGGATTACGGCGTCGGCTAAGGCGCGCCCGATCGTCTCTTGGACGGCTGTGGTTAAGTTAGGGCTGCCCAGGGGGCGCCCGTGCTTGACTAGCACGTCTGCGAATATTTTGACATCGCTGCCCAATTCCCGGCGGTAGCGCAGTAGCTGGTGAGCTTGGCCTTCAATTAAGCCTTGATCTGTAGCCATGATGCCGTTGAGGACGTTGACGCGGATGAATTGGGCTCCCGTGCAGGAGGCGATGGCGATCGCGCTGTGGGCGTCGTTTCGCAGCACGTTAATGCCGATCGGTAGCGTCACCAGATTTGTTAGCCTCTCGACTACCAGAGTCATGGCACTTACCACAGCCGGATCTACGCTGTCTTTGGCAAAAGGAGCGTCGAAAAAGTTCTCGACAATGATACCGTTTGCGCCACCAGAAGCCAGCGCTGTAGCCTCTTGCTCGGCTCTTCCGATAATAGCTTTGAGGTTCCCGCCCCAGCGGGGAGAAGTTGGCAAAGGCTGTAAATGTACGACACCGATTATGGGATTCGGCGTTTTGAATATTTGTTTTAAGTCCACGGGTTTCCTGAAACCACCATGTTCACTGACGGCTGACGGCGGATTTTGACGGTATATTCTAGAATTCTATAGCAAATATGCTGAGAACCCCGTGTCTTTAGACCGGGGATGAAAGCTAGAGGCAGGCTTTAGCCTGCAAGTTACCTTCCATTGCTTTGCTTGTCGTTGACTCTACAAAATGCTACTTTATTTTCTAGAGCCAGGGAAAACGAGCAATGTTAAACCTTAGTTACGAGTACAAATTGAAGCCAACCGCAGAGCAAGCTCAAGAAATTGAGCGGGTTATAACGGTTTGTCGCAAGGTTTGGAACTACGCTTTGCGGGAACGCAAGGACTGGATCAACTCTCGTAAATGTGCGGTCAATGCTTGCTCGATTTCTAAGGAATACATCATTCCGCTTGATGCAGCTTACCCAAATTATTTCCAGCAAAGCAAATCATTGACAGAAGCAAAAGAGCAAATCCCAGAGCTAAAAACTGTTGACATAAAGTAAATAATTTCCTCGAAATTCCTGGTAAATCATTGTAAAAGCTGGCACTATGGATTGAAAACAAAAATACCACCTAGCGATGACAAAATATGTCACACCGCGAAAAGCTTGC
>NZ_JAAFKG010000113.1 GCF_013299185.1 Microcoleus sp. bin48.metabat.b7b8b9.023 | reverse complement strand
AGTGATGTATTATTGTTACATCTCTGAAAATTTTTGCTGGCAATTAATAGTTGTTAATGGTCTGATTTTTGAAGTTTTATGGGTTAAGAAGATTTAATTCATGCCCTCACGTTAATTTTTAGGAATCTCTAACTGGGTGATGCGATAATTGCACAGATTTCTGGGTGTTTTTACTCACTATTATCTCGGATAATTCACTTTTACCCCCTCAAGCAGTGTATGTGCCAGTTGGGGGTGCGGAATGTGGGTCTTATCGGAAGTCTGAATGTAGGCCCCAGAAATATCAATGCGCGAAACCCTATTAGAGAGTGTGGGAGGTGAAGGTTCGTTACCAGGCAATCGAAAAAAATTAAATGCATCTCCCCCGCCAAGGCCGGAATAATTGCAAAATTCAGCTGTCCCAAATCCGATCTGAACAGAATTCCATGACATCGCAGCGGAATTCCCCGCCACGTTGGCAGTGGGCAGCGGCACTGACGTAAGAAGGGGTGCACCGGCTAGTCGGTATCGTGCGTCTCCCTCGGCTTGCAGCAGGTACTGAGCGTGAGGGTCTGCGGCCGCCAAATGCGCGTTTATCGCTGCCGCTACCTCAGAGTCGCGAGCGATTGCAGCAGGGATATCAGCATCAGTCAGTGCCCCTGCTAGTCGGTATCGCGCGTCTCCCTCGGCTTGCAGCAGGTACTGAGCGTGAGGGTCTGCGGCCGCCAAATGCGCGTTTATCGCTGCCGCTACCTCAGAGTCGCGAGCGATTGCAGCAGGGATATCAGCATCAGTCAGTGCCCCTGCTAGTCGGTATCGCGCGTCTCCCTCGGCTTGCAGCAGGTACTGAGCGTGAGGGTCTGCGGCCGCCAAATGCGCGTTTATCGCTGCCGCTACCTCAGAGTCGCGAGCGATTGCAGCAGGGATATCAGCATCAGTCAGTGCCCCTGCTAGTCGGTATCGCGCGTCTCCCTCGGCTTGCAGCAGGTACTGAGCGTGAGGGTCTGCGGCCGCCAAGTGTGCGTTTATCGCTGCCGCTACCTCAGAGTCGCGAGCGATCGCACCGGGTACTTGAGGCTCAGTAATTGGGTTTTGCAGCATTAGATAATAACGATCGGCTCAGTGACGTTGATAACAGTGGGGGAGGAAGTAGCGCGCGCGACGATCGGCCCTTGCCAGCCACTTGGATCGGAAAAATACCCCCCAGGTAAAAGCTCGGCCTTGATACTCCCCACCGATAAATCGGGGGGATTCTTGATTAAGACCACAAAGGGACTCTCAAAGGCGTTATCAAAGCACCTCTAGACGCTCAAAACAACTACCAGTACAAAAGGTATTGCAATTGCGCTTACTTTTAAATTGTATGTGCTTGCTTTCGGAGTCCATCACTTTTGCCAGATAGGTACGCTTCACACTCTGCCGTTACTTGTCAGTTATACAGGCTTACTACGATCGTAGTGGTGGCTCACTGTGCCGGGATTTCTCCGATACTAGAGTGTTTCAACACGTAGATGGTTGTTCTTACTTACGATTTAATTCTTACATAACCTTTCAATTAGTTATGTAAAATATTGAAGGCGGTTGAAACCGCTGGCGACTTCCTCCCCAAGTCTAAAGCCTGGGGCTTCCGTCTCGTTCTTTGGTGAAAATGGTTGGAGATACGGTTGTCCCCAAATTAAAAATTGCATTTGCCGTACCCGCGTTGTAAAGCATTGCTCCTTTTCGATTTCTGCCAGGGCGATCGGGAGCGATCGTCGTTGTCGCAGTAGTCAGGGAAAAGCTAACCGTGGTGTTTGAGTTAGAGAAACTTGTCGGCTGTTGCTGTGAAGCTTGTGGGGAAATATTGAATAATGTCATTTTTAGAAATTTGCGATCGCATTTTTGCGCTGTTCTTCTGAAATTTCGATATATCGCCCGAGTGACGAAAGGCTCGCGTGACCGGATAGGGATTTAATCAGCCCAGGGCTGCAACCGAGGTTATCTAGCCTCGTGATAAAGCCCCTTCTCGCTGAATACAGGGAATATCCCTGATTTTCAAGGCCGGCTTTTTTTAATGCGCGTCGAAAAGCGCGATCGATCGCCTGCCGCGACAAAGGCTTCCCCGGCTTAACTCGGGACGGGAATAAATAGCCATCCTCCAAGCATTCATAATCTCGAAGAATTTTTTCCAGAGCAATGTGACAGGGGACTTCTCTGGTTTTCTTGTCTTTCCGTGTCGTCGCGCTGTAGATTATTTCCGAGCGCACGATGCGCCTAGATGGATTTACATAAAATTGCGAAACCTTGCTTTTTAGTATAGCCTCCGGTCTCTCTCCAGTGTACCAAGAAACAGCCAAGAAAACCCTGTGAACATCTGTAAAAAAATGTTTGCTGATTCGCTCGTAAATGTCTTGAGTCATTTTCGAGGCCTGTCCAAATCCATTAACTTTCACCTGTTGCCCTTTCCCTCTAAAAACAAGACAATCGACAACCTTTTAACACCCCTTTATACTCTAGCGCCTCAAACCCGTACAGCGAGGGAGTAGTTAAAACTTAAGAAGTTGCTCTTTTATCTAAAAGAGCAACTTCTTAAGAAAAAACGACAATCATATTTACAACAAAATCCTGCATAAACTGAGAATAGATTCCTACTAACTTGCTATCAATATGGCACCACACACATCAGGCGCCGGAGCTACTGTCTCGGGAACTTCTTACTCGGCCCCAACAGGGCCGGCCAGTAAGGAGCGTTATGTTTACGGCATTCTTGGGCTGCTCGAACAGGAGGAAAATCGGCTCTCGCGAGTTGCGGTAGACAGAACCGACAAAATAAGTATTACGGCAAACCTGTCTACTAAAAAGGCAAACATCGACTTATTGATCAACACAACCGCGAGCAATACCGCTAACGGTGTTTCCCAATACGCCGCAACCCATTACCTCGTCGGCTCGACTTTTACAAGCGGAACGGGTGGAAGCAGCTTGGCGCCAAACTTGGCACAGGCCGCAATGGAAGCTGTGATTGCCCTAAAACTCCTAGAATTAGACCTGGCTAAAAACCCTGACAAAATCACCGCCGTAACGCGGTGCCAACACGTGCTCAATAACAGCGGTGGCACAAATGCAACGTTTAGTGCATCGCTAGAATTCCCTATAGAAATTATCATTTTGCCTGGTGGCGGCTCTGTTATTGAAGGGAAAACTTACTTAACCTAACCAATGGCAGAAAACAAATTAGAAAACACCAGGACTTTTAGACGAACCGTCACGAGTGCCGATGGCACGGGAATCATTGAAATATTGAATTGTGCGGACGCATTCGCCGAATACAACTCGCTGGTTAATTCCCACCACTTAGGGAGAAGCTTCTACCTAGAAGCACTTAGTGGCGCGATAGATCTGCCTTCGTTCAAGAGGGCGCCTTACCCCGATATTTACCCGGAGATGACAGCAGCAGAAAAAATTGCTGCGATGCTTGCGATTGAGGAGGATTATCCTTTTGTTGGGGTGAGGTTTCACGCTCGAAAAGGCGGGGGAACTTGGTCAAACTTGGCAACCGCAAGGTTGCAGAATAAAGGAAGAGAGACGACAATTCCCTTTACAATTCCCTACCTTACAATCAATCAATTAAAGTTACTAAGCCCGGATGACAGGTTGGGGATATCAATAATTAATTATGGTCATGGCGTTCTTGGGGCAGGAGATTATATTAATTTCGAGGGCGATTTTAGATACGAGATTGATTTGATAGCCAAGCCAGTAAATAAGATTGTGGGAAGTGCCATCCCTTATGGTATTGACATCCCTTCAACAGCCCCGACTAGATTTAGATTGGCTAATGCAAATAGAGCCATTTTCTACGCAACAAATACCGGGAATGCAGATATTTGGATTGCTGGCAATTCGAGCGTTGCGGTAGGTTCAGGAATTTATTTGGCCTCCAATGGTGGAGGGAACCTAACCGAGGAAACGCTGACAGGTGAACTTTGGGCGATCGCCGAAGGTAGTCCATCCCGAATTTCGGGAATAGAGGCGAGCTATGTCTAGGGTTTCGTCTAAATCATCTCTGTCGCCCAGCGCCACAAGGGGGTCAAGTGCGATCGACCTCGGCAAAGATAGCGGCGTAGACATGGGTCAAAAATCTCAGCCCTCAGCGTCCAGCGGTGGAATTGGAGTCACCCGCGAAGTGGCAAATATTGGTGGAGTGTCAGTAACCGGGGGAGTCAGTGTGGATGTAAGCCCCATAGGGTTGGACATCAGCGGAAACCCCAATTATGAGGATCCTTCTAAAAGTTCGATTTCGATCGCTGGCAGCGCAGAGATTCCGGGGGGAGTAGTCGGACTTGGCGGGGGCGTCACTGTCAATACCAGTACGGGTCAAATAGAGGGCGGAAGTGTTAGCGGCGAGGTGGTCGGGATTGGTGTTGAGGTTTCTAAATCCTCTGAAGGCGTAGGGGTAGGATTTTCGGTGCAAATTCCGGGGACGCCGATTTCTATTCAGCTTGGTTTTGGGTTTCCTGAGAAGAAAGAACCAACACCTACGCCAACACCTACGCCAACACCTACGCCAACACCAACAATCTATATTCCTGATAATTTAAATATTCAATCTCAATGCCCGGATGGCGTCAAATGGACTGCAATGATACAGGCATGGAGGTGGCCCGCCGCCCTTCCCGTCTCAGGAGCTCTAAAAAAAATAGCAGAAGAATTTGAGTACGGTGTAAAAAACATGAATGGGGCGGATTATGTTGGCTACAACCCAAAATTCCCGTCAGATGCCGACAAGTCGTTTGGTGCTGGCAAATGGGTAATGTTTGAGAAGAAATTCGACGTTACTCTGCAAATCAATTCATTTTGGTTGTCTAACCGTGGCAGGACTTTTGATTCTTATATTGTCACAATTCGGCAGGAATATACTTACACTGAATATTTCCACAAAGATTATCAAGGATTTGGCGGAATGCCAGGAGAGGTTTTTGATTTCAAGGTTTCCCTGATTTCTATTCGCTCGCCACCTATATGCTCGGATGGATCTATCGGAGTTCCTTTCAATGAGCTTGTACTGCCCCCAGCCTTTTTTCCTGTTCCCCCCAATTCACCACCTAGAAAAGAAATGGATGAATGCTGTCGCGAATCCATCAAATTGATGCGCCAAATTCACAAAAGACTGGGGATTAGCAAGTTTCCCGGCGAGCTTCCTAGTACGATTATTCAAACAGTTGAAAAAGGTCAACAACCAGCAGAACCGCTCCAAGAGAAAATTGAAGACTTTGCCGATCTTTTGATGTGGATGTTCCAGCGTGATGACGAACGCTGGGGTCAGTGGCAAATTCAAATTGATGTTAAATACAGCGATTTAACAAAAGAAGGCGACCAGGGCAAACAAATTAAATTCCCAAATTTGGCAGAATCAATTGCCGAAATGGAGGGGCAAATCCTCAGTTTGCAAGCAAATGTAGAAGCCCTCGTCGCTTTATCAACTCGCAACTTGTGCGAGTCCGGAATGGGGCGCCAAGAAGCGATTAAAGCTTACTTGGCAAGCATGGCAATTGCCAAGTACATGAATTTCCCTTATGACGAATCGGACATTGAAATGCCCTCAACGTTTACCCCAAAAGCCGAGTCAATTGATGAACTCATCAAGGAAAGCATAATCCACGTCAAAGGCATTGAGTATACAAACAAGGAAACCCAGCGAGATATCTTAGGAATGAAAATTCAATAATTTCAGCATCTTTACGCCCGCTAGCTTTGCAGGCAAGGATTGAAAGTTCGAGATTGCTTAAGTTATTAAATTGCCATTCCTTATTAGATTTGTTGCAGGCTGCTGCAATCACTAGGGCAGTACATTGGCGGCAAGTAGACCCTAAAAAAGACATCAAATCGCAAATATTGGAATCAATCAAAGGAAGTGCTGACTTAAGCGAAAAACTAGAAAATCCTATAGCTAAAGACGATGACCCGAGTAAACCTAAGCACGTTAAAGATTGGGAAGATTTCCTCGATCAGGTAGAGGATGGATTTGGCTTTGAGACGGGAATTGAAGATGCCCAAACCCCCTACGGCCGATCCAGAGACCGCAGACCCCGCATCAGACAGATTGGCGACAACATAGGTCAAGCAGGTAAACCAAATGGCTGATGCAGTAAAAAAAATTGGGTTGGTTCTGCGCGATTTGGCTAGTCGCAAAATGCGCGAATCTTCGACGGGTGGCAACATTATCCGCACTTGGTCGGCGAGCGCAACGACGACTTCTCAAGATAAAGGACTCCTAGAATCTATTTGGGACGGTGCGACGCGATTCGTCGGTTTTCTGGTGTCAGGGGTTGTTCAATTAATTTCGTTCAGTTGGACTAAGTTGTGGAGTTGGATTGTTGGGGGTACTCAGTTTATCGCTAATTTTAACTGGAATATTTCAGACGAAGCAATCGACAAACAAATCCAGGGATTGTGGGACGCTTTTGGCGGCGTGTTGGGGGGTGCAGTAGGACGGGCGATCGGCTGGATTGGTTGCGGTTTAGTTCCGGCTGCTGCCATTATGACTTTCAATGAAGCGCTGGCAACTCACTTGCTAAAGGAAGTTGGCGAGCAAGCCCTGGACGAGCTGCTCGACGCTGCTGGTGAAGTAATCCAGGCTGGATTTAGGATGGGAGTGCAATCCTCATTTTTGTGGCTTTACAAAAATGTTAGGGGAGCATTGAAAAATCCAGCAAATCCGCTGGGAATTGCTCTTAGAGGTTTGTTTGGAAGCGAGAAAATAGACAAATGGGGAACGGGAGAAAGTTGGACAATTGCAGGCGCCATTGAGAAATCAATTGAGTCGATTCCCAATACTTTTTTAAGAAATTTTGTAGAAGAAGGCTTTGAAGAAGGCACAGAAGCTTGTATCGAGGCCGGTTACGCCGTCGCGGGCGGCATTGATGCTTGGCTGGCGATGCAAAAGGTGGCAAATAATTCGGTACTCGGTACCGATCGCACCATAGAAATTACTCCAGATCGATCGGTTCCCGACGAGCGCATTGTATTGTCTGGCCCTGAAGCAGTGATGAGGCCGACTGTTGTTAATGTTTTGGCGACTCACCAAATGCTCGGCAATCGCGATGTGGGAGTTCTCATCAACGGTACCCCTGTTGACGATTACGTGCGGCCTAATTTTCAGGAACGCTATTTGATCATTGAGTTCAAAGAAAAACAACAGCCTCCCTGGGTAATGCCCGACGGGAAGCGGGCCCGCAAGCGACAGGTGACAATTCCCGATGCCAAGCGTGACCTAACTTGGGACAAGATTAAACTAGCGGCTAAACTCTACACCAGCGGGCAAAAGCTAGTCACGGCGCAACTCAACAACGGCCGCCAGATGCAAGTCTACGCCAACACAGAGAACGAGGGACTCAACAAAATAGAAGAGCTGCTAGCTTTATCTACTGCGGAAATAGTTCCCAACGGCGTCCGCGACTCCGGCTACACAAACCCAACTGCCCGGCGCACGCAGCAGCCTTACATCGTTTACCCGTCGAAAGCCGTTTTGGTGTGGCGCCGCCGCTCTGAGGACTTGCAAGGGCGAAACGATTTGTCTGATCGCGTTTGGGACGAGCAGAGGATCGAGATGGATTTGTGGACTGAAAGCGAGCCGGTAGACTTGGAACCGCTGGGATAACTTATTTGTAAGTTTTCAAAAGATACCGACGCTCGCGCTCAATTTGGGATTTGACTTCCTCTAAGGACAGATACATTTAACCCGGTAAATCCCGGACTAAGCCCAGAATAGCCGTGTATGGCAAAACAGAAAAAGCAGCAAGCTCTCCTGTCAGGGAGGTATCTCTCAAAGCTTTCAACAAAATATTGAAAGC
>NZ_JAAFKG010000112.1 GCF_013299185.1 Microcoleus sp. bin48.metabat.b7b8b9.023 | reverse complement strand
TGTTTATGATTGCTATTGGTTTTTCAATGTTCGGATGATGTCTCTATTATTAACGGTATCGTTAAGGTTTGTAAAGGGGTGTAACGACAGCTTAACTGATGAGGGTCATCAGGAAAGCTGATGAAACCATAGAGAGGCGAAAAAAGCCCATTATTGGTGGAACCCGCACGCGAGTCCGTTGCGGACTTTGGTGCAAGATGCCAGATTGATGCTGTAGGGGCAATCCCTCGCAGTTGTCGCAATGTATATAGTGTTTTGTAGGGGACATCTTCCCCGTGGTAGCCGCGCGCGATCGGGATGCGGCGCTGTGTCTAAGCTTGGAAAATTGCTAAAAGAATATAGATGCGGGGCGGGGAATGCCAGTCAGAAGGGGATGAGCGCGGGTTTTAAACAGCTTGTTACCTAGAGCAGCAGAATGCCCCCATCAGAGCGGTACCCCGCTTGATGGCTGCTGTGTACACACAAGTTGCTCTAAACTAGAGTCCAAGCGTTGAAAGCCATATCAGATATGAATAGCCCCATTTTAATCCATGCCGCTAACCTCCCACAAACCGCCTTTGGAGACCCTCGGCTGGTAAAAAGGGGGCTTCACTTGTGCGTGGCAATCAGCCAGCATCACTCGATAAATATTCGCCGAATTAGTCGTAATCGGGCTGAGCAAGTGGGATATTACCGCTTCCTAGAGAATGAGCATGTGACGATATCCGAACTCGTTCGTAGTCTGTCAGACCATTGCCAACAGCAGGTAAATGGCCGTCATGTCAAGGCCATCAACGACAGCAGTGAGATTAACTTACAAGCCCATGCTGGACGATTGAAATCTAAGTCGTTAGGTGTTGTCGGGAACAATCAAGATGTGGGCTTTTTCCTTGATCCAACCCTGATATTGGACGCACAGTCCGGCTTTCCTCTGGGATTGAGTCACGTTCAACTCTGGACTCGGGAAGCTGGCCATAAGACAAAAAAAGAACGAAACTATCAAAAATTACCCATTGAAGACAAGGAATCTTTTAAATGGATTGACTCTGCCCAGAGCTCCAAGGCGGTGTCTCCAAGGCGGTGGTGCTAAGTTGGTGACGCATATTGGAGACCGTCAAAGCGATATCTATGAAGCTTGGGCTAGAATTCCCGATGGCTATAACCATCTGTTGGTCAGGGTTCGTCAAGATCGTCGATTGCATCACGAATCTGATTCTTTGTATGCTTTTTTGGGTCAGCAAAGCGATCGCAAGAACCTATTCTGTAGAAGTTTTGGCGGACGCCAGACTCAACCGTACAGCCCGCAGTGCTTGGCTAGCCGTTCGTTGTGCATCAGTTAAAATTCAAAGACCGGATAACCTGAGTGCCCAGGACTATCCAGACCATGTTGGACTGTGGGCCGTTGAAGCCAGAGAAGTGAGTCCGCCCACAGGCCAAAAACCGATTCTCTGGCGATTGCTGACGACCCATCCAGTCGAATCTGTTGAACAAGCTTTACAAGTCATCCTGTGGTACCGCTGGCGTTGGTGGATTGAACAACTATTTGCCACGCTCAAACGCGATGGTTTAGATATTGAATCCACCCAACTAGCGGGACTTAAACAAATTTTAAGCCCAAACAAGGCCTAAACTGGCTTTATAAGCGGAGAATACGTCCCAATTTTGGTTCAACCATTTTACAAACCTAAAAGATATGGCTGTCCGAAATGCTTCGAGTGCCTGAGTAAAGGTGTTTAAAGGTTTGTTTGCCCATGTACGCCTTAATCCTCCTGTTAACCTATGCCAGAGAATGAAAGTGTAAGCACAAAACACCATAATGAAATGTCTTTTCAGACTTCTTTCATCTCGCTCCTTGATATTCATTTAACCCCAACCAGCCCTTGGCTTCCCGATAGAAAACTTCGACCCAATTTCTTTGTGAGTAAGTTTTTACTATCCACTCCTCTGTCGCTGTTGATAAGTCAGCATTAGTCATCAAATAATCTATTTCAGTGGCGGTATCGAAAGTTTCTGCATTCATGACGATAGCCATTACTTTCTTACCCGTGCATTTTGATAATTCGACGAATTGAATTGCTACCCATACTGTTCTCGGTCGTTCTAAAGACAGTTGAATTTTTGTGAAAGCCTCTACAGGTAAGGATTTAGCTAAATTATCTACTCGAATCTCTTCTGTTTCATCTACTGTTTTTTGAATTATTACTTTGCGATTCTTGGCAAGTCCTCCGATATATTTTAATTTGCGGTTTTCTAATTCTTGTAAAAAACTGGTGTTATTACCATACCCTGAATCCATCAAGACTATTCCTGGTTTATAGCCTCTCGAAGCAGGTCTTGTCGATTAAATTTATGGCTATTTCTGGCTTTTTCTTGAAGTCTGGATCATCTTTTCCGGAGGGTAATGAGTCGGCTTTTTTATACAATTCAATATCTAATGGCAGGCTCTTTTTGCCATCATATAGATGACTGGTAACTACTACTACCCCATTGTCGGTTTTTCCGAGTTGTCCGATGTATTGTCTTCCTACACCGTCGGTAAAGTTACCACTTTTTCTGTGTCCTGAATCATCTATTATTAGGCTGAATCCTCGACTAATCTTGGTTTGATTACATTGATTCATTACGTCTAAGCGACGTTGATTGAGTTCATTGAATGACCAAGGCGCTGTTGTTAAAAAATGATGTAATTTGTGGTAGGTTACTCCCCAAGGCGTTTTCTGCCATCTGCGACAGGTTTTTTCGTTCACTTTCTCCCAATAATCCTCCTAAATAGTTCCTAAACTCTCGTTTTTGGGCAAGATGACCAAAAATATCGTCAAATCTTTGACACCATCTATCGAAGCAGGGGGGCATCGCCGCAGGGGTTGTCTCTTTCATGGGTCATTTTTTAACGTTATATGCTTGCTATGTAAACATTATAACCTATTTTTATCGTATTTTCTGTTTAAGTCCCGCTAGAATCGATAGAGGCGATTCAACGCTTGACGATTTTAGGGCTAGGGGTGGCGCTGAAGACGCTTCAATTGGTGGAAGGCCGGGACAAACCAGACCTCGAAGCAACCCTGGCATTCACCTGCATAGCAGCAATCATTCCTGGAGCAATTAGAGCCAAAGCTAGAAGGCAGGACTAAAAAGTTGCAAAACCCTCACCCTAAACGCTCCTTACCCTGGGCAACTTGGCTGATTGCTAGATTGGGTGGATGGTCTGGCTATCAATCCCAGCGCCCCCCGGAATTGCCACTCTCGTCCAGGGTTTGAGGAAATTTGAGTCCATCTTTTGGGGATGGCTGCTAGCTCAACCCTGACTTGTGTGTACACAGCAGGTCCTTTTAGGGCGGGGAGTGTCAAACCGTCTGAGGGCCGACTTAATTTCTGGAGATATCCGATCGACAAAATATTTGGGTTGACGACTGGTTTCAACTCAACCTCTAAATATAGCAATCGCCGCTTCGGGCGCGGACATAAATAAGCTCATGAATAGAGCCGAGACCGCGTGACACATAAACGGTTTGATGTCCGTACTCTGTAACTCTCCCCTGTCCCCTGTCAACTGTGAACTGTCAACTACCGGAACTTGCGGCCCTCCACAACCTATTTTTCTGGCTCGAACCGGTTTGTTGATAAATCAAAAAATATTTACTTGCTCGATCGCACACTCCACCGATACAATGATATTGTTAACGATTTTTTGAGTTGGGTGCGTAACTCAGTTGGATAGAGTAGCTGCCTTCTAAGCAGCGAGCCGCAGGTTCAAGTCCTGCCGTACCCGTTAACCAAACCTAACAACATCAATGCCTTGAGCCGTTCTTTACCGAAAAGGAGAGAGCGGCTCAAACCTTCTTTGTTGTGCGTTTGTTGTGCAATTGTTGTGCAAGACAAATGCACAACACTGCCAGCTCTGGCCAAGTGCATCCAGCTATCCTGTCGGCAGGCACAAGTCAGCTCTCCGAGTCAAGTATTTCCAAAACTGCCTCCATATCTGCCAAGTCGGCTCTCGACTTTTTACGCCGTGCTTTCAACTGGTTGAGCAAGTCGGCCGGCTCTGGGAAATCTGCAACTGCCGGAGCCGGATTTTTATTTGCTTCCCGATCGCGCGTTACGACCGCAAGTTCTTCCTTCAAGTTCTGAACTTCCAAGTCCAAATCACCATTACGTTCGTGCAACTGGTTAAGTTCCTTGTCCCATTCTGCAAGCTGCTTGTTGGCCGCTTTCAAGTCCTGCCTGAGCGATGGCAAGGATGAATCGCTCAGGCACTCAATTTTCCCAGCCGTTCCTCAATGACGGCCATCCGCTCCATCACCGGGTCAAGACTTGAACTTACAGCTTCGTCTACAGTGTCTACAATATTTGTAGACGCGACGCTATCATTGCTTCGTGTAGACAAAGTTGTGAATTTTGTAGACACCGGAGGCAGTGCTGTAGACGTGCCTGACATTTCCTTGAGAATGCGTTGTGCAGCTTGGCTAACCGACTCACCATCTAGTCTCTGAGCTTCTATCCAGTTCAGGAAGTGACCGGAAGCTCTGAACGATACAACTTGACTTTGACTCATTTGTAGACACCTGTATACATTATTTGTCTACAATAACAGGAACTGTTTACACTGTCAACATATTGTAGACGAAACTTGTAGACACAAAAATCCCCCTTAACTGGGGGACATTAGTCACAAGTTAAGCTAAAAACACTGTTGTCAATGAGTAATCTTACTCATTTTTTACCGAGATACCAATTAAAATATGACTCCATTTGTTGCCTTATTATTGCCAAAAAATTGTTCGGGACTTCTTTGAGTTCCAGGGAAAGGAGAAATAATTAGCCTGACATGAGGTTTTCGCATTCGCGATCGAATCCCTAAATCTTGATTTTTCTGATCGGCAAAATACTTAACTAGATCAGAAGCTGCTCCTTTTTGATAAGCCACAGAAAAATGATACATTCCCCGATAAATCATTTCTAATGAAACACGTTCAATTGGTACTCCTAATTCATCTGCAACAGCATCCCCTAAGTCTACCAAAACTGCATAAAATAGCCAGGTAGCCCAGATTTGGAGCTTGATTCCGTTGACCGAACCTGTCCATAAATAACTTAAATTTAGGAGTCTCTTTACTATACAAAAGGCGTCTTCAATTCGCCAACGTCTTTGATATAAATCTGCCACTACATAGGGAGGCAATATTTCCGGTTCTCGGACGCTTGTCAGATAAGAACGCCAGCCATTTTTCCACCGAATTTGTACTAATCTTATCGTCAAAGCTGGTGTTTTTTGGGTTCCTGCACCTATCTGAATTATCTGGTCTTTGACATCATAAGTATTTGTTAATACTCCTTTGACTTGATAAGATGCACCTTTCTTTATTCGAGTAATAAATCCAATTTCTTGCTCCATTAATTTTGACCAAAAAGCGAAGTGATAGAAGCCTCGATCCAGTAACAGCAAGGTTTTTGGTTTAACTGTTTTTAGCAAATCTTCTTCCCAATGAACATCTGCTTGTTTGGGATTTGTCCAAAACCAAATTTCTTGGGGAAGATGAGTTACTAGGTCTATTATTACTCCTATTTTTCCGGATAATTGACCAATTGGAACATCTGATAAACTATCTAGTTTCCGAAATAATGCTTCTAATGTTGAGCCGTCTGCTATCCAGATATTCTCAAAGTTTTTTAAAGCAAATTGTACGCTGTCTGGTAATGGTCTCGATTTTCTCATTAACCATTTTTGTCGAAAATGAGGTAGTAATTCTTTAAATACTTTCTCAAATAAAATTGCTGGAAAAGTTAAAAATCTTTGTGACAAGGCTTGTTGGCTAATGTTTTGTGGCTGACACCATAAAAATCCTTCTCTATTTAATAATCTGGTTAATTCTGTTACTCCTGCTACGTCTCGCCATAGTAAGCTTAATATTGCTGCCATCATTAACGGCAGTGTTAGAATTCTATCTCTTAAATTTAGTTGGCGATAAAAAGTTTTTTGGGCCGCCATTGCCGGAATTAATAAATCTTCCAGGTAATTCGCGATCGCTTCGTTTTCTACTTGGGGACGATTTTTTTTCTTGGCATGATCTCGGTTGATGCGTTTTTTGCTCGCCATAACTTCCTCAAATGCTTGCCTGACCAAGGTTTCAGTCTATTTTACCTTTTTTTTGTGTACCCCCTTGACAATTTGCACTTTTTCTTAACTTGTCACCAATGACTGGGGGATGGGATTGAGCCGTCAGTTGTCAAGCAACGGCTAAATTTTCCGCAGGTTGCAGAAGAGCATTGAGATTATCCGCCCGCCCTTCATTCCCTCACGTTCTTGCCAGTCAACCTTACAACTGATACTGGTATGAATCTCAACGATGCGGCCGTGCCAGTTGTAGGAAAGTTCATCAGGATTGTTGCCAGTCACTTTGTCCCCGACTCTAAATGCTTTGAGCGGGTCAGAGCAGGGGACGCCCGTGAGTAATTCTGTGAATTTTTGCTTGTCAGACTGACTGAGTTTTTCCACATAATTGCACAATTCCAAAATAGTTGGAGAAACATTGGAGCCATTGGAGCCAGCGCTCTGCGTAAGGGTTTCATTGGATCCACTGTTGGAGCCAGTATTTTTTGGCTCCGCAGTTGGATCCAACGAAACCCTTGCTGTGTCTACTGGCTCCGATGGCTCCAATGTTTTTAGAGTTCTTGCGGAATTTTGCACAAACCCTATCCCAAGCAGATATCTTTGATTTCTCCGCTCCATATCATCTCGTCCGCAATAGCGACACACTTGCAGTCTAGGAAAAATCTCGCTTAACCTTGACGACAACTGGTTTCTAGCTTTTACAGGAGCATCATACTTGTTGGGAAGTTCATTCCAAATCAATTTCTCCTTGGCGCCGCTAGTGTCTTTCTCTAAAATCCCTGCATCCTCATACCAAGCCTGCAATTGCTCCCACAAGTCATTAACCCAAACACGACCGCCAGACTGAACCTCTAGTCCAACCTCGCGAGCAAACTGCCACAAATGTCGGCTTTCCTCCTGAGCTTCTCGCATCGCCTCCTGGGTTGCCTTGTAGTCAACCCCTTCAGTTAACAACAGGGGCAACTGTTCCAACATCTTGTTAAGCGTCGCCGGTGCAATTCGTTCAAGGATAAAATTCTCGTCATCCTTAAAGCGTGGGTCAGCTTCCAACTCACCCGCAGACAAGTCAGCGCCACGCTTGTAGGTTTTCTTGAAACTCAAAATGCCATAGCGGTCATCAATTGCAGCCGTCCCCCCGGTGATAGACGGTAGTTTGTTGCAGTTGGCGAAAAAGGTAGAGGCAGGCTTGTATTCGTAGCTATCTTTGCCTTTGGGTTCAATATCAATCGGGTCGCCTGTAATAAACTGCTTCAGGCTCTGAACGTTGTCTAGATCTACTTTTGCAGTGTTCTCTGAAGCCCAATTGCAGATACCCCCTACAAGACCTGAAAGATTAAACTTGCGTCCATTATCGTAGGACTTGAAGTCTGACAACGACTTCCCGGTCATGCCACGCCCAAAAACAATCGCCAATACGGCTCGCAACGTATCTTTACCGTTAGACCCCTCACCGTAGCACAGCAAGCCTTTAACACCCCGTCCCGTCAATTTTGACCTCACCAGTTTTAGATTCAAGGCAGCAGCAGCAGTTCTGATAAAAATCTGGCGTTGCTGAATCAAGGTATGAATGCTCCAGGAATGGGAATATCGTCAAACTTCAAGTAATGTATTAATATTTTAATAGAATGCTTGAGCATTTCCTCACATTTAGAATAACAAAGAGTCTTGCGATGTAGTCTAGCTAGATAATGCCTTAGTCTTGTATTTTCCCCTTCTACTCTGGTCATATAAGTCTTGCTAAT
>NZ_JAAFKG010000111.1 GCF_013299185.1 Microcoleus sp. bin48.metabat.b7b8b9.023 | reverse complement strand
TGACTCAAGGAGAAGATGCTTCTAGAGTTCGAGTTGGCGAGCTCCCAGCCATTTTTGCAATTGCTCGTAATCTAGCACTTAATCTTTATCGAGAAGCTGGAGAAACAAATATGGCACAGGCACAACGACTCGCAGGCTATGGTCTAGACTTTTTGAAGAATCTGTTTAGAATGAAATAGCCCTGCTATCTGATGCTAGCTTCCAGCCAGTTGATTTGTACTCAACCGAACGACAATCTTTCTGAAACTGTGGATATCCTTTTTTACCAGGAATACCCTTTTTACAGTTTTCGTAAAATCTGGAGATAGCAGACCAGGCTCTTTCGGCGCTAGCCTGTCTGGCTTGGGAATTGAGTTCCTCGGCAAAGGAAAATTCGCGAGCGAGTACCGCGCAGTATTTGTTCAAGTCGTACTTGTTAACTTTTGGGTTGTCCATCCAATAGCGCAAACAGCTATTGCGGACAAACTGTGCTGTACGAATTGCTTCAAAAACTGCTGCAAACTGACTGGATTTTCCGTAAGCTTTGAACTCAAAAACTAGCATTGCTTTACCTCCTACCTTATGCTAACTCGTCGAGCACAAAACTTTTTGGCGTCGCAGCAAAAGTTTACAATGAAAGCCGTCCTATAAGGACGGGGTTTTAGACCCAGTTTTTTGATAACCGGGTTGCCCCGAGGGAGATGCTCCACGAGAATCTAGGGCTGCCACAAGTAGAAGCCTACTCCAGCAGGTAGAGAGAGCAAGCAGACCCTCTGGAATTACTTGTAGTTAAATCGTGAAACGCCAGATAAGTTTAGCCAAGTTTTGTATGGTAGTTGAGCCACAGTGACTAATTTTATGATATTTAGTTATATTTCCTAATACTCTGCTCCACTTGATCTTTGAGAAAAATGTGGTAGAACTAGGATTGAAAGACTCAGGTGAAAATCCCTGATGGTTGGGGAGCATACATCAGCTTCCTCTACGACATCAAAGCAACACAGTCAATCGCCCGATCGGCACGAGCTCAAAAATCAAGCGTTGCCAGTACAGCAGTCGTAAGTTGTGCGCGGGGGAATTTCCTTCGTGCATTAGTTCATATGCCATGGTTGAGAGACAATCTCAGCTTAGATATTTGTTAGCATTTGCTAGCAAAAAAGTATCGGAACGCTTGAGGAGGGGAATCCTGCTAATTTAACTAATACGAGTGGGAAGTCCCGCACTCTATCCGTTTACAGGATGAGTGACGGGATGAAAACGAGCAGCAAACAAATTGAGCGATAGCGAATCCATGATAGGATCGAAATAAGCGGGGATGATAAGAGTAGCCGTGGTGGGCGAACTTTCCGTTGTATAAAGGCTAGACACCACCTATCAGTTTCTGACTGGTAGCCCCAAGATCCCGCTGGGCCGTAAAAGAGCTGATGGATGGGTGAAAAAATCAACAATTCTACTCCTTGGGACACAGGGAGTCTGCCTCGAAGATAAGTGATTATCTTGCTAGTTTAGTACCACCTTCAGGTGAGTAAAACCTACGGAGGGAGGATAAGACCAGCTTAGAGATGGCTCTAACAAGGCTCTCCCGTTGAAAGAGGAAGCCCGCACTCTATTTGTTTACAAAATGAGTGTCGGGTATGTCACGTGAACTCGTTGAATGAAGCATCTCCGAGCCTAAAAGCCTGGAGAGCTTCAAAAGCACAGCACCTCGGCCATGACAGGAGTCAAATCGCAGTGTCATGTTTATTCTGAAACGGCAGGATGTTGAAATATCCAATTTTCAACACCCAAAACGGGATCAACAAATTCCCATTCTCAATTATCAGGGGCAGACTTTTCGTCTGATCAGCGCCTTCAACGGCAAGCAAGCAGAAGACGCCAGAGCCTTGTGGCGGGATTTAACCGACAACCGAGGCAAAGCCTGTGTTCTGCTAGAAGAGCCGGATAGATACAGCGTCTGGGGAAAAGTCCGTCTAGATCAGCTTGCCGGTGAAGAACCGGCCGGTACAGAATCCGCTAAAGCACCGCTATTCGCGCAGGGTTGTCTGCTACTCCTCCAAGCTGTTTACTTTGACGTAGAAGACCTCTTAGGCGCAAGGCAAGCCACATCGTTTCAGAAAGATATCACCAAGGTATTTCAGCAAGGAAACTTCCCCCAGGCAGACTCCGCTGATGCGATCAAAAATTGGCTGACGGTTAGTCCCTTGCAAAATCATAAGGTGCCCCCTTGGCAAGATCAACATCTCAAAGCCTTATTGCAAGAACTTCACCGTTTGGGCAAATCATATTTTGGCAATACCGACTTCGCTGAGGGAGTGAGCGATGTGCTGCAAGATATGCCAGCACAGGATCGCACTCAGTTTCTCGATTGGCTGAAACAATCAGCCCTCAACAAGTTGTGGATCGCAGGATAGAAAATCTTTGACAATTGCTCTGACAATTGGGCGCAGATAATCGAGCTGAGATAATTGCACTGTCGGGGGCAAGGGAGATACAGGTTGGATTGCCAACTTGTATCGATCGATCGACATAATTGTTAAATCAGTTAAGAGGCCAGCTACAGTCTGGCAATTTAACTAAATTTCGATCGCAGTTCCCACCCACAATCATTGATATGAGTGGGGGAGTGTGAAAGCCAAAAACAGAGAAAGCAACATTTGAGGATATAATTTCCGAGTTTAATAGGCTACGGTAAAAGCCTTAATGGTGAAGGCGCAGACCGTATTTCTATCATCTGTTCCCGGGCAAAATATTGACTTAGAACTAATTCTTTGAATTAGTAAATAGATAGTATTCTTGCTTAGTCTTCCGAAAGTGTACGAGGGCAAAAATCCCGACAACACGCTGAGGAAGGCAGTTTTTCCGGGAGCGTCAGATCAAGGTTCTTTGGCGAAAGAATCCTCATCTACAATCAAAGATTGAGATGGGGTGCGTTCAACCGCTAGTTAGGTATCGTGAAATCCCTATGAGTAGCACTTCAGAAAAGTCATCTACATCTACATCTTTACTATCAGCTCAGACCCTCGTGATTGTGGGCATTGTCTGGGCTGTCATGGCGCTGTTGTTCTTTTTGCTGTTCAGCGTCCCCCTCTCACAAGAGGGTTTGCCACTCTGGTACTCGATCGGCACTTTGGTTTTTGAGTGCGGGGCCTACCTGGGAGCTGCTTTAGTTTGTTTTAGAAACTGGAAAAGCCCCCACATGGCAAGCGGGCGCAACGTTTGGCTGGGGATCGGTCTCGGGATGCTATTCTATTTTATCGGCAGTGTGCTATTTGGCATTTGGGAACTGTATTTCGAGTTAGACCCGGATGTATCCCCCGCAGATGCCTTTTATCTGGTCAGCTATGTGGCATTGATCGGAGGCATGGTTCTAGCTGTGACTTCCAAACGACTGAATTTAGAATTGTGGCAATGGGGTTTGTTAGCGGCAATAGCAGCCTTTGGGATTGCTGTAGCTATCTGGGTTGCTGCGCCGGACTCTTGGAGACAACAGCTAGGAATGGCTCCGGCAGCTCCCCAGGAAGTAGTGACAGGCTCTGCACCTGACTCAACGGCTGCCAAAGGAAAAGCCCCTGCTTTGGACAATTCGGCCCAGTCAAAGGCAAAAGGAACGGCAGCAGCGGCTGCTAAACCGGCACCGGAAGAAGAATCAGCAGAAGTAGCTAAAGCTCCCGAATGGGTGACCGCACTTGACAAGCAACTATCACCTTACGCCTATGCAATCAATTTGTTTTACATCGTCGGGGACGTTTTTCTGCTGATTATTGCTACTGCGCTGCTGCTGGCGTTTTGGGGAGGACGTTTTTCCCAGTCTTGGAGAATGATTGCGGCTGCAACTTTTTCGCTTTACATCGCAGATATGTACTTCAAATGGCGCGATACTCAGGCTGAGGGTAGTTATCAAAGCGGCAGTTTACTGGAAGTCTTTTTTGTTTTCAGTGGCATCCTGTTCGGAATAGGAGCTGTATTGGAACATGACATCTCCACCCGTTCTCGTCAAAGCAGGCGGACTCGTCGCAGCGCGTAGCGATTTGAGATTGGGGTTGCTTCGGCAAGGGAGGGGAACGTGAAAGCTTTTTTGCCCTTCCCTGCATCTGTTAACTTCAAATCGAAAATAAAAAATCATCAGAAAATGTGGGTGGAAACCCCGTGCTTTAAAGACGGCTTTATGTGTTACAATTAGCAGTCTTTACGTTGACCTCTAACAAGATGGTGAAAAGCCGATAGCTCTGGGACGCCGTAGTTAAAAGGTTGTTACTCTCCATGGGTAACTCGATATTGAACAATACTCTACTTCTAGCCCAAAGCCAGTTAAACCGAGTTAGGGCGAGTAAATCAAACAAAACCAAAAGTAGCCCCAATACCTGTGTTACACCACAGTTGGAGGGAGTAGTGGGAATTGGCATCCCCTTGTGGACTGCTGCTATATACGTGTTAAGGCACGGTATGGCGATGTGGTTGTTACGAGCAATAACCAACGGTGGTTACCTCTTCTAAAGAATCCCTGTACCTTTAGGTCAGGGAGTGTCAAAGTTTGCCGATCGCACTTCCTACGTCTTTTCACGTCTTTTTGGTGGAAAACTTGGCATGACGCCCACAAAACTCTCCGATTCAGACAAACGGGAACTCCTCAGGCTGTACCGACAGTCGGACGAGAATACTATCACTCTGGCCAAGCGCTACGGAGTGAGTAGTTCGACTGTAAGGCGCATCCTTCAGGGGGCTTTGTCTGAGTTAGAATACGCATTTCTAGTCCAGCAAAAACAAAAGCGTTCGTCCGATCGTAGCAACAGCAGCGTTTCTCAACTAACAGAAACGGCTGCTGAATCACCGGCCAAAAGCTCCATCGCCCCTGGAGATACTCCCCTGTCTGAGTCAGTCCCCGTCGCACAGTCAGCCCCAAATTTGAGGCCGAGGATCCGAAACCGTTCTGTATCAGACACCCAACCCGTAGCAGAAATCGAAATTCCAGGAACTTTACAGTCTGATTTCGAGGTTTCTGATTTACCAGATGCCCCAGCAGGCAATCTTGCCGAACCCAGCCACCGTGCTGTTGTGACTGGGGAACTACAGGCAATGCTTGGTGGTGAAGATTTTAGCGATTTCGACGAAGACGAGGATGAGGATGAGGAGGATTTAGATGACGACTTCGACGAAGATTTAGAGGATGAAGATTCTCTGTTTGAAGGGAGTCTGCTGGGTGCGATGTCCGGGGAGTCGAGCGAACTTCGGGCTATAGGCCCGATTCGAGTTTTGCCTTTAAGCGAAGCATCTGTACCCAAAATTTGCTATTTAGTAGTCGATCGGGCGGCAGAGTTAATTACCAGGCCTCTGAAAGCATTTGGCGAACTCGGTCAAATTCCGGCGGCCGAAATTCGCGAGAAAACCCTACCAGTTTTTGACAATCACCGAGTGGCGCGCCGATTTTCTACTCGCAATCAAAGAGTTTTCAAGATTCCAGATGGCAGACTGTTGCAAAAAGCCGCGCCTTACTTGCTAGCCAAAGGAATTACTCGACTGCTGATTGAAGGTCAGGTTTATTCCATCTAAGGTTGGAAAAATTAACTTAATATTCTGCGGTGTCCGAGTCTTCGGGATTTGCTTGAAATCTGGGACGCGATTCTTGGGAATCTGAAAGGTTCCAAAGCGGTTGTAGCAGTGCACCGCCTATCAGTCCCGCACTAATGCTCATTGCCAATACTAATCCTACAGGAATCTGTATGGATTTAAACAAGATAAAGCTTAAAGCTACTGGCGCGGCGTTCTGGACTGAGATTATGCCGATCGCGCTTGCTAAAATTGCTACTAAAAAACTTATGGCGAGCAGAGGAATTGCTTTCATAGAACTGGCAGACCACCTAACACTTTAACTGATATTACTGCTTAGTAATTTAAATATCTGAAAATATGATTTTGCCGCACCTCCCATTGTTAAATAATATACACCAAAATTAGCACCAAGTCAAGCAGATACCGGAGAATTATATTTTTTGTTACATTAAACATAAAAGATGTTTTTTGACAATTCCTAAATGTTTACAAAATTAACTGTATTGCAAGTAGATAATTGGCTGCCATATCAAGTAAATTGAATGATATTAATGTTACCTTAGTGTTGGTAATTTAACTTACCAATGTACCTCATGAAGCTGAAATAAGCTGTTATATATCACTCTTAAAACATGGACTATTTCACATCATTGATCGGACAAAATCGAGCAGTAGAATTGCTCAGCCAAGCAGTCGAGCGCAACCGAATTGCTCCAGGTTATCTATTTGTCGGGTCTAACGGCACGGGCAAAAGCTTAGCAGCACAGTGTTTCATCGAGCTTTTATTCTCAGTAAATCTTCCTGAAAGGCGATCGATAGAATCCGTGCAAAATCGCGTCCGACAGCGAAATCATCCAGACTTGCTCTGGGTAGAACCAACCTACATGAACCAAGGCAAACGTCTTTCCACAAAAGAAGCAGAGGAAGCAGGATTAAAGCGGAAAGCCCCACCCCAAATTCGCCTAGAACAAATTCGCGAAATCGGCGAATTTCTGAGCAGGCCACCACTAGAAGCTGGGCGTTCGGTCGTAGTTTTGGAACAAGCAGAAACAATGGGTGAAGGAGCCGCCAACGGCTTGTTGAAGACCTTGGAAGAACCGGGAAAAGCAGCGCTAATTTTAATTGCTCCGACTGTGGAAGCTTTGCTACCAACTTTGATTTCCCGCTGTCAAAAAATCCAGTTTTCGCGGCTGAATCCCGAAGCAATGGGACAAGTTTTGCAGCAAGGGGGATTTGCCGAGATTTTATCCCATCCCGAGGTAATCGGGATGGCGCAGGGAAGTCCTGGAGAAGCAATTAGTATTTGGCAGCAACTGCAATCAATACCCGAGGATTTGCTGCAAAAAGTTAAGCAGTTGCCTCAAAATTTGCGGTCAGCTTTGGAATTGGCTAAGGAAATTGATAAAACTTTAGATACTGAATCTCAGTTGTGGTTAATTGATTATTTACAGCATTGTTACTGGCAGCAATTTTTGGCAGGCCGAATTAGCCGATCGCCCTTAGAACCCTTAGAAAAAGCCCGCCAATATTTGCTAAACTACGTACAGCCACGATTAGTCTGGGAATGCACACTAATGGGAATCTGTCAACCATAATAAGAGTGCCAATTTTTATTACAATAGCATGAGTAAGTAATCTACCTAATTAAATATAAAAAGCTGGATAAAAAGCTTGCTGTATATGTCTTGTGGCTTCATGGCGCTAGATAACTAAAGCCTTCTTCCTTCGATCGACTGTCAACTGTCAACTGTCAACTGTCAACTGTCAACTCTTCCTTCTTCTTAACACAATGGAAAAAGCCACATTTGCCGCCGGTTGTTTCTGGGGAGTCGAACACAAGTTTCGCACCGTTACGGGTGTCATCTCGACTGCTGCGGGCTACACAGGAGGTCACTGGCCGAATCCTTGCTATCTCGACGTTTGCGCCCGAGTCACCGGTCACGCTGAAGCAGTGCTCTTGGAGTACGATCGATCGCAAATCAGTTACGAAACACTGCTAGATATATTCTGGAACTGCCACGACCCAACCCAAATCAATCGCCAAGGCCCTGACAGAGGCGAACAATACAGGTCAGTCATTTTTTATCACAACTCAGAACAAGAAAAAGCCGCCCGCGCATCCAAACAAAAATTGCAAATTTCCGGTAAATACGACAAAGATATTGCCACCGAAATCAAACCCGCTGGTGAATTTTATATGGCCGAGGATTACCACCAGCAGTATATTGAGAAGAAGCGGCAGCCCTCCGCATCAAAGGACTAAAGTCCTCACTACGAACCTGATAAAAACATATTTTCCCAAACAAAAAGCGCCCCTATTTCTAGGGGCGCTTTCTGTTATCTCAAGCTAAAACTTAGCCATTGATAGAAGGAGCAACCAAAGCCACAGGAGTTGTTTCACCAGCAGCCAAGTCGAGAGGGAAGTTGTGAGCATTGCGCTCGTGCATT
>NZ_JAAFKG010000110.1 GCF_013299185.1 Microcoleus sp. bin48.metabat.b7b8b9.023 | reverse complement strand
CTAGAATTTTTGCTCGTTTTTTTAGGAGATGGCTCTGGCTCTGGTTTTGGTTCGTAGGTGGCTAATATTGCACTGAGTTTTTGGATTTTCTCCCATAGCTCTACTATCAAGGCTTCTTTTGCCTCGTCCGATAGTTGTTTTAGGTCGGGTAGTTTTTCCATTCCTTTATCTAATGTCTATCTTGTCTTCTTGTCAAGGGGGTTGAGCAATTACTTTTCCTCAGAATGAATGTGCAATTTGTCCTCACCGAGCTGGTTGCAAAAATAGTAAAAGAGGACGGACTGTATCAATTCATCCTGATGAAGCGTTAATGCAAGAGTTGCGAGCACGTCAATCGACTGCTATTGGTCGCCAAGAATTGAGAAAACGTACTACAGTTGAACACTCTTTGGCTCATATTGGCCATTGGCAGGGGAATCGTGCTCGGTATATCGGGCAGCGGAAAAATCTTTTCGATCTACGGCGAGTCGCTGTTGTCCATAATCTTCATGTCATTGCTCGAATGGATAAGGTTCTGCCAATTAAACCGGGCGTAGAGTCTAACTCATTGACCGGGTAATTCCATATATCTGTTTTCTTGTCAACTCTTAATACTGAACCGACGCCCTAGAGGCTAAAGCTCAGAAACAGCCGGTTAAGTTAGTACGATCGCGAGTTGCGTGTAAAGCTGCCCGGCTGTTGTGGAGAGATTTAGTTGCTGAGCTCTGTGTTAGTGATTTTGTTTTGGAAACTGTGACAAGCATCTAGAGTGAATAAGGTCAAGATACAGACTTTTGCTGGCTGGGTATCATGACCAACGCCCAGTAGGGAACCTGGGCCGGATCGACATCGCCGATCGCCCGAATGGACTGATTCGGCATAGTTGCGCGTTCTATATATAGTGCGCGATCGAATTGTCCCAACTCAATCAGCACGTCTCGAACTTTCGCAAAGTGCCTCCCCAGCTTAATAATCACCGCAGCATCAACCAGCGCCAGTCGATCGCGCAAAACATCAGCGTCCAACGTCGCAGGCATAATACTTAACACATCGTTACGATAAGTCAGTGGCACTCCCAGGGCACTCGCACTCGCCATCGTCGAAGAAATTCCCGGCACAACTTCCGTAGTAAACTTTCCCGACAAACGGTTAAATAAATACATAAACGAGCCGTATAGAAAAGGCTCGCCCTCGCACAAAACCGCCACATCCCGCCCTTCGCTGAGGTGGGTGGCAATTTTCTCGGCTGCAATATCGTAATACGGTTGAGACGATCGCGTGGGACTAAAAGGTAGCGGCATCGGAATCTCAATTTGCTCCGGGCGCAAGTAATCTGCGACGATCGCACGCGCGAGCACCTTACCATTTTCCATCGCCGGATACGCAATCACCGGCACCGATTGCAAAATCCGATAAGCTTTCAAAGTTATCAATTCCGGATCGCCAGGGCCGATGCCCAATCCGTACAATTTACCAGTAGTCTTAGTCATAGTTCGTCCTCTTTAGCTAACGCATTCACGGCTGCTGTTGCCATTGCACTGCCACCTCGCCGCCCGTGTAGCGCGATAAATGGCACTCCCCGACTGTTGGTAGCGAGTTCGGCTTTGGATTCGGCTGCCCCCACAAATCCTACCGGGAAACCCAGAATTAAGGCCGGTTTAGGGGCTCGGGCATCTAGCATTTCCAGCAATCGGAATAAAGCAGTCGGGGCATTGCCGATCGCCACAACTGCACCATCTAACTTATCTAGCCACAAATCGAGTGCTGCTGCCGATCGAGTATTGCCGATTTGCCGCGCCAACTCCGGTACATCGGGATTCCAGAGGGTGCAAATCACTGGATTGTCTGCGGGAAGCCTTTTGCGGGTGATGCCTTCGGCTATCATCCTGGCATCGCACAGAATTGGCGCGCCTGCTGCGAGGGCTTTGCGCCCGTGGGTGGCGGCAAGGGGGGAAGCTGCTAAGTCTTTAACGATATCGATCATTCCACAACTGTGAATTAGTCGCACTGCAACTGTTTCTAAGTCTGGCGGCAGGTTTGATAAGTCTGCTTCGGCGCGGATTGTGGCGAAGGATTTGGTGTAGATTTCTGTTCCGTCTCGGATGTAGTCAATCATTAAGATAATTGGGAATTGGGAATTGGGAATTGGGAATTGGGAATTGGGAATTGGGAATTGGGAATTGGGAATTGGGCATTGGGAGACTGTACTTAACTTTATTTGAAATTGTTATTATGGGAAGTTTGTTTGATTTGTGGAATGGCTTTTTTTAATGAACCGCGAAGGCGCTTTAGGCGAAGCCGCGCGTCAGCGCTAGGGCGCGAAGGAAGAAAGAGAAGGGGAAATGATGAGAGTTTGTCTATTTTAATGAGTTTCTGGGCTAAGTAATTTCTGCAATTTGTCGATCGCCCACCGATCGCAAAATTCGCCAAATGACTCGCGAGGTTCTCGAAACCGCTGGTAGACGCGCAACATTCGCTCGATCGCACTGGACATCTCGGCTACACTGACGGCTGGGAAGATTTGCCGTCCAAAGGGCAAGTCTTTTCTACCTGCATAAATGTTGTAACCTGCGATGGTTTCGCCTTTCTGCTGAATCTGAATTCCTACTAGGGTGATGTCAATAGGCTGGTGTTGGGCGCAGGACTTTTCGCAGCCGCTGAAATGTATATTGATCGATCGGTCGATCGTCCATTTTTGGGCTAAATCCCTCACCATTGCTAGGGCGTGACTTTGAGTATCTGTCGCCGCTGACGCACAGCCGCTGCTACCGGCGCACGCAACTAAGCAGGAATCTAGGTGAGTTGCAGATGAGTGCAATCCTAAATCGGCGATTTGCTGTTTGACCTCGAAAACCTGGGAGTTGGGGATGTCAGAAATCAGCAGATTTTGCCACGGCGTAAGTCTTAGGGTGCTTCCGCCTAGATTTTGGGCTAAACTTGCCAAATTTCTCAGTTGATTTGATTCTAGCTTGCCTAGGGGCAGTGCAATGCCGATGTAGGAGAAACCGGACTGTCGTTGACTGTGAATCCCGAGATTGCCGTTGGGTGCGCTCGTGACAGGCAGGATGCCTGTTCCACAAGAGTTGTTGGATATGTCTTTTAGAAAAAGTTCGATCGCCTCTTGACGCAATGCAAACGGCAATTTTTTCTCTACTTTTTCTAGATACTTTGCTGTACCCCAATCAGCAAGAAGATGACGCAAACGCGGTTTCTTGCCATTGATTCTAGGCTGATTTTTAGTGTATTCAAGATACGCGCTAGTTAAGCTTCCTAATACTAAAATACATTGCGATTCTTCGATTATAATTCCTGTATCGACGCCATTGAAATGCAGACTAAAAATAATTTCGGAATTTGGCTGTCGCCTTTTTGCCACTAATAAAATATCATTCCGGAAATTCCGGATAGAAACTAATTCTCCGCCATCAAAGCCAATACTGAATTTAGCGGAAAGTTCCGATAACTCAGGATGAGTTTGCAGGTAATTATCCCAAGCTGCAACTAGCGGGCGAGTATCCAGTAAGTTTTGGCGATCGATTCCTGCTGTCGGACTTGCCATTATATTGCGAATTGGATCGACTTCAACGCGGCGAGATGCTAATCCCAATTTCTGTAAATCTTGCCAAATTGACGGGGGAATTTGCGAGTGCAATTCTCTGATTTGTAAATTTGCCCGATTTGTGACTTGCAAACAGCCACTACTGTAGCGATCGACAAAATTGGCGATCGACCAACACTGCTGTACATTTAAAATTCCGCCCGGAATCCGCATTCTCGATAAAACGCCGTCTCGGGCTCTGGAACCGGAAAATAAGCCCGGACAAGTCGGTAATTCACTCAAACTCAACAAAGAAACTCCTCCCCGTGCGACGCAGGGAATGTAAAATAAACTCCTGAAATCGGCATTCTGGCTTTGACAGTTGCGGCACAGCGCCGGAATTACACCGGACTTTCCCACTTTCAGGTTTAAGAAATATATCATAAGTCGATCGCCAGCAGCCCAAAATCTCGAATTTCTTAACAAATGCCCGGTTATTCTGTATAGTTGCTAATACGAACTCGCCAGTAAGCCGGAATATTCCATTTGTTAATATAAATTTCCCGCTCCCCAGCCAGCAACCGCCACCAAAACGGCAGCCAAACTTCGTGCAACCAAGCTTCTTGATAACCTTGTCGCCAACCAACGTCCTCTCCTGGAAACATTACCCAAGGTGGCATGATTTCATTTCCTGTTTCCATTGTGGCAATCTGCGACAGCATCCATTCGTCCCATTTGTTTTTATGATTCGCTAAAAATCTGATTTTTTGATAAAGAAACATAACTATTATTTTAAATCTCGAAAAGTTGATTTTTATTGAGATATTTTTCAGGGCGACACACCCTACGGAAGACTGTTGCATGATTTTTGAAACACTACTTACGAATCAAGAACAAAGAAACCGGATTTTTTATATAACCTGTTGGCGACAACGAATAATTTTCGCACAAAACCCGGTTTCTCGCCATACTTAATGCTAATTTTCTCAAAATCAGCATTAAGTATGGCAAGCAAAACGACGGTAGTAAAAACCGCTGGGCTTGTGATACAAAACCCAGCCTGTAAAACAATCCTCCGGCGGTTCGCCAAATTTGTTTTGACCCTGTATAGGCCCTGGGCCGCTATCTCCACAGCGAAGATTGTTCGTATCCATTAGGATTTCTCGATCGATTTGAGAATCTCCAGATATAGGAATAACACCAAATAATTTTTGGCGATCAGCAGCTTGTGCCAGAAACCAAGCCTGAATAATTTTAAAACCCACATTCCGCAGATGTGGGTCTGATTTTTTTATCAGTTGTCAAAACTTGGAAGCCAAACGCTTTTGGGCTGAAATTATGCAGTGTTAGCGTTACAGAAGCTTGTTGAATTCAGCTAAATTAAGTAATTTGAAATAATTGACTTTTCCTCACATATTCACATTGCTTTTTATCGCGATTAATTATTTTTTAAGCATGGTATCTTATGCCAAAAGCAAATTATTTTGACTAATTAATGAAAATTATTCACAAATATCTACACTTCAAACTCAATCTTTATTCACTTGAAAACATTAAATAGTATTGACAACAATACTCTCCTAAATATCGCAAGATATCTTGAAGTTCTTTGGTTAAATTACTGACCTGCTTCGCTCCATTTATTGTCACTAAATGCACCGCCTGAAACATCTGAAATATCCAGCGCATTGTCGGCTTATTGGTCAATTTCTTTACCTGATTTTTCACTTGCTTGTTGGTATAGCAATCCTAAATAATTTTCTATGTATCGGTGGTATAGGTGTACTGATTGATTTTGGGGAAACTAAATTTATGTTCCTTGGTGAAAAACTCAAACAAAAATTTGATGATTTTAAAAGACTTACATAAATACCAATACTTCCGTAAAAATTTTTTAGCTTGTAACCAAATATCTTCAACGGGATTTTGTTCGGGAGCATTGGGAGCAAATAAAATACAAGTGATTGACCAATTTTTAGGTTCTTTATCAGCATTAACTGATGATAAATAATCTTTAAATTCTCCATATCTGTGATAACTAGCTCCATCCCAAATCAAGATAATTCTCTGACCTTTGTATTTATTTTGTAAGTATTTTATGAATTCAACTGTTGATTTTTAATCGCCAGATTCATAGCCTTAAACATGGAATTGTTTGGTTTGATAATTGAGTGCGCCAAAATAAGTTTGTCTATTTTTTTGATTGGTAATTGGGACTTCAATTCGTATATCAGAACGACCCCAAACGTAGCCATTGATATCCCCATGAAGTAAATGACATTCATCTAGAAAAAATACTATTATTTTCCCAGATTCTATGTCAGTATTGTTTTCGGACAAAGTTTTGTTAATTTCTTCTCTCTTTTTTGTCACCAGCTCATCATCCGATTTGGGATTTATTTTCTGAGTTCTTTTCCAGGTAATTTTCGCCATCGATAAAAGTTCATAGTAGCTCTGCTTTGATTTATATGTGACACAAAACTCTCGCTCTACATAAGTAACTAGCTCATCGAAATTCCAATATTTTTTATTCCCCGGCTATTCGATTACTTCAGTTTTTTGTAAAGATGTTAAATATCCTTTTGATCCTTTATGTCCTAGTTTAATCCCTGCGACACCTTTGGTTTGAAATTGTTTTTTCCAATGACTGAAAAAAAATTCACTAACACCTAAAATTTTGCTAATTTCATTGTAGGACTTACCGACCATCGCCATCTTTACAGCTATTGCTCGTTTAAGTTCTCTTGTATCGAGATCACTTTTAATGAAATATTCTAACGAAGCTTTTTCTTTTTCCATGTCTTTTTGTGGCAGTTGTAATTTATTCATTTTTTATTGTCACTATCAAGTATTGCATATATATTGTATCATAGCCTTGATAATGATTTAGGATTGCTATATTAGCTTATAAAGATGCTAAGAGTCCTGAAGCTGCACTGCTTTTAAGGTCTAAATTTCTGCTGCTTTTTGAAACCCCAAGTGGTTATGAATTGTTGGATGAACGTAAACAATTAACTGATCCAAAAGTATCAGAGTTGCTGAGGGTTTTAGACCATCCTGAATTACCTTTACACAATAATCCCGCTGAGTTAGCTGCCAGAACTATGGTGCAGCGACGTAATATTAGTTATACAACTCAAACGATTGAGGGTACTCAGGCATGGGATACTTTTATGTCTCTTGTTGCTACTACTAGTCAGTTGGGAATCAGTTTTTTTGATTATGTGCGCGATCGAATTTCTCAACTTGGAATCATCCCCTCTCTGTCCACTATTATTCGCGAAAAATCTGCTCTTTATCCTTTGGGCTTGTCTTGGCAACCAGATTAACTGCTACCCCTACTTATTGAGCCGATACCATTTTATCATACCCTAGTTCAGCAACGCCTACTTTATAAATCTCAAGGAAGGTACTCGGAAGCGGAACCTCTATATTTACAAGCCTTAGAAATATACCGACTATCACTCCCTGAAGACCACCCTAGTTTAGCCATTGACCTCAACAATTTAGCCGAACTTTATAAATCCCAAGGAAGGTACTCGGAAGCAGAATCGCTGTATTTTGATGCAGTGGAAATTATTCGCACCAAATTGCCAGAAAATCATCCTAAAGTTCTCATGTGTTGGAAAAATTATGTTGGATTGTGGCGGGAAGGCATCAGCAAAGGAGATTTGACATATGAGAAATTGCAAGAACATCCTTTCGGGGAACAGTTATTAGCAGAACTTCAGGAATAACATAAAATTGTATCACTTCCGGTAGTATCGGAATGATATCATAGCGATTGCGATTGCTTCGCTAAGAGCTGGCAATGACATACTTATGTATTGTCTCACTCATCTACTTACGGACTGTAACGAAGTATTTTGATGAAAATCTGCTTTCTGGACTCTTGCGTAAGTACAGGTTAAGATGGTGGAGATATCAGTAGGAATTAATGCCAAATTGCTATGTTAGTCAAGTCGCTGTCAATTAAACCCCTCTCCAGATTATTAATGGTTTGTGTTTTTGCGATCGCACTTCTCCTCCTGGGCCCCAATCCAGCCAAAGCCGAATCGCGAGAACAAGCCGTCGATCGATTAACAGACTACCTATTCTACAGGGTTAATTCTCAACTAAACAATCGCAAACTCCAAACGGACGATCGCGAATATATCCGTCAATGGCAGAGATTGCGTGAGGCGATCGATCCGCGAGTCAAGTCGGTACAAGAAGTCTGCTTGAGAGTCTCGCCACAAGAGAAAGGATGGGAATTCACCACAATTAACGGCGAAACCTACGAACAAACTTACGATCGCCTCGCAGATACAATTTTTTACAGCCGCCATCCTCAACGGACTGGACAGCCAATTCCTACAAACGATAAAATTGGTATCAGCGAATGGTCAGCAATTCGACGCGAGATGTTTCTTTCTAATTGTGGATTATAACACTGGAGCGCATCACTATGTTAATTAAATTGCGCTCGATCGAGTCAATCTCGAAGTTTTCCGCAGTGTGTATGTGGCTCTTCTGGAGTCAAGGTGATAAGCAAACCTAATCAGAAAAGCAAGCTAATAGCCTTGCTCGAAAGTTATCAAAGTTCATAAAGCCATAGGCTGGCTCTTCTGGAGTCAAGGTGATAAGCAAACCTAATCAGAAAAGCAAGCTAATAGCCTTGCTCGAAAGTTATCAAAGTTCATAAAGCCATAGGCTTGTCGCTTAATCAACTTAATTCGATTGTTAA
>NZ_JAAFKG010000011.1 GCF_013299185.1 Microcoleus sp. bin48.metabat.b7b8b9.023 | reverse complement strand
TGAAGCTTATAATAGTCATTCATCGCCCGAGACATTCGTGTTTTCCATGACCTCTTATAAACGCCGTGAATTCAATAGGCATATACTTTACACCTTTATTGATAAGTTAGATTTAGACCGGAATTTAATTTTAAATCACCCTAACCTTCCATCAGTCCTATCCTATGGTACTCTCGCGGCTTAAAAACTGTCCGAAGTATTGTTTCAATAAGTTGGGTAATTTTGTTTCAATCCGCTTTCGTCCACTGCGATTGAAACCATCGACAATTGGCTAACCACTTTTCAACTCTTTCATCCCTTTACGAATGGTGCGTCTGTTCCATCCTAACTCCTGTTCTACTAACGTTTGTCCACCTATTCCTAAATCTTTGACTACCGATGCCATGAATTGTCGTCTGTCTGTCCCCTTAAGTTTTTTAGCTGTTTCGATGTAAAGAGATTTGGCGTGTTCGGTCAGTTTCATTATAGATTTTAGAGACATAAGATAGGCTGCACACTGAAATTATCTTTTGGTCATTATAGGATAAATCATTCTGTGGTGTTCCCTTATTGGGTCGTGGCAAGGTCAAAATGCAGGTGATTGGTGCTTTGATGCGGAAATTGGTGCATTTGGCTTTTGGTATTTTAAAGTCCCAAAAGCCTTTCGACCCCAATTATTTACTTGCTACCCCTTGACAGCTCAAGACAGTATCTACAGGAATTGGGATTCAACCTTCCGCTGTCAACATATTAAATTGCTCGGTATCAATGCGATTTGCTTGATACAAAATCTCAGCTATCTCCGAAAGTGCTAGCACAGAATGTGCGCGATAACCGTTAGCCTGCAATTTATCTTTCACTCCCTGTTCGTGGTCAATTAAAACCACAATATCTTCCACATTCAACCCCACAGATTTTAACTTCCCCGCACCTTCCATCACGCTTTTACCGCTAATCAAAATATCATCGACTACGACAATCGTTTCTCCAGGCTGAAAATGCCCCTCAATTAACTTACCCGCACCGTAGGTTTTCACTTCCTTGCGCGGGAAAATCATCGGGCGTTCCATCCGCAATGCTAAACCCGTTGCTGTAGGTAAAGAACCGTAGGGAATGCCCGCAATGCGATCGAATTTTAAGTCTTTGAGAATGTCTGCGTAGGCGCTAACTATTTGGTGGAAAATTTGCGGAATTGAGATGATCTTACGCAGATCTATATAATATGGAAATACAGCGCCCGATGCTTGTACGTGGTCGCCAAAAACTACGCAGCCAATGTCATAAAGTTGCAAGATTAAATCGCGGTTGGGTTCTGGTTGCAAAAAGCAAACATCCGGCAGCCACAATTCGCAAGTCGGACTTCCTTCGATCGCGCGCAGCCTCTCTTTGTTAATATTATCCCGTAATTTCTCAATTTCTCGGCGTGGCTCCTTCCCCGCCAACAAACTTGGGGGGACTGGCAGCAATAAACCCTCACCATTCTTGCTTAAACCGGCCGCCAGCAGTTGCGCGAGGTCGTTTTCTTCTGTCAAGTGATTTTCTCCGGTGATGTCTCCTTCCACTAAAATCAGCCGTTCGGGAGCAGCTTGGCGAATTCGCGCCAAGATATCCGGCATTACTCCTACAGCTAAACCCAGTTGTTCGGGAGTTCCCCAAGTCTGAGATACTCGGACTAATTGCAAGTAGAAAGGGTTTTCTGCTGTCGGATATTCTTGCAATTCGGCGGCTGACGGGTTGGCGGTGGCACAGAGGACAAAGACTGTTTTTCCGGGATATAATAAAAAAGGCGCTACTTCATCGATTCCCGCGTAGGGACTTAAGGTAACAGCGTCAAATTGCCAGTCTTGGAATACGATTTTGGCAAATACCGCGCTGGTGTTTAAATCGCTGTGTTTGGCATCTAAAATTACTGGCAGGTGCTCTGGAATAATTGTTAATATTTGTTGCAGCAGTTGCCAGCCGGGAATGCCGAGAGATTGATAAAAACCGAGGGTGATTTTGCAGGCGCAGATTAAATCGGCTGTTTGGTCGATCGCACTTTTGAGCCTTTTCAACAAATCAGTTACAAAACTTTGAGTTTCCTCGACAGTCATCGAAACCAGTGCTGGCAAGGTTTCCGGGTTGGGGTCGAGGGCTAAATAAAGCAGACTTTGATTGATTTCAACAGCCGCTAACAGTTTATCAAAAAAATTTGTGCGATCGCTCATAGTTGCTTTGTTTGGTAACGAAAAATTACAAATTTGCATTTGAAAGTGGGATTGGTGTTGTGCCGGAATAAGCCGCTCCCCGTTGAAGTTTAAATTAAGAATCTTTTATAATTGTAGAAGGTAAACACTATGAAATCTGTAACTTTAGGAGCGATTTCATTTGGACTGATATTCGGGTTGGCTACAGCGGTGATTGCAGCGAACCCCCAGCAAATGAACCAGTTGCGGCAAACTAACCAATGTCCGGGATGCGATTTGAGAAGCATTCCCCTCCAGCAAGCCAGTTTAGCAAATGCCGATTTGCAAGGGGCAGATTTGAGAGGTGCAAATCTCAGAGAAGCGAATTTAGCTGGGGCAAATTTGAGCGGGGCTTCACTCAGCGGGGCATCTTTGCGGCAAGCTAATTTAGCAGGTGCTGATTTGACTGAGGCCAATTTAACCGGAGCCGATTTGACGGGGGCGAATTTGGAAAATGCTAAGCTTAAAGGGGCTACTTGGGTTGACGGTAGGGTTAAATAAGCTGTTGTATAGCCTTTCTGGTGTAATATGAGCTGCTAATAGGGCATGGGCATAGGGCATAGGGCATAGGGCATAGGGCATACCTCACTTATTTGAGAAAGGCTAAGCTGTTCGACATTCAAACTGCGCTATTTGTAGCTCAGACCCCATACTTTAAGGGGTTCAAGCAATAAATTTAAATGACTAACAGCTTATACACTTGAATTTAACTTTTCGGCAGCGTCGAAGGCTACCGCACAAGAGTTAAAAGAAAATAAGCGTACAATAAATAAAACCCGAACCTAAAGCAATGTCGGCTTTAGAATGCGGACAGTAATTTGACAGTTGACAGTTGACAGTTGACAGTTGACAGTTGGAAAGTGACTTCTACCTAAAACGAAGAGGATTGGAGTAATGAATAGTTTGAGTTTAATTTCTCCCTCAAAGGGTTCCGGCTTTCAACCAATTCTTGGTGGTAAATCGATCTAATTAAACGTGAAATACGGATAGCTAAAAAGCTGGCTGTGTATCTCTTTTCCCTCCTTCTTACTTCTTACTTCTCCCTTCTCCCTTCTTCCTTCTTCCTTCTTCCTTCTACTTAATGATAAATTCGATCGACTTTTCGATTTGGGACGAGTTGCTAAAATGCTACGTTGACGATTTCGGCCGCGTCAATTACCGACGCTGGAAAGCTGAAGGGGCGGAGGTTTTGAGCAATTGGCTGGGAACTTTGGCAGGTGTAGATTTAGCTGCTATGACGGATGCGGATGCGCGGTTGGCGCTGTGGCTGAATGCGTACAATGCGATCGCAATTTCCCAAGTAATCGAAGTATACCCGATCGCGTCCATCCGTCCCAAAATTTTAGGAATCCCCAACTGGCTGGGTTTTCTGGAATTCTTCACCCGTTCAAATTCAATTATTGGCCACAAAAAGTACAGTCTCAATCAAATCGAACACGCAATTTTGCGCCCGGAATTTGCCGAAGCGCGCATCCATTTTGCCTTAGTTTGCGCTTCCGTCGGATGTCCGTTGTTGCGCCGCGGCGCTTACTTTCCCGAGTCGGTGCGAACTCAACTGGAGACGGATGCGAATAGTTTTATCAAGAATCCCGATAAGGTGCGGTACGATGCTGGCAAAAAGACGCTTTATTTGAGCAAGATTTTCCAGTGGTACGGCGAGGATTTTGTCAAGACGGCGGGTTCGGTAGCTGCGTATGTGGGCGGTTATTTGGGGCCGGAGGTGGCTGTAAGCGATGAATGGGCGATCGTTTTTTTACCCTATGATTGGAATTTAAATCAAGTTTAGAACCACTCTTAAAAATGTCAATTTTTATCGACCTCACATCTGCGGTTACTCTATCAATCAACAATTTAGGCAATTCCAGTTTACTGTCTTCAAACACTCCTGTGCAACTTCAGCAGGTGTCCCAACATCCACCGACAATCGACCGACAAGTGACATTATTATAAGAATCACAGTTAAAACACTCTGGAATATTGAAAATGATTTCAGATAAATTTCGGCGCGAGTTGCGTGCAGAAGCCAAACTCTGGGAAGCAGAAGGATTCATCGACAAATCCTTCTACCAACAACTTTCGGAACGATATCAATTCCACATCATCGAAACCACTTCCCGCAACCAATTTCTGAGCATTCTCATCGGTTTGGGCAGCATACTTCTAGGCATAGGAGTTATAACATTTGTAGCAGCCAACTGGCAAGTTTGGTCGCGCGAAGTGAGAGTGGCACTGCTGCTAAGCGTTTTCGTTGCAGTCAATGTCGCAGGTTTCTATTTGTGGCGCATTCCCCCATCCCAAAACAAAAACTTAAATCAAAGTATTTTACCCGCAACAAAAGGGCGAAACAAGCTTCTCGGTGAAGGATTGTTACTCTTAGGTGCTCTGATTTTAGGAGCAAATATGGCGCTGATGGCGCAAATGTTCCACGTGGGCGGTTCTTCCTACGGACTTTATCTCGTTTGGGGAATCGGAGTGTTAGGAATGGCTTACAGTTTGCGCTTGACTTCGTTGGGTGTTTTGTCCGCACTTTTAATCGGTTTCGGCTATTGGCTGGCGGTGTTAGATTGGTCTTCTAAAGTTGAGTTTTCTTGGCTGGAAGTTTTGGTGCGACAAATGCCAATCGCTGGAAGTTTGATGTTTGTGCCGTTAGCTTATTGGTGTCGATCGCGTGTTATTTTTACTATAGGTGCGATCGCCATAATTTTCTCATTACAAGTTTCTATTGCCCAAGCAGTAGATGGTGGCTGGGGTGCAGCAATATTTTGTGGTTTAGCGCCCGCCTTGCTGTGGGGATACGACGATGCGATATGGCCTCACGTACACAGCAGGCTGTTTCAACCTACCGCCCGCAGTTTAGCACTGCTGTATTTCGCCGGCCTGTTTTACTTTCTGTCTTTCCACTGGTTTTGGCAATATTCGCCGACAGCTAGGCAAACCGGGTCTGATTGGGTTTTGTTGGCAAATGTCGCTGTTTTGGGCGGTTTAGCAGTGTTTGAGTGGCTGCATTTGGGACGTTTGGAGATGGGGCGCCGCCCGCGAAAAACAGTCAATTTGACTACAGGTGCGATCGGCATTTTCATTCTCGCCAGCGCTTTCATACCGTTTTTTCACCTCACTTTTACTCCGATTCCTCAATTAGCAACTTTTCTGTTTAATGTTTTATCATTTCTGCTCGCAGTCGGCTTAATCCGAGAAGGTTTAGCTTTAGGAAACCGTCAGAGTTTTTGGGGAGGAATGGTTTTCATAACTTTGCAAATTATCAGTCGAGTCTTTGAATACAACACAGAATTGTTGCTCAAATCTTTTGTCTTTGTATTGTGCGGAATTGGTGTAATTGCAGCAGGTTTGTGGTTCGAGAAACACTTCGCTAAAATCGATGATTAGGAGTCAGATAGTTGTTTCTAGGTATGTTGTTGGGCTTTAGCCCTCTTGAGAATTTTAGACAAAGAGGGCTAAAGCCCAACTACATACCAATTAATCACAAATTCCCAAATCCTAATATGAATACCGAAAACTCAGAAACAACCAACACTTTAATTCAGCCGCCATCCTTCACCCTTCCCCCCGCTGCAAAACGGCTTCCCGAGTGGCGGCTGTGGGCTCCTTTACTGCTACAAATTGGACTGATTGCCGCAGTACCGGCTCCAGCAGTTTACACTTTTGTTACTGGCAAAACAGTTGTCTTGCAAACTGCACCAGTAGACCCCTACGACTTTTTGCGCGGATATTACCAAGTTTTGAGTTATGATATTTCCGATCGCACAAATCTCGAAAAGCTCCCCGGCTGGAAAGATTTACCAGGAAAACTAGAGAAAATACCTTGTCGGCGCGGAGTTGTTTGCGAAAAACAAATATACCGTGTCAACCCAAATATCAGTTTTTACGTAATCCTAGAAGCGCCAACAGCCGCGACAAATTCCGCCCGCCCCCAACCTTGGAAGCCCACGCGCGTCAGTCTGAACAATCCCCCAAATTTACCCGCCAATCAAATCGCCATTCAAGGTAAATATAACGGTTCCCAGATGGAATACGGCTTGGAAACTTATTATATGCCCGAGAATGAAAGGGAAAAAGTCAATGACGAGATTAGCGAAGCTCAACGGAAGCAGCGGCAGTCTTTTGTCGTAGAAGTCAAGGTTGACAAAACAGGCCATGCTGTGCCTGTGAGTTTGTGGGTGCGCGATCGCAATTATCGATTTTAGCCGGTTTTGTCACAAGCACGCGGCGTAGCTATCCCGAGCGTGAATCGACCTTACAACCTGGCTTTGATATCAAATCCGGTGCTTCATTGGAATGATTCATCTCTATTCTCTCCCTCTGTGTCCTCTGCGCCCTCTGTGGTTTAATCATTTCGGTACAGCCGGATTTGATATGAGTGTTTTTGCTTAGAGTTGACCCAGTGGCGGGCGATTAAGATTCCGATAGCTACGCTTCACGACTTTCAAGCCCAAATCCCGTAAAATCGACCTGTGCCAGACAATATCCGTTACAATTGGCGATCGGATGTCAATTCAATTGCCGACAACCCAATAGAATCCATTAAGATAGATAAGACTTGCACAAATCTTGCGAATTCAAGGTTGCAAGTTCAGACTCTACTGGAGCTTCTCATGTTAGCCGAGCTAATTTCTGCCAGACGAATACTCAAAGCCCAACTCCTCGACTTCTTAGGACTTCCCGACAATTCTCAAGACCAAACAGATCGCATCGTCAGCACAATTGTATCAGTGCTGGAAGCAAATGCAGCCGAACAAGAAAGATTTTGGGAGACCTTCAAAAGTGAATTAGCCGTCGATCCGGTAGAATTAGAAGCAATGCTCAAGTGTTCAGCAGCAGAACGCCAGCAATGGATCGAACAAGGCAGACTCCCGATCCTAGAATACCGCTCTTTCCGCAAATCTGGAATTCATTTAGAATATCCCGTTCACGACAGAAGATTCATCTTAAGTCTCACGCCAACAGACATTGATAACTGGCGCAAAGAACCAAAAGGGTTGATTAAAAATCATCGCCCAACAGCCGAGCCAATCAATACAGAAAACTCCGAACAAAACGAACAATCGCGAGGAGCTTTTAGTGCAGCGTGGGAAAAAATTATTTCCGACTGGAAAGAACAAGGTTCGGCGGAAATTTCAGCAACTTTCCAGTTAGCTTACTGGACAGTTTGGGCGTCGCGGTGGGCAAAAGAAAATCAGCTTAACAGCTTTAAAGCAATTAAATCTAACGAAGTCTACGAAATTTATGAAATTCACCAGCAAGAATGGTACGAGCGCAAAAATCAAGCAGTCAAATTACTGATTGAAATGCCCTACGCTATGCTTTACTTTTACCGTCCTCCCGGTGCTGACAAATTATATCTCGAACTGTGCGACGACCACCAGGACATGATGAAAGATGACTACTATTGGGATAAGTGGGATTTTTTCTATCAAAACCGGAAACTGGTAAATAAGTGCCGGGAATGCGTGTACTGTGAAACAAAGGATTATTATTCGCTTTATTACCTAGAAATTAAGAGCGATAAGTTTCCCGATTTTAGTTTTTCTTACCACACGCCGTACCCGATTGGTCGCAAATTTTTACCGCATCCCGAAACGCTTCCTGCTGTAGACCACGTAGAACAAGATGGTATTTTTCGGTTTGGTCGCCCGCTACTAGAACAGGAGAAAGTTATTCACACCGAAAAGGATGTATTGCTTAAGTTTGAAGCAGCTTTGACTGAAGCGAAAAAGTTTGTTTAGTTGTTACTCATAAACCCAAATGTCACATTAAATCCAGGTACGTAGTTGCGCTTCAGCGCTCTTTCATGTATATAAAGAAAGAGCGCTTAAGCGCAACAACATACCTATTTTTGAACTTGAATTACCTGGATACTGCCGCCAGCATAAAGTTTAGGTTGTTGACTTCCTTCGGAATTGTAGAGTTGAAATCCCACTTGGGCCAACAAACTCTGCAAGTCAGTTTCAATCAACTGCCAAGCAGTTTCAGTCTCAAACAACCACAAAAATACAGCCAACCCCGGCCACAATAGCAGATTTGTGGGCCGATGAAAATCTACCAAAGTGAATACACCACCGGGCTTGAGCACGCGGTATACTTCCTCAAAGATTTGCCTCAACTGTAACGGCTGCATTTCGTGCATCGCAACGCTGCTGTGTACTAAATCAAAATGATTGTCGCCAAAAGGCATCGATTCGGCAAAAGCTTCTACATAATTTGCTGAGGGCACATTTTTCCTTGCCCGTTGCAGCGATAATGGCGAAGCGTCAAGTCCTGTGACATCCTGGGAATATTGCACGAGAAATTGCGTGGTTTGACCGCTACCGCAACAAAGGTCTAAAACCTTAGTTTCCGCGCCCAGGGTCACATTTTCCAAGGCTAGCTGCCTAAAACGAGTTTCACCACCTACGCTTAAAGCAGCCAGACGCGCGATCGCATCGTACAGCCACTGATACCTATAACTTAAATCTCTCAAAATTGTTGCCATATTCAAAATTATGTATATCTTGCTATCGACTTAAGATATTATTAAGTTATATGATAAAAATAAGTAACAGAACTGAGACGATGGGAGAGCTGTAACCGCTATGGGCCGTGTAGGAGTATTACTATTAAACTTGGGCGGGCCCGATCAAATCGAGGATGTCCGTCCTTTCCTGTTCAACTTGTTCGCAGACCCGGAAATCATTCGCATTCCGTTTCCGTGGATGCAGAAACCGCTCGCCTGGTTGATTTCGACTCTACGTTTTAAAAAATCCCAGGAAAACTACCGCCAAATCGGGGGCGGCTCTCCTTTGCGGCGGATTACCGAAGAACAAGCCTTGGCGCTGCAAGAACTTTTGCAGTCTAAGGGACAAGATGCCAGAGTATACGTGGGGATGCGTTACTGGCATCCTTTTACTGAAGAGGCGATCGGCAAAATAAAGCGCGATCGCATCGAACAATTGGCAATCTTGCCATTGTATCCTCAATTTTCGATCAGCACCAGCGGTTCTAGCTTCCGCCAGCTAGAAGAAATGTGGAACCAAGATCCAGAACTCAACCAGATAGAATATACCGCGATTCCTTCTTGGTATCACCGACCAGGCTACCTTCAGGCAATGTCGGAATTGATCGCCCAAGAATTAGATAACAGTCCAAATCCCGATCGAGTTCACATCTTTTTCAGCGCTCACGGCGTCCCCCTCAGCTACGTAGAAGAGGCTGGAGACCCCTATCAGCGCGAGATTCAAGATTGCACTCGCCTGATTATGGAACATTTGAATCGATCGAACGAACATACACTAGCTTACCAAAGTCGGGTTGGCCCGGTGGAATGGCTCAAGCCTTACACCGAAGAAGCGATTACCGAATTAGCAGAAAGTGGAGTTCAAGATTTGTTGGTAGTTCCAATTAGTTTTGTTTCCGAGCACATCGAGACTCTGCAAGAAATTGACATGGAGTATCGAGAATTAGCAGAAGAGTCGGGGATTGAAAATTTCTACCGAGTCCCTGCATTGAATACTCATCCGGTATTTATTGAAGCCTTGGCAGATTTAGTCATCGAGTCGATAGAATCTCCCAGCGTTAAATTCTCGGATGTGATACGCCCTTCCAAGAAAGTTAAAATGTACCCTCAAGAGCAGTGGGAGTGGGGTTTGACGACGGGGGCGGAAGTCTGGAACGGTCGTGTAGCAATGATTGGTTTTATAGCATTAGTGATCGAGTTAATTACGGGTCAAGGCCCGCTACACTCGATCGGCTTGCTTTAAATAATAATCGGTTGTGCGATCTATTTTTAGGTGCAGATTAAGCCTGCAATCTGAACCAACAGCAGACAAAGAATCTCAACATAAAACCCGCCCCGCGCATCTAAAAACTGCAAGAGGGCGGTTTTTGCATGGAGATTAAATCCATTAAATCAAAGGTACGTAGTTGCGCTTGGGCGCTCTTGGTACGTAGTTGCGCTTGGGCGCTCCGAGGTACGTAGTTGCGCTTCAGTGCTCTTTCAAAGGTACGTAGTTGCGCTTGAGCGCTCCGAGGTAGGTAGTTGCGCTTGAGCGCTCCGGAAAGGTTTTTGTATTGGAGAATAAACTGATTCCTAGACGCAACATTCAGATCAAACAAAAGGTACGTAATTGCGATGAAATCACTCTTTCTTATATATAAAAGAAAGAGCGCCCAAGCGCAACTACGTGCCTAAAAATTAATCTGGATTGCGCTTGTGGCGGCGGGGATTTCCCCCATCCCCCGGTACTCCCTGACTTCTGTACCAGCAATACCACTCCTTAGAACTGCGAATAGCCAACCACAGCAGCAGCATAGCAATTAACGCACCCTCTTTCGGGGCGTCAAAGGCAAACAAAACCAAGGAAATACACAGAACATCTTGCAGGAAAATCACCCAAATCGGTAAAATCTGTAGTCGGTAAAGCCATCCTGCTTGTACCAGTTGCAGCACTAAAGCCAGCAAACCTCCGACAATACCAATAATCCACAGCATCCCAGGGTGAAAAATGATTTCGTCGATCGCACTTACCTGAGCGATCGCAATTCCCATAATTGCTCCTACAATAGGACTAAAAATAATTTGCACAACTTGCAGCACCCGCTGTCCAACAAAGGTTTTAGAAGCAAATAGCTCTAACAGCGACCAACTCACCAAGATAGATATCACCACTTGGGGGTGAACGCGAGACAATAGAGGTATTTCCGACCAAAGTTTGTCAATCCGCAACAAACCAATCAACAGAAGCGGCAGGGCAATTCTCATACCCCCCGCCGCAGACGCAGAGAGCGCGGCTAGGAGTCCAACCATGATAATAATTTAGTTTATAACGTTTGCGAAAGCGTCGAAGATTTCAGAATATAATTCCCCTGGTGGCTGGCGGTGATTTGAGCGATGGAACTCAAATTGCTGCTTGAGCTTAAACATCACCCTCTATTTTAACTGTATTTGCTGAATCGGTGCTTGGGACTGCCCCGAAAGTCGATCGACAATCAGACAGAAGCCACCTATGGAGTTATTGTAGTTATCTAGAATCAAACCGGGAGCGCGATCGAATGAGAAAGTATCGAAAAACCAGCAGTTAAGCCAAAATAATTAAATTTAAAATACCACCTAACCCAGAGCTTTCCGGCAAATCACTCTCCTATCTTCCTTCTCCCGTCTTCCGTCTTCCTTCTCCTGTCTTTCCTCTTCCTCTTCCTTCTTCCGTCTTCCGTCTTCCTTCTTCCTTCTTCCTTCTTCCTTCTTCCTTCTTCCTTCTTCCTTCTTCCGTCTTCCTTCTTCCGTCTTCCTTCTTCCGTCTTCCTTCTTCCTTCGGTCAACTGTCAACTGTCAACGAAGAGGGCGGGCACGGGGGCACCGCCCCTACAACATATCGACTGTCAACTGTCAACTGTCAACTGTCAACTGTCAACTGTCAATTGTTACCTATTCTTATGTCTGAATCATTATTTGCCGATGCCAGCCGCCGATTAGAACGAGCCTTAAAATATGTATCCCTTTCCGAGGATACTAGCGAGCGGCTCAAATATCCCAAATCCAGTTTAATCGTATCAATTCCCGTGCGGATGGACAACGGTGAGCTGCGAATTTTCCAAGGTTATCGAGTGCGCTACGACGATACCAGAGGCCCGTCGAAAGGAGGAGTGCGCTACCACCCGAAAGTATCCCTGGATGAAGTGCAATCACTGGCATTTTGGATGACTTTTAAATGTGCAGTCCTCAACATACCTTTTGGAGGAGCAAAGGGCGGAATCACAGTCAACCCCAAAGAATTATCCAAACTCGAATTGGAAAGATTGAGTCGGGGTTATGTAGATGCGATCGCAGATTTTATCGGCCCAGATGTCGATATTCCCGCACCGGATGTCTACACCAATCCCATGATTATGGGTTGGATGATGGATCAGTACAATATTATTAAGCGGCAGTTAAGTCCGGCGGTTGTGACAGGTAAACCAGTAACAATTGGTGGCAGTTTGGGCAGAGATACCGCTACCGCCACCGGCGCTTTTTTTGTAATTCAAAATCTCCTACCCAAATTTAACCGAACTCCGTGGGAGACAACGGTAGCCGTCCAAGGTTTTGGTAATGCCGGAGCTGAATTAGCAGAATTGCTTTGGAAAGCAGGTTACAAAGTTGTGGCTGTCAGCGATTCCCAAGGGGGAATTTACGCGAAACAAGGGCTGGATATTCCCAGCATCCGCCGTTTCAAAGAAGCTAACAAAGGTATCAAAGCTATTTACTGCGAAGGTTCTGTTTGCAATATTGTCGAACACGAAATCTTGACAAACGAGCAGCTTTTAGCCTTAGATGTAGACGTGCTGGTTCCAGCAGCTTTGGAGAATCAAATCACTGCACAAAATGTCAATGATGTCAAGGCTAAGTTTATTTTTGAAGTAGCGAACGGGCCGATTGATTCTGCTGCTGATTTGATTTTGGAAGCGCGGGGAATTCAGGTGTTCCCGGATATTTTAGTCAATGCCGGGGGCGTGACGGTGAGTTATTTTGAGTGGGTGCAAAATCGCAGCGGGCTTTATTGGACGCTGGAGGAAGTCAACCAGCGCTTGCAGCACAAAATGGTCGAGGAAACTGAGGCAATTTGGACAAAATCTCAGGAATTGTCGGTTTGTATGAGAACTGCTGCTTACGTGTACGGTTTGCAGCGACTCGGAGAAGCTATGAATGCGAAGGGAACGCGCGATTATTACCTAAACGGTTGACGGAATGCTGGGAAGTGCGATCGAACGAACAGGCTAGAAGCTTGTTCCACAAAAAAAGGCTTCTAGCCTGTTTCACAAAAAAAGGCTAGAAGCCTGTTCCACACAAACAGGCTAGAAGCCTGTTGCACAAAAATAGGTTATCTCATGTCCGGTTGATTGACCACAATAAAATGGGTTCGTAGTGCGGACTTCAGTCCGCATAATACGGACTGAAGTCCGCACTACAAACTTTCATTGTTATGGTAATTGACCGGACATGATATTAGAAGCTTGTTCCACAAAAACAGGCTAGAAGCCTGTTCCACAAAAAAAGATTGAATATGATTGTGGGGCGGGCTGCGGCGAGGCTCAGAACAGGTAGCAGCTAATTATCAAAAATTTGGTGGACGCAGATTGACTAATATTACTTGATAATGTAAAGTAAAATGTTAATGGTCGCAAAATTTAAAAACTATGTGCGGCAAGGGGTCTCCTGTGAACTCGATCGAGTTTAACGGGAGAGAACGTAAAAAAAATTCCAATCATTAAAACTATATAGGCTACTCTAATGAGACAACCTTTATTTGGCAAACTCGCCGCGGCAGCGATCGTTCTAGGTACATCGGGTGTTTTTTCGCAGCCGAGCCAAGCTCAAACCAGAAATCAATTTTTCTGCGGGATTAGCGAAGGCAAACCAGCAACAATCGTCCGCACGGCCGCTAAAGGCCCCGTACCGCTGATAGTTTGGAACAATGAAGCTTTTTCCGGTTCAGGTTGGACTCCCAAACGGCGCTGCGAAGACGTATCGGCTAGATTTCAACGGTTTAACGATAACGGTCAACTCAGATTCATGAGAGCGGGGACTTTCAATGGTCAACAAGTATTGTGCGTCGATAGAGTCAGAGGTAGCGGGAACTGTTCGAGTGCTGAAGCAATAGTGCTGACAGTACCCCGGCCCAACAATGCCAACCAGATTCTCGAAGAAATGCTTAACACCCGCAACCGCGCCTCCAAGCAGCCGCTTTACCTGAGTGGGGAAAAGCAACTGGTAACATACGAAAATGGGTTTGCTAACGTCAATCTCAATCAATGGTTTGAAAACGAACTACCAGACAACGAGCGTTTGTGGTAAAAGTAGCAAAGAAACTGCGAGCTAAACAAACATGGATTGGCGTTCACTAATCTTGGCAACTTGTATCAGTGGCATCTCAATGATTTTGCCTGCACAACTTCCGCGTGCCAAAAATTTCTTAAAACAGATGCCAGTCGAAATGTCGCAACAGCAATTGCAGCAACACGCTGAGTCGATCGCTGTTAGGGTGCGATCGTCTGGACAAGTTGCCGGAACGGGAATCGCCATTCGCAAGCAGGGTTCGCAGTACACCGTACTGACAAACGAACACGTCCTCAAAGCCGGCAAGGCTCCCTACCAAATCCAAACCCCAGATAATAAAATTTACCCTGCAATCTTTGTCAAAGACGCTAATTTTAAAGGCAATGATTTGGCGTTGTTGCGCTTTACTAGCAGCGTTGAATATACCACTGCTAAGCCGGGTGCCGTACCAAAAGTTCAGGATGCAGTATTTGCAGGTGGGTTTCCTTTGACAGAAGAAGGTCAAAAAGACAGAGGATTTGTGTTCAAAACTGGCAAAGTTTGGCGAGTGTTAGATAAAGCTTTGGAAGGTGGCTATCAAATTGGTTACACCAATGAGATTGAAAAAGGGATGAGCGGCGGGCCGCTGCTGAATGTTCGCGGCGAGGTGGTGGGGGTTAACGGCGTCCACGCTTACCCGCTGTGGGGAGACCCATACCAGTATAAAGATGGCACTGAACCGAATGCAGCGCTGCGAGAGCAGATGAGTAAGTACAGTTGGGGAATTCCGATCGACACTTTTAAGCAGCTAGCACCTTCAGGGCTGGAAATGACAACCAATTCTGTGAAAAAATAGGCGCGATTGAGTGCGGGATATTTCGTGCTTTGGCTTGGTGGCGATTTGAGCGATCGAAAATATATACAAACCCGCCCTAATATTCCTGAAACTAAACTAAATAATTGGACTATGACAAAATTTTATAGCAGAATTCCAACAACATTGGTAGGGGCGGTGGCGATCGTCGTCTCAGTGCAAATTCTGCCAGCACCAGCACTAGAACGAACCGAAATCGGGGAAATTGCTAAAAAATTTACGGTAATGATCGCTGGCGACTGTCAGGGATCGGGCTCGATCATTGAGCGTCAAGGTGAAAATTATACAGTCCTTACTGCCAATCACGTCGTAGCAACTACTGGTGAATGCTTTATTCAAACTGGCGACGGTATGCGTTACAAAATCTACGAAGCCATAAACGTGCCGGGAACAGATTTAGCAGTGTTGCAGTTCCAAAGCAAAAATAACTATGGAGTCGCTCAAACTGCGACCTCTGCAAATTTGCAGCCTGGGTCAACAGTTTATGTAGCAGGCTATCCCAGTCCCGGACAATTTGATACCAAACGCGGCTACCGCTTTTACCCTGTCAACGTCAACGGTAGAGCACCCGGTTCTCGTGAAGGTTACGAACTATCCTACGACGGCGCATCTCTCCCCGGTATGAGTGGCGGCCCGGTTCTCGACAGCAACGGCCGTGTGGTAGCAACTCACGGTAAAGCTGACGTGCGGCTTCAACAGGCTGTAGAGAATTACGGCGTTCCTTTTGAGATATTTCTGGCGAGGCGGAACCAAATAAGGGGCGACGCCCGATCGACCTCAGCCCAGAATCCACCCGTACCAGCCCCCGCACCAGCACCCGTACCAGCCCCCGTACCAGCCCCCGCACCAGCACCTGCACCAGCACCCGCACCAGCCCCAGCCCCCGTACCAGCACCAGCGCCAGCGCCAGTACCAGCCCCCGCACCAGCACCAGCCCCCGCACCAGCACCAGCCCCTGCACCACAGGCGGAAGCACCAGCACCAGAACCGGAACGCATCGCAGCTAGGGAAGCGCTATCACCTGCGGAGTCGGCAATTAGTGCGATGGTGCGCGGCCAGCAAACCTATGTGGTTCGCAACCACGATTTTCTCAATTCTGTGGGGTCGATCGCCAAAACCTTTAGTATTTTATTGCCACAGGATTACAACTTTGCAATTCGCACCACTACCAGAGGCGCCTTTCACTACGCAATACCCAAGTCTGCGGATATGAAAGCTTATGTCGGAGCAATTTTCTTGGAAGAAAACGCCAATTTAAAGAATCCGGCAACTGTCTCCATTGTCTGCGAAGCCACCACACCAATCAATGTTCGCCCCTCCGATCCGACTTACGGCAGAAATAATTTAGTTTGCGGTGTGGGTACTCAACGCAAGACTGCCAGCAGTCTGCCGCAGCAAAACGTAGTAACCCAGCCTGCACCTGCGACAAGGCCTGCACCTGCGACAAGGCCAGCACCTGCGACAAGGCCAGCACCTACTCCCGCAGCCAGAGTAAATCCACCTCAAACTAGAGCCGCAGGGCCGATCGGGTTTTTGAGTTTAGTTAATGTTTGCAATACTTACGACCTCAGCGGTCAAAGTCCTCACCAAGAGAGAGCTTTAGAGTGGTTGCAGGGCAGGATTCCCGCGCCCACCATGCAGAAATTTGCTGAAGAGTGGCGCACTCAATTGATAGCAAGACTCGGTAACAGGCCGATTAATTTGGTCGATGTTTGCAAAGTGTACGATCGCGCCGGCCTTCACCCGCACCAAAATCGAGCTTTAGAATGGTTGCAGCAGCAAATTCCCAAGGAAACGCTGACAGATTTCGGGAAAAAGTGGCAAAATCAAGCCGGTTCGTAGTGAGGACTTCACTCCTTTCCAAGTTCGTAGTAAGGACTTCAGTCCTTTCCAAGTTCGTAGTAAGGACTTCAGTCCTTTCCAAGTTCGTAGTAAGGACTTCAGTCCTTTCCAAGTTCGTAGTAAGGACTTCAGTCCTTTCCAGGTTCGTAGTGAGGACTTCAGTCCTTTCCAGGTTCGTAGTGAGGACTTCAGTCCTTTCTCCTATGAAAAAATCAGGACTAAAGTCCTTACTACAAACAATTGGACTAAAGTCCTTACTACAAACTGAATTAGTTTATCTCAAAGGAATTCATCATATTTTCAGCCGTTTTCAAATATTCCGAATACTCTGATTTCTCCGCAGTGTAAGTAATCACGTAAGCTTTATTATTCATCAAAGTCCAAGTTTGCATTTTTTTTGTATTGGTTTGTCCGTCTTTATCATCAAAAACAACTGTATAACCTCGATGATTGGCAATGGTTTTAGGATTTTCTTCTAAAATTTTAACATCAGTAAAATTTGTTTTAATTTGCTTGAGAGACGATTCATTGTATTCATCGAGAGACATCGGTTTTGGCAAATCTTCTATACTGACAGTAATTTGTTCTTGATAAGCATCAGCCGTGTTCTTTTTGGGGGCGATGAATACAACCACATCGTTAATTACTGGATTTTGCAACTCTTGTTTTTCCCACTTTTCAGGGTATTTGATTTTAAACTGATGGGCCGAACTTTGATAACTTAATAAATTTTCTACTTGAGTTTTAGAGAAATGTTGGATTGCGAAGGCGGAAATGGCGATCGCCCCAGCAACTCCGAGTCCCATTAAAGCCGGCTTCCATCCCAAAGCAAATCTAGGACTTCTGCGATCGGGAGATGGCGATGGCGGGCGATTCCCTACGGGATAGCTTCGCTTCACGACCATTTTACCAAGTCGCTGCAAAAGAACTTGAGTATCCTTCGGCCTGTCTTTCGGAAAATAAGCCATCAAATCATCAATCAAATCTGCTAGCGGCTTCGATGTTTGAGTCGCCACATTCCGCCAAATCAATTTACCCGATCGCGGATCTTCCTGCAAATTTCTCGGTTCTTGAGCCGTCAGCAAATACGTAAAAGTCCGCCCCAAAGCAAAAAAATCAGAACGCGGCTCAGCCTTGCCCTTTTTCTGTTCTTCGGGAGTGTAACCCATCGAAGAAATGCGAGTTACTTCTCCAGTTGCTCTCTGAATAGTTTCTGTAACTTCCCGCACCGCCCCAAAATCAATTAATACTAATTTTCCATTCGACCGGCACATGACATTTTGTGGCTTAATATCCCGGTGAAAATAATTTTGATTGTGAACGAGATTCAAGATTTCCGTCAGTTGTGTCAACCAGTCAATAGCTAGTTCCGAGGAAATAGGTTGGTAGTTCTGAGCTTCTAGCCACTGCTGCAAATTTTTACCTTCAATTTTCTCCATCACCAGACAGTGCAAAGGTTTATCGCTACCCTTAACTCTAAAAGTAAAATAGCCCTCAGATTCAACTGTTGGGAGTCCCGGATGCTTCAGCCGCTGCAAAACGTTCGCTTCTCTCTGAAAAAGTTCGACACCTAGAGTATCGTTGTTCATCAGAACTTTCAACACTTTCTGAGTACCGTCTCTGTCTCTGACTGCAAAAGTTTTACCAAATCCTCCTTGTCCCAAAACAGTAATTACCCGATAGCGTGCGTTGATTAGCAACTCAGATCCGCAAGTTTGGCAAAAATTGATAGTTTGAGGATTTTCTGGATGGCGGCAGTTGGGATTAATGCAGTAGCTCATGGTTGGGAGAAATTAGTTTGGTAAAAATAGTATAGAAGTGCCAAAGCAGCTTAATGATAGCTATCTGATTTGGCAAATAGCTTGGGATTAGTGAGGTGCTTGTTAGCATTGATTATTAAACATGGTATAACATTACTCATGTTTTGAATACAGAATTCTCGCACAATCTAAAATCTAAAATCTAAAATCCTATGACAGGTCAAACCCATAAGAAAACAAACTTAATCGCCAGCCCCTATTTAGAAATCGACTATCAAGGCGAAGTGGTACGCTTGGAATTGACCAAGACTGAACACGTACTGGGACGAAATCCCCAACAAGCTGACTTGCTGGTTCCCAAAGATTGGGAGAAGCTGTCGAGATGTCAAGCGATTTTGCGCCAAGAAGGGGACGACTACCGCATCTATGACGGCGACGGCCTAAAACCCAGCAGTGGCGGGTTATTTGTGCTTCCGACTGAAACTCCTGTAACTCCGACTCAAGGCTGCGTTTTGCGACACGGAATCGAGTTGCGGATTGGTACGGATTTGAGAAATCCGGTGCGGGTGAGTTATTTCAATCCCGGAAGTCCGGCGCTGGCCGTTTTGGGTTCGCGGGAGTCTGTGTCTCTGCGAAATCGATCGGTCGTCTTGGGGCGCGATCGCACTTCTACGCTAGAGTTAAATTCGCCGATCGTCTCCCGCACCCACTGTACGATCGACGCCAACAAACGCGGAGACTACGTTCTCACAGACACCAGCGCCAACGGCGTATTTATTAACGGCCAACGCATCAAAAAAACAGCCGTTTTAACCGAAGGCGCCAAAATTCGCATCGGCCCTTTTCTGCTAATTTATCAAAACGAAGAATTAACAGTTATCGATCCAGGAAACGCGATCGGCTTAGAAGCAATTAACTTAAACCGACCTTTTGTCAACGATATTTCTTTAGTAATTGAACCCGGACAGTTAGTGGCATTAGTCGGAGGAAGCGGCGCGGGCAAATCCACATTAATGCGAACCTTGCTGGGAATTGAAACCACAGATCGCGGTATAGTTTACGTCAATGGCGACGAATTGCGAAAAAACTTTGAATGCTACAGTTCTTTAATCGGTTACGTGCCGCAGGATGATATAGTCCACGGCGAATTAACAGTTACAGAAGCCCTAACCTACGCAATTAAATTGCGCTTGCCACCGGATGTCGATGTCGAGCAAGTTTTGACAAAAACTCTGACCGATATTGAGATGTTGGACAAGCGAAAAACCTTTGTCAAAGACCTCAGCGGCGGGCAGAGAAAGCGGGTTAGCATCGGCGTTGAATTGCTGGCAGATCCGAAGTTGTTTTTCTTGGACGAACCAACTTCTGGACTAGATCCCGGGCTGGATAAAAAGATGATGGAACTGCTGCGGAATTTGGCAGACAAAGGTCGGACGGTGGTTTTGGTGACGCACGCAACGGCAAATGTCAATTTGTGCGATCGGCTAGTTTTTCTCGGCCGCAACGGCTACCTTTGCTACTTCGGCCCGCCCGCAGATGCTGCCAATTTCTTTGGAGTCAATCAAGCAGACTTTGCCAATATTTATAACGAATTAGAAATCGGCGAAAAAGTCATCAAAGAATGGGCGAATACCTATCGCAATTCCGCCTATTACCAGCGGTACATAACCGCGCCCTTAAGTCCAAAAGCACCGCAAAAACAAGCACCTCCCGTCAAACTTCCCCAACCCGCGAAAGTTTCCCCAATCAAACAACTGTTTATCCTTGCAGAGCGCTATTTCAAGCTAACTTTACGCGACCCAGTTAACGTTGGTTTAGGGCTGTTAACTGCTGCTGTTTGCCCGATTTTGCTAGCCGGAATCAAAGATATAGAACCGCTAGTTACCGGAACAGCAGACGATCCAGCGCTGGCTTTTTTAGCTTTGCGAATTTTGTTTGTATTTACATCGGCAGCTATTTGGGTAGGTTTGTCAAGTTCTCTGCAAGAAATCGTCAAAGAATCAGCCGTTTACCAGCGAGAAAGATTGGTTAATTTAGGTTTACTGCCCTATGTCGGTTCCAAGTTTCTGGTGTTGGGAGGATTGGCATTGCTGCAAGCAGTGCTAATGACAGCAGTAATTTTAATTGGTTTTAAACAGCCGTCACCGGATATAATCGCTTGGCCGCTGGGTTTGGGAATTACAGTATTTTTAACCCTGTTGGCCAGCATGAGTTTGGGATTGATGGTATCGGCATTTGTGAAGAATGGCAGTCAGGCCAACAGCGCTTTGCCTTTGCTGTTAGTGCCGCAGATTATTTTTTCGGGAGTCCTCTTCAGTCTGGGAAGTTTGTTTAAAATCGAGAAAATCGGTCAGTATATCTCGTGGTTGACAGTCAGCCGCTGGTCTGTGGGGGCTTACGGTAGCTTGGTTAACGTGAACGCGATGGTGCCAAAGCCGATCGAATTACCCGATCGAACAATCCTACCGCAGTTATTCGAGAAGAGTGCAGTTTACGAACCAACATGGCAAAACCTAGCCTTGAATTGGGGAATTTTAGGCTTGCACGCAGCAGTTTATTTGACCGTAACTTTGCTATTGCAGAAGCGGAAAGATATTTTCAAATAACGCAGAATATGGTTATATTTTCTTAGTCCCTCTCTGCTGGGACTTTGTTTGAGGTGAAGCGATTTCCAATCGCCAAGGGCAAAAGGACAAAAGTGTAAAGTGCTAGGAAGTTCACGCAGCCATACACGCAACCCGAAAACCGCGGGCACAGTAAACATCGTTCGGCGCACTGTGGTCACGAAACGCCGATTCACAGAGATCGGGAGAACTACTGTAACACGAACCGCCGCGCGTCAGCCGATCGTTGTTTGTTCCCGTTTCCCAAGAACTTCCGTCAGTCGGTGCACCATCATAATTGTCATGCCATCGATCGCTGCACCATTCCTCAACATTCCCGTGCATATCGTACAATCCAAAAGCATTGGGGGGACAACTTCCCACATCTATGGAGTAGTGTGTGTCATAGTTGAGTAAGTCTAAGTCAAAGGTTTCCCCAAAATGGAATTGCGTTGTTGTACCCGCACGGCAGGCGTATTCCCATTCGGCTTCACTCAGTAAGCGATATGTTTTCCTAGTTGTTTGCGACAGTTTCTCACAAAATTTGACAGCATCATACCAGGATACATTTTCTACAGGACGTTTTTCACCTTTAAAGCACGATGGGTTGTTTCTCATAACTGCTTCCCACTGTTCTTGGGTGATGGCGTATTTACCTGCATAAAATGTCGGTACTGTGACTCGATACTGCGGAATTCGATCGCCACTAACTCTGTAGATGTCAGGGGGGCCCATCGTAAATGTGCCGCCGGGAATCTTTACCATTTCTAAGCTGACACCGTGCCCTAGATTTTCACTAAAGTATTCGGCTTGTCGCTGTTCTGTTTTGACGATCCTTCCCCATTGGTAGAGTGTGATGACTTGGAATTGAAAGGTCTCTGCTGGACTTAGTTTTTCGTCAGCTATGATTTTATTTGGTGTTGGTGGTTGTACAGCAACACACGCAACCCGAAAACCGTTGAATCTCTCGCCATAGATCGGCTGTTCGCAGCTACGAACAGCCGATCGGCAATTCGTCGGATCGTTGGCCCACGAACCACCGCGCAACATCCGACAATTGTTTCCTGATTCCCAAGAACTTCCGTCAGTCGGTGCACCATCATAATTGTCAAGCCATTTATCGCTGCACCATTCCTCAACATTCCCGTGCATATCGTACAACCCAAAAGCATTGGGGGGAAAACTCCCCACATCTGTGGGTTCGTTTGATTCGGTTATGTAGTTGACTAATTCCGGGGTAATCGTTTCGCCAAAATGAAATGGGGTTGTTGTACCCGCACGACAGGCGTATTCCCATTCCGCTTCACTCAGTAAGCGATATGTTTTCCCAGTTGTTTCCGACAGTTTCTCACAAAATTCGACAGCATCATACCAGGATACACATTCAACAGGAAGTTTTTCACCTTTCAAGTACGATGGGTTGTTTCCCATGACGGCTTCCCACTGTGCTTGAGTGATGGGGTATTTCCCTGCAAAAAAAGCTGGTACTGTGACTTGATGCTGCGGGCTTTCGTCATCATCTCGTCCTGCTTCGTCGTTGGGGGAACCCATCATAAATGTGCCACCGGGAATGTAAACCATTTCCAATACAATTCCGTTACCTAAATCTTCCGGAAAAAAGCGAGCAAATGACTTACGACGACTGTTTTCTTGTCCATCCGCATCGACTGTGATGACATCAAATTCAAAGATAGGAAAATAGTTTTGTAAACCTTGTTTTATCTTCTCCTCATCCCGATCTTTCAGCAATAAAAAAGCAGCAGATTTCACCTGTATTGACTTATCCTGCAATGCTCCAAGTATCAAATCTAAGCCTGCTTCCCCATATTTGGGCGCTTCGGAGAGTGCGGCGATTCTAACTTCGATCGCAGGCGAGGCCAATCGGCTTTTAACGCCGGCGATGCCTCCGAGTACCGCAGCGTTGACCGGAATTGAATTTTGTCCGCCGAGGACTGCATCGTATTCTCTAGGTTCATTTTGATTGTCAGACATAATTTCAACCAGGTACTTTTGCGAGTTTGTCGGGTTGCAAGGTCGGCATCGCGAGCAATTCCTCGACGGAGAAAGGTTGCGGTTGAGGAATTGCAGCTTCAGCGTCCATGAGTTCTTTTATTTTATCAAAAATCAAAACTGCTTCTGCTTCCCCGTCAGTTAGTTGATCGTAAAAATTAGGTATGGAGAACCAATGTTCAAAAGCAATCTCTAACAAACCGTTAGTTGCTAATTGCACTTGCCAGTACCGAGAATATCTGGCATCGACTATCTCAAATAACGGGGCTGGATTGTGTATCGGATAATAAGTATAGCGTTCATCGCAAATATAGTACGATAAATTTCCTTGCCATTCCGAGATAGCATAGACAATATACTCTTTACCTACTATCAGTTTAAATTCAGTTTCTGTGGTGATGTCTAACGGTGGATCTAGGTAATTTTCCGGTAGTTCAGCCCCTCTGTTGGCAATGCAGCAAATTTTCATATTATATTAACCTCACTGGTTTTTAGGTGCTATTTTGGGATATGTACGTTTGATTTTGTACTCCACATTTTGGAGGGTGCGGACATTTCTATACCAATGGATTTCAACGACAGCCCCCTCGATAATCGCGCTTTGGTTACTAGCCATTTTATACCAATCTTCAGGCTGACCGCCATAGTTGGCGACCAATCTGGGAGCATCTCCTAGCGGTTTGCTGGAACCCCCTTGAATCATGATGGCAGGTTGAGCCTTAGCGTCTTGCAGCAGTATTTGCTCTTGTAAATTAGTTGGAATATCATCGGGAATTGCACCTCTAATCATCTTGCTATTAGTTACAAATTTGAAAAATATTTAATCTACCAAATCCTCTAAGGAAAGCTTCAAGAGGTCACACAATGCTTTCGTCTGTTCGAGATAGAGTTTTGGAATATGTCTACCTGCTTCCCAATTTTTCACAGTGGTTACTGTCACGCCCAATTCATCAGCAACTTGCTGCTGCGTCAAAGACAGCGATTGGCGTCGCTGTTTGAGTTTTTCCCCCACACTACTCATTCACTGTACCGATTTTAAAATTCCTATGGTTAACTTGACTTAACCAAAATTTGTCCGTAGTATGAGATGAGAACATCACGTTCGTCAGAAAGCCAGTGCATCCGGGCTACCAACCTATCAGCACTGGCTCTGGCTCCCATACGTATGGAGACAAGTTAATTATGCCTTACAAAGAACGACTTTATCCTTGGGTTATGGTTCGTTTGCTTCCCAAAATGCAGCGGTTGACAGTTGGTCAGTTCCGCACTCGATCCGATGCGGACGGTCATCTAGAGATTCTCGGTCGCTTGGTTCCAGGCGCGAAATTCGTGGTGATATTTAACCCCGACTTGCTAGAGTCCCAGCAACCTGAGACTTGCTACAGAACATTCGATCGCTAATTCTCAAAAAAAGAAATCCCCAAAACCAGGGGATTTCTCATATTTAAGTCCTTGCTAAATCTACTTAGTCTCAGGCATCAAACACTTGTCAGAATCGCAGCCCGCGGGCCCCGAGTCCATCATTTCACCCAAGTCATAACGACTCAGTGCTACCTGAAAAACATCTATTTGACGGCGCACTAAAACGTCTTTCAACATCGTCTCATAAGTTTGCTTTTCAATTGGTTCAAAAGGCAAACGCGGGAAAGTTTCCAGGGCATCAAATCGAGCTAAAAGTGCGGCGGAAATGTAGCCTTCATCGTCGCGAATGGCTTCGTAAATCCGCGTTCCCAAACTTTCAACTTCATTTTCCCGCAACTCAATCGTCGCGCTGGTGTTGTGCCGCACGTAGAACTTTTGCACTTGCATATAAAAGTCCATTTGTGCCGCGGCTGAGAATTTGTTGATGTCGATTTCATCGGCACCGGGCAAGTCAGCCCAACTGACAGCCACGGGTATTTCTACCAGCCATTCCGTACAGCGTTCGTCGAAGGGATTGTTGAGCAAATTGCCGTTTTCATCTTTGTCAGATTGGGACGGAATTACGTTGTATCCGTAGTCGATGCAGGCGAGGGCTACAGGGTCGTTTTTCCCGAAAGTGATTCGGCGAATGAAACGCTGCGATTTCGGGGGATGCCAGCCGGGGGAAGCACCTGTCAGTAGAGATTTGGTACCGGATGGTTGGACGGTAGTGCAGCGATTGGGGCGTTTTAAAGAATGGCGATCGCAATAATCCCATACTACGCGATTCACAATCTCCCGCCAACCAGTCAAATACTCTTCTTCCCGCTGTTTAAACGCAATTCCCTGGGGAGTTTCCGGGCGGCCTTCCACCCACCAGCGCAACCACTCAACGCCAAAAGCATGAACGAAGAAATCGAACAATCCCGTGAAAGATACGCCGACAATCGGGTCTAATTCGCGGCTGTATTGGTAGCGAGGTTCGCTAAATTTGTGATTGAGAAGTACGGCGACAGATAAACCTGCGGCGGTGAAAGCTTCCTCTTGTTCTTTGAAGTTGTAAGGGTCGATTTGATTGAGGTGAACCTCAGAAAGATTACAGTTTCCAGTTAGGGTATTGCCGAAAACTCCCTTATGAAACTCTGGTTCATTGAAGCAGTAAGTATCGTGCAATCCTGGTAATTCTTCGACACTTGTGACAACTTGCCATTTACCTTTGCCTTTAGCCTTCGTTCCTTTGCTCACATCTAACCGCTGACAAGGAATTTCACCGCAGTCAGTAATTTGCAAGTAGTACAAATCCTGACTTCTGACGCCGTAATTAGTAACTGCCCCTTGATGAGCACAAAGATTTAGCGATGAGCTAATACCACATTTGGTCAAAAGTAACTGAACTCTGAAAGCCCGCTCGCGATCGGAGATATAAATTCTGATACCATTACTATTGGTATTCGATCCATCCGTATCGGCTAATCCAGCAATAAAATGTAAGATTGCTTGCCGATTCCAGCTTGCAATTACATTTAGTGCTTCTGGGTTAACTTTCAAACTTTTCAGGAATTCTCCAGAAAAACTCAAGTTAGTTACATCTGTAAAAGCAGGTAAATAGTCATAGTTTCTTTCAGGAGACTTATTTCCTGCTACTGACAATGCCATTTTGCCTTCGTAAAGTCGAACTTTGGCATTGTCATTTTGGTCTGTAGTTCCATCTCCTACAGCCACACCCAAAGTGTAAGCATAACTTGCATCGATATTCATGCCATCCTCATACTGAATTGTAAAAGGTTCAGTATGAATGCTATATCGACTTGTATCCATCAAGTCTTTGGTTTGAACTTCTTGGTAAACTTTACCAAAGCGATCCTTGACAAAGAAACGATGATATTCTGTGGCATCCAGATAGGTTCCATCAGCAAACTTTACACGATAAAGTTTGCGTCGTCCAACCTTGGTATCGCTCGCTGTCTGAAATGGTGTGACGGAACTCCATCTTTGACCATTCCAAATTTCGATTTCACTTCCAACAACATCCTTTATTTTATGCAGTCCGTCTTTCGTAATTAACAGAGTTTCCCCACTGACACAGTGAAAATTAGAGCCGATGATTTCCAGTGTTGTTATCCTAAAGGCTTTTTATCCTCTAGTTCTACAGATTCCATATTATCTGTAGCTCGGCGTACTTTTTCATTTACTCTAATTGTAAATGCCCCGCACTCTTGCCAGGATTATGTTCTTCAATTAAGAAGGTTCACCTGGTACGCTCTACGGTGGTAAAGGATTTTTAATTCCCTTACTTACCTCGGAATTAACATCTCAGTCTTCTCCGATTTTGCGAAGTTTTTAACGTGAGGCAAAATTACTTACCACACGGGTTTAAGCCCAAACGGACTGACCGATGCTCTAATTCTTCCGCAGTCATATCAGGATAGCGTTCCTGCAACCAATGTTTAGCTTTTCCTTCTCCGTAAGCTTTCAAGAACTCAATTTTAAGACTCGGTGTTGAAAGTAAGTCAACGTTAGCTCTAGCTACAGCTTCACCAGCCCATTGAATCGCGCCTTCACCAGAATAATACTGTTTTCTAACAGCCTCAATACATTCTTCCAGTGTTGGTTTATAATGGAAAACACGAGAGTGATTTGCCATTCTCAAAGCATCCCGTTCTGGATCTATTTTCCAGTTGCCATTGTCATCTTGTTGCCATAGATTTTCTTTGGCATTTGCACCTAGTTCATCACCAGAATCAAACTGACGAATTCCGGCGGAGCGACGAATATTGCCGGCCACAATTGTCACCGCAGCTTCATCTATCAATACGCAGCATTCAACTGAATTTAACTGCCGCCCTAAAGCTTTATTCAAAATGACCGAGCAACGCTGATAAAGGTCGGGCAATTTGACTGGATTTGCGACTCCGCCAAAACCTTTTAAAGGCTCTCCCACCGGGCGAACATCGCTCAAATCGATGTGAACTTGAACTTCTCCTGCAAATCTTTCATTTGTGGATAATTCCAGCAAAGCTTGATAGGATTTTACCCAACCTTGACGGGAGTCTCCGACATAAATAGTTGCGGTTTTTTCTGATATTTTTACTTCGGTTTCTTGACGGCGCGACTGGGCGGGTGTAGAGCCGATTTCGCCTTGCATTGTCACGGTTAAGCGGTTGCTAATTGGTGGCAATTGGTTGATGTATTTGGGTTCCAAAACTGCACCGGTGCCGCAGCCCATCATCGCCAAATCCATCAGCAAGCCAAAGGCGCGCCAGTCGAGAATATTTGTTGAGGAACAATTATATGCGCCGGAAAAATTCTCTGGTTGCTCAATCCATTGGCTACCGCCCACCCACAGCCAGCGCCCGGAAGCGAGGGTTTTGAGCTCGTTTTGCATCCGGTATAGGAGTTCTGTTTCTTCGGGGGTGAGGTTTCCGAGCTTTTGGAGGCCCTTGACGGTTCGATCGCACACTTCGGCCCAAGTCTCCCGCCCTGTCTCGGTACGGCGGCTGTATGTCCTGAAAAATACTGGATTGGCTGCGGGTGCTGTTTCGGGAAAATCGGACAGGTTGCGTTTCTCGCGGGCACTCGATCGCTCTAATTCTCGAACCATAGGTTGTGTACTGACGTGTCGGAATAAATCAACAGACTATGAATATACAACAGGATTCAGATTTAGGGTAAAACCTTGACAAATTTCACAATTTGCACTAAATATGGGGCTTCGGACTCGGGAAGGTCGATCGGGCGATCGCCTCAAAACTTCAGCAAAAAACCCGATTTCTGCTAGAAAACGGGTGAAGCGCAAATCTTGTCAATTGTCAATTCTTTGTCAATAAAAACTCAATATTCGGTAACAGCGGGTCTTGAACAACCCCCACACCGTTGAATCCCCAACGCTGAAGCAGCGTTTTCACCTGAGAACCAGAAATCGATTCTACCCCAAATCGATCGGCAACATCGGCCGCGTGAGCGTTGAGATAGCTCAAAGCATCATAGTCTTCGCGAAACATCAGCAGGTAACTCACCGCCGAATCTGGATTAGGATTGGCCGAAAGATATTTGCCGTCAGCACGGGAACGCAGCAAGTAAAAAACTTGGGATAGCATCTTATTAATAGTTTTGAGTGCAGATGTAATATCATACCAAATCCATGTATTATCACCTCGATGGATTCATATCGATCGAGCGGCGGTTGAAACCGCTTCTATAAAAACAAAGTCCCAACAGAGAGGGACTAAGAAATATCGAACGGATGGCTAAGCAGTTCGTGTTTAGTAACGGCTACGATATCTTGATTTAATGCTTCCTTGATTCTTGAGTCCGTGCAGGCGGACGAAAGTTTCTGTAGTCGCGATTTCAAACGCCGAATCATCGAGAGAGTAACTGTCAACTGTCAAGGGCAATAGCATCTAAATCAAGGTTAGCGCCAAACCTTTAATCGATCGCCCGTCACCAATTTGACCGAGGATAGAAGCCCGACCGGTCGTCAGATTAATATTGTACAGGCTCGAAACTCCGCCAACATCGATCGCAGCCAAAGCTGTCTCGTTACCGCCGACACTCCTGATATCAAAGCCGAGGACGTTAGAAGCATCAATCCCCAAAGATCCGATCGTATTCAACACTCCATTATTTGGCGGATCTTGCCTTACCAAAACATCCGCATTGCTGTCAATGACAAACAAAGTTGTCGAAGTCGCCCCTGCAAAATTATTCACATACGCAGCCCCTACACCCGCAGGAGGATTTCCCGAATTACGTGAAGCGAAGCTATCCCGAAGGGAATCGCCCGTGGCATACACTAAATTGCGATCGAGTTGAATTCCCCCCGTCAGCGTGTCAGCATCGACAATTGCCCCGGTATCCGGGTTAATCCTGCCGTTTTGTCCCGCTTGATTGACAAACCGAATGCGATCGACTGTCGGATTGAAATCAAAACCCACAGCGCCCGGAGTTAGCTGTACGGCGAATTGCCCGCTACCGACTTGACTTGCAGCCCCAGTCACCGGATCGATCGCGTACAATCGATTGCTAGAACCCAAACCGTAAAGCAAACCGTTAGCAGGGCGAAAATCAATTCCCAGCAAACTTTCTCCCGGTTGTAATCCGGTAATTGCAGCATCGCTGAGTAAAGCGCGCGGTGCCGCTTCGTTAAAACCGATAATTGTTTCCGTGCCATTTCTGACAGTTAAAGCGTAAGCTGTAGGCAAAGGCAAAGCCAAACCGTTAATCTGTCTTCCGTCGGCAATTCTACCAGCAAAAGAAGCTTGACCCGTGCTTAAATTAATATTGTACAAGCCGGAAATTCCGCCAACTTCTAATGCAGCTACCGCAACTTCGCGGCCGCCAATACTTTTAATATCAAAACCGAGAATGCTAGTTGCATCAACTCCCAAAGATCCGATCGTATTTAAGACTCCATTATTCGGCGGATCTTGTTTCACCAAAACATCCGCATTGCTGTCAATGACAAACAAAGTTGTCGAAGTTGCACCCGCAAAGTTATTCACGTAAGCAGCCCCCACACCCGCAGGAGGATTTCCCGAATTGCCATCGCCCGTGGCATAAGCTAAATTGCGATCGAGTTGAATTCCTCCCGTTAGCGTATCAGCATCGACAATTGCCCCGGTATCTGGATTGAGGCGACCGTTTTGACCCGCTTGATTGACAAATCGAATGCGATCGACTGTCGGATTGAAATCAAAACCCACAGCCCCCGGAGTCAACCCAACAGCAAATTGTCCGCTACCAACTTGACTGGCTTCTCCGGTTTTTGGATTAATTGTGTACAAGCGATTGCTATTACCTAAACCGTAAAGTACGCCATTAGCGGGCCGGTAATCAATTCCCAGCAAACTTTCTCCCGCTTGCAACCCAGTCACCGGCAAATCTGAGATGACACTTCCCGGATTAGCAAGGCTAAAACCGACAATCCGATTATCCGGAGTTAAAGCATAAGCCGTTGTTAGCGGTGGAGGCGGAGGATTGGGAACAATGCTGCTAATATTAGTAGTGAAATCTGTTTGGTCGATCGCGCTTCGATTCACACCTCTAAGGCTAGCCAGAAATTCTCCTGTTACCCGATCTTGAATCACAGTATCGTTTCCAGCGTCCAGAATATTCAAGTCAGCAAAAGCGAGTCCGCCCGCCAAACCGATTAAATCTGTACCGTTAGCAAAATCTGCGATCGCATCAGCATTTCCCAAATTAACACCGCCGCTGGTACGGAAAGGATCGCCAACAGCATAGCGACTCAAAACAAATACATCCGCACCATCTCCTCCTGCTAAAATATCAGTATCGCGATCGCCCGACAATACATCGTTACCCGCATTACCAGAAATAACATCACTGCCTCTGCCGCCAAATACAAAATCATTATCTTCACCGCCATTAACAGTATCGCTACCTAAGTCGCCAAACAGAGAATCTCTGCCAGAATTGCCATCAATTGAATCGCTATCTTTGCCGCCAAAAATACTGTCAATTCCCAAATTTCCAGCAATTATGTCATTGCCCATCAAACCAAAAATAACATCGTCTTCAGGAGTGCCTGAAAGCGAGTCAGCTTCTATAGTACCTCTAATTTCTGCCATGATATATTGCACATCTAAATTTGACATTCCCAGTGCCTAAAAGCAGCGGGATTTTCAGTACAAAAAATCGCAAATTCACAGTATGCGCTAATATTACCGAAATTTTTTAGGCTATAAAAGCGCGTTAAGCTGTCGTGCATTTAAATTGCATATTCGGGACGGGCTAGAAGCCCATCCCACAAGACTTGGATTATTTCTTGACATACAGTTTAAATGCAGAACAGCTTATTTGATAGTTTGCAGTATGGTCATGACAAGTACAACGCAACTGTAAGCCGCCAAGCTTAAGTTTTTAGCGCTGTGAACTTATGAAATCTTGTACTGCGTTCATTAGTGATATACGCTGAATCTCTAATTTTGGATCTGTACAGTCAGAAATTAATTTTCAATTTTAATCTTAAAGTCTCTGAAGGTAATTTTTTTTTGTGTATAGGGATAACTATCGATCGGTATAAAGTCGATTATATGTGGGGATTTGGCATAATAAAAGGCAGGGGCAATACCCCAGTTGTCCAGCTCGGGGTAGGCACGCACCATCCACTACCCCTACAAATCTTCATGAATGATTTAGACTTGTTATAGATTAAGTTTGCATGGAAAATTCCTCTGGATCGATACCTCCATTTACCCAGCGAATTGCCTCCCTAGCCGATCGCACTTCTGGCGGCACTCTCAAAGCGTGAATAAATCCCGTACTCGGACAAGTCATTTTTAACAAACAAATCGGTTCGACATCGGCATTATCTATTTTTAATAATTCATATTTCTGCCAACTATCTATTTGTTGTGCTGCCAACTCTTGACAAATGCGATCGTAACCAATTGCTTCAATTAAAACTCGCCGAACTTCGGCATTGTCTTCAGATAAAATCCATTCTGCCTTCCACAAATTGGGATGCACTTGACCGTATTGTTCCGGCAATCTGACACCGTGATAATAGTAAAAATTCCATCCATCCGCAAACTCGATCGCAGGTTCTGCTTCAGCGTGCAAGCGGTTTTCACTGTCAAAGCGTAGGTGGCGGGGGCGATCGCACGCATAACAGATTTTTTCAAAAGGAATTATCGAGCCGCATTCCTCTAAAAGTTGCTTGAGATTGACCAACTCGCGCAACGCGCTGATATCGGTAATTCGATTGTGGTCGATAATCAGTTTTGTCAGATTGATGAGCGAGCCGAGGGAGCTGATGTCGGTAATTCGATTCTCGTCAAGATCCAGTGTTGTCAGATTGGTGAGCAAACCCAGAAAGCTGATGTCGGTAATGCTGCGATTGCAACCCAGATCCAGTTTTGTCAGATTGGTGAGCTAGCCAAGAGAGCTGATGTCGGTAATTTTACCGTTGAGATGCAGTGTGGTCAGATTGGTGAGCGAGCGCAACGCGCTGATCTCGATAATTTCATTCCTGTCCAGATACAGTGTTGTCAGATTGGTGAGCGAGCCGAGGGAGCTGATTTCGGTAATTTGATTGCGCTTGAGAGTCAGTGCGATCAGATTAGTCAGCGAGCCGAGAGAGCTGATGTCGATAATTCGATTACCGCAGAGATACAGTGTTGTCAGATTGGTGAGCGAGCCTAGGGAGCTGATATCGGTAATTTGATTGTGGTAAAGAGTTAGTCTTGTTAGATTAGTGAGCGAGCCTAGGGAGCTGATTTCGGTAATTTGATTGGCGCCGAGAGTTAGTGTTGTCAGATTGGTGAGCGAGTCGAGGGAGCTGATTTCGGTAATTTGATTGTGATACAGATCCAGTGTTGTCAGATTGGTGAGCGAGCCTAGGGAGCTGATGTCGCTAATTCGATTACTGCTGAGATTTAGTGTAGTGAGATTGGTGAGCAAGCAGAGAGAGTTGATGTCGCTAATTCGATTACTGCTGAGATCCAGTATTGTCAGATTGGTAAGCGAGCCTAGGGAGCTGATGTCACGAATTCGATTACTGCTGAGATCCAGTTCTGTCATGCTTGAAAGTATCCGCTCAGCTACTTCAGCATCATGAGTGCTAGCCTTTTTTAACAACACTTTAACTGTGTGCCTTGCCTCTTCTGAAAGACTGTCAATATGCCTGCACCAGTCGGCAAAGTGACTAAAACTCATTGGTTCGTTTGGTTGTTATTCTGACATAAAACACTCCAAGATGGGGAATGGGGCATCGGGAAGGGGGCATGGGAATACCGTTAACTGTTGACTATTACCGATCGCCATTCCATACCTTCTGTTACTCAATTAAGTCTATTTATTTCAAATCTTCCAGCTTAATCCTCGGATCGACCGCCTTGAGCAGCAAATCTGCAAACAAATTACCAACAATCAACATCGTAGCACCCATCATCAAACTCGCCATTACCAAATACAAGTCTTGATTGTTCACGGCTTCCAAAGTCAGCTTACCCAAACCAGGCCAATTAAAGAAAAATTCCGCAATAAACGCACCGCTCAACAAACTAGCAAACTCAAAACCTAATAACGTCACCAACGGATTAATCGCATTCCGCAGAGCGTGAATGTAAATTACTCGATTGTCCGGCAAACCTTTAGCGCGTGCTGTGCGGATATAATCTTGACGCAGCACGTCTAACAATTGTCCGCGCATCAATCTTTGCAAGCCAGCAAAACCTGTGACGCTGAGGGCGACTGTTGGCAAAATTAAGTGCCAGCAATAATCGAGGATTTGACCCCACCAAGGTAAGTCTGCATGGTCAATACTTGTCATTCCTCCGACGGGAAACAGAGGCGAAGTATTCTGTGCGAAAAATAGCAGCAACAAAGCTGTAATAAAGCTGGGAAATCCTTGTCCTGTGTAGCTGACTACTTGCAAAATGCGATCGACTGTCTTATTTTGATTAACGGCCGCGACAATTCCCAAAGGAAGTGCGATCGCCCAAGTTACAATCAAAGATGCGATCGCCATTAACAACGTCGCCGGTACTCTTTCCCACAGCAGCGACGCTACGGATCGCTGATACACAAAGCTCGTGCCAAAATTCCCCTGTGTCAGAATTTGTTTCAGCCACAGCCCATACTGCACAATCGCTGGTTTATCTAAGCCGAATTGCTGTTCGAGTTGTTTGAGTGTTTCCGGCGAAATTTTCGGATTTTGACTCAAAGTATCTAAGTAATTTCCTGGTGCGAGTTCAATAATTGCAAAACACAGAGCCGATGCTAAGAATAGGGTTAAAAGTGCCTGCAACAGTCGTTTGACAACATAAGTAAATGTCTCGCTGCCAAATAAAGAATTCAACATTCGCCAGTTTCGATTAGATTTAATAGAAGTCATACTATTTTAGATTTTAGATTTTAGGTTTTAGATTTGTGAATGATATTAATTCCAGTTGCATCGGAATGATTTAACCGCAGAGAGCGCAGAGAGCGCAGAGAAATATCGGAGAGAGATGAATGATTCCGATGCAAACTGAAAGGATATTATTTGTCAACAGTCAACAGTTAACAGTTAACACTCAACTACCTAATATTCAACTAGCGAGACGATCGGCACATCCGGCAATTTCTGCCTCCCGCCCAAAGCCTGCAATTCGATGACAAAAGCAAAACCGACAAGCTCGCATCCCGCTTGCTGCAACAAATTAGCCGTCGCGGCCGCTGTTCCGCCAGTGGCGATTAAATCGTCCACCACCAGCACCCGGCTGCCGGGTTTCATGGCATCTCGGTGCATCTCCAGTCGATCGACACCGTACTCCAACTCGTACTCAGCAAAAAGAACTTCTCCAGGCAGTTTTCCCGGTTTGCGGACAGGAATAAAGCCCACTCCCATTTTATAAGCCAAAGGCGTGCCAAAAATAAAGCCCCGCGATTCCATGCCCACCACATAGTCAGCAGACATTTCAGAGCATTTTTCAGCTAAACTGTCAATAGTGTAGCTCAGTCCTTGCGGGTTGCAGAGCAAAGTTGTAATGTCTCGAAACATAATTCCCGGCTTGGGGAAATCAGGAATGTCGCGAATCAGAGATTTGAGATCCATAAGCTTGCAGATCGACGTTGAGGGTAACGAGGCATCAAAAATGGTACAATGATAACGCAAAACATAAAAACTAAAAAATTAAAATTAAAAGTAGTAGCTTTTTGAATTTATATTGTTTAATTACTAGATAGTGTACGTACTACCTGGGCAAATGTCATAATTTCATAGCAACAGGGTTAACATCTGTTTCAAGAAATCTGTTTATTTCTAGCTAAATCTACTCATTTACCCAGAATTTGAAAACTGGTGACAATAGCTGTATAATTCAATTGCGCTTGATTCATGCGAGTTGCTCCCGGCTTAGTTGGTGTGATCACCGAACAAACACCTGGCACGAATGAATCATTAACTACAATTGAATATTTTTACCTCAAAGTCGCAAACTCGCGTCGGGGGAATTGTGGTCAAGCTTATTGTTGAGCGCAAGCCGAGCAGTAAGCAAGCAGTGATGCACTACTTTTTACATTGAGGAAGTTACACCGCAGACTTGGACTGGCTCTAGTGAAAGCTCTTCATGAGTAGATTTAGATAGGTTGTTAGAAGCGGTTGAATATCAAGATTTGTCGCCCTAAAATCTAAAGTCAAAAATCTAATATCTAAAATCCAATGATCAAGTTGGCAGCACGAGTGGGTGAGGTTCCTCCTTCCATAACCTTGGCGATCGCAGCTAAGGCAAAAGCTATGAGGGCCGAAGGGATTGATGTATGTAGTTTGAGCACGGGAGAACCCGACTTTGATACCCCAGAACACATTAAAGCGGCGGCAAAGCAAGCTTTGGATGCGGGGAAGACTAAGTACGGCCCCGTGGCTGGGGAATTGCAGCTAAAAGCTGCGATCGCCCGCAAACTCCAATCGGACAACAATCTTAACTATCAACCGGAAAATATCATTGTCACCAACGGCGGCAAGCACTCCCTCTACAATCTGATGATGGCTCTGATCGAGCCTGGAGATGAAGTAATTATTCCGGCTCCCTACTGGCTCAGCTATCCAGAAATGGTAAAACTCGCCAGCGGTAAGCCCGTAATTGTACGGACAGATGCTTCTACAGGATATAAAATTACACCGGAACAACTGAGTGCGGCGATTACTCCCAAAACCAAGTTATTTGTGCTGAATACGCCTTCTAACCCGACGGGAATGGTGTACACTCCAGCGGAAATTAAAGCGCTGGCCGAGGTGATAGTCGATCGAGATATTTTAGTCGTTTCTGACGAGATTTACGAAAAAATTATATATGACGGCGCCAAACACGTCAGCATCGGTTCCCTGGGCAAAGAAATCTTCGATCGCACCCTGATCAGCAGCGGTTTTGCCAAAGGTTACTCAATGACAGGCTGGCGGATCGGTTATTTAGCCGGGCCGATCGAATTAATTAAAGCCACCAGCACCATTCAAGGTCACAGTACCTCAAACGTGTGTACTTTTGCACAGTACGGCGCGATCGCAGCTTTGGAAAGCAGTCAAGAGTCTGTGGAAAAAATGCGGTTAGCTTTTGCCGATCGGCGTGAAGTAATATTTGAATTGCTTGAGGCGATCCCTGGAATTAGCTGCATCAAACCAGACGGTGCTTTCTATATGTTTGTCAATATCAGCAAAACTGGAATGACTTCTCTGCAATTTTGCGATGCTTTCTTAGAACAGCATCAAGTAGCAGTTATTCCAGGGATTGCTTTTGGTGCAGACGACCACATTCGCTTGTCTTATGCCACGGATTTAGGCACAATTAAAAAAGCCCTAGAAAGGCTCGATAAATTTGTTCGTAGCATCTAAAAATTTGTCATATCGTGTCCGATCGATTAACAGCAATAATATTCGTTCGTAGTGCGGACTTCAGTCCGCAAAATGCTGCGGACTGAAGTCCGCACTACGAACCGTTTTTGTTATCGTAATCGACCGGACATGATATCATGGGTCATTGGTCATTGGTCATTGATAGTAACTGACAACTGACCACTGACCACTGACTAATGACTACTGCCAACTGTCAACTGTCAACTTACTAAAGCTGTTTGGTCATAATTTCCTTCAGCAAATCCAGCCCTTTCTTAACTCGCCGAGAAACAGTCACCGCGCTAATACCCAAGCGTTCGGCCGTTTCCTTCTGCGTCAAATCGTACAGAAAAACAAACTCCAATATCTCCCGAGTCCGTTGTTCCAACATCGCCAAAGCTTGCTGTACGCGAATTTGATCTTCTTGCGCCAACTGAAAACTCCGATATTTGCTATCGGGCACCAATTCTCCCAGACAAGTCGCCCCCTCATCTTCATCCTGCACCGGCGCGTCTAAACTTAAAGGCGATCGATTGAGATGCGCTAACTTAATTTCTTGCCATTCTGCTACAGAAACCTCAAGCACTGCTGCTATTTCAGCATCCGTAGGTTTGCGGTTCAACTGCACCTGCAAATCCTTGATCGCTGCGACAGATTTGCGTTCCAGGGCCAACCAGTGGCGCGGAACTCGCACAGAAGGGCTTTTGTCCCGCAAGTAGTGTTGAATTTCGCCCCGAATGTAGGGAATTGCAAAGGAACTAAAAGCGTGTCCCTTCGAGATATCAAATCGCTCTATAGCCCTAATCAACCCAATGCACCCAACTTGCAGCAAATCGTCGTAGCTTTCAGAGCACTGATTGATCCAGTGGTAAACTTCTTTTCTCACCAGTCCAATATTCAGTTGAACTAACTGATTGCGGACTTCGTTCGAGCCAGAATTTTGGTACTCGCGCAACAATTGCAAATTTTCGCTTTTTAGCTCGTTGGGGATTGTGGTAGACATGGTGGCATAAGGGTTGGTAGAGCAGGGGACTGATGTTGCTTTAGACCGGGTTTTTAATCTAGTCTAAAAAAAATAATCTTGCTGTGGTGTAATCCTAGCACTTAAAAGCTGTGACAGCAGACACACCAGTTAAAGTTTGGGACTGTGCAAGGATTTGGCGGAGTCAGTCGATTTTAAATTTTAGATTTTAAAACTCCACAGATTAATTTGTGAGCTTCAACTTTGGTCTAAAATTTGGCGATCGACCCTAAGCGAGCGTCAGGGCTTCAGTTTTTGGTCGGGGTCATCCGAGAAGTGTTCAGCAAAATCCGTATTTCTACTGATGTTTATTTTTCACACCATATTGTAGTCGCAAATTTGTTTAAACGCAATACTTCAATTAATCAAAAATTCTAATTTAATAACTGGCAAGTCAATAACACTTTAATCATAAATTTAGTCATTAGTCAACAGTCTTCAGTTATCTTTCTAAAGACTGTTGGCTAATGAAGGGCGAGCAGTAGCTTTAGGACAAAAAACTGCTCGAGTGCGTTGGCGAAGCCCTCGCAGAGGATCGATCGAGAAAGACAATTTTACGAAACAGAAGGCTCAATCCGAGCGTAAAACAAGCCACGAATTTTCACGTCCAGAGCAGGTCTAGCTCCCAAATCAGTATCAGAAGGCTGTACGCTTTCAAAAATACCGCCAATTTCGCCAGTAGCGCTGTTGACCTTAGCAATTTGGAGAGAAATTTTGCCAGCCTTGGTACGGGTGTCAGCTAACTTAACATTAGAGCGTTTCAGCTTGGAATTGTCAGTAGCCGGCAACGCGACAGCATTGTCGTAGCCCGTCGATACACCGCGACCTTTAGGGTCTAAAAAGCCTGCGCTGCGGTAAGAAGGAACGTTAAATTCCCCTTGGAAATCGGTAGAAGTATTGAGCGCAACGACTCCCGGATCGGAAGTAGCCACTAACTCTTTAATGGTGAACAAGAAAGGTACTTGCTCTCCACCCGGTAACTGAACTGTAATTGCTTGAAAGTCCAAGCCGTCCTCTTCTGTAAAAGTCAGAGTACCGTCATTACCAACCTTGAGCGTACCTTGAACTTGGTCAATGCTCGACGTGAACCGTGTCAACAATTTACCAGGCACAAATTCTGCCTCTTGGCGTTTGTTGGCTGCTTCTTCCTTCACAAAGTAAGTTGTGGGCTGCAAACACATACCAGTCAGTTTATAGGTGCCGCCCGCTTCAATCGGGATCGATCCCCGAGAAGTTTCTGCCAAGCTAGGGCAGTTATTAGCCAATCCCGTACCTCTAATCTCGTCGTAGGTGAGCAACTCGGTAGTCGCCACCGTGGTATCAGTAGGAGCAGAAGAACAAGCAACCAGCGCACTCATGCAAAATGCTAAAAGTGCAACAATTAAAGCACGATATTTCATAAAAAAAACTCGGTAACTGGGAAACTCACAGTCTTTAGACCTGAGAGAAAAACGACCAGGCGATTTCAATCGCCTTGAATCTTTCCATTACCGCCTTGGAGTTGTAAAAGTCCGGTGTACTTTTGTAATGTACTTTCGATGGGACAATTACCATCTCAAATCTTACAACCCTGTACGCATAATGTTCGCTCCTGATGGAGCCTCCCTTGCGGGGTAATGTTCGCCTCGACCTGGTTATAAAGGCTTGTTAGACCTGCGACACTGTTTCAGTGACTTTAAAACTGTTTAATCGCAGGTGACAGAGCGGAAAACTGGCGTCGCATTCGCCGGTGTCGTGACCTAAATAACGTCTCCTCCGTATAGGGGTCTGGTCAGAACAGCTTGCAATTTCTTACAAGCTCAGTGGCTTTTAGCCCTGAGTTCCTGACTCCCAACCTCAATATCCAACATCGGATTATATTAAGAAAAAGCCCTAGTTCGAGCAAAATATAATTGCCCGCCGGCAGGCTAGGCCAGCGCCATAGCAGCATTTAGATCCAGATGGCTCGCTTCACCGACACTGGCTTTCACTCAAAAAATCGAGCTAGTGCGGTGAAAATCAGCAAGAACTTATGATTTCTCAATCATGTTCGGATCGCAGCCCAATACACATGGTACGACGGGTTGTGCTCTTTTCCTGACTTGAACTGCAAATAAATCTTGCGATCGTCAACCCACTTAAGTTACGTTGCTTATTGGCCCCGAATGGCGATCGCCACTAGCTCGATTAGTCGGCTCACCAAAAGGCTGGGGACAAACGCCTTGTAGATTTCAAAGGAAGCAGCGGTATGGACAACGGCAAAAATTTAGAGTCAGAAAAGTTGCAGTCTCAACTGCAATCGCTGACAGAGGCGATTCGGACTTTAGCCGAAAGTTGTCAGGGAGACAGTGTGCTGCTTTTGACCCTGCTGCGGGCCCTGGAAGCTTCGCACCAGGAAATTCGGGACGGTTTGTTCCAAGCATCTTTTCCCGACAACCGCCAAGCAGTTTACAAACTGCTCAGGAATATTGAAGCCAATGGCGGCTGGCCTTACATCCAGCGTATGAAACTTCGATCGATCTTGGGGTACGCCCAACAATTATCTCCACTAGAAAACGATCCGGCCAAGTCTGAAAATGACTCGGCCGGGACTGAGGAAGACCTTAAATAGTGATGAGTTTTGAGTTGGTGACGTTGACATTAACTCAAAACTCATCACAGAAGGGCGCTGTTGCACCTAGAACCCGAAAGGTGTAGGAGGTACGGGTATCGGACTCGGCAGCATTGCAGGAAATACCGGCATCTGGCCGGGCATCGGCAAGAGTCCCGGACTCGGTGTCGGGGCGATCGAACTAATTGACACCATTGAATCAGGTACGGTAACAGTCGGCGCAGTCGGAATCCTCGAAACCGTCGGAGTTGGAGTCGTAGTCGTCGGAGTTGGAGTCGTAGTCGTCGGAGTTGGAGTCGTAGCCGTCGGAGTTGGAGTCGTAGTCGTCGGAGTTGGAGTCGTAGTCGTCGGAGTTGGAGTCGTAGTCGTCGGAGTTGGAGTCGTAGTCGTCGGAGTTGGAGTCGTAGTCGTCGGAGTTGGAGTCGTAGTCGTAGTCGTCGGAGTTGGAGTCGTAGTCGTCGGAGTTGGAGTCGTAGTCGTCGGAGTTGGAGTCGTAATCGTAGTCGTCGGAGTTGGAGTCGTAGTCGTCGGAGTTGGAGTCGTTTCCGTTCCCGTAGTAGTCGTAGTCGTAGTCGTCGTAGTCGTCGTAGTCGTCGGCCTGGGGGAAAACGTCCCACTCACACTGATAAAATCAGTGGCATCGATCAGCGCCGACGGAGTGTTGACCAAAATTGCTAACAGCTTCCCGTCGATCGTAATTACCGTATCTCTGAGATTGGCACCATTACCTTGGCGAACTTGCAGTTGACTGAAAGATAAACTGCTCGGCAGTCCAAAGAAATCCTCAGCCTCATTGTAATCAGTAATTAAAACCAAACTTCCCGGGCCGGCTCCCAATCCAAAAATATCACTGCCGCTACCACCAGTTAGAGTATCCGAACCCTCACCTCCAACCAGAGAATCATTACCCTCTGCCCCAAATAAATTGTCATTGCCAAAACTACCCAAAATTGTATCGTCGCCCAGACCTCCGGCCAAAGAATCATCGCCAAAACCGCCGTCGAGAACATCATTACCTTTGCCACCAAATAGGAAATCATTACCTTCATCTCCCATGAGGCAGTCGTCACCTTGATCGCCGCGAAGGGTATCCAAACCGCTGCCACCAGAAAGTGTATCGTCAGCCTTGCCGCCGAATAGTTGATCGTTGCCGGATTCTCCCAAGAGCGAATCTCTGCCAGCATTCCCGTACAAAGTATCGTCACCGTCACTGCCGGCCAAATAGTCGTTGCCATCAAGGCCAAACAGTTGATCTCGCCCGCTACCGCCGTTGAGAGAATCGTTCCCAAAATCCCCGTAGAGATAGTCATCATCACTATTCCCGAACACGGAATCGTCGCCGTCATTCCCTCTGAGGGTATCGTTGCCAGTACCCCCGGCAATCACATCATTGCCTCCGTTACCACGAACCAAGTCGTCCCCTGCATCTCCCAACAAGCTGTCTAACCCGTCGTTGCCATCGAGAGTATCGTTACCCAAACCGCCGCGAACCGAGTCGTCCCCATTGCCACCGGAAAGAAAATCGCGGCCTTGGTTGCCAATGAGCTCGTCATTTCCTTCACCCCCAAGCAGCGAATCTGCTCCATCGCCTCCGAGAAGCTGATCCTTGCCTGCGTCGCCCTCTACGGTATCATCTCCATTCGCGCCCAGCAGTGTGTCATCGCCATCTAAGCCCCGAATTCGATCGCCCTGCGGAGTACCTAGAATAAAGTCGTTGCTGTCCGTGCCGATCAGGTTTGCCATAGGGAATACACCGCTCCTCAATAAAATAAATTGTTTTAAAGTATGTCAATCGCCTGCGTGACAAGGCATTGCTGCTTGCCTACGTTAGCATAGTTGAGATTTTGGCAAATTGCTGAAGCGGCGCGGGAAATTTTGCCAGTGTCTGGAGTGGTGGCAAATAGGTTCGATCGTTCCGAATGCGAGTCCTCGGATGGATGCGGACTAAAGTCCTCACTACAAACCTATGTTTAAAACCGCTATCATCACTAATGACTAATGTTCGCTCTTCTGGGACATCACTAATGACTTTCTTGACTAACAGGTAGGACGATCGCAAATTCAGTCCCCTCACCAACCGCAGAGTTGCAGCTCAACTTACCACCGTGGGTTTCCACAACGATTTGACGGGCGATCGCCAATCCCAACCCAGTACCTTTTCCTACCGCCTTCGTGGTGAACAAATGGTCAAAAATCCGCTGTTTCACAGATTCAGTCATCCCCGCACCGTTATCGGCAATTGTAATTTTGATATGGCGATCGCCCTCCAAACCGCTCCGCACCCTGATACAATTAGGATTCGCTTCAATTCGATCAAAACTGCGGCCTTGACTTGACTCATCTAGGGCATCGATCGCATTGCTGAGCAAATTCATAAAAACTTGGTTCAGTTGACCGGGAAAACATTCGATTCGAGGCAGATTTCCGTAATCGGTGACAACTTCGATCGCCGGACGGTGTTCGTTAGCTTTCAGTCGGTGTTTGAGAATTAAGAGCGTACTGTCAATCCCTTCATGAATATTAAAAGGAACTTTGTAGTCTTTATCGGCTCTGGAGAAGGTGCGGAGGCTCGTGCTGATACCGCGAATGCGATCGCACCCCACTTTCATCGACGACAGCATCTTGGGCAAATCTGCTAAGGCATACTCCAAATCAATATCCTCAGCATCTTGTTCGATTTCTTCGCCGGGATTTGGCAGCTTTTCTTGATATAATTTTAAGTGGTTAATCACATCTTTGATGGTAGTCGTTGCTTCGTCAATATTGCCGTTAATAAAGCCGACGGGATTGTTGATTTCGTGGGCGACTCCGGCGACGAGATTGCCCAAGGCGGACATTTTTTCGCTCTGTACGAGCTGTAACTGGGCTTGCTGCAAGTCAAAGAGCGATCGTTCTAATTCTTGGGCATAAGCTTGAGATTGTTGGTACAAGCTGGCATTTTCGAGGGAGATGGCCGCTTGGGCGCACAACAGTTGGATGACTAGAGTGCGATCGTCCGTAAATGCCCCAATTGTCAAGTTATTTTCTAGATACAGCAACCCGATTAATTTACCCTGATACACAATCGGCGTGCACAGAACACTTTTGGGCTGTTGTTGCACGAAATACGAGTCAGCCATAAAATCGGTTCCTGCTGTCGCATCATCCAGTACGACGGTTTTTAAGGTACGTTTAACATAGTCGATCGCTGTGACGGGAAGCAATTCACTGCTTGCTAAGGGGATTGATAGTAAGGTAACGCTTTCATTTAGGTTCGCTAGGGCTTCCACCGTCAGATTATCGTCTTTGAGCAACAGCAGAGCAGCCTTGGTTGCTCCGGCATTTTCGATCAATACTTGCAGGAAGGTAGAGAGCAATTGATCTAGTTGAATTTCACTCGATAAAGCTTGTGATACTTTGCAAATGGTAGCAAAATCGAGGGATTCAGAAATGCTGCTGCTAGAGGAGATTGTTTGGATAGTTCGATCGCTCAATGAAGATTTATCAGCAGTTTGCAGGCGGTTTTCGGTGAGAAAATGGCGATCGCGCCCCGGTTGCAATATGGGAACCAGCAGTTGGGGATAGCGTTTTTCTAAATCATCGATTTTGGCTTTGGCTCCCCAGCGGGCATAGCAGTAATACGCTTCCTGCATATAGCCTGCGGCGACTTTTTCTTTGCCCCAGTCGAGGTAGAATTTAGCAGCGAGCTCGTTGGCTAAGGCTTCTTCTTGGATGTATTCGTTGGCTTTGGCTCCGGCGATCGCGCGATCGTACAGTTCTATGGCCTCTGTTTTTTGCTCTAAAATTCGATTTTTTTCGGCGACCACCAAATCATACTTATGCTTGAAATTCATCGGCGCATAGTCCGCCCATTTTTGCAAAGTTTCCTGATTAGACTCTACAATCGCTAGATCGGCATCGGGATAGTTCGCCAAAAGTGCTAATGAGTAATAAAATTTGTGCAAAGACACCATCATAGGTGAAAACTCACTGTTAATACACTCAGATGCCAAGATAGAATGTTCGAGACAGGCTGTATAATTTCCTAACAAATACAGTAGGATAGACTTCGCAACATATACAGAAAATAGCAGTGTAAAGCTATTAGATATTTTTAACTGAGGTATTGTCAATGTTTCATCAAAGCTTTCTCCTACCAAATGGGTTGCCTCCACAGATTCTCCCATTAGGTTCAAAGCAGCTTGCCTCCAAATTCCAAAAAAAAGCATCGAGAATTCTAATTTCAACTTAACTAATAAATCTCGATATTGTTCCTGCAATTGTTTAGTTTCTTTGAGATTTTCTCCTGTGAAGAAAAGGTGATTGCAGTAATTCATAGCACAGTAGGAAGCATACTCAAATTCTCCTGTATCTAAGCCAGCCTGTAATCCATTTAGAAAGGGAATTAAGCTGGCACGTCCACGCTCTTTATGAGGGCGAATAAAGACGTTAAAAATCAGTTGTAATTTAGACTCAATTTCTTTAGCGTGAAAACGTTCTAGTAATTGTAGCGAGAGTAACCCAGAGTGATACCCTGGATCTATATATCCCGGCTTAAGAAACAACAGCGCTCCAAAGCCATATCCAACAGCAGATAAGGCTGAATACCCATACTCAAAAGAGGCTTGAATGACAGCCAAGGTCACTTTAGGAAAAAGATCCGGTTGCGCGAAGTAAGCAGGACTGATCAGGCTCGCTAGGATTTGTACCTTAGCTAACTCAAAAGGATCCGTCATTGCCTGAAGAGAATTAACAGAATCAAGACTAGGTATTTCTATATTAGCAAGATCGATATCTGAAGAAAGCGATAGAGAAAATCCCAAAATATCTAACGCTTTTAAGCCAGTTTCTATTGCTTTTAGCATATTGTTTTGAGCAATATGAAACTGAATTTTTAGTTGATGGACTGCTACCTTATCCAAAACTGTTTTTGTATGTTGTAGAGTTAACTCTGCTAGTTCAGCAGAGCGAGCAAAATTTGCGTTTAGATACTCTAATTCGATTGTCTCTAGATGTAAAGCCAGACTAAATTCATACTGGTCTTCCCAACTATTTTCCGTCAGCAGTGTTAGAGCAGTATTTGAGTATCTGAGTGCAGCTTCATAGGCAGCAGAAGCTTTAGCCTTGCGTCCAGCAATTAAATTCAATTCAGCTAACTCATCTTTTGTTACTTGCTTTGCTTTAGTGAAGCTTTCCGCAGCTAGCGCATCTATTCCTAGATTTAATTGGTTGACAATATTAAAAATATTCAACTCCCTTTCTGTTTCTGTTATACTTTGCAAAAGCAAGAATCCAATTTTCAGATGGGTTGACTGTTTTTGGTCTTCAGCAATCAGAGAGTAAGCAGCTTGTTGGACGCGATCGTGGAGGAATTTATAATTAACAATCTGTGCATCTTGCTCCTTGTCGTGAATTGACTCTCCCACATAAAACTTATAAACTTCACTTTGTGGCAGAATCAACCCTGACTGCAAAGCTTTCCATAGAGATGTTGCCACTTCCGTTTGTGACCCAGCAGAGACAATCGCCAATGTATTTAAATCAAACTGATTCCCAATACAAGCTGCTAACTTCAAAATATCCTGAGTTATTGCAGGCAGTTTCTGCAATTGCAACGCCATAAACTCCACCACATCATCCGTCAGCGCCGCCTCCCGCACTCGAGCGATATCGCACTGCCACCCCCCGTAGCTCCCCCCTCGATCAGGGGGGGCTACGGGGGTAAAACTAATCAGCCCATCCTGATGCAGTGCTTTGAGAAACTGCGTAGCAAAAAATGGATTTCCCTGGGTTTTTTGCGCCACCAAATCAGTCAATGGTGTTGCCAAATCTGGAGTACAATTGAGGGTGTCAGCAATTAAATTATTGAGACTTTTTGAACTCAACGGTTCCAGAGTAATAGTATTCACAGTTGCCCCTGTTTTGACTACTGCATTCAGTGTCAGCATCAAGGGATGTGCTGCAAATACTTCATTATCTCGGTAAGCACCAATTACTAATAAATAGTTGGTTTTTGACTCGGACATCAGCAGTTGCATTAACTGTAGCGAGGCGGAATCTGCCCACTGCAAGTCATCCAAAAACATCACCAGGGGATGTTCTTTGGCGGTAAATACTCGAATAAAGTTTTGGAACACCAAATTAAACCTATTCTGTGCCGCAGTTCCTGAAAGTTCGGTCGCAGGTGGTTGTTGACCAATAATTGTTTCTAGTTCGGGAATTACTTCAATGATAACTTGCCCGTTATCGCCCAGTGCTTGCAATATTTGAGTTTGCCATTTTTCTAACTTTTCGTCACTTTCGCTGAGCAATTGTCCCATTAAATCTCGAAAGGCTTGCACAAAAGCTGAAAACGGAATATTGCGGTTAAATTGGTCGAATTTGCCTTTGATGAAATAACCCCGTTGCCGCACAATTGGTTTGTGGACTTCGTTAACTACAACTGTTTTCCCAATCCCTGAAAAACCAGCTACTAACATCATTTCGACCCCCCTCTGTCCCCCCTTGGTAAGGGGGGATGCAACGCGCTCAAAGGCTTCGAGTAGGGTTTTTACTTCGGTTTCTCTCCCGTAGAGCTTTTCTGGTATGATGAAGCGATCGCACAAATCCCTCTGGGCTACTGCAAAAATTCCAATTTGACCACTTTCTTCTAGTTGACGCAAACAAAATTCTAAATCAAATTTCAGCCCCAAAGCGCTCTGATAGCGGTCTTCAGCATTTTTTGCCATCAATTTGCTGACAATCTGGGAAAGTACCTGCGGGATTTCCGGCTTCATAGAATGTAGTGATGGCGGTTGCTTGGCAATATGAGAGTGTACCAATTCCATCGGATCGTTGGACTGAAACGGCAATTCTCCCGCCAGCAATTCATAGAAAGTCACGCCCAAAGAATAGAAATCAGTTCGATAGTCAATGCCGCGATTCATCCTGCCGGTTTGTTCCGGAGACAAATAACAGAGTGTCCCTTCGAGCACGTTAGGATTCATCAGAGTTTGAGTTTCCCTCGGCAGCAAAGATGCGATGCTAAAGTCAATTAGTTTGACTTGTTTTGTTTCTGGATTAATTAAAATATTGGCGGGTTTAATGTCTTTGTGAATGATGCGGTGGCGGCAGAGTATATCTAATGTACCGCTGATGTCGATCGCCATTTGCAGAAAATCCCTCAAATTCGGCGCAGTTTCCGCTTGTTCCCTCCATTCCTTCAGAGAGATTCCCCCGAAGTCTTCCATTACCAGCGCATAGCTGTTTTGGTAAGTTTCTAAGCTGTATGTTTCGATGATTCCGGGTAAATTGAGGTTTTTGGCAATGGTATATTGATTGCGAAATTGCACGAGTTCGCTAAAACTGGGATACTCGCTCCGCAGGACTTTGATGGCTACTGGCTGTTTGTCGCTAGTACGGAAACCTCGATAAACTAGGGTGCGAGTTCCTGAGTAAATGCGATCGACAATTTCATAACCTGTCAATGTAAAATTTTGAGTTGTCATACTTTTATTATTCGCCTCATCTGTGGGCTATTTGTAGCTTAACAGAAGAAAATTGAATTTCCAACTCCAGTGATTGTTAAGTAAAATGAACATGACATAGATCGCTCAATGGTTGTGATTCATGTCACTAAAATAACCCCCTTCTTAAACTAATCAGATTCTATTTTCATGAAAAACTAAATAGCAGCATCCAGATTGGAATCGTGAATAATAAAGTAACGCAGCCAATACCGATCGCAGTTACGGTCAATTCGCGATCGAGATTAAAAACTTCAGCCAGCAAAGTAGTACCAAAAGCCGGAGGCATTGCCATTTGCAGCACCAGCGAAAGCCGCGGCGCGCCCGTAATGCCAACAAACGTTAAACCCGCGCCAAATACCAAGGGAATTAACAGCATTTTAATTGACAGACAACTCAAAACTTGTTTGAGATTGTGCAAAGAATTCAACTTGCTCAACTGCATCCCGATCGTAATCAAAGATAAACTAATTACAGCCCAAGCACCTGTTGTTAACAATCCTTCGATTAATGTCGGCAGTGGCAAGCTGCGCGAAACAAATCCCATACCCAGAGCCCACAGTGCCGGATTCTGCAAAATTGCTCGCAGGGGACTTAACCAATGCTGGTGTAGATTGCTGTTACCGCAGCCAGAGGCGATCGCAATTCCGAGTAAATTGATTGCCGTACCAGTACCCAGCAAGTCGTAAAACAACCCCCAAGCAAAGTGTTCCGGGCCCAACAAAGACAAGGTGATGGGAATTCCTAAAAAACCCGTATTACCAAACATCGCCGCTAATAAAAAACTGCCTTGAGTCGGCAAACTCCAGGCGGTTTTGGCTTCCGAGGTATTTTTGCCTGGATTAATAGTCTTGAGACGTTCCTCGCCCCAGCCGAAATTTATCACAATCCAAGCAAGTCTGCCACCCGCTAGAATTGCCGCGCAAGCTATCAGCGGCGCCAGCAAAATAGGGCCAGAAAAATTGGCGTGGCGGATAAAAGTAACAATGCTCAGCGGTGTGCCAAAAAAGAACAGAAACTTGGCTAAATATGTAGAATAGCTTCTCGGTAGCAGGCGGCCGAGAATGAATCCAAACGCTACCCATCCGATTAAATTTAGATAGAGTTTGAGCAGCGGATTTGCTAAATTTAGCATTATTGATTAAATATTTTAGGACTTGCACGCGCGGTCATAAACCGAGTTTTTACGAATACTAAATCTGTAGGGTGCGTCAGCAACAGAATATGATGACTGCTCAAAAAAATCGCCCCTGACGCACCCTACAGTAACTAAGGTACGTTGTTGGGCTTTAGCCTCCTTTAGACTTATAGATAAAGAGGGCTAAAGCCCAACAACGTACCTCTCCCTACAATAACGATAATTTTCCTCAACAGGCCTTGACACCGACAAAAGGGCGTGTCAAGATAGTGTTGAGGAATAAATCAACACGAGTGAAAAGTATGGCACGGCAAGCAAAACAATCATCTCAGGTCAAAAGTTCCAGCAGCCAAGCAGCCTCGAATAATCGCACCAAATTTACCCTCTATAATTTTGCCGGAAATGAAAAGGCATTCTATTTAGTCGATCGCCTCAATCTCGAAAGAACACCAGGCGATATCCCCGAAAAATCCGTTGCCCACAGCATCATCATTATCGATCGCTCCGGCTCGATGTATTATGACTTAAAACCGCTGAAAGAGACCCTAGTCAAGCTTTTGACTTTAGACGAATACAACAATTACCAACTAATTGTCAGCCTCATTTCCTACGCTGACCACGGAGACGTAATTAGTCACTTTCAGCGAATTTCCATTCAAGAAGTGACGAAGATTGACTCTCAATACATCAAACAAATTAAAAATATCCAAACCGCTGGCTGTACCTGCATATCCCAGTCGATGCAGCTTGCTAAATCTCTCGTAAAAGCGGGAGAAGTGACAGCAATTAACTTGCACACAGACGGTTACGCAAATGACCCAAGTCCTAATGCCGAAGCAGCAAAACTAGCGGAAATTTGTGACGAACTTAAGGACATGGATGTGTTTGCCAACACGATATCCTATGCTTCTGCTGACTTCAAACTGCTCTCGAAAATCGCCAACACTTTATCGGGAAATTGCATCCGCGCTGGCGAAGTTAAAATGGTTTATGATGCTCTGTACGACAGCACTAAACTGTTAGGTGATTCGGTGGCGCCGCCGCTGGAAGAACCGTTAATCAAGGAATACGATTATCAAGTTTTTGTTTCCAAAAGCGGCAAGAAAATCAGCGGTTCATCGAGTACGCTGAAAATCTGCGGGCTGAAAGCAGACGATGCGGGACTGTTTTACAAGTATCAGCAAGTCACCAAAGATGAGTATGACAAATTAGAAGTTCCGGTTGCTCAAACTGATGAGTCGGTGTTTGCTTTTGCGAAAGCTAACCTCGCTGACGGCAATTTGAATACGGCGAAGTATGCGCTGGCGAGCACCTTCGATGCTACTTTGACGGAAAAACACGCTAAAGCTTTGACAAATGCTCAAATAGCCGAGTTTACGGAGGATTTGGAACAAGCTGTGTTTGCGCCTGATGTGTTGCAAAATCATGAAATTGGCGATCGGGTAAAAGTCAGCGATAAAATTTCCCTGCTGGAGTTGATCGAGATATTAGAGGAAAACAGCAACAGCATCATCATCAACTTAAAACACTTGCAAAAAAACTATCAACGCAAAGGTTTGAAGCGAGTTGAAGGAAAGCGAGACGAAAACGGCAACCTTGTCAAGCCTTGGCTGAAAACAGAATTCTTAGATGGTGGCGAATACGTGCGGATGGGTTCATTTGCGATCAATCAAAATACCGCTACCATCAATATGCTGATTACCAGGAAAGTTAAACTGGTAAAAGTTGAGGATGGAAGTGCGATCGCAGAAGTGGCAGGAATTCTGGTGACAGACCTCAATACTTTCAACAATTATACCATTGTCAGCGACGGCGAAGTTAATATCAAGTCGCTGCGAACCAAAATCAGCAGCCAAGCAGTGTTTGATTTGCTCAAAAAATGCGGTGTCATCGAGCAAGACGGCTCGCCTGCGGGAGATTTTGACTTCCATTCGGAGTACGATCTTAACTTAGAGAGTTTGCCGCTAGTGCCTTTTGACGGACGTTACGGCAGCCTTGACGGAGTGTTTGAGGAACTCGCCAACATTAAAATTCTCTCCAGCATTCTCTCGGCTCATTTGAAGGAAGCATCCGAGAGTTATACGGCTCAACAGTTGGAAGAGTTGAAACAGCACTATCTGTCGAAAAGCCTTTACCTCAACTTTCCGACGACGACGGAGTACACAGAGTTGAAAAGTGCGATCGCAAACGGTTCAGTAGATTCGCGAGTCAGCTACAAAATCGACATCGGCAGCAAAAACATCCTCAACTTCGGCAAATTGCACTCGGCCAACAAATTTCTCGATCGCCTGTACGAAGTTTACCACAAAAATACTGGGGAAAAGCTGGCAAAACCGACATTTGACATTACCTTAGATGAGCCTGTCGTCTTCGGGCACAAAACAGTTTCATCCCGCACCAAAATCACCAAAGTTGACGACTTAATGAAACAAATTTTCGATGACTTTTTGGGGTTGGAAAATAACGGAATTGTGAGCGCTACCTTAGAAAAAGTTGGTGCAGACAGTTTGCTGAGGCTGCTGCAAGCAAAATGGCACGAAGAAGATGTCAAGCGAGACGAATTTGTCGCTGCTTTAGCTAGTGCAAACGAGCAACTGGAAACCTACGCCGAAAAAGTGTACAGCGAGAAAGTTTCGCCGCTAGTTTTCTACATCGGTTCAACCGGACTTATTCCCGATGAAATGGAGGCCAAGGCGACAACTGCTGATGAAATGGGTGCTAAATACAGCAACTTGCAATTCTCTAAAGATGAGCAAGAAGGGATGTTTTTTGAAGTCGGCGATTGCATTATCAGCGTGTACGCTAAAAATGAGTATTTCACCGTAGGAAAGTAGCAAAAAAGGTACGTTGTTGCGCTTAAGCGCTCTTCGAGGATCTATGAAAGAGCGCTGAAGCGCAACTACATACCTCAGATAAGCGCTGTTTCATAAGATAAAGGGCGCTGAAGCGCAACTACATACCAAAGAGCGCTGAAGCGCAACTACATACCTTAGATAAGCGCTCTTTTATAAGATAAAGAGCGCTGAAGCGCAACTACATACCAAAGAGCGCTGAAGCGCAACTACATACCCAAGATATTGCTTAAAACGGGATTTCCTCATCTTCATCTTCCACAGTCTTGGCCGTCATCCGCCAACTGGTAATATACTCAATCTGCACATCAATTGTGTTAATCGCATCCCCCAACTGCTTTTGAATGTATTGAGTCAGCGTCACCATAAAATCTAATTCAATTCCCGCAGATTGCACAAGTTTAGCCAAGCTAGCAAAATCTACCTTCAAAATCGAAGAACTAGATAACTTAAAATCAGGAGTATTGCTCTTATTTTGCACCAACATTGCTTTTTTAATCCGTTCTTTCAGATGCTCAACTTCCGAATCCAGCAACTTCCATTCAGGGAAAATTTCTTGATATCTTTTCCCCAATGCTGTTAAATCCTCACTCTCGGGTTCCGGCGCAATTTTCTTAGTAGGAGATTTTCGCCGCTGCTGTACATTAGAATTCAACCGCCAACTAGCAATATCCTCAACTTGCAAAGATGGGTGAGTGATGAGTTGTCCTAACTGTTTTTGAATTTCTTTTGTCAGCGTCACCGGAAAATTTAAATCAATTTGCTGAGTTTGTGTCAGTCTCGCCAGCGTCATAAAATTAACTTTCATCGTTATCGAACTGGAAAGCTGAAAACAAGAGCTATCTTTGAGCTTTTGCGCCATCATTCCTGCTTTAAATCGTTCTTTCACTTCAGCGATTTCTGCATCTAGTGGCTTCCACTGAGATTCTATTTGCTGATATTTTTTCCCCAAGGATATCAAGTTTTCCGTTGCGGGTTCGGGGTAAGATTGGGCAAGGATTTCTAGCAAGCGGCTGTGCACTTTAGCTAAATAAACCGCGTCCATCTTGGCATATTCTAGCTGCTTCTCAGTCAGGGGACGCTTTGCCCAATCGCCGCTTTGTTCTGTTTTATCTACATAAGTAATGCCGCAAAGTGTTTCGATTAAGGTTTTGAGTTGTCGGTTGGGTAAGGGGAGGATATAAGCTGGAATCTGTCTCGACATTTTTAATGTACAAGTGACATTTTTGGCGTCGTCATTACCCAAAAATCTGATGTCATAGCTGGCGCTGTGGAAGACTTTTTCAATATTTGGATTTACCATGATTTGGTTGATGAAGTCTTTTGCCAATTCAGGTTGATCTAAGACATCTAGTAGAAAGGTGGCATCTCCTGTCGAATCGGTGGAGTCTGCTAACACTTGAATTAGAGATAATCTGGGGTTCGATTTATAGTCTGCTATTTCTGTGTCAACCCACAGGATTTTAGATTGCGAAAATTTAGCGATGAGTGCTTTGATGTCGTTTGCTGCTGTTAAATAAGGCATTTTTACAGACTTTTACTATTAACTTTATGCTTATATTATGCTATAGCAATTATTGTGTCAATTGTCAATGATTGAAGTGCCGCACATGGAATTGCACATTAGTGTCAACTTAAAGTCAGTCGTCAGACAAATTAGGTACGTTGTTGGGCTTTAGCCCTCTTTATAAGACTAGGAAAGAGGGCTAAAGCCCAACAACGTACCTTAAAAAGCAGTAAGGTGCACCGCAGCACACCCTACAAACTATTAACTTAGGACTCTTCTACCGCTTCCTCAGATTGCGCTTCTTCGATCGATTCCTCACCCGAAGCCGGCACCAAAGCCACAGCTACGATCGAATCATCCTCATCCAAGCGTTGCACCCGCACACCCGTTGCAGTACGCGATTGCGTGGAAATTGCACTCACAGCTTGACGGATAATAATACCTCGGTTGGTAATAATCATCAATTCGTCATCTGCGTTGACAATTCGCAGCGCTGCTACCTGATCCTTACCTTTCTTCGACTTGAATTTAGTAGCAGTCAATCCCTTGCCAGCACGTCTTTGGAGGCGGAATTGAGAAACAGGAACTCGCTTGCCGTAACCGTTGGTGGTGATGACCAAAACGCTAGGAACTTCGCTGCTAACGGCGGGAATTTCTTCGGCATCTTCGCCTTCAACTTCCTCAGCATCCAGTTCTAATTCTTCGTCTTCCAATTCCACATCTTCAGCAATTTCGGCTCCTTCAAATTCCGATTCGCCCGTTTCTAAGAGAGCAACTTCTGTTCCTTCCAATTCTGAATCTTCTGTGTCAGCAATTTCGGCAACAATGGAACTTGGCAAGATGTCCATGCTGATCAACTCATCGCCCGATCGCAATTTCATTGATTTCACACCCCGAGTCGCGCGGCCAACCGGACGCAACTGCTCGTGATTGGTGCGGAAGTGAATCGCCATACCTTGGCGCGTACCGATGATAATGCTGTCACCAACTCTTGCTCTCCGCACCCAACGCAATTGATCGCCTTCTTCTAGAGAAATCGCGATTAATCCGTTAGTGCGGATGTTGCCAAAAGCTGAAAGTGCGGTTTTCTTGATGTAGCCGCCGCGAGTCAACATCACCAAGTATTCTTCGCTGGTGAATTCTGTAACTGACACCATAGAAGTGATTTTTTCTTCTATAGGAATCGGCAGCAGTTGTACCACGGGAGTACCGCGAGCCGTGCGGGAACAAACGGGAATTTGATAAGCTTTGACAGAGTAAACTACGCCCCGATCGCTAAAGAACAAAACGCTATCGTGATCGCAACAGGAAAGGAAATGTTCTACTCCGTCATCTTCCTTCATTTTCGCGCCTGCTTTGCCGCGAGTAGCGCGACTTTGGGCCTCGAAAGTGCTGACAGGCATCCGCTTGATGTAGCCTTGCTCTGTGATCAGAATAATTGCTTGTTCGTTGGCAATTAAATCTCTTTCATCGATTTCTCCTTCGGCGTGTTCGATGATACTGCGCCTGGGAGTAGCGATTTTGGTTTTGATTTCGAGTGCTTCGACTTCGGCGATTTCTAAGATGCGTTCCCGACGCGCTAAGATATCTTCCAAATCGGCGATTTTAGTGCGAAGTTCTTCGTGTTCTTGCTGAATCTTTTGCGCTTCTAATGCTGTCAAACGCCGCAGTTGCATTTGCAGGATTGCATCAGATTGTTGTTCGGAAAGACCGTAATTATCGATCAATTCTTGTTTGGCAGCGGCGGAGTCGGCAGCGGCACGAATTAGGTGAATAATGGCATCTAAATTGTCTAGGGCAATTAATAAGCCTTGCAGGAGATGGTCGCGTTCTTCTGCTTTGCGGAGTTCGTATTGAGTCCGGCGAGTAATTGTCTCAATGCGGAAGTCTAGGAAGACATTGAGGAATTGTGAGAGCGTCAGTAGTTGGGGTTCCCCGTTTACTAGCGCTAACATATTGGCTCCAAAATTTGATTGGAGCGGTGTTTGTTTGTAGAGGTTGTTGAGGACGACGCGGGGATAGGCGTCGCGTTTGAGTTCGATCACGATCCGCATTCCGTCTCTATCGCTTTCGTCGCGAATGTCGGAAATCCCATCTAATCTTTTGTCGTTTACCAGTTCGGCAATTTTCTCAATTAACGCTGCCTTGTTTGTTTGGTAAGGCAATTCGGTGATAATAATTGCTTCTTTGTCGGGGCGGCCGGCGTGTTCGATGGTTTCAATGCCGGCGACTCCGCGCATTGTAATCGAGCCGCGCCCGGTGGTGTAAGCATCGCGAATGCCGCCTCTGCCGAGAATTTGCCCGCCGGTGGGAAAGTCTGGGCCGGGGATGTACTGCATCAATTCCAGGTCGGTAATTCCTGGATTGTGGATTAGGGCTAAGAAACCGTCGATTATTTCGCCCAAGTTGTGCGGCGGAATGTTGGTTGCCATCCCGACGGCAATCCCGGAGGAACCGTTGAGCAAAATTTGGGGGATGCGTGCGGGGAGTACGAGGGGTTCTTGTTGGGAACCGTCGAAGTTGTCGCCGAAATCTACTGTTTCGCAGTCGATGTCGCGCAGCATGGAGTCGCTCGTCAGGGCTGTGAGGCGACATTCGGTGTACCGCATGGCAGCGGGCGGGTCGTTGTCAACGGAGCCGAAGTTGCCGTGGCCGTTGATCAGGCGTTCGCGCATGGAGAAATCTTGAGCCATCCGCACCAGGGCGTCGTAAACTGCTGTATCTCCGTGCGGGTGATACTTGCCCAGCACCTCCCCGACGACGCGGGCGCATTTGCGGAATGGTCGATCGGGAGTCAAGCCCAATTCGTTCATGGCGTAGAGAATGCGTCGGTGAACGGGCTTGAGACCGTCCCTAGCATCTGGTAGCGCCCGACCGACTATGACGCTCATGGCGTATTCCAAGTACGATCGGGACATCTCACCACCCAGATCCGTCGGGATTATCCGCGACTCAGAGATACTCATAGGTTGAAAAACTCCGCTAAAACTTTAAATTTGACCGCTATAAATCCCAAAAATGCGATAAAATCGATCTGGATTCAGTTGAGCTGCCAAATATTGCAAATTACTCCTAAAATTATATCACAATTTGCCCTTAACTTTATGGGAAAGTTGGCAGAAAAATTAAGGGACGAAACAAGGGAAATTCGTAAGGAAAGCAGTTGGTGATTTAGTCATCAATTGGCAAAAGCTAGAAAGGTTTTTTTAGGCGGTCGGGTTTCATGCTTTGGTGAGTTTTTTTGAGGGCTATATAAAAAATCAAAATGGTGGCCCGATCGCAATTTTAATTTCACAAAACCGAAGGCTTTCTTAAAGCAAACTAAAAATCTAAAATCCAAAATCTAAAATCTAAAATCAGCCGATGCTACCCGTCATCTATTCCGAAGATTTTTTGCTGCACAAGACTGGAATGCTTCACCCAGAGCGACCAGAACGTTTGACGGCGATCGTCAAGGCTCTGAAAGCTGCTCCCTGGGCCGATCGCATTGAGTGGCAACTGCCGACGCCAGTGGCGCAGCGCGAACTAGAACTGTTGTCAGCAATCAAAAAAGTTCACGCGCCAAGATACATCAAAGAAGTCGAACATTTGGCTAATCGTGGAGGCGGCTACCTCGACGGTGACACGCCGATTTCTGCTGAAAGTTACGACGTAGCGCTGCTGGCGGTGAGTGCTTGGCTCGATGGGGTCGATCGAGTTTTAGCAACCAACGAACCAGCTTTTACGATCGCCAGGCCGCCGGGACACCACGCCGAAAACAGCCGTGCGATGGGATTTTGCTTGTTTTCCAACGCTGCGATCGCAGCTCGCTATGCCTTGGAACAGCCGGGAATCAACCGCGTCGCCATCCTAGACTGGGACGTGCACCACGGCAACGGCACTCAATCTTTGGTGGAAAACAGCAGGCAAATTGCCTACTGTTCCTTGCACCAATCTCCCTGCTATCCGGGAACCGGAGATGCTGACGAGCAAGGCGCCTACAACAACGTGCTGAATATTCCCCTGTATCCGGGTGGCGGCATAGCTGAATACCTGAGCGCCTTTGAATCTCTTGTCGTGCCGTTTTTGTCAAATTTTGAACCGGATTTGTTGATTGTCAGCGCCGGTTACGACGCAATAGCCTCGGATCCGCTGGCTAGCATGAATCTGGCGCCGTCAGATTTCGGTACTTTCACGGGATATTGCCTGCAAATCACCCGTCGCATCGCCTTCGGTTTGGAGGGCGGTTACGCGCTGCAAGAGTTGGCCGAGTCGGTTGTAGCGACTATTGACCGGTGCCTCAATTAGCTGCAAAATTGGCAGACGGGATGATGAGGGGATTGATGTCATGTCCGGTCAATTGACCGCAATAAGTAAGGAACGCACGTGTGGACTTTAGTCCGCAGAAATTGATGCGGACTAAAGTCCACACTACGAACAGTCGATCGGCCTTCTTCCCTCGAACCTCTCCCCTCTGCCTTCTGCCCTCGATCAACTGTCAACTGTCAACTGTCAACATTTGTGACAAGCATCACGAATTTAAAAGATCCGAGTCACTGAGCGTCTAAGTCTCAGTCACAAATTTTTAGCCTATAAATCACACCGTGTCAATGTTTTCGATCGCAGGAATCGGCGATCGGACAGAGCATAATAGGACTACGATCAGCCTGTAATATTTTAATATCTCTCAATCAACTAGGAGGTTTATCATGTCCGTTTCCCAAATGACGCTCGAAGAATTATTTGGTCAGGTCATGTTCTCTAGTGTCGTGACTCGCCACGACCGGAGACAGCTAAGATCCGCACTCTTAGAAAGAACCCTGAATGAAGATGAGTATGCCATCATCAACCGACTGCTGTACAATGTGCGTCGCGGTTGGGTGAAAATTGTCGATTAAAGACCCAGCACCCAACCCCCGAGCGAGAAAGAAGTTCATAGCCTTTTCAATTTTCGCTTAAAGAATTGGTAATGACTGATGATTATCGGGGTATAGAACATGGGCCTAAAGTTACATTCTTTTGCAAACTGGATAAAATTAGAACTTGCCACTTAGGGAAGTTTTCCGTGTTTTTAAGCGACAGTTTAATGTTTGGAGATCGGTGTTAATGATTCTAATTGCGATCGACATCCGCCTAGAAGTAGAGATAATTATAAAATAACAGGTTTCGGGTGCATCTCTACTTGTTTAAAAAATATGAGTTTTGAGTTGCTAACTTCCAAGTTAGAATTAACTCAAAACTCATACTTGTTTGGAGGTAATAGAAGAAGGAAGTTCGGCAACGGATTTTGTAAGGGATGTAACGGATAAACTGTTAGTCATTTAAATTTATGGTTTGAACCCTTTACAGCATGAGGTCTGAGCCACAAATAGTGCACTTTGAATGTCGAACAGCTTATCAGTAAGAGGGTAGAATGTAGAGTGGAGATGGAATCGAACCTAATGTTTTTAGTAGTAATTAAGAACATCTTAACCATCCAAGGCGGTTGCTAGAAAAGTTGATATTTGAGACTAGAAAAGACTGAGGGTGCTGGGGGTTGGGAACCGCGATCGAGTTGAAAAGTTTTAAACCGCGATCGAAAATCAAAACAATCAGCAGTTTCGGGTTGAGTCGGAATGTGCGATCGCCACAAGCACAGGAAGTCGGAACGTGCGATCGCCCATTCCGGCAAATTAAGCCCAGAAGTGTCAAAATATTAACAACCAGTTCATCCTTAAAATATATGGCTCCCGCCGTTTTAATTGAAAATCTTCAGAAACGCTACGGCACTGTAGAAGCCGTTAAAGATGTTTCCTTCAAGGTAGAACCGGGGGAAATATTTGGTTTGCTAGGCCCCAACGGTGCAGGCAAAACCACAACCCTGCGGGTACTTTGTACCTTGAGTTCGCCTGATAGCGGACGTATTGAAGTGTCAGGCATTTCAGCAGTCAGCCAGCCGAGAATGGCGAGACAGAAACTCGGCTACGTCGCCCAAGAAGTCGCTCTCGATAAGGTGTTGACAGGGCGCGAACTCCTGCAATTGCAAGCGGCGCTTTACCATTTGCCGCGCAAGACTATTAAAGGGCGGATTGACAAAATGGTGCAACTCCTCGGTTTGGAGGAGTGGGAAAATAAAAAAACGGGCACCTATTCCGGGGGTATCCGCAAGCGCCTCGACTTAGCTGCTGGATTGCTGCACCAGCCGGATGTTTTGGTGTTGGATGAACCGACTGTCGGGCTCGATATTGAAAGTCGGGTGGTGGTGTGGGATTTCCTGCGGCGCTTGCGGGATGAGGGTACGACGGTTTTGATTACGAGTCATTATCTCGAAGAAGTGGATGCTTTAGCCGATCGCGTGGCGATTATTGACAAAGGTACGGTGATTGCTGAGGGGACGCCGGAGGAGTTGAAAAATCGGGTTGGGGGCGATCGGGTGACTTTGCGGATTCGGGAGTTTTCGCCGATCGCAGAAGCCGAAAAAGCCAAAACTCTGATGGAATCTCTGCCTTTCGTGCAGGAAGTGATTGTCAACGCCGCCCAAGGAAATTCTCTAAATTTAGTAGTAACACCGCAAAGCGACGCGCTGGTGACAATTCAGCAAGCTTTAAAAAATGCGGGATTGCCTACTTTTGGGATTGCTCAATCTCGGCCGAGTTTGGATGATGTGTATTTGGCGGCGACTGGTAAAACTTTGTTGGATGCGGAGTTGGCCGCTGCTAGCAATCGCGATTTGAAGGCTGAGCAAAAACAGGCGATGCGATCGTAGTTTAGTTTAATAGAAAGCTTTGCGCGCGGGGTCAGAAACCCGGTTTCTTTATAGATTTCTCGTCGCCAAACCAGATTTTTGCGAGAAACCGGGTTTCTTTGGCTTTAGTCCCTACAATATTATTTTGGGTAGGGACACTCCAAGAGCCCATAGGTGTCAACTTAAGGTACAACCCATAGTCCGGCAAGGGTTGAAACCCCTGCCTCAAAGCTAAAGTCGTCTGAAGACGACTAATGAGTTCTTGAGTCCTCTTTGAGAGGACTTTAGCTATTAGACAGGGGTTTGAACCCCTGGCGGACTCACGGGATGACTAATGGACTTGGCGGGCTGACAGCTTAAGTTGACACCAATGGGCATTGCCGTCTCCTCTATCATTCCGGTGCAACCAGATTTGATATCATACATCCAACACTAGCTCTGCTGTCAATGCTAATTCTGGGAAAGTTCGGGAGATAATTCGCTCAGTTCCTCGGTAAGCAGTCATTTGATAAACCCCATTTTCATCGAGCAGGTAAACAAAAACAGTCGGTTCTTTCGGATTCCCCAAATAGTTTCTGCTACCCAAAGCTAAATAATCAACAATCCAGTATTCAGATATTCCCAGCCGCTGATATTCATCCAGCTTGTCGATATAATCATCTTCCCAATTTGTAGAGACAACTTCTACAACTAATTGTGGGGGTTCAGTTAGGGCTGAATAGTCGAAGGGCTTCGACTCCCAGAGAGTTTTGTCTACTACAGTAAGATCGGGATGGCGGCCTTGTTCTTTACCATTTGAGGTGAAAGTCCTGACTACAATTCGGCCAGATACCCTGTAATTCAGGTTGAGGCGTTTCTCCTCGTCGTGGAACGTATTTTCAATAAAATCAGCTACATTTTCGTGCAGTCTGATTGTTGGTAAGATTTTAACAATTTCTCCATTAACAAGTTCATAGCGTCCGTCTTCATCGGGAAGTTGCTTGATGAATCGATCGAAAGTGAGCATTTGTTTATCTTTGGTAGGAAATGCGGTCATATTTTGCTCTTTTTTAGCTAGATATTTAATACAAAATCCTGGTTAAAATTCCTCTTATTTCTTAGTCCGCGCAGGCGGACTTCGTTCGTGTAGACGCGGTTTTAACCGCCGAATAATCAAGGTGGTATCTATTCTGCCACCATTTTAACATACTGTTTTAACACGGGTGGAATTGTGAAAACCGTTTCAGTTTCATGGCTCAATTTTGCGATCGTTCCCCGTCTGTCTAAAGATTGAATTGCTTTAAATAATTCCCCCTGCGAACCTTGACATTTTGCCATCAATTGAGTAAACGAAATAGGTTCAATTTCATTGCCGATTAGAGCGATAGCCTGTTTTTCGATTTCCGACAACCGCTGATAGTGGTGCTGCAATATGGGTCTCAATTCATCGCTTAAAAATACTGGTTGATAACTTAAATATTGAGAGACTCTACCGCTAAATAAGTTTTTTATAGTTTGAGCGACTAATTTTAACCATAGGGGATTGCCTTGATAAAGCTCAATCAATTCTGGCCAGTATTCTTCATCTAATAAACCTTTTTCTCTAAGAATTTCTGTTGCTGCTTCACCTAAACCGGTTAACTGCAACAAACAGACTGCTGAATTGTCGTCGGTAAATGTGAGGATGTCTGAGGGTGGTTCCCAACTATTGAGGATTAAGCAACTGTTGTGGGGGATTTCGCCGATGAGTTTAAATAGGGTTCCGTAGTTTTCATATCCGGGTTTATAATTTCCTGCAAGTTGCCCGCTGCTGAGAATTTGCTGCACGTCATCTAGGATAATGAGACAGCGATTGTCTCGCAAATATTCGATTAGGATTGATAACTGAACATCGGTGTTGGCGGGGAAAACCCCCTCTTCGCCCCCCCTTGGTAAGGGGGGGTTGGGGGGGTTTTGATTTGAGAGGAATTGAATCAGGTTTTTGAGGGTTGTTTCTAGGGGCGGGGAGGTGCGGAGACTGCGCCAGATGATGCGATCGAATTGAGTTTGAATTTGGGGGATGAGGTGACGGGCGATCGCACTTTTGCCGGTGCCTGTCATGCCCGTGATGGTGAGGAGGCGGCAGTTTTGGTGTGCGATCGAGTTTTCGAGGGCGGTGAGGGGTGAGTTGGGGTAGTTGTAGAAGGTTTTGATCTCCGGTGCATCTCTTAAATCGAGTCGCGGTTTTTGTTGGGTGTTGTCTTCATTTGAGGTGTGTATTGAGGGTGAGTTTTGTGGAGTTTTTGGAGGGTGTGAAGTTGCTGTGCAGAAGTTATTGATGTTACCTTTTTGCACAAGGTTAAAATGACCGGAATTTGAAAGCTTAGAAAATTCATACCTTTCCATTGCAGAGCGAAAATTTGATTTCTTGACATTTTCTCCCAATATATCAGAGAGAAGTTTCCATAATTCCCTGGCAACCTGTTTAATATGATCCTCACTGCGATTGCAAGCTTTAGCTATTTCTGGGTATTTATGACCTTGCCACACTTGCTCTAATGTACATCTTTGTAGGGAATCAAGATGTTTTCCCGTCTTAGCCAATATCTGAGCGTCTGTCCATTGTAATACATCTTGAATGTCCATAGGGCTACCTGGGAGCATTGTTTGATTTAGGGCATTCTCACTTTATCGCACTTTTTCCCACTTTGACAACTAAATCCTACTGTCTAACACTAAACTATAGCTGTAATGTTTTATAAATAAATATTCGCTAAATCCTACTTTTTACCACTTAAGAAATTTATCAACAAGTTTATAATCACAATAACCGTCCACAAGCTTGCACTTAAGCCAAAGATATTTGTGGCCAAGTTCAAGCAAATATTTCGCTGGCTACGGTTAATTTCCGAATTAATGAAATGGATTTTCAGAGGTTAAAACCATGTCTTCAGAAAAAAACCCACGTTATGATGTGAAAACGAAGTCAGAGAGTTCTTGGAACCCGATTACGCAATTTGTCGAAGGAACAAAACAAATAACGACAATTCGTGATAATACGACTGGCAAGGAGCACAAGGGTTCTGGTAAAACAGCAGAACAATCTCGTGACAATGCTTGGAAAAGAGTTAACGAAGAATAGACTCATCTAAGGAAGGGCGATCGCGCTTCATGAATGAGCGCGATCGCTCTTTATCGATGGGTTGCGATGAAGAGCGATCTCCCTTTATGAGTGGAAATTACTCTCTGAATAATATTTTTATAAATAGATAGTTACCTAAGCTTTTCACAAAGGTAGAAGTATATGGATGAGCTTTGGCAAGAATTTTGCAATGGTATAGCTAGTGCTCTTGGTGGACTTGTCGTCAGAGCGTTATTTACTAAACAGGGCTTACAAGTAGCAGGGTGTGTTTTAGCTGGCGGGATAGTCCTGACTTTTTGTAGCAATTTGTCGTCTCCTGAATCTCAAGCAAGAAGCATTGTAAAAACTCAGTGTCGCAATGCCTGGTCTTTTTACTACAAAAATGGGAGGATGTCTTCTACAGGTATAAATTTAGGCAACAACTCTACTTACACTTTCGGGGTTGTACCTACACAGTACAGTAATGCCTCCATAATAGCTGCTCAGTCTATCAAGTCAAATTTCAGCAATTTTGTTGGAATTGCTTTTGGATTTTCTTACAGAAATCAGCGTTATTCGTGCTTAATCTGCAAAAGTAATAACTATTCTAATAGAAATATATCACCTGTATTAACGAGTGGTGCACTTGGTTGCCCTAATGGATACCGGGAGGTGGAAACAATCAAGCCGTAATGTCTAGGAAAAATACGCAGAATCCAAATAACTAATTGAGCAAGTACGATCGCCCTTCCTTAACCCAAGTGCGATCGCCCTTATCCCATCCCCATCAACTCTCTTTCGTCTGCGATCGCTAAAAAGTGCGATCGCCCTTTCCATGCTCATGCTCTTGATTCGGCGGCGGGAATAACTTCAAAATGATATTAAAATCCGGGTTGCGAATGATGTCGCGGCATTGGGCATTGAGTTTGGGGTCGTCAAACAGCCACCACAACAGGATATGGGTGTCAATGAGATAGCTTATTCCCATTGTTCGAGTTCCTCTTATGGTAGGGACTCAAAAAAAGCATCACCGAGTTTTCCTATCAGTAAACCGGGCGTGCGAGGCTGTGGCTGTTCTCGTCCTAATCCGAGGCGAAAGTAGTGAATCAAGTCATAGATTTCTGCAAGTTTGTCTTCGGGAATGTCTTGTAGTTCTTGAAGGATCTTCTCAATTAGCATAAATCAAACACTCCGATAGTTGCTGGTTAATCGATCGAGCTACTGCGATCGCCTTTTGATAAGTAACTACTGATACTCTACTACAGCCGCGATCGCCCTGGCAATTTCGTCCATATCAGTAGTCAAAAGTTCTCCTATTTTCCGAATGAATCTTTGTACATCCATACCCCGCAATTGCAACACATCCACTGCCGAAACTTTCGTTAAACCATTCGCAATATCTGGCTCAATCTTAACGTACCAGATATTGCTAGTATAATATTCTTTCCAATCTGTGATAGGTGCAGCCAATTTCAGTGGTAACTTGCCAACACTATCAGAACTTACCACTACAGCCGGACGGATTTTTTTGATTTCGGCTCCCACTGTCGGGTCAAAATTAGCCAACCAAATATCACCCCGTTTAGGAGAAGGAGAGTTAGTAGTCAATTAAATCACCTGCTTCTAATTCTTGCCATTCTCTATCTTCGTGGTAATGTTGCAACATTACCTCAGCTTGTTTTGCGAGAATCTTTCGCCTCTCTTCTAGCGACAATTGCATAAATTCTCGGCGACTGGGGTAGTTGGCTATTGTTGGTATTTCTAAAGCTATATCAATATCTAATGGCTGTGCTTTTCCTTCGGAAATTTCCTGTTTGGCAGGTTTTGCAGCCCTAATCAGCGATTCTTGTGTGTTCTGAAAAGAGAAATTCCACTGTTCTTCATCCCTTAAGTCTTCAAGATATTCTCGCAAATGTTCAACCACTCGGTCTTGAAGAGTTTCTGGCAAAGATTCCATGATTTTGACCAAAGTTGCGATCGCACTTGATGACATCAGCCAATCCTCCTAGTAACTCAAGTTTTTATTCAGCATATTTGATGAGCTTATTCTCAATTTTAGTTCGATCGCCCGCCCCACACCACCAATACCCCCAGACTTGCTACCCTAAAGATAGTGAGATTTAATCAACAAGCAATTATGAGCGGTACTGTTACATCCCCCAACAACCTCAACCAGCAGCGACCACTCGCCACGCCATCCGCTGACACTTCGAGTTCCCTGCTGGGCGACTTTATTCAAGAAACACTCGCCTTAACCAAGCGCCTGTTTATTCAATTGCAGCGCCGCCCCTCGACGCTAGTTGCAGGCATTATTCAGCCGCTGATGTGGTTGGTTTTGTTCGGAGCTCTGTTTAAAAATGCTCCCGCAGGCTTGTTCGGCGAAAGCCAGAATTACGGACAATTTCTCGGCGCAGGCGTGATCGTTTTTACTGCGTTTGCGGGAGCGCTGAATGCCGGTTTGCCGATTATGTTCGATCGCGAATTCGGATTTCTCAACCGCCTGTTAGTGGCGCCCCTGGCTTCGAGATTTTCCATAGTCCTCGCTTCGGCTATTTTCATCGTCACCCTCAGCTTTATCCAAACAGGCACAATCGTTACGGCGGGAGCCTTTTTGGGTTCGGGATTCCCTGGAATTGCTGGACTCGGCGCGATCGCCCTGATAGTCCTGCTGCTAGTTTTAGGTGTCACCGGTTTGAGTCTCGGTTTAGCCTTCGCTCTCCCAGGCCACGTAGAATTAATCGCAGTGATTTTTGTTACTAACTTGCCGCTGTTATTTGCCAGCACAGCCCTCGCGCCGCTGTCATTTATGCCAGAGTGGCTGCAAGTTGTGGTGACTCTCAATCCTCTCAGTTACGCGATCGAACCCATCCGCTATTTGTACCTCCACAGCGATTGGTCGCTAGCTAGCGTCGTCATGCAAGCTCCTTGGGGTACTGTCACCTTTGGAGGAGCGCTATTAGTGCTGCTGGCGTTTGATTTGGTGGCGCTCCTCAGCATTCAACCGCTGCTGCGCCGTCGGTTTGCTTAGATCCCACGGCGGTTGAAACCGCGTCTACAAAAACCAAGCACGGCGGTTGAAACCGCGTCTACAAAAACCAAGTCCGCCTCCGCGGACTGAAAAAAATAACGTAATTTCAACTAATCTTCTTCAACCCGCGGAGGCGGGTTTTGTCTATGTAGACGCGCTTTCAACCGCCGTCTTCGTTTATTAGCTGTCAGTCAGAATATTGTTGAGATACAATTGTTTTTTTGAAAGTAGAACTAATCAATCATGAACATCAAAACTTCTAAATCGGGCAAATTGATGGTGCGGATTGCTGCAAGTGCGATCGCCACCTGTGCTCTTTTGTCACCTCAAGCAACCTTCGCTCAAGCTAGCGGTTTAAATAATAACAACCCCCAACCGCTGCAAGACTTTCAAACTAAAGACAACACCGACCCTTTTTCCGGCCGCAGCACCGGAGGCGGAATATTTGATTTAATTCACAGATCCAGACTCGGAGGTGGCCGCAGCATCGAAGAATTCAATACTGAACAGCGCCAAAATTTGAACGATGCGGCCGCAGAATTTCGCAACAAACAGCGCCAAATGCTCGAAAAACAAGCAGCACCAGCACCGGGGGCGATCGCACCTACAGAAATTACCGCCCCCGCCCCTTAAATTGCGGTTTGTAGTCAGGACTTTAGTCCGAATTGACAGGTTTGTAGTCAGGACTTTAGTCCGAATTGACAGGTTTGTAGTCAGGACTTTAGTAACAATTAGTAGGGTGCGTCAGAGGCAAGCCCTAATTATTTCGCACACATCCTCAATCTGACGCACCCTACAAGTCCATTGAATCGTGACAATTGCATCCAAGACTGCTTTTTTTAGTTAACAAACCCCCCAAACACCGCCATACCGTAGTATTTCCAAGGAACTGCCACAGTCTCAAATCCAGCATTTGCCAGCATTTCCAACTGTGCCGCAACTGTCGCTAGGCGATCGGGATTAGAATAGCCGTAAGACACACTCGTCCCCACACCAGCACGAATTGTGGCTAAAGTTTCCCCCTGACTTAGCGCCCAATCTTCTCGCGCCGCTTGATAAATATCTTTGATTGCTGCTGATTCTGCCAAAACAGGATCGGCATTCCAAAAACAGCCACCAGCATTTAAACTTTCGCGAATCCGTTGAAACAATTTCAGCTTCATTTCGTCCTCAAGATGGTGAATTGCCAGAGATGAAATAGCAGCATTAAACTTATCCCCCAAACCTAAAACATTTGGATTGTTCGCCCATTCTCCAAAATCCAATTCTATGCCAGTCCACCGGGCTGCGTATCCTGCCGACTCTATCTTAGCGCGGGCAAAATCAAGCATTCGCGGCGAATAATCGACAGCAATTATTTCCGCAGATGGGTAACGTTCGAGAACTTTTAAACTCAGTTCCCCCGTACCGCAGCCGAGTTCTAAAATGCGATTGTTGGCGCTATCAATGCAGCCAACTAATACATCCAGCATTTCGTCATATTTAGGTAAAAGTCGCCGAATGCCCGTATCAAAATCCGCAGTGTTGACAAAAACTTCTCCCGGAAAAATTTCGTTGCGTGCAGGTGAGACAGTAGAGTCAGAATTCACGATCGCCAATTAGAGACTACAATCGCTATCCTAACCGAAATAGAGCAAAAAGTGCATGAAGTAGGGAAACCGCACGGCGCCGTGTGCTTACCGATATTTTATTTCATTTAGATTAAAAAATATATAAAGTTATGCGTACTGTTACGGACAAGGGAAACACTCGCGGCAAACAAGAATTAACCATCCCTTGCACTATCGAGTCTTGCTTTACAGCAAAACACTCTGAAAAAGCAGTGTTATGTTAGTAGTGCATAAAATAAAATCAATATCGAACCTCACACTTGAGGATAGCATGGACAAATTGATTTATCGCAGTCTGGCTGCCATCAACCAATTAATTTACAAGCGAATTCTGCTTCTGATGACAATTTTATTTTGTGTAGGTGTAGGAGTAGCGATGGCAAATATGTCTCGTCTTTCCTCTACCCTAATACAAGCCCAAGCCCTCCAAAATGCTACACTTTACGCCCAAGCTATTAAAGAAGCCCGCACCCTTTACAGTTCTGATGTTATCAGTCCTCTCAACACGAAGAAAGCAATTAACTTTACCCACGACTACAACCCAACAACAACAAAAGTAACAGTGCCCGTACCTGCCACATTCTTAATAGAACTCGGCAAGCATATCACCAACAAAAATCCCGAATTATCAGTTCGTCTATACAGCGACTACCCGTTTCCCTGGCGGAGAGAAGAAGGCGGAGTCCGAGACGATTTTGAATGTCAAGCTATTACCTATTTGACGCAAAATCCAACCGGACAATTTTTCCGCACTGAGGATTTTCGCGGTAAGCCCGCATTTCGATATGCCCAGGCAGATCGTCTCCTTCCTAGTTGCGTTAACTGTCACAACACTAACCGCGATAGTCCTAAAAAAGACTGGAAAGTGGGAGATGTGCGCGGGATATTAGAAATTACTCAACCTCTAGAAACTATCACTCAAACAACTAGAACCGGACTGAAAGACCTGTTTTTACTGTTAGCAGGACTTTCAATTTTAGGCATCGCAGGATTAACTTTAGCTCTCAGCAGGTTGCGCCAAAATGCTAAACAATTAGAACAGCGCGTCAGGGAACGCACGGCACAATTGCAAGAAACTAATGTAGAATTGTTGAAAGAACAAGAAAAAAGCGATCGCCTGCTGCTCAATATTTTACCCGAATCCATTGCTGCTAGGTTAAAAGACGGTCAAAATAGTATTGCTGACGGCTTCGCCGAAGTGACTATTTTGTTTGCGGATATAGTCGGCTTTACCGTGCTTTCAGCCCAAATATCTCCCGAAGAATTGCTTGTTTTTCTCAACGAGATTTTTTCAGCCTTCGATAATTTGACAGAAAAGTACGGCTTGGAAAAAATCAAAACAATAGGAGATGCTTACATGGTAGTGGGAGGTTTGCCAAATCCCAGCACCAACCACGCCGAAAGCATTGCCGAAATGGCCTTAGATATGCAGGAGGAATTAGCCAAATTTAATGTCAAACATCATTCAGGAATTAACATTCGGATCGGCATCAATACCGGGCCTGCAATTGCGGGAGTTATTGGCACCAAAAAATTCATTTACGACCTCTGGGGCGATGCCGTAAATACAGCAGCCCGCATGGAATCCCACGGAATTGCAGGCGCGATTCAAGTCACAAAATCAACTTACGATATCTTGCAAAATAAGTATCTGTTTGAAGACAGAGGAATTATCCAGGTCAAAGGCAAGGGTGATATGAATACTTATTTGCTTGTATCCCGATTAGTTAGTGTAGTTTCGGTTTAATTTGTTTATTATATTATTAAGGAGCTAGCCAATACGCTTGGGATCGGAAGACCGGGCGGTTGAAACCGCTTCTACACAAAAAAACCCGCCTCCGCAGGTTGAAGAGCGGGCGGTTAAAATTACGCTATCTTCTTTCTTCAGTCCGCGGAGGCGGACTTCGTTTGTGTAGGCGCGGTTTCAACCGCCGTCCTATCTTGGTTGAAAAACCCAAAATTTATTACAAGAAACCCAGTTTCTTTTCCTATGTCCTAAATTAGCCCTTTGCAGAAGACTAAATTTTATGTCAGTGCACATTTTATCATTCTTGGAGTTTTTCAAATCTCGCTTGTCTAGACAAATAGCTTTGTGGGTGTTTGCTAGTATTCTTGTGATAGAGGGAATTATTTTAGTTCCCTCTTATTTTCGGCGCGAAAATGAACTTTTAAATCAACTGGAACAGGTATCTCACGCGACTGTTGAGGCTCTAGAGGTTTTGCTAAAACAAGATATTTACGATCGTACTGTCTTTGAAGAAGAAGTCAAAAATATTACTAAGGATTCTCAAGTAGTATTAGGACTATCTATTTACCAATTTGACGACCAGCTAATATATCAACTTGGTGAAGCACCCAAAATTGATTTGGATGAACTAAAACTTGCTCGTATAATTCGCCAGAAAACTTTCGATGGCAAGCGCTATGATATTGCTTGGACAGAGCGACATTTGGGAGGAGATTATACGTTAATTGTTCGGCATGATGCTTCTACTGTTCAACCAGAACTATACGCATTTATAGGGCGAATTGCTATTCTAGTCATCATTATATCAGCCTTTGTCACTTCTGTAACTATGCTATTTTTAGGGGTGACAGTAATTGCACCAATCTTGAGATTGCGCGATGATTTGATCGCTGCGGGAGTAGCTTTGAGCAAAGATCGAGAAAAACCTGATTTCTACTCTCTATCTGTCAAGCGCGATGACGAGTTGGGAGAAGTTATGGTCGCCTTCAATCAAATGTTTCAACGAGTTTATAAGGAAATCGCACAGCGGAAAAAAGCTGAGGAAATATTGCGCGCCGAACAAGAAAAGTCGGAACGTTTACTGCTAAATATTTTACCCGAAATGATTGCCGATCGCCTCAAACAAGGTCAGATAAATATCGCAGATGGATTTGCTGAGGTGACGGTGCTGTTTGCGGACATTGTGGGCTTTACCGAAATATCCTCCCGCACGTCTCCAGCAGAATTAGTCGAACTGCTGAACAAAATATTTTCAGCTTTCGATTGCTTAAGCGAGAAATATGGCTTGGAAAAGATTAAGACAATCGGCGACAATTATATGGTAGCAGGCGGTTTGCCACTTCCATCTACAAATCATGCAGAATGTATTGCCGAAATGGCGATGGAAATGCAGCAAGAAATTATGAAATTTCGCGACGAATCCGATATACCTCTCAGTATCCGCATTGGAATTAATAGCGGGCCTGTGGTAGCCGGTGTCATCGGTACTAAAAAGTTTATTTACGACTTGTGGGGAGATGCTGTAAATACAGCAAGCCGCATGGAATCCCAGGGACTCCCTGGTAAAATTCAGGTTAGCGGCTCAACTTATGAATTGCTGCGCGATAAGTATGTGTTGGAAAAACGCGGTAAAATCAATGTTAAAGGAAAAGGAGCAATGACGACTTATTTGCTGATTGGCAGAAAAAATTTAACTGACAAATTCAACTATCGCCCGGGAATACCGGATCTGGCGGTAGACGTTTCAGCGCCGCCGCCCCCCAACACTAAACTAGATTTTTTTTAACGAACCGCGAAGGCGCAAAGGACACGAAGAAAGGAAGAAAAGAGAAGAAGAAAGAAGAGAAGAAAAAGGGTTCACAATTGAGTTACAATTGCTTTAAAATGCAGGTTGATATTAGTGGCAGGGGTAAAAATGACTGCGAAGCAGGAACATAATTCTTCAACTTCACCAATTTGGCAGCCCTTCACGCAAATGAAAACTGCTCCGGCGCCGCTGAAGGTAATTAGCGGGAAAGGATCGGTGCTGGAATTAGAAGATGGGCGGCAAATTCTTGACTGTATTTCTAGTTGGTGGGTGACGATTCACGGGCACAGCCATCCTGTTCTGGCTGAGGCTCTTTACGAACAAGCCAAAAAGTTAGAACACGTAATCTTTGCGGGATTTACTCACGAACCTGCACAGAAACTTGCTGACAAGTTGATAACTCATACGCCTGATTCTTTGACGCGGATTTTCTTTTCTGATAATGGTTCGACTGCTGTTGAAGTTGCTCTGAAAATGGCGTTTCAATATTGGCTAAATCTCGGAGAAACTAACCGCACTAGCTTTATTGGTTTTGAGGGAGGTTATCACGGCGATACTGTGGGCGCGATGTCTGCGGGTAGAAGTTCGCTGTGGTGGGAACCTTTTGCGCCTTTAATGTTTGCTGGGGATGTTGTGCCTTTTCCTGCGACTTTTGATGGTGATGAGGAGGTGGAAAGCAAGGAGGCGCGGTGTTTGGAGAAGCTGGAGTCTTTGTTGAAGCAGGGGAAGGGGTATGCGGGAATTTTTATTGAACCTTTGGTGCAAGGTTCTGCGGGTATGCGAATGTGCCGCCCTGAGTTTTTGCGGGCGATCGCACAAATGGCCCGCCAGTTTAATGTATTGTTGATTTACGATGAGGTGATGACGGGTTTTGGGCGCACGGGCGAACTGTTTGCCTCGCTTAAATCTGCAACTGTACCGGATATCCTGTGTTTGTCTAAGGGATTGTCTGGCGGCTGTTTGCCAATTGCTGTCACAATGGCATCGGAGCATATTTATCAAGCTTTTTGGCGAGATGAATCGGACAAAGCTTTTTATCACGGTCATTCTTATACCGGAAATCCCTTAGCTTGTGCGGTGAGTGTAGCATCTCTGGAGCTTTTGGAGCAAAACCCAAATGCCTATCAAGGAATGGAAAAACTGCACCAAAAATACCTGAATCAATGGCTGATAGATCATCCTAAACTCGAACGGATTCGGACTTGCGGCACTATCGCAGCAATGGATGTGAAAACGGAAAGCGTTTCCGGTTATTTTAATGACATCGCCCCTTTATTGAAAGCCAGATTTCTGGAAGCGGGGTTTTTGCTCCGCCCCTTGGGAAATACGCTTTACTTGATGCCTCCCTATTGCATTTCTCCTGATGAACTAGAATCGATTTATCGCGTGATTCGTCAGGTTTTGGATACTCTGTAAACTCTTTTATTTTAGTAATGAATTTACCCAATTGGAACGATTTGGCTGATGACTCGCTGGCGGGGAAATGTCTCTCTCGCGAGCAATCTTTGGCTGTATTGCGCGCGCCGGATGAGGTTTTGCTGGAACAACTAAACGCAGCTTATCGGGTGCGCCGCCACTACTGGGGAAACCGCGTCAGGTTGCACTATTTGTTAAACGCTCAAAGCGGCCTTTGTCCTGAGGATTGCCATTACTGTTCTCAGTCGAAAATTTCTAGTGCAGAAATAGAAAAGTATCCGCTTTTAGCTAAGGAAAAAATTCTGGATGCGGCCCAACGCGCCGCAGATTTAAAGGCTGGTACGTTTTGTTTTGTGATTTCTGGCCGCCAACCGAGTGCATCTACTTTCGATCGCGTTTTGGATGCTGTAGAAACCGTCAAGGCAAATCACAACCTGAAAATTTGTGCTTGTTTGGGGTTGTTGACCGAGGAGCAAACTCACCGTTTGGCTAAAGCTGGAGTCGATCGCGTAAATCACAATCTGAATACTTCCGAATCGTACCACACCGACATCTGCACAACTCACACTTTTGGCGATCGCGTGGAAACAGTCGAAAACGTCAAAGCAGCCGGAATCACAACTTGTTCCGGCGGAATTTTGGGGATGGGCGAATCGGATGATGATGCGATCGATTTGGCGCTGTCGCTGCGGAATTTGGGCGTTACTAGCGTACCGGTCAACTTTTTCATTCCAATCCCCGGAACGCCCTTTGCAGACGTTAATCGCTTAAATCCGCGCCAGTGTTTGCGGATTCTCTGCTTGTTCCGATTTTTGCTTCCCAGCCAAGAAATTCGGATTGCTGGGGGACGGGAGGTGCACTTGCGATCGATGCAACCTCTGGGACTTTACGCTGCTAATTCGATCTTTGTGGGCGATTATCTCACAACTCCCGGACAAAGCGCCAATCAAGATTGGGATATGATTCGAGATGCAGGATTTGCGATCGAATCCCCGGAAGGTTCTATCTTAGAAGTTGATTCAAAAGATAAGACGGCGGTTGAAACCGCGTCTACACAAACGATGTCCGCCTCCGCGGACTAAAGAAGAGCGCCTAATTTTTACCGCCAATTCTTCAACCCGCGGAGGCGGGTTTTGTCTGTGTAGACGCGAATTCTATTCGCCCGGTCTTCTGAATTAACCAATCTCAAATCATATAAGAGGGGGAATTATGGACAAACGCGAAGAAATTACGATCGCAGAATACCAGACAACAGCCGAATCTTTCCGAGAAGGAACATGGCATCACGACGTATCCCAAAATCGCGATGCACTCACCGCTGCCATGCCCCGCAACCCCGGTAAAATACTCGACATAGGATGCGGGCCCGGACGAGATTTAGTAGCGTTCAAGAGCCAAGGACACACCGTTGTAGGGTTAGATGCAACTCCAGCTTTTGTACAAATAGCAAAGAAGTTATCCGGCTGCGAAGTTTTGCAGCAATCTTTTCTGAATCTCGACTTACCAAAGGCTGAGTTTGACGGTATTTTCGCCAATGCTTCCCTGATTCATGTTCCCAGCGATAAAATGGTGAAAGTGCTGCAAGATTTGCACAAAACCTTAGTTGTTAGCGGTGCAATTGTCATGTCAATGTGCCGGGGAAATTGGGAAGGCTACGACGAGAGACCGACAGGAAAACGCTATACTGCGGGATGGGAATACGAAACTTTAGCGCCCTGTTTGGAACAAGCGGGATTTGCCATTGTCAATCACTACTACCGCCCGCCCGGTTTGCCGCGCGAAGCTCAATCTTGGGTAGTAATAGTCGGCAAAAAAATCTAACGTAAATTAGAAAGTGCGAATCTTTCCCCTCTCTTCCTCTGCGCCCTCTGCGCCCTCTGCGGTAAAAAAAACAATTCAAAAAATTATAGAGGATTGTTGTATACTGTTCCACAGTCAAAAAACCAACTCCTGCCCAAATTAAAACAAAATTAATATGACAGATAAATTCCACATCTTTTTAGCAGGTGCTAGTCGAGGCGTTGGCTTAGAAATCGCCAAATGTTTGGTAGCACAAAATGTACAAATAACTGCACTTTTGCGATCGCCCAACCACCGCACCGAATTAGAAGCAATGGGCATCAAAGTCATGACAGGCGATGCTTTGGATACAGCGGCTGTGGAAGCTGCGATGGCTGGAGGCGCACCAATCCATGCCGCAATCAGCACCATTGGCGGCTTGCCAAAAGATGGGGAAAGAGCCGATTATTTTGGCAACAAAAACTTGATTGATGCTGCTGTCAAAGCGGGCGTACAAAAATTTATTTTAGTTTCATCCATCGGTAGCGGCAACACTGCTGCGGCTTTACCACCGCAAGCTTTAGAAACATTGCGCCCGGTATTGCTTGAAAAGGAAAAAGCCGAAAATCATTTAATCGCAAGCGGGATGATTTATACTGTAATTCGTCCGGGCGGACTGAAATCGGAACCTGCAACGGGCAATGGTGTGTTAACAGAAGATTGTCGAATTGCCGGAACAATTCACCGGGCGGATGTAGCGCAGTTAGTTTGTCAGTGTTTGGTTTCGGATGCTGCTAACAATAAAGTTTTGTCGGCAGTTGACAAACAAATGGTTTACGGCACTCTAGAATATGAGGTATTGTAAAACTTCATTGAGTTGATAAGCAATTATAAACAATAATGGTATTATATTGTTGTGAGTGTGGAACAAAGAATACGCATAGCCCAAAGAACGGAAGTCTCAAATGCAACTAACAGAGAGGCACATCATTAAATCAACGGAACTCCGTTTTATCGAAATTGACCAACTAGCTTTCAAATCCAAAAATCTGTATAATGCCGCCAATTACGTCATTCGTCAGAGCTTTGTTTACGGATGGGGCTATGTCAATTATAACGAAATGAACCGATTGATGAAGTCTCATGAAGCATACAAGGCTTTGCCTTCCAAAGTAAGCCAGCAAATTTTGATGGTATTAGATAAGAACTGGAAATCGTTTTTTGAAGCAGTTAAAGCTTACAAGGCTGATTCTTCAAAATTTACGGGTCGCCCGAAATTGCCAAAGTACAAAGACAAAACTAAAGGGCGAAACATTCTTGTCTACACGATTCAAGCGATTAGTCGCAAACAGTTGAAGAAAGGAATCATTAAACTTTCGGGTACTGAACTTTTAATCAAAACCCAAGTCGCTCCCGCTCGAATTTGCCAAGTTAGACTGGTTCCGAAATGTGATTGCTATGTAATTGAGGTAATTTATGATGAACCGGAGTCCACCCTTGGCAACGCTAATTCTGTAGCTAGTATTGATTTAGGACTAGATAATTTAGTGGCGTTAACTTCAAATCAACCGGGATTTATCCCTTTGTTGCTCAACGGGCGACCATTGAAATCGATTAACCAGTTCTACAACAAACGCTCTTCACGATTACAATCCCAGTTAAAACGGAACCGCAAAACTTCACTCCGGATTCAGCGCTTAACTCGTTGTCGCAATCAAAAAGTAGACAATTACTTGCATCATGCGAGTCGCACGATTGTCGATCTTTTGATCGCACAACAAATCGGGACGCTAGTAATCGGCAAGAATGCACAGTGGAAAACCGATATCAATCTCGGAAAGCAGACCAATCAAAACTTTGTCAGTATTCCTCACGCTCGACTAATTAAGATGTTGGAGTACAAAGCTTTCTTGGTTGGAATCAAGGTAATCGTGCAGGAGGAATCCTACACCTCTAGAGCCAATTTCCTGGGTTTAGACCCGATTCCTGTTTACGGAAAAACAGAGATAGAACCTATATTTACCGGGAAACGAATCAAGCGAGGCTTGTACAAAACATCGGCTGGTCAGTTAATTAATTCTGACGTGAACGGTGCTTACAATATTCTCAGAAAAGCAATCCCAAATGCGTTTAGCAATGGGATAGGGAGCTGTGTAGTTCAGCCGAGGCGGGTTAATCCGCTCAAAGCAAAAGTGAAGGGGGAGGGACTTGAAGCCTCTCATGTCTATAAATGACTATGCTTTTGCCAGCTATTAACTTTCAGTTAAATTTCATAAACAGGTTCGTAGTGAGGACTTCAGTCCGCATCCAATCAGGTTCGTAGTGAGGACTTCAGTCCGCAAAAAACCAGGTTCGTAGTGAGGACTTTAGTCCGCATCCAATCAGGTTCGTAGTGAGGACTTCAGTCCGCAAAAAACCAGGTTCGTAGTGAGGACTTCAGTCCGCAAAAAACCAGGTTCGTAGTGAGGACTTTAGTCCGCATCCAATCAGAGGACTGAAGTCCTCACTACGAACACCCGAAAGCTTTAATCAACGATCGCCCGATCGCCCAATCCAACACCAAACCCGCGATCGCAAACAATACCACACTTTCCACCCCACCAACCGCAAACGGCAATAACTCCTGCAAACCCGGCATCTTGCCCGCCTCAAAAGACAATCCAGCATCCAACTGTCCAAAAGCCCGCACCAACCCAAAAGCCAACACCACACCAGATTTAAGCTGCGGGTTAGTATCGCGGCGGATAGCGTAGCGGTAAGTCACGCCAAACAAAAAACCGCCCACAACTGCCATCAATCCTCTCAAGCCAAAATTTAGGTCAATTTCCCTGACCTGCAAACCCGCCAGAGCATCCCACCTCTGCGCTAAGATTAAGGTGTTAACAAGGGCGATCGCCCCAAAAGCAAGCAAACAAGACAAAGCAGCAACACTTCCTGCTTTCAAAGATTCTACCCGCTCAGCGAAACTAAAATTTGACGAGTCCTTCACAGCGCCCTCATTTCAAAAATGGCTCAAATTGAATTATCATAAGCTTTGGAGTCACTTTGTACAGTTTGTTCAATAAATAGCTATGGATATTTTGTCACTCGGTTGGGTTTCGGTGCTAGTTTTGTTCTCCTTCTCAATTTCAATGGTAATTTGGGGCCGCAACGGTTTCTAAATTCCAGAATAGCTGGCGGGGCAGGCTTTTTAACTGCCCTGCATTTTTTTTAAATCCTATTTAAGCAAATACGCTTGGGTTAAAACTGTTTATTCCTCGGAGATCCCCCTAAATCCCCCTTAAAAAGGGGGACTTCGCAGCACCTTCTTGTTCCCCCCTTTTTAAGGGGGAGTAGGGGGCAAGCTAAGGGGGGATCAGCCTTATCTAAAGCCTATTCCTATTTAAGCAAATCAAAATAACAGGAGTTACAAACATGGCTGCAAAAAAAATCTTAATGCTAGTCGGCGACTTTGTAGAAGACTACGAAGTAATGGTTCCATTCCAAGCATTGCAAATGGTAGGTCACACCGTCCATGCAGTCTGCCCCGACAAAGCCGCAGGCCAAACAATTCGCACCGCAATTCATGACTTTGAAGGCGATCAAACCTACAGCGAAAAACCCGGTCACAACTTTACTTTAAACGCAACTTTTGACGAAATTAACGCCGCAGACTACGACGCTTTGATTATCCCTGGAGGACGATCGCCAGAATACATCCGCCTCAACGAACAAGTGCTGCAAATTACCCGCTACTTTGCCAACAGCAAAAAGCCGATCGCATCTATTTGTCACGGATTGCAAGTCCTCACCGCCGCCGGCGTACTCGAAGGCAAACGCTGCACCGCATACCCAGCTTGCAGCCCCGACATACTCCGGGCTGGTGGCAAATATACCGAAGTTCCCGTTACCGAAGCAGTAGTTGATGGCAACTTAGTCACAGCCCCCGCATGGCCTGCACATCCCAACTGGCTGGCTGAATTTCTCAAAGTTTTGGGAACAAAAATTGAACATTCAGATAGTCATTAGTTATTGGTTATTGGTTATTGGTTATTGGTTATTAGTCACATGAAAATGTTTGCAGTCAAAGTTAAACCAAATTCCAAACAGCAAAGCATCGAAGAGAAACCAGACGGCAGCCTGACAATACATCTCAAATCGCCGCCAGTCGATGGAAAAGCCAATCAAGAGTTGATCGTGCTGTTGGCGAAAAAGTTTAAAGTGTCCAAATCGGCGATCGCAATTAAATCCGGTCTTTCCTCTCGCAATAAACTTGTCGAAGTTGCGATTTAACCAATCTTTAGATAGATATCTAAATCTTTCTCAAGATAGATTAAGACTCAGCTTTTAATTTATACAGTAATAGTTGTAAGGTTAGGAGAAAAAATTATGACCATTGAAAACAGAGTCGAAGCAACGGCTAAGAATATTGAAGGCAAAATCCAAGAAGCTGTTAGCGAAGTAACTGGCGATCAAAAAGATAAATTAGAAGGTCAAGCCAAGCAGGACGAAGCCTCAGCAATGCACATGAAAGAAGACCTCAAAGATAAAGCCAAAGAGATTGTAGATCGAGCTTAATTACTTTGCTTCTTCACAGTATTCGCTAAAAGTTTCCTGCCTACTAAATTCTGCAAACAACATATCGTTTGCGGGATTTTTTTTAGAGATACTTTTGTAGATTATGAAAAATATTGGTGGCAAAATTTATCGGCTAACCGCCCCTACAGATTCTACTAAATCATAATGTAAAAGCATTAATTTTGTGGCGGAAATTGTTTCCATTGCATAAGTTGTGCCATCTTGATGAGAAAATTCTACCTCAAAAGCACTGCCATCAAATTCCATTACGACTGTTCCCACTTGTCCTTTATATAATTTAATGATTTGTTTTGTTTCAAAATGGGTTGCTTCTAAATCTTCAGTTAAAGCAACAATATCTAGGTCTTTAATTGTTTTCATTGTTTTTACCTCACTTTTTGACGGGATAACAACTTGTCAATCTGGGGAAAGTTTCACCTGAGCGGACGATCCAAGCTGCTAGAATCAGAGATTCACCTACTTCGGTTTTCAGCAAGAATTTCATGTTGTAATGTGTTCCGTATTCGTTGTTTTTTTGAATAACAACATCTTCGTTGATAGCAGATTCTTTTAAAGCCTGTTTGAGCATTTCAGCATTTTTTAGGGTAATGCCTAACTTACTGGCAAACAAAATATAGCGGATCGAGCTCTCATATGAGGTACGTTGTTGGGCTTGGGCCCTCTTAGTTCAAGGAATGATTGGCGGGTGGCAAAATCGATCGCTGAATCTGCCCTTCCTTTCAATGCCAATGTTATAAAAGCCCAATGCCCAATGCCCTGTTTGGCCTTCTTCCCAATGCCCCATGCCCCATGCCCCATGCCCAATTCCCAATGCCCCATGCCCCATGCCCCATGCAATAAAAAAGCTAGGGATTCATATCCCTAGCTGGAAACATAGCACAATTAGTTTTTAGAGTTGGCGCGGGCGATCGGCTTTTTCCAAACCGACTCTCACCCGCTGCCACCTACATTAAATCAGGGTAATATCAGTCGCAGTCAAGCCTGGTTTGCCGTTCAGCAGTGCCAGTTGAATTGGTGCTTGGCCGCCAGCACCGTCTCTGTCGTACAGCAAGCGACCTGTGGAACCTTCGTAAACGAGGACTGGTTGTCCAGGATTAGCTCCAGCAGGAGTCAGATCGTTGTTGTAAGTTCCGGTTTCTACCTGTAAGAAGGCTCTGGAAGAAGGACGATTGGGCAGAGTATTGTCAAATGGTGGCAATTGGAAGGACTCGAAGTTCAATATCAACTTGTCACGGCCGACTTCAAAATCGCCGATTTGGTCTGGGCTGGTACCCAGGCTACCGTTGGCGTTGATCGTGACGCCCTCGCCGAAGTTGTTGTAGTAGAAGCTGTCATTGCCGGCGCCGCCAATCAGCGTGTCTGCACCGGGCCCGCCACCGAGAGAGTCGTTGCCGTCTCCTCCGAGCAAATAGTCGTTCCCAAAGCCGCCCAACAGCGTGTCGTTTCCGCCGCCGGCATTCAAGGTGTCGTCCCCGTCAGATGTCGATCCAGTAGGAAGACTGCCGGGGCCGCCGAACAGTATGTCGTCGCCAGCACCGGTAGTGATGACATCAGTACCGTTGCCGCCAATGATGAAGTTGGAACCTAAGGTATCGGTAATAAGGTTTGTCGATGTGGCACCGGTAAAGTTGACAGTGCTGGCGTAGGAGATAAAGTCGTTACCAGCAAAAGAGCCAACCAATCGATCGCGTCTGCTACCAAACACGATCGTGTCACTTCCTTCACCACCGTTCATGAAGTTTGTGACGGTGCCGGTGGTAGTAAGGTTAGTGCTGGTGTTGCCAAGTAACAGATCGTCACCCAGGCCGCCGTCAAGAGTAATCAGCGCAGTAGTAGTACCGATCGCAAAAGTGGTGGCATCGATCGTATCGTTGCCATCTCCACCGAAGGCTTGATTGAAGATGCCGCTCAAGCTGTCATTGCCACCGCCACCGATCATGCTATCACTGGCAAAAGCTGCAACGATCGTGTCGTTACCATCTTCGCCATTGAGCAAGTTCCGACCCGCAAAGCCTGGAAATGAACTCGACGCGCCTACGCTCGAAAGTGCAGACACCGTAGACGACTTGATGAAGTCGTCACCAGCGCCTCCCAGCGCCGTGTCTTGAGTAGCAAAAACCGTGATCGTGTCGTTACCAGCACCGCCGTCCAACAAGTTTTTGCCGGTGCCAAAGTCTCCGATACCGCCTAGGAGAGAATCGTTGCCCTCACCGCCGAGCAAAGTGGTTTTCTCAATGCCGATCGTGATGACGCTCGAAGAAAACGGACTCGACTGGGTACTGTTGAGAATGACTAAGGTGTCGTTGTCTAGGTCGCCGGAAAGATAGCTGTTGCTGGCCACACCGTATATTGTGTCGTTGCCTTTACCGCCGATCAGAGTATCTTTCTGATTGATACCTACAACAAAGTCGTCGCCCAAGTCTCCGCGCAGGAAGTTGCTGCCTTGATTGCCACCGGCACTGCCGCCGATGCGAAGACCGAGGTTGTTGCCGCCGCCTGCGATGAAGAAGCCGAGGGAGTCATTGTCCTTGCCACCGTAGAGGGTGTCTCTTCCGAGGGCGCCTCCTAGCATCGTATCTGCACCCTGATTACCAAACATCAGGTTGCCATCGACAGTGCCTTGGAGCAAGTCATCTCCCGCACCGCCCAACAGCGTCGAATTGCGGCTTTGAGCAATTACGGTGTCACTGCCTCCATCGCCAGACAGGAAAACCCGCTCGCGCTGGCCTACTAATGAATCTTCGTCAGGGCCACCGTATAGGCTATCGTTGGGGCCGACGGAAATTAGAGTATCGTTATCGCGTTCGCCAAATATTAAGCTGCCGCCGAGGGTAGAAGTTGTAATTAAATCCCCCCCCGCTCCGGCAAAGATTGTATCCGGGCCCAGTCCCGGAGTGTTTAAATTAGTTTGATCGGAATTGTCAGTTAACGTTGTCATACAGCTTCACTCCTCTACTTGTTGGTCATCGCTTGTGCGACTACAGACACTGCCTAGAACACCGAATGTTTGGATGCCGCTGTAGTTTAACCTGTTTGCCAGCCGCAAGTCTAGCCTACTGGTGTTAACCCTGTCTAGACTTTCTCCCTCGCGGACTTTTTGCTTGTAAGCTTTTATTTTCAATGTCTTCACCCTTTAATAATCCTTGTGCAATGTCTCATGTGCTCACGCTCAAGAAGACGCGGCTCACATTCTTAATGTTCCATTCTGGATTGGCGCTCGGGGATCGCCTCCGGGGAAGGAAATTAAAGATTAACAAGGGTCGATCGGGCGATCGCCTGACAAAGAAAAGCGAGAGATTGGTTACTTGGTTACAAAGCTTTGTGGCAATTTCCGGTTTTCCAGGCAGGGCCGTCTTTAAATAATTCTGGCTCGGATTGAACTCCGCACCGCTGTGGGGTGTGACGTACCCGACACTGATGCTATGCATACAGTGCGGGCTTCCCGTTTCATCCGCCGTTGCCTCTACTATCCGAAGATAGTGTTGGTCTTACACCGCGTCCAGAGGTTTTAGTCAATGCTTGAATCAATCTACACATTGCTACTGACTCTTTCACTATCCCGTGATAGTGACCGGGCAGACTCCCTGCGTCCCAAGGAGTTTAAGTTCTACTCGCACAACACACCATGGATTTACGGCAATTGCCAACCAGCTAGGCGTATTCCTTCCCCGAACTCTGGTCTTGCTGTGGCAAGCGTTTGACCGCTACTGTAGCCTGTCTGTTCGAGCAGTCGGGCGGGTCAACGACCATTGACAATATAGCGTGAAAACAATTCTCTGAGGGCATTTCAAGGTTTTCGACAATCCAGGAGGTTAACTGACTGTTTCCTCCATCTCCTGCGAGTCTGTTGGGCAACGCCCAATTCGTTCAGGGAGCGTCGTCAACAGCCCTGCTCTCATCCCGACGCTCATCTTTCAGATAGAGCGCGGGGCTTCCCGCGAGATAGCTAAAAGTCTACACCCCGCTTTAGTTCTACGCCCCGATCGCCGTAGTGTTTGTGACAGTATACCTCCGAGTGTACGCTTGCCAAGTCAAAGTAACCATGGGGTTTGTGGCAGCGCCCGGTGATAATTATTTCTGTATCGCGGGGCTTTCGCAGCAGGGCTTCGACGATCGGCTCTACCGGTAGCAGTTCTAAGTCTACTGTGGGATTGAGTTCGTCGAGAATGATCGTTTTATACCAGCCGCTGGCGATCGCCGTTTTGGCGATTTCCCAGCCGCGTTCTGCCTCGATGCAGTCTAATTCCTGCTGTTGCCCCCGCCAAACTATAGCATCTCGGCCACACCGCTGGTGGTCTACTAACTGCGGGTAACTTTGCCGCAATGCTGCGATCGCTGCATCTTCAGTATAACCCGTGCCACCTTTGAGCCATTGTACAATTAACACCCTGTGAGATTGGTCTTGGCTGATACCCCTACCTATTGCCTGCAAAGCTTTCCCCAATGCACTCGTAGACTTTCCTTTTCCGGCTCCTGTGTATATTTCGATACCAGAAATATTGTGTTCGGCCGCTGCGGGGTGATAGTGGGGCTTCATTTCTGAGTGCAAGTCGGCAATATCCAGCAAAGCTTCGGGGGCCGCTCGGCCAGTGGCGATTACTTCTAAATATTCTGGTTTGTTTTTGAGGGTTTGGACTACTTCGTCCACTGGCAGTAAACCCAAGTCCAATACGGGGTTTAGTTCATCTAGAACTACTACAGAATAAAGCTCGCTGGCGATCGCTCCTTTGGCGATGTCCCAGCCTCGCTGGGCTTCTGTGCGATCGAAGCGGGTGATTGCTTCGGCCCCAAAATATTCGGCTCTGCCGGTACGCACTTGATCGATCAAGTGCGGAAATGCCCGTTGCAGGGCTTCTATTGCCCCGTCTTCGTCGTAGGAGCGGCCGGGCCCTTTCAAAAATCGCAGCAATAACACTCGCGTGGGCGAGTCAGAATTAATACCCAGCCCGATCGAGCGCAACACTACTCCCAAAGCTGCCTGAGACTTGCCTTTACCAGCACCGTCGTAGACGTGAATCTGACCCGCGATGCGTTCTGAGCGGGATGAGGCTGTCCGAATACCAATGCCATTCCTTACCATAATCCGCACTTATTTTAGTCTGTCTCGGGGTGGGTATTCGATCGCGCCCATTGAATGTTTAATATTTCCCTTCTGTTGGCCGATCTCAAAAGATTTTGACTTTTCCCCTGCCTAAAGGCGAGGGGATTCTAAACGGATACTGCTACGTGGGCTGAAGGCACACTTCACACGCTTCAATATTTTCCGGTTAGCTGACCAGTGTCTCTGTTTCTGGGGACGAGTCAAAGCGCCCCTACTCACCTCAGAACAGCTACTTTGCAGTGCTGCCATTGGGTCTACCTTCGAGTCGATCGTGGTTTCGCACTTTTCAACACTTTCGCCAGTTCGGTACGCTCCCCATCCTGCATTGCTTGGCTGTGCCATAGTCTTTCTCAGGCATAAATGCTGAGGGTGTCTTACTGCCTGGTATCTCACCGTTCTAGGATTGGTTCTACACGTAGTTGATACGCCTACTTCCCACAGATTAATTATATCTTATTGGTAGCCTTCAAACGGCTGCTGCGTTTCATACCCTGCGGGAAAGACGGGGGTTCTCACGCGAAGCGTTATAGGATACAACCTCAACCACCTGATGTTCAGAAGGGCGATCGAAGAGGATTAGGGGCTAAAACCTGCGTTCTAGATTATTCCGCTTCTGATGTACAATTAAAATCTAACACGGGCTGATATACCTGAATGCTTATGATTGCGAGTGTTTTCCCATTTCGGACTGTTTTGGTGCAAATTTTAATGATGTTTTTGGCGATCGCGATCGAATCGTGGTTTCTGCAAAAACTACTGAAACTCGGCCCCAAAACCAGCGTTGAATATACAGCTATCCTGAATCTCGCTTGCACTTGCGTGGGTTGGTTAGTTTTCTTCGGCATTGAAAGCGTTATTTCCAAAGAATGGCGAGAAGAACTTATCGGTTATATTTTATTAGGCGGAGGTCAGAATACTTACTCTGCAATAACTGCGATTGCCCTCTCGGTATTGGCAATCACTTTTCTCGCCAAATGGCAGGGACTAGAATTCATAGAGAACATGGTTTCTGGTAACAAAAAAGCTTCCAAACCTCAGTTTTTGGGGCCGCCAACTCTCAGCCGCCGTCCTCCCAAAAAAACTTTTCGAGTAACTACCCAGTTTGGGGCAGTTTTAATCGCCCACACTGTTAGCAATTTCGTTATTTTAACCGTATTGTTTTTGCAAAGCGTCAATTGAAATCTATGATGAAGCAATTTTTGGATGTGACTCAGCAACTCACGAAGCTGACGAACAACCTTTGGGAAACCAATAAAAAATTTCAAAAGGCGATAATTCCGCCTAAAGTTGTCCACTGGAAGACGCCTTTACTGCTCAGCATATTTTTAGCTTTGCTGACGGTGGCGGCAATCACAGACTGGCCGACAAGAACTCTGATGTTTGATATGAGCTGGTTATTTTTTACACTGTCAATGGGTTTGCTGACCAGCCAGCAACCTTTTACGATTAAAAAAGTAAGTCTGAGTCCGTGGGTGACCAGCATCTTAATTGGCTTGTGGTTGCTGATCCGATTGCCGTCAGATAGGAAGGAAATAGCATGGATATCCGGCCCAATTATAGCAGTAATAATTTTGGGTGTAATAGAGATTTGGAATAATGAGTCAAAACGGCAAGGTCTCAGAGCGTTAGTGCGGCCTCAGTTTTTGATGATTACCCTGATTCACCTGTTGATTTCCTGTTGGTTTGGATTTCATTTTTTAATTCAAGGTTGGATAGAACAATATCCGAGCGTTTTATCGCAGGATTTGAGGAAAAGCGATTATGTGGTGACATTTCAACCGCCAACTATTAATCGCTCCCGAGGAGTGGTCATCCTGAATGCAATGGATCGATACCTGCAAAATGAAGCTCGCACAAAACCCTGGGCGCAGGTAGAGCAAATGTTAATAGATATTGACAACGAGCGATTTTTTCTGAAGAATCAAGCGTTAAAAACAATTCGGTTAGTCCCAGAAGATGCTAGCTGGGAGGTCAAAACTTCGATCGTTCAAGGAGAGTCCCGCTATCAGTTACAGATGCAGGCAACTTGGCTGGGGCTGGTGTTTAGACCCGAAATATATTCGTTGACCAAATCTTGCGAGGTGGTCGATATAGGCAATAAGGCAACTGTAACCTGTGACTCTACCAAACCTTCTAAACCGGGATTGAAAAAAGATGGATCTTCGGGAGACAGTCAAGTTTGAGCTTGTCTCTGGCGGTTAGGAGAGTCGGAGATGGGGAGATGGGGAGATGGGGAAATGGGGAGATGGGGAGATGGGGAGATGGGGAGAGTTTTTAAATGGGAGTGCGAGCGGGGACGATCGCTATTGTATATTCGGTAAGCGGGGACGATCGCACTTCTAAAAAACGCTTTTTATTCTCCGCCAAGATGCTTCCGAGAGCCGGAGAGCCAGAAAAATCTTCCTTCTTCCTTCTTCTCTCTTCCTTCTTCCCTCTTCCCTCTTCCCTCTTCCCTCTTCCCTCTTCCCTCTTCGTTAAACTAAAAATATGGCTAAAGTTGACTGCGGGTTAATAACTAGATGAATTTGAGAAGAATCTTGACAGTCGCGACTAATGTATATTGGGAAGTAATTCGCGATCGCATCCTTTACTTAATTATTATTTTTGCTCTGTTGATGGGAGCCTCGGTGCGCTTGATACCGGAATTGGCAGCGACAACCGAAAAGAAAATTATCTTAGATATCGGCTTGGCTGCGATGAGCATCCTCGGTATAATTGTCACAGTATTTGTGGCTACCGGACTGGTCAACAAAGAAATTGAAAAGCGGACTGTTTACCTGTTAGTTGCCAAACCGATAAGTCGGGCTGAGTTAATTGTCGGCAAGCACTTAGGGATGTCGGCGGTACTATTCGTTCTTGTAGCAGCAATGACTGCTATCTATCTGGTTATTCTGAGTTTGAGTCGCATTCCTTACCCTTTGGGCAGCATTTTAATCGCTTCGCTGTTCGTATGGTTTGAGCTGTGCCTCATGGCTGGTGTCGGGATTTTATTTGGGGTTTTTAGCAGTTCGCTGCTGGCAACTTTACTGACATTTAGCGTTTATTTGATGGGACACTCGACGCGGGATTTAGTGGCTTTTGGCAAGTTAACTAAAAATCCTGGCATTGAACAATTGATGATGGGACTTTATCTTGTTTTGCCGGATTTAGCCAGATTCAATTTGAGAAATGATGCTGTTTACGGACAAGTACCTTACTTGGCGGGTTTGATTACGGATGCTGGTTATGGTTTGCTGTATGTGGTGCTGCTGCTGTCAATTGCGATCGCCATATTTTCCCGCCGGGAATTTTAAATAGTTCGTAGTGAGAACTTTAGTCTTCGGATTTTGCGGACTAAAGTCCTCACTACGAACCAATTTTATTATCTAATTAGCGCGCTAAGATAAAGACAAGGTTGTCGATCGCCAATCTCGACTAAAACTAAAACTTTTATTGGTAAAATGAGGTGACTTATGACTGCTGTAACTCACAAACCGATATCGCAACTAAAAATTACCTGGCCCCTGCTACCCGATGATTTTATTCTACCAGATGACCCCGTGGAAAATATAGAACATCCTTTAATATCTAACGGTTTGCGCCAGTCTGTAATTGATTCCCCTGAACTCACGCAAGACGCATTGATAGTTTCTAATTTTGCTTTATGTGCTGCTGTGGACGATCGCACTATTTGCAAAGCCCCAGACTGGATGTACGTCCAACCGGTACAACCTTGGCCTCACAGCTATCCCCGCCGCAGTTACACGCCTCATACCGAAGGAACAGTGCCTTTTGTAGTGATGGAATTTCTCTCAGCTACTTACGGCGATGAATACTCTGTCGAACACACAGAAGAAATCGGCAAGTGGTTCTTTTACGAACAAGTAATCAAAGTTCCTCGCTATGTCATTTTTCGGCCGCATACGGGCAGACTAGAAGTTTATGCGCTGGAATCCGATCGCTACAACAATCAAGATCCTGATGAAAATGGGCGTTATTTGATACCCGGATTAAATCTATTTTTGGGAGTTTGGGTGGGAACTCGGGAAGGTAGAACAGGAAATTGGCTGCGCTGGTGGAATGCAGACGGAGAGTTGCTTTTGTGGCCGGAAGAACGGGCGGAAGTAGAACGTCAGCGGGCCGAAGCCGAAAGTCAGCGGGCCGAAGCCGAAAGCCAGCGGGCAGAAGCCGAAAGCCAGCGGGCAGAAGCTGAAAGCCAGCGGGCAGAAGCTGAAAGTCAGCGGGCAGAAGCTGAAAGCCAGCGGGCAGAAGCTGAAAGCCAGCGGGCAGAAGCCGAAAGCCAGCGGGCAAATCGCGAACAGCAAGATAAAGAGTCCGCCCAAACGCTGCTGGAACAGGAAAGACAGCGCAATCAAGAACTTTTGGCGCGATTGGCAGCCCTCGGTATCGATCCAGAATAAGATTAGAAGGAAGAAGGAAGAAGGAAGAAGGAAGAAGGAAAGCCGAGCGAGATGTACTTTCTTCATCTTCCTTTATTTAGTCTGCTTTCTAACAATACTCCGGACAGTTTTTAGAACGAAACCACAAGCTTTACAGCGTATAGATCGTAGAAATTACGAATAAAATGCAACTGAGGCTCAGACGTGACATTGATTTAATTATCGCTGGCAACCCGAAACCCTAGAGGATACGTCATCCAGCACTAAAAAAAGTGTCCGAACCATTGTTCTAACTTATCTATTTGTAATAAAAGTTGAAATCATGTTAGTGAAAAAACTCGAAGAATTAAAAGACATTTTCGCGCTGATGGAACGAGCGCTGATTGCCTACTCTGGCGGCATTGACAGCACTTTGGTGGCAAAAATTGCTTTTGACGTGTTGGGCGATCGCGCTTTGGCTGTAACGGCTGTTTCTCCGTCTCTACTGACAGAAGATTTGGAAGATGCCCGGATTCAAGCCGCAGAAATTGGCATCGCCCACCAGGAAGTCGAAACTCAGGAAATGGCAAATCCTAATTACACTTCTAACCCGGTTAATCGCTGCTATTTCTGCAAAAGCGAACTGCACGATACTTTGAAACCGCTAGCACTTGCCAAGGGTTATCCTTATGTGGTGGATGGGGTGAATGGTGATGATTTAAAGGATTACCGCCCGGGGATTCAGGCTGCAAAGGAACGGGGCGCGCGATCGCCTTTAGCAGAAGTCGGCATGACTAAATTTGAAGTGCGGCAGTTAGCAAGAGAATTGGGTTTGCCTTGGTGGGACAAACCGGCACAGCCTTGTTTGAGTTCGCGCTTTCCCTACGGTGAAGAAATCACCGTTGCCAAGTTGCAAAGAGTGGGGCGCGCTGAACGGTATTTGCGGCAGTTGGGACTGAAAAATCTGCGCGTGCGATCGGATGGAGATACGGCACGAATTGAATTGCCGGCCCAGGAGATTCAAGAGTTTGTATTAAATGCGGATTTGCCTGCATTAGTAGCGGTATTTCAAGACTTTGGTTTTGTGTATGCGACTTTGGATTTGGAGGGATTTCGCAGCGGCAAATTAAATCAGGTTTTGCAACCTGAATTGTTGGGGGCTACAAGTTAATTGAGAGGTGGGGCTAGTTGATAAATATTCGGGATGTGGTTTACATATTCTTTTGAATGAAACCTGCGGCTAGAAATATTGACTGCAACCGACGCATCGCAATCTCACTGAATTTTTACATAATTAGACAAGATTGCAAAAATATTGTTGCGGTTTTGTTTGCATTAATTCTTGTTCGCTGTTCCCCGTTCCCTGTTCCCTATTCCCGACTTTTGCAAGAAGTCTAATACTGAGTTGTGGTTAAAGGAATAGCATAAACTCAAATAGCAGCAAAAGTAGCAGCAAGTTTTATGAAAGTGAAATTTAGATTTATCTCTGTCTTCTTGACTTTGTTGTTGTTCGCTTACATCCCGTTTCGGGTGTTTGCTAATCCACCTTCGGGAGATACAGTGAGTTCTGCCCTGTGGTGGCAAGTTTTGGTGTACAATCAGGTGCAGCAAATTAAAGACGGGCAATATCAAGGTTGCGTGTGGGGCGATTCTATTTCTTCGGCATTGGGCGATTCTTTGGGAGAAAAAAACTTTAATTTTGCGATCGGCTCAATGAGTTCTGTTTCGCTGCTAGAACAGCTTAAACTTGTAGTCCCCCAGGGGTTTACTTGCAAAAAATCGATTTTGGCGATCGGCACAAATGATGCTATGTACGGCATCAGGGATGAGGCATTCGTCAGCAATTTGAAACAGGCGATCGCAATTATGCGATCGATCGGCACCAAGCAGATTATTCTGATTCCTGCTTTTTACTCAACTCTTGCCGCCAGCTACAATCCTAAATTTGCCGGAACAATTGCCAGAGTTGACGAAATTAATGTTCTCATCAATCAAGTCGCCACCGACGAAAATATTCCTGTGGAATCTAGTGGCATACAAGCCTTATTTAAGGAAAAAGCTCTAAATGGAGATTTAACAATAGACGGCGTTCACCTCAATGCCAAAGGTTTAGATATATACAGAAAAGTTTTGCTAAATATTTTGAATGAAACTTGACAACTCACACTTTCTCTGACATAAGAGCCTCCTAAACTATTAATTTCAAGTCCGCTTATGCGGACTTGATTTATGTCATTTCAGTGAAGTAGGGTGCGTCATAAAAATAATATTTTTGGTACTTTCCTCACAATCTCATATCGTTTCCGGTTGCATCGGTATTATTTAAACAGTCAACAGTCAACAGTCAACAGTCAACAGTCAACATTATTCCGGTGCAACCGGAATTGATATCACAAGTGAGGCACCACGGAATCAATTGTGTGTCAGAATTAGATTTTTGTCACGATCGACAATTACTAAACTGACGCACCCTAGCGCTAAAGATCAAGGAGTAGTTGTTGGCATAATTTGCTGTGGTTGTAGTTGCTGTAGCTGCTGATTTTGCTGCTGTTGAAGTTGAAGTTGCCGATTTTGAAGATCTATCTGTCGCTGTCTGTCTTCGAGTTGCAAGCGTCTGTCTTCAGCTTGGCGCGCTCTGTCTTCAGCTTGCAGCCTTCTGTCTTCAGCTTGTCTCTGTCTGTCTAGCTCTCTGTCTGCACGTTGCTGTTGTCTGTCTTCACGTTGTTCCCGAAGCTGTCTGAGTTGATTTCGCCGATCGAAATCTCCTCCCAAAAATAAGTTCTGAAAAGCGTTGATAGTTGTTTGAAACCCAGTAAAAATTCCGCTAACAGTGTTGATTCCACCTGCAACTCCTGTTATCGGCTGCAAGAAAGTGGCAATATTGTCTGCTACCCTAGTATAGCCCGATCGCGCTACGAGAATCACATCGTTGTTTCGGAGAGTTGGGTTATTGTCAGGATTCAGCCCTTGAGCAAAATCGACATTAATAGTGCGGCGAGTAACAGTACCGTTGGGGTTCAAACGCAGCAGTTCCACCTTATCTTTTTTAGCCCGCAATTGATTGAAACTACCCGCAGTCAGCAAAGCTTGGTGGAGGGATGTACTAGGTTTAACCTGTAAAGCTCCGGGCCTGATCACTTCCCCTACAATATTGATGCTGATCGCATTTGGAGAGAAACTTGTACTTCCGAGTTGGGCAACTTCAGCTAAGTCTACAGTAGATGCCGTCGGAATAATGACGCTATCTCCTTCTTGCAGTAAAACATCTTGAGTTGCATCACCTTTTTGCAGCAAATCCCACAGATTTACCGTGATAGTTTGTTCAGTGCCACCTCTGACACGGCGGCGGATTTGGACGCGGCGAATGTCTGCTTCTGTGGTGATACCGCCAGCAATTTTGAGTGCTCTAGTGATTGTTGGTAATCCGACAACGGCTCCTCCTCCTTGTTGTTGTTCAATAGAGACAAAACTCAGATCTGTTTGTTGGTTAGTCGATCGCAAATCCGAAGCAGATACAGTATAAGGCCCCGGCCTGTTGACTTCTCCAACAATTACGACGCCAATTGGTTTAGTAATATCAGCGGAAAAACTAGCACTGGCTCTTTGACGGACTTCTTGGGTATTCAGAGCACTTGCTGTCGGTACAAAAATTGTATCTCCATCTCGGATCGTGACATCTTGGCTCAAATTTCCCGTATCTAAAAAATCCTGCAAATTAACAGTAATAAGTTGCTCTGCTCCGCCTCTGCGGGGACGGCGAATTTGGACGTTTCGCATATCTCCTGCGGATGTCACCCCTTTGGCAAGTTGCAGCATTTCCATCAAAGTTGGAAATTTTACGCCTCCTCCGGTTCCTTCTCTGCTGGCATTAATTTTGTAGGAACCGGGGCGAGTAACTTCACCGGCAACACCTATATTTAGGGGGCGAGTAACCATCAGAGTCACGGTGACAACGGGAACATTGATGAAGGGTTCGTATCTCTTGGTAATGACGGTAGCGGCTTGTTGCAGCGTCAACCCTTGAATTGAGACACTGCGAATGATTGGTAGATTGAGGGTTCCGTCAACTAAGACTTGATATTCTTTGCTGAATTCAGGGACGCCGAAGATATCTAAAGCAATGCGATCGCCCGGGCCTAAAGTATAAGCCGCTTCTTGTATCAGCGAACCCGAATTGCCGATCCGCGGGAAACTCGAACCCGGAGGCGGTGGTGGCGGTACTCTCGGCCTGTTTGGGCTCGGAGCGCGTGCAGGAGTTCTGACGGCAGGCAATTGAGCTATACTGGGCAGCGAACCGCTTAGCACCAGGAGTGCTGACAAACTCAGACTTGTAGCGGTTTGAACGTTATGTTTCATAGTTGTTTCCTGGTTGCAGTCTGCCAATGAACGATCGCAATTTAGCTAGTTAATTTTAGTTTATTTTCCGTTCTGTCCAGTGTAGCCTCGCTGCCCTGGAAAATCCAGAGGTGGAATCATAAAATTTGTGCGGCAATCGAGTACCTTCTTTATAAAGAAAGCGTAAAGCGAGCCAACTGTTCTCAAAATTATTTATACATAAGTCGGGATGCAAATCAACCCCCCGAAATAAAATATCTAGAACAAACGATCCTTATTTGATGTAAAATATTAATAATTGTATCTGCGGGACAAAGACAAGTGTCACTAAAATTGGAGAAGGTAATTCCCTGGGGACGCTGCTTGGATGAATATATAGGAATGTTTAGCCTGACATCAGGTGACCTCAAGCTAGCAATTCTTGATTGTGCGGGCGGGCCGGCGAGTTTCAATGCCGAAATGACTCGCCAAGGTAACAAGGTGATTTCTTGCGATCCGGTTTATCAGTTTACGGCGGTGGAAATTGGCGATCGCATCCAAGAAACATATCAAACTGTAATTGACGGTGTTAAAGCCAATGTAGACGGCTACCTCTGGAACAATTTTGAATCGCCGTACCAGCTAGGCGAAGTGCGGATGAAAGCAATGCAGGAATTTTTAGCAGATTTTCCCTCTGGCTTGGAGCAAGGCCGCTACCTGACTGCTGAGCTGCCTGTTTTGCCCTTCGATAACAATCAATTTGACTTAGCTTTGTGCAGCCATTTCTTATTTGCTTATTCTCACCTGCTTTCGGAAGAATTTCATCTAGAAGCAATTATGGAAATGTGTCGGGTTGCTAAAGAAGTGCGGGTGTTTCCGCTGTTGCAGAGTTTTAGCGGGGAGGAATCCGAGCATTTAAATCCGGTGATTGCCGAATTGAAAAACCGAAATTTTCGTGTGGAAATTCAAGAGGCTCCTTATGAGTTTCAAAAAGGTGGAAATAAGATGCTGCGAGTTAGGGGGCGAATGTAGCCAATTACCGGGCGAATGGAATTCGCGGCTATACAAACAATGTCCGCAGTTACCGGGCGAATGGAATTCGCGACTATACAAACAATGTCCGCCTCCGCGGACTGGAAGAAAGAAATAGTTGCTGGTGAATGGAATTCGCGATCGCTTATTCCCCAAAAATATAGATCAGCTAAGCATAAGATTATTCCTCATCTTCGGGTTCGCCAATCGCACGTTGGAGTGCATTGCGAATGTGGATAATCCTCACCGTTGGTATGGGTCGATCGTCAAGAATAGTGAAGAGTATGCGATACGTGACTTTACCACTTCCATATAGAAGCTGGCGAATCTCTTGGCTGAAAAATGCGTTTTCACGGGCTCAAACACAACGACGGGGCATTTCTGAGAGTGAGGAAATCGCTTTAATCAGGCCCTGATACCATGCTTGAGCGCGATCGGGAGTCGTGAATTGGGAAAAATTCAGAAACGCTGCATCAGCTTCAGATTGAGCTGTACTAGAAAAATCAATGCGATAAATCATGCTTCCAAAGAAAGTCCGTATTTCTGGTTTTGTCGATCGACAAAATCTTCCAGACTAGAAAATTGACCCCGATCGAAGTCATCAAGTCCGCGTTGAATCCCTTCCAATGCCTCGAAGAAATCGCTTTCATCAAAGCTAAGGCCAAAGGCGAGAACAGCTAGGATAACGCTGGTTATATCTTGTCCTGTACTTTCAGCCCGTTGGCGCAGCAGTGCTTCGATTTTTGGCGGTAAGGTGAGTGTAACGGTCATAAAAGTTATGATGAAGGGTTAACTTTAATTTGTAACTTTATTTTGGCATAGTTAGCCAAAACATCGCTTCATAAATTATCTGCCCATTGCTTAACGCGATCGCCCGAAATGCCTATCTTGCTTTTTTGGTAATCTTCCAAGACGGAGAGACTCATTGCGATGGTTTGTTCTTCGCCCAGAGGTTGAAACTCGTTTGCTGTGTCAATTTCTCCCCATTGATATCCCTCGCTTTCCTCAGTAATTTCTGTGATTAGGCGTTCAAAGTCGCTGAGATTACCGTTGGACTGATTCAGCCATGAAAGTACGATCGCCTTCACCGAATCGCTGGGCATGGCTTGAATTTGGGCGTGGAGTTGCTTTATAGATTGAGCCATTGGACAATAGAGAGTGACTGATTTAATTTTAGCGCATTGTCAAATAGTTGTGGACACTATAACGCACAGTTGCGGTAAAATTGGTTAAAGACTTTAAGAATTGTCAAAATGCTAAGCAGCGCCGCATTGAGAAAAACAGGGTTGGGGTGGGAATTTGCAAATGAAGAAGCGTTAGAGGATTTTGTCGAAGTTCACTTGCAAAGTTTGCTCGGTTTGACAGTCATCAAGCGGCAATTCACTGTCAACGAGCAAAGATGCGATATTATAGCGGTGGACGAGAATAAACGGTTAGTTGTGCTGGAGTTGAAAAACGGCGAAGATAGATATGTCGTTCAGCAGTTAACCCGTTATTACGATGCTTTGTTGGAACACAAACCTTTTGCCGATCGCGTGGATTACGCTCAACCCGTTCGCTTAATAGCAATTGCGCCCAAATTTCACAGGGATAATTTTACAGACAGGAAGTATCACGGGCTATTTTTTCAGTTTTTGCAATTTGCGATCGTTCTTTCTGAGGAAAACTTAAATTTACAACTGAAAGATGTAGATGCCGAACAGATTTCACAAGTAGAAATTACATATCGAGAACAATACAGCAACGAAACTCTATCTGAACCGCCAAGGTTGCTTTTAAAATTTATCAAGCAATGTAATGAAACTGAAAGCGAAGGAGTTTTGAGCGTTCGCAGACAAATTCTAGGCTGTGATAGACGGGTCAAGGAACTTACTGACTCTAGTAGTATTAAGTATGGTTTCGGCAAAAATAAATTGATTGCTGAATTTAGATTTGATGCCAGACGAAATAGCCCTGCAATGTTTTTATGGCTCCCACTTCCCAGAGGATACAACAATAATAAAATCCTAGCTAGAATGAGAATTTGGACGAATTGGGAAATAGTCACAGATACAGGTTATATTCGGAAGGGAATTGGCATAATGATTAATGAGGATGAGTACAAGCTGGGTCTGGTTTCTCCTTCAGCTAAGTTAATGCCTGATACCTCCTATAGGGCATTAGGCGCCAGGGATAGATTTGTGAATGATCCAGCATACAGAGACAATTATGTTATGAATAATTTGGCATCTTATGTGAGCAAGTATGGACGAAACTACCGTCACGGTTCGCCATTAGCGATGTCCATAACATACTATTTCAAGATAATTGGCAAAAGTGACGAATCCACTTCTTTAGAAAGAATAGTTAATTTAGCTTTAGAATCAAGATTGGTAAAACTATAAGGGAGAATTAACAAATACGATCGCACCTATCACCCTTTACCAAATCCACTATCCATCTGCGTCTATCTGCGTGCATCTGCGGTTAAAAAAATCCAATCAATAGCTTGGCAACAAATCAAATTACCAATATTTGATATAATATTACACCTAGAAGCCAAACTCAAACCAACTAATGTCACAAACAGTCTGGATCGCACGCCACGGAAACCGCATCGACTTCGTAAACCCCGACTGGTTTCTCACGGCAGAACACCGCTACGATCCCCATCTTTCCGAAGACGGTCACATTCAAGCCAAACAACTCGCCAATCGCCTCAAAGGTGAAGGAATTTCTCACATTTTCGCTTCCCCTTTTCTGCGAACTGTCCAAACAGCAAATCACGCGGCGGTCGCTCTCGATTTGTCAATTAAACTAGAGTGGGGACTGTGCGAGTGGCTGAATGTTGAATGGATGACCGAAATGCCGGAAACTGAATCTGTCGAAGATTTGTGCAGGCGTTTTCCCAGGATTGATGCTTCCTACAAAGGTGGTATTCCTAAGTATCCCGAAACTGGGGAAGCTTGTCTCAAAAGGGCGGGGGAAACTGCTAAACGCCTCGCCGCACAGTTTCCTGAGGATATGTTATTAGTAGGTCACCGTGCGTCGGTTTTGGGAAGTGCGATCGGGCTAGCGGGCGGTGCAGAAACCGAAATTAATGCTTCTTTGTGCTGTTTGGTGAAAGTGGTGCGGGATGGGGGCGAATGGTCGATCGCACTTAATGGCGATACTTCCCACCTCACGGACACTGAAACCGTTGTCCGCTTTAATTAAAGTTGAGATTCGTGCAAAAAATCGCATTTTATGCTATTTGTACGGATTGGGTGCTATGTGCACACCCTACGTTTATTTGGTTTGTGAAAATCCGAGTGCTATCATTGAATGTCGATCGCACATTTCAAATCAAAAATCCCTAATCGATATGGCAGGACACAGTAAATGGGCGAATATTAAACGCCAAAAAGCTAGAGTTGATGCCGTTAAAGGCAAGGTTTTTGCCAGAATATCTCGCGAAATTATTGTCGCCGCCCGCAGTGGAGTTCCCGATCCCGCTGGCAATTTTCAACTGCGGACGGCTATTGAAAAAGCTAAGGCGGCAGATATTCCTAATGAAAACATAGAAAGGGCGATCGCCAAAGGTGCCGGTTTAGCCGGGGGTAGTTCCGAATTAGAAGCCATTCGCTACGAAGGTTACGGCGTTGGCGGCGTAGCGATTCTGATTGAAGCGCTGACAGACAACCGCAACCGTACAGCGGCTGACTTGCGAGAAGCTTTTAGTAAAAATGGCGGCAACTTGGGCGAAACAGGTTGTGTGGGCTGGATGTTCGATCACAAAGGAGTTTGTACGGTACGCGGTCCCATTGATGAGGAAAAATTGTTTGAAGCTTCCCTAGAAGCAGAAGCCGAATCCTACGATTTGATATCAATTGATGAGGATACTGAAGGTGCAGAAGTTTTTACAAGTGTGCCTAATTTGGAAAAGCTTGCTGATGTTTTGAAACAAACAGGTTTTGCAGTTTTACAGTCAGAGACTCGCTGGATTCCGAGCAATACAGTGGAAATAGACACTCCTGAAAAAGCTCGATCGTTCCTGAAGTTAATGGACGCCTTGGAAGATTTGGACGACGTGCAAAGTGTGACGGCTAATTTTGAAATGACCGATGAATTGATGTCCTCAATTATGATTTAAAATCCCAAGGTTCGTAGTGAGGACTTTAGTCCGCATCAGGTTCGTAGTGAGGACTTTAGTCCGCATCAGGCTCATAGCAAAATTTGAAGCTTACTAGAACAATTACAGCTTTGTCAGAGTATGAAAGTGCGATCGCGAATTATCTGGGAGAAGCAGTGCAGTACCGGATGGGCGATCGGATGCAGTAAGGTAGGTGGATGGGCGATCGTTTATCAAGTAGTAAGTTGATATATTGGCGATCGATATTTTGGTTCGGGAATGGGTTTTCCCGCAGATTGTGCAGCTTCCAGCCATGCTGTTTTAGCAATCTGTACTTCCTGCAAAGCTGATTCTGGGGTTTCGCCAAAAGCGGAACAGTATTTTAAATCGGGAATATCGGCAATGTAGCCTTCATCTTCGTTACTGTAAAAAATATTGATGCGATCATTTTTCATGGTTCATCATCCTTAATTTTGAACTATATCGTGTATTCCTGCTTCGTAAAATCCTTCCTCTTGAAGAAATTGAGTTAATTCCTTAAGTCCTTGGCGGCGCATCACTTTTCGCTGTTCTTGATAAATGATTAAATCCTTCAATTGAATCCGCCGATGGGAACCTACTTTGATATAAGGAATTGATCCTTCATCTAGCAACTTGACTAGAAATTGTCGCGATACATTTAGGATATCGGCAGCTTGCTGCGTTGTCAGTTCGAGATTGTGCAGAATATCAAGCAAATACATGGAAAACAAAAGACAAGCATTAAGTAGAACAACAAGTTTAGCCATATTAAAAAGTGAATTAATCCTATTCCTCGTATAAACCAGCTTCCTCAGTCATCTCGATTAGCTTATCTAATAGTTTACGGCACTTTCTGTCGCGCTGTTCTTGATAAATCATTGTTGCTGGTAATGGTTTACCTTCAGCTTGACAACTCTCGATTAGTAACTCCAGTACCTCTCGCGCATTATAAATAGCTTCTTCATAAGAATCTCCGTGAGTTACCGGCTGCATTACATCCTCAAATTCCGGCAAAAACACCACAAAGCATCGATCGCCTTCTGACCATTGGATAACGATTGTATATTTCATGGTTCTGTCTCCTCTGCTTCGATTTGCCTACGCACCTCAATTGTTTCGCTGCCTAACTTATGTAAATATAGTTTAGCATCATTTCCGTCTTGACAAGCTATGATAAGAGCCTTGGCCAATTATAGAATGCAGTAAACAAATCTAAAATGGAAACAATACAACTGTCTTTGTTCTCAAACGAGTCAGAATTAACTCCTGCCAAAAAGCAGAAAAAAGCAAAATTAGGGCGTTACGAACGCATCCAACGCGAACTAGAAGCAAATGAATGCGACCCCTACAAGATATTCATTGATATTGAATCTCAGTTACTGCCACAATCCGACTATACATTTGTCGATCTGTTCTGCGGTGCAGGCGGCATGACCCAAGGTTTATTGCAAGCAGGTTTTCGACCAGTAGCAAGTGTTGAAATTAATCCCATCGCCTCGGCAACTCATACAAAAAACTTTCCTGATTGTCATCACTTGTGCGACGATATCAAAAACTTAAATCCCCAAAAATTGCTCGCTGAAATCGGTGCGCTAGAAGTTCATGTTGTTGTAGGTGGGCCGCCGTGTCAAGGCTTCTCAGTGGCAGGAAAACGCGACCCGAACGACCCTCGAAATCGCCTATTTAGAGAGTTTGTCCGCGTAGTCTCTGAAATACGTCCTTGGTATGTTGTCATGGAAAACGTACCAGGAATATTGACTATGCAAAAAGGAGCTGTTAAACAAGCAATTTGCGAAGCTTTTCAGGAAATTGGCTATCCGCATATGTCCGTTGCTGTTCTGGAATCAGCAACCTATGGAGTCCCACAAATCCGCCCGCGAGCTATTTTTATTGCAAATAGATTTGGGATGCAAAATCCCTATCCCAAGTCGCAATTGTTGCCAGAACAATACAAAGCAATCGAATCAGCAATTTACGATCTACCAGAGTATACTCCCATCCCAGAAATTAACCACGAATGGACTCGTCATTCTGCTGAGTACATGGAAAGACTTGCGAAAGTTCCACCAGGTGGTTCCTTGTATGAAAGCTATGCCGATGCTTTTAAGCGACAGTATCCGGGAAAGCCCAGTATGACTGTCAAAGAAAATCACGGCGGCACTCATATTCATCCTTATCTCAATCGCGTTATTTCAGCTCGTGAAATGGCTAGATTGCAAACTTTCCCGGATTCATTTATTTTTGAAGGTTCGATGAAAAAGGCAATGTGGCAAATTGGCAATGCTGTGCCGCCGCGATTAGCAGAGTGTATCGGTTTTGCACTTATTCCATACTTGACTAATATTGCACTTAAGAAGCCTAGCTTCGTTACTGTTCAATCTGCCGAACAGATTCAGCTAGTTTTTGATTGAGAGCATTTCGCCAAGTTTCAAAATCATACCAGCCACATCCTGTGCAGCCTTCCTCAGATTCAGCGCCTCGCTGATGTATGGAAGGCCAGTCTTCGCCCTTTTCATACCAAAACTTGATTCCAAAAGGTGTGCCTCTTTTCCCTGTTTTGATGCAGCGTTCGCAGCTTCGAGATTTGAGAAGATTGTGATTTCCTGAATCATCTTTTTTGAGCAACTGAAACTTTTTCTTTATTTCAGATTCGCTCATAGATACCAAGTGCGGTGGTTCATTATCTCCCCAGCGTTCCATCGGAAACCTATGGTCAATTACTAACTCATGAGCTGCTCGTTTTCTTTGTTCGATTACATCTGTATAAGAGTAAACTTCGAGAATTCTTTTTACCAGAGAAGCGGGTATGTTAGCAGCAGAATTTGCTGATTTGATCTCTCCTGTCCACAAATCGCCCAAGCGTGTTACTTGACAAGTTGGACAGTACCTCTTTTCTGTTTGAATAACAAGACCGGGGCGCTTCCTTGTTCCGCGCTGCAATCCTTGAATACCACCACCTCCGGCATATTGAGCTGATGCTATCTGTTTGCCTTCGCACTCTCGACAATGCCATTGTTGGTCTGATAAAAGATTTAAAACTCTCAATTGGGTTGAGTCTTGTTTTAATTGAGCTTTAATTGTCGTTGCTAAATCTTGATTGCTCACTCTATATTTTCCGCTTCTATTTCTAGATTGTCGAGAAGATTGGAAACTGTCAAACCTAAGCCACTAGCTAGACTCGCAATTGCCGTCATAGAGGGATTTCTGACTCCGCGCTCGACTCCAGATATATAGGTGCGGTCTAAATTAGCCCGCATTCCGAGTTCTTCTTGCGAAATTCCCAACGCTGTCCTGTGTTGCCTTACCAGATGACCTAAAGCACGCAAAATCTTCTGTTTCGATCGACTCATCTGCCAATTGTCATTCTCTGCGGACGATCGGTCTACGGACTATGTGTCACATATTTGGAAACTTCGTGAAGCCTAGCTATCCCGAAGGGAATCGCCCCCAATTCTCCATCCCGACTCCAGACCAGCACCACACAGATGTACGATGGTGCGATCGCACAGTTAAACTGAAACAGTATACGTTCCGATTAAAATGAGACTATCGCCAACATTGAGGGGAAAAAGATGACTTCTCAAACGATCGAACTTTTGGAAGATTTGCTAGGCAAGTTACAACACTTACTCCCGGAAAATCAGCAGCTTTTGTTAACTTTTGCAGAGTTTTTGCTGGAACGACAGATGCGATCGAGCCCTGAAAACACTTCAGTTGAAGCTGCACCTCCTCCTCCGCAACAACGAGTTTTAGGTCTGCATCAAGGGATGGGCTGGATGAGTGAGGATTTTAACGAGCCACTTTCTGATGCGTTGTATTAATAACTTTACGCTATCTGCAATCGTTGTCCCAAAGTCTGAGGTTCTGGTAGAGGTTTGCCATCTTCTTGATAGAGTTCAATCAATGTTTCTAACAATTCTTGTCCGTGTTTTGCCGCTTCCTCGTAACTGTGTCCGTGAGTACAAGGCTGCATGACATCGGTAAACTCAGGTAAACTGACAACAAAAAGTTGATCTTCTTCTGACCACTGGATGATGATACTGTAATGGCTATTCATTCTTCTATCTCCTTCAGCTTCTGTAAATCAGAAATTACTCTTTTTTCGTGATAATTTGGCGCATCATCACCATCATTACCTGATAGTGTAATTTTTTCAGGTAATAATGGGTGTTCCCATACAGTGTGACTGCCTTTTCCCTGTCTGTAAGTAAATCCTGCTTTTAGTAATAGACTTTTCAATTCTCTGACTTTTTTAGGCATGAGTGATGCCAGCTATTGAGGTTTAGAATATTGTAGCCGATCGCCCAAACGACAAAAATACAAAAACCTAGTTTCTGCACTGCAACCAAAGAAACCGGGTTTTTACCGAATCTTCGGGCTACAACAAAGTATTATCGTAAAAAACCCGGTTTCTAGGCCCCAAAGTCCGATCGCTCTTGCACCCCTCACAGATGTACAATGGTGAGATCGCATTCCCCAACTCCCAACCGTGATTGACCGCTACACTCTGCCCGAAATGGGCAACATCTGGACTGAAACCGCCAAACTCAAAAGCTGGCTACAAGTAGAAATCGCTGTCTGCGAAGCTCAAGCCGAACTCGGCTACATCCCCGCCGCCGCAGTCGAAGAAATTAAAGCTAAGGCTAATTTTGACCCCAAACGAGTCCTCGAAATTGAAGCCGAAGTCCGCCATGACATGATTGCTTTCTTGACAAATGTCAATGAATATGTAGGTGATGCCGGCCGCTACATTCACCTCGGCTTAACCAGTTCCGATGTGCTCGATACCGCTTTGGCGCTACAATTAGTCGCCAGCGTTAACATCTTGTTGGAACGTGTCGAAGATTTGAGCCAAGCTATTCGCTATCAGGCCCAACAACACCGCAATACTGTGATGGTTGGCCGATCGCACGGAATACACGCCGAACCCATCACCTTTGGCTTTAAACTGGCAGGATGGCTGGCTGAAGTGTTTCGCAGCCGAGAAAGATTGGTGAATTTGCGATCGTCGATCGCAGTTGGCAAAATCTCCGGCGCAGTCGGAACCTATGCTAATATCGATCCGCGAATAGAAGCGATCGCCTGTCAGAACCTCGGACTCGAACCCGATTGTGCATCGACTCAAGTCATTTCGCGCGATCGACACGCCGAATACGTCCAAACCTTAGCACTGTTAGCTGCATCGATCGAGCGTTTTGCAGTGGAAATTCGCAACCTGCAACGCACCGATGTTCTCGAAGTCGAAGAGTTCTTTTCCAAAGGGCAAAAAGGCTCATCCGCCATGCCGCACAAACGCAACCCGATTCGATCGGAAAGACTCACAGGAATGGCAAGAATTGTTCGCGCCAACGCCGTCGCAGCCTTAGAAAATGTAGCGCTTTGGCACGAAAGAGATATTTCTCACAGTTCCGTAGAACGGATGATTTTGCCCGACAGTTCCACTGTTACCCACTTCATGTTAGTCGAAACCACAGACTTAGTAAAACACCTGCTAGTCTATCCCGAAAACATGAAGCGAAACATGAATCTTTACGGCGGAGTTATCTTCAGCCAGCGGGTGATGCTAGCCTTAGTAGAAAAAGGTACGAGTCGCGAAGATGCTTATAAAATTGTGCAATCTTGCGCTCACCAAGCTTGGAATAAAACGGGTGGCAATTTCTACGATTTAATTTCCAAAGATGTCAGCGTTACTGCTCGCATGACAACCAAAGAAATTGATGATTGTTTCGATCCGCAGTACCAATTAAGGCATTTAGATTTAATCTATCAGCGCTTGGGAATTTAAAAATATTTTTAAATTCCAACTAAAGATACAATATCGATCGTAATCCTTCATCTATTTCTTCCTGTAAATCCTGTGGTATTGTGCCAATGCACTCAATTAAAAACGTTTTGTCCACAGTAAAAAGCTGAGAAATATTAGCCACAGAATCCTTGGGTAAACCTGTGGCTTTACTCGGTAACGAGACATTACCTGGTGCTTCCGCTAACCGCATATTAGAAGTAATGATGACGACGATTACAGTGCTAATACGACGCTAATACGACTTTGAGTAAAAGTATCATCCTGAACTATTAACACTGGACGACGATATCCAGGTTCAGAAGCAACTGGATCGGATAAATTTGCCCACCAAATTTCTCCACGATACATTACCAATCCTCATGAGGTAAGGACATAAATTGCATCTTCGCCAAGACAGGATCTAGTTCGGATGACTCTTCAGAATAGACTTGATTTAGTTTGCTCAAAATTCGATCGCGGTTGTGTCGCCGCACATAAGCCTGTAATGCTTTGGTATAAAGCTCATTGCGTGATAATCCTAACTGATTAGCCAACGCCTCGGCTTCTTCAAACACTAAATCTGGAAGTGAAATTGCAGTTTTCATAGCTCCCCTTGCTGTCACGGTTACTAGATAATATTGGTTATAGCACAGAACAACGACCTCAATCTACTTTTTAACACTCACAATCAGAACAGCTATGAAATTTAATCGTTTTGGAAAATACCCGATCGCATTTATGTTAGTGTTGCTCTGTGCGATCGGTCTGCACCATCCCATATTTGTCCGCGCAACGGAGTCGCCACAAGTGCAAATTACCCAACCAGAACCAACCTCAGTAGCACCTGAAAGCGTTTTCATGAGTCAACTTCCCAGTTGGGCGCGGCTGGTTGACATCCGTACCGTTAATCGCAACATTCGCCTCGATATCCGCTACGCCACTACTAACAATTTCTTGAAACGAAAGCTTTATACAGTAGCAAAATGCGCTTTGAGAAGTTCTGTTGCTGAAAAATTGGGGAAAGTTCAAACTGATTTAGAAAAAATCGGCTTGGGTTTGAAAGTTTACGATTGCTACAGGCCTTTCTCTGTGACTAAGCAAATGTGGGAGTTTTTGCCAGATCCGAACTATGTTGCTAATCCCGCTAGGGGTTCGCGGCACAATCGCGGGGCGGCTGTGGATTTGACTTTGGTCGATCGCACTGGCAAAGAATTAGAGATGCCAACGCCCTATGACGATTTTACCAAAAAAGCTCACAGAGATTACAACGGTGGCAGCGCCCAATCTCGGAAAAATCGTCAAACGCTTGAAGATGCGATGAAAAAACAGGGATTTATCGGCATCACCACAGAATGGTGGCACTTTGATTCGGAAGATTGGCAGAAATTTGCGATTTTAGATATATCGCTTACTGAAATTCCTTAATTAGCTAAGCGCAAACAGGTTCGTAGTGAGGACTTTAGTCCGCAAAAAACAGGTTCGTAGTGAGGACTTTAGTCCTCAAAAAACCAGGTTCGTAGTGAGGACTTTAGTCCGGAAAAATTGTTAAATCAGGACTGAAGTCCTTACTACGAACCTGAAGAAGGACTGAAGTCCTTACTACGAACCTGAAGAAGGGCTGAAGTCCTTACTACGAACCTGAGGAAGGACTGAAGTCCTTACTACGAACCTGAAGAAGGACTGAAGTCCTTACTACGAACCTGAGGAAGGACTGAAGTCCTTACTACGAACCTGAGGAAGGACTGAAGTCCTTACTACGAACCTGAGGAAGGACTGAAGTCCTTACTACGAACCTGAGGAAGGACTGAAGTCCTTACTACGAACCTGAAGAAGGACTGAAGTCCTTACTACGAACCTGAAGAAGGACTGAAGTCCTTACTACTAACCTGAAGAAGGACTGAAGTCCTTACTACGAACCTGAGTATGTCAACGGACTCGCACATAAAATTCGTATTCATAGCCACGGAAATTTGAGTTTAGTTCAAATGTGTAATTTCCAGTAACAGGAATTTTGCCCGTCCACTCAGTTTTATTACCTCCTGTATTCGGATCTTCTGCTAAAAGTTTGCCGCTAGGAGTGATAATTTGCGGGAAAACATCTTTCCGATTCTTAACCGTCATTGTTTGATTTTTAGCAGCCCGAATCTTGTAAGAGTGAGTTCCACCGCCAATGATTCGACCTTTAACAATTGCCTCATCTCCCCCAAACAAAAAATTAATCTGCTGGTTGACATTAGAACAACTGCTTTCCGTGCGATTTTTGGCAATCCAACCGGGCGGTTCGGTAATTCGCAGCCAACCATTTTGTTCTTCTGCAATGGAAACAAAGGTATTATTTTTCAGTTTTCCTACTATTTTGCTGTCGTTTACTTGCGGGTGCGATCGCACATTCAGCGGTGGATTCGGATCGCTAACTACAGCCATACTGATTTTACAGCCGGAATTGGGCGGTGTGACAACTACTGGCGCACCTTTTTGCTGCGAGACTCCAGCGATTAGCGGTAGTTGAAATGCGCCACTTTTGGCTGGTTGAGGTTGAGATTTCGAGGCTTCCCCAGGCTGGGTTTCTACTTCCAGAGGTTCTGCTGGTTCAGACTCGGGGTTGTTCGCCGGAAAAAGTGAAATATCGTTGCTGACTGCTGCTGGGGATTCTGCAAGGGGTGCATTGGATTGTTGAATCCTACCTGACTGTATGGTTGCAGCAGCTACTCCCACGGCTGTGGCTAGCCCTGCTAAGGTGACTGTGATGATTTGAGTAGAAGTAAATGGCATAAAAACCCCCTCTGTATTTATACTGATATTTTTTGTTGCGGAATTGACGCGATCGCCAATTAAGTTATAGAGAAAATACGTAATTAGGCGAATTTGTCAAGATTTTGCTGGAAAAATCGGGCCGACAGCGATTTGATTTATAGTGAAAATACTTAATCTGGGCTCATGTTTCCGGATGAGTGCCTAAAATTTAACATTGATGATTGTCACAATAATTTTAGTCCGTCTATACTTGACACCTGTGGTGATGCTACTGTTGCTCTGAGCCAGTTGTGCTCAAATCTAGCAACGTAAGCATCCAGCGCGAGGTGCCGTTTATTAGTTCTCATGTCAACATTTATTCCTTTCCAATTACAACCACCTCGCGATCGACTGCTTTCGGAGGTGAAGCAGGAAGCCGAAGCGGGCCGATCGCAATCCTTGCATACTGCTGTGCTGGCTAACCTCAGCCAAGACTCGCAGCCTGTCGGTGTCAGTCGCTGTTGGGATGTGGAAGTGAAAGCGGGAAATCGTCCAAGTTTTCGGCTTCCAGCCAAAGCTAGCATTTCTCAAGTGTTCGATCGCACCAGCGGCAAATTAGTCATTTTGGGAGCGACGGGTTCCGGCAAAACCACGACGCTGCTAGAATTGGCTCTGGTGTTAGTTTCGCGCGCCGAACAAGATCCTAATTTACCAATACCGGTGCTGTTTGAACTCGGATCGTGGAAAGCAGAATCGGGGGCGATCGCAGATTGGTTAATTGTTCAGCTTCATTACAAATACGGCATCTCAACCACTGACGGCAAAAAATGGCTGGCCGAACAAAAATTGCTACCTCTTTTCGACGGTTTGGACGAACTAGAAATTCACCGCCAAGATAGCTGCATTCAAGCAATCAATCAGTTTCTTGAAAGCGAATTTCAACCCAAACATTTAGTAGCGTGCAGCAGTTTTGAAGCTTACAAAAACTGCCCGACTAGATTTAAACTGCAAGCAGCAGTTTTGCTGAAACCTCTGACCGAAACTCAAATTCAAAATTATCTACTCGAAGCCAGAAGCCGCGAACTTTGGTACAGCATAGAGAAGGAGCCGGAGTTGTTAAAATTAGCAAAATCTCCGTTATTATTGAGCATGATGGCTTTGGCTTATGATGATATTTTAATCGAATCTTGGAAGCGAATAACTTCCACAGAAGAACAGCGCAAATATCTGTTAACTGCCTACATCCGCCACCAAATGACTGGGGAAGTCAAGCAGTATCCCAGAGGAAAGGAACTGCGGCCCGAACAAATTCGCCGCTGGCTGGGATGGTTGGCGAGAAAGATGGAACAGCAAGGAATTCAAGAATTTTACCTCGATCGCATCTCGTCTAGTTGGCTGCAAACAGCCGAAGAACAGCGCAAGTATCAGTTTGGAATTAAACTGTTGGGCGGGCTGATTTGGGTAATTTTGGGAGTAATCGCCACCCTAGTCTCCGGATCGGTTTTGGGGTTGATGGCGGGTGCTGCGGCTGCGGTAATTAGTGCTTTGTTGCCACCAATTCCAGCGATTGATAGTTTGATATTGCGCCTCGTATTGTGGTCTAGCGGTCATATTCCGTGGGATTACCAGCGTTTTCTGGATGCTGCGGGCGATCGACTGTTGCTGCAAAAAACGGGCGATCGACGTTATCGATTTATTCACGATTTATTGCAAAAGCATTTTGCTGAAATATAAATGCAGAGCTTGACAAAAAATAATATTTGTGATATTACCCGGCGGTTGAAACCGCGGCTACACAGACAAAACCCGCCTCCGCGGGTTGAAGAGTACCTAGTAAAAATGCGTTACTTTCTTGATTCCGCGGAGGCGGAATTGGTTTGTGTAGACGCGGTTTCAACCGCCGTCCTTTCTTGATTCCGCGGAGGCGGAATTGGTTTGTGTAGACGCGGTTTCAACCGCCGTCCTTTCTTGATTCCGCGGAGGCGGAATTGGTTTGTGTAGACGCGGTTTCAACCGCCGTCCTTTCTTAATTCCGCGGAGGCGGAATTGGTTTGTGTAGACGCGGTTTCAACCGCCGTCCTTTCTTAATTCCGCGGAGGCGGAATTGGTTTGTGTAGACGCGGTTTCAACCGCCGTCCTTTCTTGATTCCGCCTCCGCGGAATTCGTTTGTGTAGACGCGGTTTCAACCGCCGTCCTTTCTTGATTCCGCCTCCGCGGAATTCGTTTGTGTAGACGCGGTTTCAACCGCCGTCCTTTCTTAATTCCGCCTCCGCGGAATTCGTTTGTGTAGACGCGGTTTCAACCGCCGTCCTTTCTTGATTCCGCGGAGGCGGAATTGGTTTGTGTAGACGCGGTTTCAACCGCCGTCCTTTCTTGATTCCGCGGAGGCGGAATTCGTTTGTGTAGACGCGGTTTCAACCGCCGTCCTTTCTTGATTCCGCGGAGGCGGAATTCGTTTGTGTAGACGCGGTTTCAACCGCCGTCTTTGGTGGTATTTTTGCCATGAGAAATAGTTGTTCCGCACTAAATTCTAATCCATCAAAAAGTGGATCTTTTAATAGAGTATCTCCCATATAAGTCTGCGGTGCTGCATCCGGATAAAAAACTGTAATGCTTCTGGCCTTACTATCTACCACCCAAACTCGCAAAACCTTAGCATCTAAATAATTTCTCGCTTTCGCAGCTAACTGACCGAAAGTTTGTTCGGGTGAAATAATTTCTATGACTAATTCCGGGACGACAGGACAGGCTTCATCTTGATTCCAGTCTGGAGACAAACGTTCGTAAGAAACATATAAAAGGTCTGGGACTGGAACCCAATCTCGCCCCATTTTGGTTAATTTAACTGCCCATTCTACACCAATTTCTCCCCGTTCTTCACCCCACTGTTCGAGGATTTTTATCAGGCTTCTGGTGAGGCGAGAATGAAATTTTTTCGGTGACATCTTCGGTACTGCTTGATTGTCAACAAGTTCGTAGGTAATATCTCCTTCTCCTTCGGGGAGACTGAGAAACTCTTCCAGAGTTAGTTCTGTTTTGGCCTGAAACATAATATTCCTCTGCTGTTAAACGGCATATAATGCGACCAAATCTTAGTATTCGTAGGGTGCGGATCCATTTTTAATCTCTAAATTATATCGACTTTTCGAGTGGCCACGCACCTTACACATAGGTTTGTTTCCACGAGTCTTGCGATCGCAGGTGCGTCGCTACTAGATTGTCGCTTTTTCTTGAGGATTGTCGATCGCGACGCACCCTACAGCTAAGCTTGGATTACTTAAATATTGATTGACATAATACAAATGTTATGATATGTATTGGCAAAATCTCCAGTCTTAACTGTCAAATGTACGATCGCATCCTCATCGACACCCCCAAAAGGTTAAGATTTTAATTCTGACCCTCCTGCAATCATTGCTTCACCTCCTATGGCAGAAACCCTATTGTTCAACGCCCTCCGCGAGGCGTTAGACGAAGAAATGGCCCGCGACTCCTCTGTATTCGTACTCGGCGAAGACGTAGGTCAATACGGTGGTTCCTATAAAGTCACCAAAGACCTCTACGACAAATATGGCGAGCTCCGAGTCCTGGATACCCCGATCGCCGAAAATAGCTTTACAGGCATGGCAGTCGGCGCAGCAATGACGGGATTGCGCCCGATCATCGAAGGCATGAACATGGGCTTTTTGCTCCTCGCCTTCAACCAAATCTCCAACAACGCCGGAATGCTGCGCTACACCTCCGGCGGCAACTTCAAAATGCCGATGGTAATTCGCGGCCCCGGTGGCGTGGGCCGACAACTCGGCGCCGAACACTCCCAGCGGTTAGAAGCATATTTCCAAGCAGTACCGGGTTTGAAAATAGTCGCCTGTTCGACTCCCTACAACGCCAAAGGACTCTTAAAATCAGCCATTCGCGACGATAACCCGGTGCTGTTTTTCGAGCACGTTTTGCTTTACAACCTTAAGGAAAATTTGCCAGACACAGAATATTTAGTGCCGTTAGATAAAGCGGAAATTGTGCGATCGGGCAAAGATGTCACTATCTTGACATATTCGCGGATGCGCCACCACGTCCTGCAAGCCTTGCCGGCACTCATGAAAGAAGGTTTAGATCCCGAAATAATCGACCTAATTTCTCTCAAACCCCTCGACATGGAAACCATCGGCGAATCTATTCGCAAAACTCACAAAGTAATTATTGTAGAGGAGTGCATGAAAACCGGAGGCATAGGTGCCGAACTAATTGCTTCGATTAGCGATCGATTTTTTGACGAACTCGACGCACCCGTTTTGCGCCTGTCTTCACAAGATATTCCCACGCCTTACAACGGTAATTTGGAAAGACTGACAATTGTCCAGCCCAATCAAATAGTCGAAGCCGTCCAAAAAATGGTAGGTTTGCGAGTATAAATAGTCAGTTGACAGTTGACAGTTGACAGTTGACAGTTGACAGTTAATTGTTGTCATTGGTTGAGAAGTAGGGGCGCAGTATGCACCGATTTATTTTTTTACCATCAAAGGTAAACTCTGAAGTGATAATTAAGAAGTTAATGGATGCACTCACGGTCTCAGAAACCTGCTTTATTGCGATATTTCTCGTTACTTAACTCAAAAATCGTAGAAAGTCTGTTTCTTTCCAACTCACTAATGACAACTGACAACTGACAACTGACAATTGACAACTCACTAAAGACTAATAAATAATTAAGTATGCAAAAACAACGTTCATTATTAGCCCTAATTTTTGTTTTAATCGTAGCCGCTATTACTGTGATAGCAACAATTCCGACGCGGCTGGGATTAGACTTGCAAGGAGGGTCACAACTCACAATTCAGGTAAAAACTACCAAAGATATCCCGAAAATTGACCCAGGAATGTTAGAAGCAGTGCGGCGGATTGTCGAAAACCGCGTCAACGGTTTGGGCGTTTCCGAAGCATTAGTGCAAACAGTAGGAGAAGACCAAATTCTCGTACAATTACCTGGAGTCAATGACCCGCAGCAAGCAGAACGAGTTTTGGGCGGCACTGCAAAGCTAGAATTTCGGGAACAACTGCCGGGAACAGAAGCGCAATTAGGTATTGAAAGGCAGTTGCAGCAGGAATTGCTGGCAAAGCAAACAGCATTGAGAACTAGCAAAAACAGCAAAAATGAGGCCGCAATTCAAGAAAATCAGGCTGCTTTGAAAAGAAGCAATGAAGCGATCGCCAAACTCTACAAAAGCAGCGAACTCGGTGGCGCCAACCTCAAAGATGCTCAAGCTCAACCCACTGGTGGTAACGACTGGAATGTCGCACTCAATTTCGACACCAAAGGAGGCGAACTCTTTGCCGAACTCACTAAAAACTTAGCCGGCACGGGACGGACTCTCGGCATTTTTCTAGACGACAGAATGATCAGTTCTCCTGTTGTAGGCGTTGAATTTGCCCAGACAGGAATTACTGGTGGCAACGCTGTAATTCAAGGTCGATTTACAGCACAAGAAGCTAACGATTTAGGAGTGCAATTGCGGGGTGGTGCTTTACCAGTGCCTGTCGAAATTGTAGAGAACCGCACAATCGGTGCAAGCTTGGGACGAGACAGCATTCAAAGCAGTATTAATGCAGGTATCGGCGGCTTGGTTTTAGTCTTGATTTTCATGGTGGCGTACTACCGACTGCCTGGGGTTATTGCAGATATTGCTCTGTTAATTTATGCTCTGTTAACTTGGGCCGCTTTCGTGCTGTTGGGAGTAACTTTAACGCTGCCGGGAATTGCTGGTTTTGTGCTCAGCATCGGGATGGCTGTGGATGCTAACGTGCTGATTTTTGAGCGCACGCGGGAAGAGTTGCGATCTGGGAAGACGCTTTATCGATCGGTAGAATCAGGTTTTTACCGCGCTTTTTCGAGCATTTTAGACGGTAACGTAACTACACTGATTGCTTGTGCTGCTTTGTTCTGGTTGGGGGCTGGTTTAGTCAAAGGGTTTGCTGTAACGCTGGCCTTGGGCGTCGCAGTGAGTATGTTTACTGCTCTTACTTGCAGCCGCACTCTAATGTTGGTAGTGTTGGGCTTTCCCAAATTACGCAAACCCGAGTGGTTTTGTCCCGGTTTGTCGAAAACTGCTAATAGTTAATAGCTAATCGTTAGTTATTTGTTATTTGTTATTTGTTATTTGTTAACTGCGACCAATAACCAATAACCAATAACCAGTAACCAGTAACCAGTAACCTCTTCCCTCTTCCCTCTTTCCTCTTCCCTCTTCCCTCTTCCTTCAAATTATGCAATTCAGTGTTATCAAACAGCGATCGATCTGGTGGAGTATTTCCGCCGCTATAATCCTTGCAGGTATAGTGTCGATGGCGATTTCTTGGACTCGTCCCGACATCCGCGCACCGCTGCGCCCCAGTTTAGACTTTATCGGCGGCACTCGGCTGCAATTTGAACTCGACTGCACGAAACCGGAAAATTGTAAACCCATAGATATTGCCACTGTCCGCCAAGTCCTCGACACCCAAGGTTTGGCCGGCAGCAGCATTCAAGTTATCGGCCAAGAACAGCGCGGTTTGTCCCTGCGGACTAAAACTTTGGATGTCGAACAGCGGACTAAGTTGCAAACAGCTTTGAGCGAGAAAATAGGCGCTTTTGCTCCTCAATCTATTCAAATTGATACGGTTGGCCCTACTCTCGGCAAACAGTTATTTACTTCCGGTTTGCTAGCTTTGTTCCTTTCCTTTGCTGGTATTACTATTTATCTGACGTTTCGATTTCAGTTAGATTATGCCTTTTTTGCTTTCGTTGCTTTGTTTCACGATGTCTTAATTACCCTGGGCATTTTCTCAATGTTGGGTTTGGCTATAGGAGTGGAAGTTGACAGTTTATTTGTGGTTGCACTCTTGACAATTATCGGTTTTTCTGTTAACGATACAGTGGTAATTTACGATCGCGTGCGAGAAGTAATCAAGCTAAATCCCGGACAGTCGATCGATCAAATTGTCGATGATGCCGTCATGCAGACCCTGGGAAGGTCAATTAACACGACCATGACGACGCTGCTGACCTTGTTTTCCATCTTTTTGTTTGGTGGCGAAACTCTCAAATACTTTGCTTTAGCCTTGATTGTCGGCTTTATTGCTGGTGCGTATTCCAGTATTTTCATTGCCAGCACCCTGCTAGCTTGGTGGCGCAGTCGTACAGGCAAATCCATCGCCGTCCCCGCAGAAGGAATTAACCCATCAGAAAAAGTTTAACGATTGTTGGTGATCGGTCATTAGCGATCGAGCTGTTGACTGCTGATTGAGAATTAATCACAACTGAGAAGTGACTACCGACTGCCGAAAACTAATAACTGATAACTGACCACCGACTATCAACAACTGTCAACTGTCAACTGTCAACTGTCAACTGTCAAATGACCAATGACCCAAATTTTCAAATAGAAGTCCAAAGGCTTCACAAACTAACAGTTTACGGCCGCTGGTTAACTGTGATATTGCTGTGGATTAGCGTCGGTTCTTTGAGTATTTGGGGTTTGCGCCGCGAAATCGCTTTGTGGTTAGAGCACTTCACCTGGGCGGCGGTGCGCTACGGTTTATATTTTCACCGCTGGTCAGCTCTCGGTTTGGTTTTGTGCTTGGGGATGACTTTAGTAGTGCTCAGGCAAAGTCGCAATGTGCGAGGATTGCAAGAGCGCGAAAAACAGGGTTTGGAACAACAAGTGCGCCGCATTCGCCAACAGGGGCCGAGTCATGTTTTGTGGAAGTGGGTTTGCAAAGGTAGTCAGTAGTCAGTTGTCAATTGTTAGTTGTTATTAGTCATTAGTCATTGGTCATTAGTCATTGGTCATTAGTCATTGGTCATTAGTCATTGGTCATTAGTCATTGGTCATTAGTCAGTAGTTAACTGTCAACTGTCAACTGTCAACTGTCAACTGTCAACTGTCAACTGTCATCAAGCAAAGCGAGGTAATATATGTGCTGGGGAAAACTGTTGAAGTGGAATCTCGATCGCAAATTCAGTTCCTTTTTCCGGTTCGGAAAAGCACTTCAACTCGCCACCGTGCTGGTTGACAACAATTTCATAGCTAATTGACAATCCCAACCCCGTTCCTTTGCCCACAGGCTTGGTGGTAAAGAAAGGGTCAAACAACCGCTTCCGAACATCTTCTGTCATCCCCGGGCCGTTGTCAGAAATCTTAATGATTACCTTTTTGCCCTCGATTAACTCCGTCCGAATCAGAATCGCAGGCATCAGATGGCTAGAATGAGAAATTGAAGATTGAGTGTTTGCACGGGAATTATTTCGATCGCATGCTTGCAAATTGTTCGGGGTTTTGCCATCGACAATTTCATGTTTTTTGCACTCAACAAGAGCGTAAATCGCATTAACCAAAATATTCATAAATACCTGATTTAGCTGTCCGGGATAGCACTGCACCAGCGGCAAGTCGCTGTATTCTTTGTGAATTGCGATCGCCTCCTGCCCTGGTTTCCCTTTAAGCTGGCTTTGCAAAAGCATAATTGTGTTGTTGATACCGTCGTGAATGTTGACCTGCTTCATTTGGGCTTCGTCTAACCTGCAAAAATTCCGCAGCGACAAAACGATATCCCGCACTCTTTCTGCACCTTGCTGCATGGAATCAAAAACTTTAGGTAAGTCTTCCAGCAAATAATCGAGTTCGATGTTTTCTGATTCCGCTTCAATTTCTGGGATAGATTCGGGACAGTGCTGCCGGTACAGAGAAAGCATCCGCATTAAACCTTCGGTATACTCTTTAGCATGGTGCAAATTGCTGTAGATAAAGCCGATGGGATTGTTGATTTCGTGAGCAACTCCTGCTACTAACTGCCCCAAAGAAGACATTTTCTCTGTTTGAATTAGTTGAGTTTGAGTGCGCTGAAGTTCCAGGAGGGCAAGTTCGAGCTGTTGGGCTTGATGTCTCAGTTGTGCTTGGGATTCCCGCATCGCCACGGTTGCTAACTCGTGAATTTGCAACTGAGAAAGCAGTAGTTGGTGAACGTCTAAAAGTTGATAGTTGTCCGGCTCTACCTGTACTACAATGGGTTCGTGGATTAGTTCGGGCGATCGCTCTAGAGACTGCCGCACTGCCTTCATAATAGAGGTTTTGCGATCGAGAACCAAGATATCAGTTTTAGTAAAGCGGTACAGGATGAACAAAGGCTGTTGAGAAAATAACTCCAAGCTGTAGGGGCGACTCATGTGTTCAAAAAAACGCCGGCGCGAAATCATCCCTGCAAACTTTCCTTTCTCAGTAATGATGATGCCGGGAAGTAAAGGATTAGATTGAAAAATTTTAGTAACTTCGCCACCCTGACACTCTGACTCCAGGAGAAAGTTGTACAGGGTTAATTCCTCTAGAGTCGATCGCAAACCGAGCGGCGATTTCAGGGGACTCACCCCATCAGTTTCATACACTGCTCCCTCCTTTGGTAATTGGCAGTTGCTGTTGGCTGCTGGAGTATTGCGTACTATTTGCACTGCTTTCTCTACTCTTTTGATAGCTTGGCAATCAACTCTATTCGACTCGCTCCAATCGAGTTAATTCAGCATGATTTTTTTCTTAAATCGTGCTGTTTTCACCCGAAACAATATAGCCGGTTAGATTAATTTAACAGTAGATACCTTTGCAACCTGACTACTTAGTAAGTTTAATCTGTCCCAAATTCTCCTAACCAGAATCTAGCACTTATCACTAGCTTGAATGTTTCATAACATGAATTTGGTTCAGATTGATAGACATCCGCGATCTGGGCGAGGACATTTGCTATTACCCCTTACCTAAAATTATATGACAATCCAGAAAAGAGTAGTGACCAATCTGGAGCCGATCGCCAGCCGTGACAATTCAACCGCAACCTGTTTCTGCTAATTGGCACAAAATGTCAATTATCAGTTTTTTCGCACAAATGCCGATCGCTCTCAACACCCGGATTGTATTGCAGGTAGTCTCCGAGCCAGCGACAGCCGACGGCGAGCAATGTGTCAAGTTCGGCACCTTCTACTTTAGCAGGATCGAGACTCCAAAGCTTCACCGACCCATCTTTCCCGGCAGATGCTAAAGTTTGGCGATCGGCACTAAAACTCACACTCCACACATCCGCTTGATGTGCCCTAAAAGTTTGCAGCAAAGTCCCGTCGCGGCGCCAAAGTCTCACCTTGCCGTCAGTGCCGCCCCCTGCAAGCAACTTGCTGTCTGCACTCCAACTGACATTACCCAAAGCTGCTGTAGAATCGAGAGTTTGGAGCAACTTGCCGTCAGTATTCCAAACTTTTACCTTCCAATCGTGACTAGCTGAAGCAATCATCTTACCGTCTGGCGAGAAATTGCAGCCCCACACTTCATCTTTGTGTCCCAAAAGAGTTTTCTCAAGTCGAAACAGTGTTTTTCCAGTGCGTTTCCAAAGTTTGACAGTTCGATCCTGACTGGTGGAAGCCAACATATTACCGTCGGGACTGAACCTAACTGATGTAACGGGTCTAGTATGTCCTTTTAAAGTATGCAGCAAAACCCCGCCTGTACTCCAAATTTTAATAGTTTTATCAGAACTTGCAGTAGCAATTAGTTGAGAATCATGGCTAAAACTTGCACTCCAAACTAAATCTTGATGTCCTTTTAAAACTTGCTGCAAAGTCCCGTCGCGGCGCCAAATCCTGACTGTTTTGTCAAAACTTGTAGAAGCAACTAACTGACTGTCAGGACTAAAAACTACCTCAGTAATTGACTCCGTGTGTCCAGGAAAACTCAAAATTAACTTACCGTTAGGCTGAAAGAAATTCACCAACAATTCGTCAGTCGCACTCACAATCAACTTGCCATCCGGGCTGAAATTAGCCGTGTGTCCGTTAGGCAAACGATTGCGTTCTCTAACTGCATTTACCGTTCGGTGCAGTATATTTAGTGTCTGTGCTTTCAGCGTTGGGGAAACTTCTATCTCTCGCATTTTTTTGCCAGCGCTGACTGCTGCGATTAAAGCTCCTAGCTGATCGTAGCTTAGGGAAATATCGGCGGTAGAATTGAGTGCTTCTATGTGGGTAATTATTGCTTGTTTTTTTTGATTTTCAGCTTTCTGGGCTACTCGCTGCACCTGCACGAGGACACTACCAGAGATAGCAGAAATTACAGCGAGTGCAAACAAACTAAATTGGACTGTTCGCTTGGCTTTTTGCTGAGCTTTAGTCAAAACTAAATTTGCCTCGGTTAATATTTGCGAAGTTGCTTTTTCTAGTTCCAAAGCTCTTTGAACTTCCAGATTTTCTTGTTCTTGGCTAGCCGAGAGGAATTGATAATCGCGATCGCTCAAACTTTTGTCAGCCGCCCAGATTAATGCTTCTGCGAGAGCTCTGCCTTGCAGCAAGCGGGAAGCGTCTGTGTGGTTGGAGGCTTCCCAAGCGCAGATAGACTCGGAGTAAGGCAGGAGCTTTGCTAATTCTTGTTGTATCCATTCTTGATTAAAAATAGACGCATAAATTTGGTTGTAAACTCTCAGCTTGCCTCCATCTTGGACGATTAAACCTGACAGTAAAAGTTCCATTTTTTCGGAACTGTACTTAGCTAGATCGTATTGATATATCGACTCTTCTGCTGTATTTTCTGCGCCGTTTGGCAGAGTCATACCTGCTAAAATTTGTTGGTAAAGTCCCAGCAAACGGCCGGTGCGCTGGGGATTTCTCAGGAGGCGATCGCGAATTGTCTTGAGATGTTCGGGTTCGTCTTGAAATTCCCAGTTTTCTACGGTGCTAGACTGCACTAATTCGGCAATGAATAATTGACAGTTGCTTGGGCTAGGGCAATCGCGGCTGGTTTCTGCTGCTAACTTCTGGGCAGTTAATTGACAAAGTTTTTGAGTAAGGAATGGCTGTCCTCCAGTCCAAGCTAAGATTTCTTTGAGAATTTCGTGGGAATTATCGATTTTTTCTGGCCATCCTCTGACTAAAGGTGTGGTTTCGGCAATATCGAATCCTTTGAGTTCAATGGCGCGGCCGATATTAAACGGAGTTCTGGTTTTGTCAGAGATCAAATCTTGAGGAGTAGCAACTCCAAATAAGGCAAAAGTCAGGCGGTTGTATTCTGGATTTTCGGCGCGTTTGTTGTAGCAGCCGCGCACCCATGCAAAAAAGTCGTCGCTGGAGAAGTTCAGGGAGAGAATGCTGTCAATTTCGTCGATAAAAATTACGATATTGCGATCGCTCGCAGGAAGCAATACTTGTTCTATAAATTCATTTAATCTGACGGGTGGTGGCAAGTCTTCTCGATCGCGCCACCAAGTCTTGACATTCATTTTAATTTTAAAGCTATTGGCGAGAGTGGCTGTAAAACCCGCATACCACTGGACGGGAGTTATTTGAGCCGTGCCAATTCCTGTGATGTCAACCATTCCGCAGGCAATATTTTCTGCTTGCAAGCGGCGCGCTGTTTGCACTCGCAGACTCGATTTTCCCATTTGTCGGGAGGTGAGCACGTAGCAAAAATCACCTGCTTTTAACGAGTCGTAAAGTTCGCTATCTGCTGCTCTGGTGACGTAGGTAAGAGCATTCGCCTGCAAACTGCCACCAACTTGATATGCAAATTCTGTCGCTGCCAAATCGGACACGGGAAATAAAGGGGAAGCAGAAGGAAGAAATTCTATTTTAGCCGACTTTGCGCCAAGCTCAACTTCAATTTGAGATAATTGGTTTGGTTTCGATAATATTTCGATCATAATTACTTCTGCTTCCCCTTTATTTTAAGCAATTCTCATTAGAAACTCTAAGATGTTCATGGGAGGCACCTCGGGAGGCCGGGTTTTGTGGGGCGAGGGCAATGATTTGAATAAAAATGATAGTGGAGAAAAGTAAGGGAGGGTTTCCATGTGCAGTTGGCCGAACGAGATGTGTTAAATCTATACACGGCGGGGCGATCGCACTTTCAGTACAATGTCAGTATTTCAACCTCTACATCCGCTGAGTCTGAATATCTAAGGTGTGAAAGTAGCTCTAATCCTGTGGCTGTCTCGATCTGAGGTTTTTCACGGGTGTGGCGGTGGGAGGCTCTGAGGTAGACAGTTAGCGTATTGGCACAAGGGGAGAGAGTTTCAGTCTTAGACGCATGGGGGGCGAGAAACCGGGTTTCTACGATTTTTTCGTTGAGTTACCAGAAATCTTCGCAGAAACCCGGTTTCTGAGGTTATACATGGGGGGCGAGAAACCCGGTTTCTGGGATTTTTTTCGTTGAGTTACCAGAAATCTTCGCAGAAACCCGGTTTCTGAGGCGATCGACGTACCTTTACCGTAAATGCCTTAATATCACCCAAAAGTATGATTGATGAACAAAAAGTTGCGTGTTATATTTCTAAATAATTCTATAGAAAAATACTTTTACCGAAAAGGAGAACAAAAAATGGACACACCTACAGATCGCATACAAGAACCAGTCGGGGGAAGAGAACTCGAATCAATACCTGTATCGGGAAAAGTTTCTGCCGAAAAAGTTACTGAAGTTAAATTTGACGCTACTCCTCTAGAAACCCCTGCTTATACTAATGACAAAGTTAGCGTCGAGGAGTTGAAGATTAACGGCGACGATTTGGTTGCTAAAGTTAAAGAGCTGATTCACGAAGGGAGTATCCGTCGCCTGATTATCAAAAATGAAGAGGGACGGATATTAGTAGAAGTTCCTCTGACGGTGGGAGTAGTCGGCGGAGTCATCAGCGCGACTTTGTTTCCAGTGATTGCAGCAGTAGGAGCGATCGGTGCATTAGTCGCTCACATGACGATTATAATTGAAAGAAAAGAATAACAATAACTCAGTCGCGATTACTGCTAATGTCCGGTTAATTTCGCGCGCTCAAGCTTGTTTTTTGTGAGGACTTTAGTCCTCTTTTTGTGAATCAGGACTTACGCAAAAAGTGTTTTTACGGTCGAATTATAGCGGTAATGTTCACGAGGTGCAGAGCGCACCTTACCAAAATTATGTTGTGCGTAAGTCCTGATTTTGCCAACATATTCTAAGAAACTTTTTGGTGAGCTAACTTAACTGTTCCTAAAGCTGTCTTCCTGCTGTCAAAGAGTTTCATAACCCCGGAGGAGATGGTATCGATGACATCGGGAGAGCAGTAAGACAGAAACTCTTCCGATGAAATGTGACCTGCAAAAAACTCTTGAGCTTTCTTCAAAAAGTTTTCGGTTTCAGCAAAGCCGATAGATTTGATAATAAACGTAGCCACGGGGGAGTTTTTAATATCATAGGGAGATTCTTGATTGCGTCCTATTGCTAACAAATCTAAAACCTCTTTTTCTAACTGACTTTCTAAGGGGTAAGCGATTTGTCTGTTGGGCAAGTAATCTTCCAAAACCGATGTTTTAAATCCTGGTGCGCGCAATTCTCCCATCATTGTCGAAAGCGGAATGTCGCGCCCCAAACGGTAGGAAAGAGCTTCTAAAATTGCGATGGTAATTAGTTTGATACCCAGATAAAGTTTGGCGACTGCGATATTTTTTCTAGTTTGGGCAATCATGTGAGCGTAGGTTTCATTGTCCGGTTCTTGCATAAATTGCTGAAAAACCAGTTCGGGTTTGAGGAAGTTTAAAAATCCTTCCATCTTTTGTAGAGATTTGCGATATCCGCCCACGGTATAGGAATTGACATTGCTCAATTCGTGGTTGGTTTCTGGCATCAAGTTCCAGGTATTGTCTAAGAAATTAGAGGAATTTGGAGAGGCAAAATTTTCTACATCCCGATTGGCTAACCTGACCGAACGCTTGACAATTTCTGCTGTTTCGGCATCAGTCCATCCGAAATTCAAATCGCGATTTACACTTACCAAGCGCTGGTGCAAAAGTTCGATCGCACTCAAACCGCTGGCCGAAATCGGACGAAAAGGAATCGTAGCTTCGATGCAAGCGGCAATTTCGGCGATCGTACTTGCTGGCAAAAAAGGCTCCAAAGATTTGGCAGCAATCACGGCACTCAAGAATTCGTTCTGGCCGGCAAACGGAGAGAGAATCTTGCCTGGAACAAACCCAAAGACAGAGGCCACCAGGTGATACATGGCATCGTCGGGCAGTTCGGTTCGATCTCTAATCACTAACTGCGATCGCACCTCTTGGACAAAAGGACAAAGGGCGCTGCTGATATTGAAACTTACGCCCTGATCGACTTGCACGTACACGAGGTCGTGAAACAGCGCAGACAGCACCTCGATCGGATCGACTGACCCCCCGACCTCAAAAATGTGTTCCGACGTGTGAAAGTAGCGCCAAGGCCCCCTCATCGTTTGAATGATGAGCTCTGCTATCTGCTCCAGCTTCGGAATGTCTACTCGACCTCCCAATTGCTCGATCGACGCTACCAAAGCATCCAGACACCGTTTTTGTTCTCCGAAAAGCTCCATTTAGGCACCTCCACTACATTCCCTGATTGTCTTGGGCTTGATTGAATGGTATCAAAACGCGCTGCGATCGTGCCATCGCTCCTGACTCAAAACTGGTTTTTGTCAGAAGTCAGATCGGGGGGTAAAAGCCAGAGGGGAAGAGAGGGAGAGAGGGAGAGAGCGCCAGAAGAGAATTAAAAATTCAAAATTTGCCGCGATTCTGGGAAGTAGGAGGTTCTGTATCATCAATAACATTAGATTTAAGCGGATACCATTTGAGATTTTAGATTTTGGATTGAAAAATTGCAGGATTGAAAAATTGAAAAATTGAAAAAATGAAGGATTGGGAATGACTTATGACTATCGGGGTTTGGATCGTCGGCAAACCAAAAGCAGTTGCATTTTTTTTAAACAATAGTGAGTTTACAACCGCCAGAGCGCTAAATCTCAAAAAAACGCGGTTTTTCTCAATCTGGGTCGATCGACTTCTAGGGAAGCAGAAACCTGGTTGTAGCCCGCACGCGCCAGCCCGGAGCGATGTTCAGCTTTTAGACAGAGGTAAACACCCGTGCGATCGCTGCAAGATTAACTAGGAACTGAGCAATTTGGGAGACTAGGTGGCGTGAAATTCGTGTCCGACCCGCGAATAACAGTCAAAATCCGCAAAATGAACGAGCGGGTGCGGTGGGAAGAAAAGTCGATCGCTGATCGGGGAATTGACCAAACTAAGATGGTTTTGGACGATGGAGTTCCAGACTCTCCAGAGTTTTCATTTTTAGTCGCAGGCGACAGCGGCACGGGCAACCACCGCGGCCACAACCCGCAGCGGCAGGTTGCCGAGTTGATGCTCTCGGAACGACAAAGTTGCCGTTTTGCTCTGCATACGGGCGATGTAGTTTATCTCGTGGGTTCCAGCGAATATTACTTGCAAAACTTTATTCGCCCCTACCGAGAGTTTATCGTCGGTGGCGAGCACCCATCTCGGATTGCTTACGATCGCATGGTGTTCAACTTTCCGTTTTTGCCCGTACCGGGAAACCACGACTACTACGACTTGCCCATATTCTACGGAATTCTCTCGGCGACAGCTTTGCCGCTGCGGAGGCTGTTGGGTTCCAAGTTGGATCTTGATGTCGGCTGGCACGGTTCGGAGATCGGAAATGCCTACGCCAAAGCTTTTCTCGACTACCTGAAAGCTCACAAATTGCCGGGAGAGCTCGATCGGCACCTAGACGCCCACTACACCGCCAGCACCAGCACAGGCCGCTGCATCCGCTACCAACCCGGACGCTTTACCCGCTTACCCAACCGCTATTACACGTTTCGCAGCGGGGGTATCGACTTCTTCGCCCTCGACTCCAATACCTTCAACGAACCCTTACCGATCCCGAAAACCAAACAGGGCGACATTCACCGCCAAAATTTGGAACTCGATCGGCAAAAGTTGGAACAAGAAAAATTGGAAATGCTCGAAATGTCCGATCGGCTCAACCCGGAAATTCCCGAAGCAGCCGAACAGCTAGACGACTTGCGCGCCAAATTAGAGCAAGTTGACGAAATGCTGATGGATATCGACAAACAACTGTCGCCCGACAGAACAGCATCCACAGATGTTGAACAACTCGAATGGCTCAAAAGGCGATTGATTGAGTCTTGGGGCGATTCTCAGGTGCGGGGGCGGGTAATTTACCTGCACCATCCCCCCTACGTAACCGAGGCGACAAAGTGGAATCAAGCTCAAACTTTGGCAGTGCGGTTGCGATTGCGGGAGGTTCTCGATGCGGTGGCCGATGCAGTTGGGAAAGCAGCGCGGGGGCGTCCCCTAGTAGATTTGGTACTCACAGGCCACGCCCACTGTTTGGAATACCTGCGCACTGGGGATACCGGACACGGCGACTCTGGGATTAATTGGATTGTCTGCGGGGGAAGCGGCCACAGCCTGCGGCGTCAGCGTGTCGAAGGGCCGATATTGCAGGAAGCATCGAGCCCGGAAGCTTATGGGTTGGCGCGCGAGGCTGGTGCTGAAACAGCCAGCCGGCGGGTAGCGGAATCTTTGCTATTTATCGGGCGCAGCGGTGAAGGTTCCCACAAACGCCGTCCTTATTCGTGTTTGCGGATTGATGTTCTTGACGGGACTCCCCCCAAGTTCAGAGTTCGGCCTTTGGTTGTCGAACGATTTGAAGGGAAATGGCAGGAAATCGCGATCGAACCTTTTGTGATTTAACTGTCGTTTCTAGGTTTGATCGTTCGGACTTCAGTCCTCAGAAAAAGAAGGACTAAAGTCCGAACGATCGAACCTATTTGGTTTTAGGTTTGTAGTGGGGACTTTAGTCCTCAGGAAAATAAGGACTGAAGTCCGAACGATCGAACCTGTTTCAGTCTACCAGATATCATATACCCCTTACCCATTACCAACTATGAAACGTTCAGCCTGCCTAATCTTTAATCCCGTCGCCGGCAACAGCGACCCCGACCAAGACTTAGCTAGAATTAAGGAACTTTTAGAGCCGTTTATTGACTTAGACATTCGACTGACAACGCCAGAATTAGATGCAGATCAACTCGCCCGCGAAGCAGTTGCTAGAGGAGTTGAAGAAATTATTGCTTCCGGGGGCGACGGCACATTATCAGCGGTAGCCGGGGCGATAGTGGGCACAAATATTCCTTTAGGAATTATATCGCGGGGAACTGCGAATGCTTTTGCTAATGCTTTAGACCTTCCCAATACAATTGACACAGCCTGCGAAACTATTTTGGGAGGGTTGACGCGGGTGGTGGATGCGGGGATGTGTAACGGTAAAATGCCGATGGTTTTGTTAGCTGGAGTGGGTTTTGAGGCGGAAACTGTCGAATTAGCCGATCGCGAAATGAAGAATCGCTGGGGAATGCTGGCCTACATTCTCTCGGGAATCAAACAGTTAAACAATTTAGAAAGATTTGAAGCCGAAATCGAAACCGAAGATAAAATCATCACCGTTACTGCGGTGGCCGTGACAGTGGCGAATGCAGCGCCGCCTACTTCCATTTTAGCTCAAGGCCCCGCCGGGATTATTTTTGATGACGGCTTGCTGGACGTGACGCTGGTGGCGCCTCAAAATAAAGCTGGGGCGATCGCAGCTTCTTACCACCTGTTGCAAACAGCTTTGAGCGGCAATCCTACCGATCGCGACGACATCGGTTATTTGCGCGCAAAAAAAGTAAAAATCAGTGCCGATCCGCCTCAAAAAGTGGTTGTAGATGGAGAAATTGTCGGCATGACTCCGCTTTCAATTGAGTGTATTCCCGGAGGTTTAACTATTTTCATACCGCCAGTTGAAGAAGATGTACCCGTGGAAAAACTGACAGGTTTAGCTGACATTGAAGTGACAATGAAACCCTTAAGTTAAACCTTTAGGTACGTAGTTGCGCTTTAGCGCTAGGTACGTTGTTGCGCTTCAGCGCTCTTTCTTATATATATGAAAGAGCGCTGAAGCGCAACTACATACCTTAAGACCGCACAGGCGGTCTTTTGTTTTAGCGCTCTTTTCTTTGATATGAAAGAGCGCTGAAGCGCAACTACGTACCTTAAGACCGCGCGGGCGGTCTTTTCTTTTTATGCCTCTAAGATTTGGCGAATCCGGCGCTCCAAACGTTCGAGATCGAGGCCGCCTTCATCGCGACTGATGCGGCGCACGGTGACGTTAACATTGTTCAAATCTGCCAGCAAATCTTGGAGGATTTCTTGTTGCTGGCGGGCTTGAGTTATTTCGCGCGGTTCCTGCACCAAATCGCGAACAATTGTATCTTCGGCGCGCGAAGCAACGATCGGGTCTGCTTCGCCGTCTACGTGCACGAAAGTGCGCCGTCCCGGGCCCCGTTCTTCTTCAATTGGGATTACTGCTGTTACTCGATCGGAGCGTACATATTTGCCAAATCCCAGGTGGACTAAGACAGAAGATTGTATTTTCATAGATAGGAAAATTTATTTGTTAGTTATCTATATTTTAACTTTTAAATCGATGAAACGACAACTAATATCAAAGCTTTTTGTACTACAATATATGTCGGCTGTTCCTCTGTTTTGGAGTTGTCAAATCGAGAAAAAAATGCTAAGTTAGTTAACTGGATATAACTTGCCAACGGTTGGTCAGAAACCGGGTTTTTCACGAAAAGACGCGTTGCAGCCCACAGATTCGGTAAAAACCCGGTTTCTTTGGTTGAAGCGCGTAAATCCTGTTAACATAAAAATAGAGCAATGTGCGATCGCCCGCAGCGCATTTCAGGGACACAGCCTACCGATTCTAGATTTGAGCGTTAATCCCACGGAAAAACAGGAAAGCCTAAATGATCCCAATTAGTCTCGACTCCGTTATCAGTCTCTTGACAGCCATTCCCTTCGGCACCATCAAAGACAAGTTTCAGCGCAACGAAACAGTCATCAAATTATTAAAAAGATTTAACCTCGACCCGGATTCTCCGCCCGCAGATTTTAGCGGAGTTTACGTTTATACTTTAGTAGAATACGGCGCTGGCAAACCCAAACAAATTCTAGAACTATTTCGCCAAAAAGAGATTAAATCAGCTTTTCGCAAAGCCTTCGAGTCCGATAGCCCAGCCATTTTAATTCAAGCAGGCGATGAGTTTCTCAACGAAAGTGCTTTGGGCAAAGAACTTCGAGATTTAGGGATTGACCCCAGGCGGGAATTCATGGCATTTGCTGCCGTGTTTATGGAAGTAGCCAAGCGGACGCGGACACTGGGTGATGTGATGACGGGAAATGCGATCGCCTCTTTGCAAAAACGCCTATCTCTGGTAATGGATCGCATCGAACGCCTGCCCACGCTGGAAGGAATTCGCACCGAGTTTGCGCGGTTGGAAGCCGAAGATGTTCCCGCACTTCCGGCAGCAGCATCAACGAATATTCAAAAGTCTCAAGCTTTCATTTTATCACAACAAGTTCGCGGTTGGTTTGAAACCTTAAATTATCAATTTGAAACCTATCAAATCTCGGAAGATAATTATTTTGAATGGATTATCGATGTTCCGGTGAGACGCAAAAAGTACGATCGCATTTTAGTGCGCGGCATAGCCGGAGAAGCCGGAATTAAGGACATCTTGGCCCTGCGCGAGTCGGTGGAAAGACAGCGCACCGATGAAGGCTGGTTAGTCACCGCCCGCCGCATCAGTCGCGCCGCGCGGGATGAGATAAAAAAAGATGAAAATCGCGATTTAGCTTGCTATACCTTCGATGAATTGCTGGATCAAGATGCCGATTTTACTGCTTATCTGGATTGGTTAGAAACTGAAATTACCAGCCGAGGAATTGATACCAAATATGTGCCGCTAGCTTGTACGAAAGAAGAAATCGACCCCGATACTCAGCGCAAGATAGGTGTGAGTCATTATGATGGGCGAGATGGCTGGATCGAAGGTTATATTGACCTGTGGTTGAATGACCCAGTAAAAGAACATATTTCAGTTTTAGGAGAATTTGGAACCGGGAAAACTTGGTTTGCCATGCACTATGCTTGGATGGCGCTACAACGCTACAAACAAGCTCAAAAGCGCGGCTTGGAACGTCCGAGGTTGCCGTTAGTAATTCCGCTGCGAGATTATGCAAAAGCGGTTAGTGTCGAGTCGCTATTCTCCGAGTTTTTCTTTCGGAAACACGAGATACCTTTGGCGGGTTATTCGGCCTTTGAACAACTGAATCGGATGGGTAAGTTTCTGTTGATTTTCGATGGTTTTGATGAAATGGCCGCAAAGTGCGATCGGCAAGAAACCATCAACAACTTCTGGGAACTAGCAAAAGCAGTGGTTCCCGGCGCAAAAGTCATCCTGACTTGCCGTACCGAACACTTTCCCGAAGGCAAGGAAGGACGGGCATTGTTCAATGCAGAACTGCAAGCATCAACAACTATTTTAACAGGCGAAATTCCCCAATTTGAAGTAGTAGAATTAGAGAAATTTAACGACGAGCAAATTCGGCAAGCGCTGTCATTTCAAACAGAAACGGCTACTGTCGAAAAAGTGATGAAAAACCCGCAGCTATTGGATTTAGCGCGTCGCCCGGTGATGACCGAGTTAATTTTGGAAGCATTGCCCGATATTGAAGCTGGTAAACCAGTGGATATGTCGCGAATCTATCTGTATGCGGTGCGGCGGAAAATAGAGAGAGATATCAAAGCCGATCGCACCTTTACTTCTTTAGCAGATAAGCTTTACTTTTTGTGCGAGTTATCGTGGGAAATGCTGTCTACCGACCAAATGAGCCTCAATTATCGCGGTTTTCCCGATCGCATTCGAGGCCTGTTTGGTTCCATAGTCCAAGAGGAAAAAGACTTAGACCACTGGCATTATGACATGATGGGTCAAACCATGCTGATCCGCAATGCCGATGGCGATTATACTCCAGCGCACCGTTCGTTATTAGAGTTTTTTGTTGCTTATAAATTTGCAGCGGAATTGGGAGTTTTGGCAGCAGATTTTACCGAATTAGTCGCGCCGGAACAGTCTTGTGTAAATCCTGATGTTGAGGCTCAATTATACACTTGGTCTAATTATTGTCGGCTTCAGGCGGAAAAGAGAAATCAGAATCAACTTATCGCAGCTTTGCAGGGATTTGCTGCTGAAGATTTAGGGCAACTCCGTCAGAGTTTTGGACAAGCGCGGCTGACAAAAGCAGTGATGGATTTGTTGTTACCGATGTTGGATACAATTTCTCCCCCCTTATTAAGGGGGGCCGGGGGGGATCTTGACGTGGCTAGTAACGAGAGATCCCCCGAATTCCTATTAGAAAGAGAGGATAGTGACGATATTAGCCAGGAGAGATCCCCCCAACCCCCCTTAAGAAGGGGGGCTTTAGAGAAGTCGCCCCTACTTGAAATTCTGGAAGCAACGCGGGGAAAAACTGAAAGTGAAGTAGGTTATGTGGGGGGAAATGCGGCGACGCTGTTGCTGAAAATCGATAAGACTGCGTTAGAAACAAAAGACCTTTCTCGTGCAGTTATTTTAGGTGCTGATTTTACAAATGCTAGTCTGCGCCGCGTCAATTTTGCTGAAGCAAATTTAGCTAATTCTGATTTTACTAAAATCTTCAGCAGTATTCGGTCAGTAATGTTTAGTCCTGATGGCAAACTGTTAGCTACAGGTGATACTGATGGCATAGTTCGCTTGTGGGAAGCTAGCAGTTGCAGAGAAATATTGACCTGTAAAGGACATAGCAACGTAGTGGAGTCAGTTGCCTTCAGTTCTGATGGCAAGATACTTGCTAGCGGAAGTTATGACAAAACAATTAAGTTATGGGATGTCAAAACTGGTGAATGTTTAAAAGTTTTGCAGGGACATACCGAATCAGTAATGTCTGTCAGATTCAATCCTGATGGAAATATACTCGCCAGTGGGAGTTTTGATGGCACGGTAAGGTTATGGGATATTCGTACTAGCGAATGCTGCAAGATTTTGCAAGACCATACTAAAGTGGGATTTTCAGTGGCTTTCCATCCTGGTGGTGAGATACTTGCTACTGGGAGTGGTGACCAAACAATAAGGGTATGGAATATCAACAGTGGTGAATGTCTAAAGATATTTGAGGGACATACTAAAAATGTGTTTTCAGTTGTTTTCAATTCTACTGGTGAAATACTTGCTACTGGGAGTGGCGACAAAACAGTGAAGCTGTGGAATATCGGTAGCGGTGAATGTCTCAAAACTTTGGAGGGACATTTCGATCAAATACGGTCGATCGCCTTTAGCCCAAATGGCGAAATACTTGCAAGTGGAAGTTACGATCGCACTGCAAAGCTGTGGGATATCCGCACTGGTGAATGCTTGAATACTTTGCAAGGACATAGCAATCAAGTAGGGTCAGTCGCCTTCCATCCTGGGGGTGACATACTTGCTAGCAGTAGTTACGACCAAACGCTGAATCTGTGGGATATCAACAGCGGTGAATGCTTGAATACACTGCAAGGGTATAGCAATCAAGTAATGTCGATCGCCTTCAGTCCCAACGGTGAAATGCTGGCCAGCGGCGATGACGAGAAAAAAGTCAGGCTGTGGGATGTCAACACTGGTGAGTGCCTCCAAATCTTGCAGGGGCATCTCGATCGGGTACACTTAGTTGCCTTCCATCCAAACGGTGAAATACTTGCCAGCGGTAGTTATGACGAAACATTGAGGCTGTGGAATATTCGCAGTGGTGAATGCCTTCATACTTTGCCAGAATTTGGCAATGAAGTACGGTCGATCACATTCAGTCCAAATGGTGAAATACTTGCGAGTGCAGGTTATAAACAAACGGTGAGGCTGTGGGATATCGTTACTGGCGAATGCCTCAAAACCTTGCAAGGGCATAACAATTTTGTATACTCGGTTGCTTTCAGTTTTTTGGGCGAGATATTTGCCAGTGCAGGTTTTGACGGAACGGTGAGACTGTGGGATATCCATAGTGGTGAATGCCTCCAAATTTTGCAGGCGCATACGGGTTGGGCACGCGGAATCGCCTTTAGCCACAACGGTGAAATACTTGCCAGTGGAAGTGTCGATCGCACAATCCGATTGTGGGATGTCCGCAGCGGTGAATGCCTCCAAATTTTGCAGGGACATACTGATTGGATACGTTCAGTTGCCTTTAGTTATTCTGGTGAAATAGTTGCTAGTGGAAGTGTAGATGGAACGGTAAGATTATGGGATATTCGTACAGGTGAATGTCGAAAAATCTTGCAAGGTCATACCAGTAGAATTAACTCAGTTGCCTTCAGTTCAGATGGAAAAATTATTGCTGCTTGCAGTCGGGATGGCACAATTATGATTTGGGATGTTGCGACGGGTGAGTGCCTCAAAATACTGAAAAGTGACAGACCTTATGAGGAGATGAATATCACGGGAGTTACGGGTTTAACGGAAGTTGAAAAAGCCACACTCAAAGCTTTAGGGGCTGTGGAAAATTAATTATAGGATTTACCGATAAATTCATCTGAACTGCCACTAGCGCAAGTTTGTCCATCGGGACTCCAAGCCAGTGCTAATTGTATCGCGATCGCTTTAAATAGGAAGAAGGGCAAGGGTTGAGATTTGAAAAATTTATTCGTCTGAGTCTGCTTGGTATTGTGCGATCGCCGTTTGGATTTCCTCGTCTGAGTCAAAATCTGAGTCGAAGTCTGGGACGATCGCGGTTTGTGTCCGACTGGTCAAAAATTCTAGGAAGGCTAGGATTTGTTCTAAAAGCGGTTCAGGAGTCCGCTCGATCGCTTCTAGAAGGCGCTGTTTAATTTGTGACATCAGATGACCTCTAAATCTAGCTCCTTCCATCTTATATCAACTCGCACCTCAACTTTTAAATCGACTCCTCATAGTGCTATTTCTCATAGGGCTTACGCACGAGTGGTCAGAAACCGGGTTTTTTCGAGAAGACTTCGTTACCCACGGGAGAAACTGCCAAAAACCCGGTTTCTTTGGTCGTAGTGCGTAAGTTAATCGGCGGTTGAAACCGCTTCTACACAAACAAAGTCCGCCTTCGCGGACTAAAGAATAATCTATCCTATTGACTAAATTGTTGAGCGTAATAACGAGCATATCGATCGCCCTTTTCGAGCAATTCCTCGTGCGTCCCCGATTCCATCACTCTACCTTTTTCCAAGACCAAAATTCTGTCAGCCTTCCGCACAGTCGCCAAACGGTGCGCGATAATAAACACAGTGCGATCGCGCATCAATCTTTCCAAGGCCTCCTGCACCAAAGCTTCCGACTCCGAATCTAGCGCTGAAGTAGCTTCATCGAGGATGAGAATTCGGGGAGCGAGCAGAACTGCACGGGCGATCGCAATTCTTTGTTTTTGACCGCCAGATAAGTTTACTCCCCTTTCTCCCACCCAAGTTTGATAACCGTCGGGAAACTCACTAATAAACTGATGGGCGTTGGCAATTTCCGCCGCTTTTTGCACATCTTTTAGTTCATAATAAGACTGACCAAAAGCAATATTTTGAGCAATTGTACCCGAAAATAAAATAGTTTCTTGCGGCACAATTCCGATTTGTCGGCGCAGTGTATTTAATGTCACATCTTGAATATCAATCCCGTCAATAAAAATTTGTCCAGCTTGCGGATCGTAAAATCTGGGCAACAAATTTACTAACGTAGTTTTTCCCGCACCGGATGCGCCGACAAGGGCTATCATTTCTCCAGGAAGTACCAGCAAACTCATACTTTGCAAAATCGGAACCCCCCCTTGCCCCCCCTTATCAAGGGGGGGTTGAAGCTGTTTTCCCTCCTTATCAAGTAGAGGTTGAGAAGGGTAGGCAAAATTAATGTTGCGGTATTCGACTTTGCCGGTAACATGGGGAAGTTCGATCGCACCCGGCTTCTCGACTACCGTAGATTCAATGGCTAAAAGCTCAAAAATGCGATCGCTAGAAGCCTCTCCCTGCTTGAAATCGCCGTAATTTGCAGTGGTAATTGCGATCGGATCGATTAACAGCGCTACTCCTGCGATATAACTGATAAATTGCGTACCAGTGAGATTTCCTTGAGCAATTTGCCAACCTCCCAAGAAAAACAGCAAAATCACGCTCATCGCTTCCAGAAAGCCAACTACGACGAACTGAAGTGCTTTTACTCGTTCCGACAAATACTTCGCGCGGCGGTTTTGTTCCGCTTCTTCTGCAAAGCGGGCAATTTCGTAATCTTCTGCTACAAACGCTTTGATTAAACGAATGCCGCTAAATACTTCTGTCAGCAAAGCTGATAAATCAGAAATGCGATTTTGACTTTGGCGCGAATAACTCAGCAGTCTTTCGCCAAACCAGCCAATTAAGATTGCCATCAGCGGTGCAATAATTAATGCACCCAAGGTTAATTGCCAGTTGAGATAAATCATATATCCCATGACTGCAATTAGCTGCAAAACACAAGGAATAAACTGATGAAAAAATTTATTTACAACTTCACCAATCCGATCGATATCTTCTGTGAGGCGGTAGGATAAGTCTCCGGTTTTGGCGGTTTCAAAGTAGCCGATATCGAGTTTTTGGAGGTGGGAGTAGACTTTTTTGCGGATTTCTAAAGCAATAGTCAAGGCTGCTTTTGCCATCAGCGTATCTTGACCGTACTGGGCTGTACCGCGAACTAAAAATATAACTGCGCTGAGTGCCGCAATTTGCGCGAATCCTTGTAAATCTCCTTTGCCTATAAATTTGGCTGTTTCGCCAACCAGCCACGCGATTATCGGCCAAAATATGGTAAAGACTACGGTACAAGCTAATGCTTTACCGATGGTTTGTTTTTGGGGACGGAGGTAGGGTAAGATTTGCCAGTATGTCGATCGAGTTTTCAAGATATTTTGCCCTCGCAAGTTCTGTTTTTAGAGATTGGGATTTACGCATTTCCATCCCCATAGGGTATTTTCAAACCCGGAGATCCCCCCTAACCCCCCTTAATAAGGGGGGGACAAGATTATTCTCTTTCGTCCCCCGAATTGACGGGGATTTAGGCAGGGTGGTTTTATTGTCGTCAGACAAATTAGGTACGTAGTTGCGCTTGAGCGCTCTTTATAAGATTAGGAAAAAGCGCAAAGATTGCAAGTACGTACCTTGATCCAAGCGCGAGCCGACCTTTGAGCGATAATTAGAGATATCTGAGCCAAAATATGATAGCAGCGATCGGCTAAACACTCGACAATCATTCCTGAGCATCTGCATGAGTCGCCTGCACCTTAGTCCCCGCGACAACTGCGCCCCGAAAGGCTGCTGACTCTCCGGGTGCAAGAGTAGCTGGTAGAGTGTCGATAAATCCGTTATCAATTAAATTACCTGACTCGTCCAAAACTTCATAATTGACTTTCACATTCTTGATTGTTTTGCAGCCTTGATTGAACACTTTACCGCTAAAAATTTTGCCATCATAATTTGCCTGGGCAATTGATACTTTTGCCGCCATGTTTGCACCAGCAACGCAAGTTTGAGCGGTTTTAGGAGTTGGCAGTTTTTCGCAAAGTTTCCCTAAGTCTACGGTTTTGCCGTCGGGGGTTTTCATGTAGCAAAATGGTTCGTCAATTTGTGAAATTTGAATTTTGGTATTTGTAGAATCTGCCAGCAAAGGGTTAGCTGAGATTTGCGAGATTAGCAAGATTGATAAGGTTAGTATCAACGGAACTCTCATAATTAATTAAGGTATGTAGTTGGGCTTTAGCCCTCTTTATAATATTAGGAAAGAGCGCTTAAGCGCAACTACGTACCTAAACTGGATTATCTAATCCTCGGCTTCCTATTGCGAAGATTCCGCGCTCCGGGAACTTTCCGACTGGGACGGCGCTGGTTCAAACTGCTAGCACTTCGAGCATTCACAGCATCAGCAGAAGCGATTAAACCCAAGTCTTGCAAAATTTCCACAGCCGCCCTTTGTCCAGTTTCGCAACCGCCTTCCATGTAACCTTGATTTTCCAGCGAAGTGTGTTCGCCAGCAAAATATAAATTGCCAAATCGTTCGCCTTCTACGCCATACATTTGCGTCCACTGTCCGACTAAATAACAGGAATAAGAACCTTTAAAAAAACGTTCTCCCGACCAAAAAGCTCGGACAGCTTTGCCGGTTCTCAAGTTTCTAACTCCGGGGAAAACTCTATCAAATTGTCCCAAAAATCTTTGTGCTTGCTCTTCGGGAGTTCCCGCACCGATCGCCAAACCCTGCTTTCCTCCTGTAAACTCAGTAACTAAAGCATTAGCAGTAGGAGCAAAAGGCGTAGCTTCCCAGGTGTTTTGGAATCCTAAATCGGTAAACACAGAAGCAGTCGATTGATAAGTATCTCGCCAAATTCGGCTGCGGTAGCCGGTAATTAACTTAGAATTAGTACCGTAGCCCAACTGCTCGATCGCCCTGCGCTTCGGTTGGGGCAAAGGTACGTTAATTTTAACGTCTCGCAGAGTGCTGAAGGGCAAAGCTAATAAAACTCGTTCGTAAGTGCGATCGAAGGCGCTTTGTCCCGATCGCAAATTAACCCGATAGCGGCCATCCGGTAACAGAGTAATCGCTTCCAAAATTGTCCCCGTCTCGATCGAACCAGACAACCTATCCGCTAAACGGTTGACAATTTGACTGTTGCCGCCATCAATTTGATAGCGCTCGTCGCTGTTACCGTACAATTGAAAACTGTCAGCTTCAGTACCTATCAAAAACAGCAGATTCAACGCCGACTGTTCCTCAGGATCTCTGCCGAATTCAGTGGCGTAAGCAACGCGCAGCAACTGCCGGACAATCGTGCTAGTATTACCTTGCTCTAGATATTCAGCGATCGAAAGATTGTCCAATCTTTCCGCAGCTTCCGTAAAATCTTGATAGCTAAATTCATCTCCAACTGACTTTAAATCAGCATTGATTTTACTGGCTAGCGGCGCAAAATCTGCGATTATTTGCGCTACAGAAAATCGGCGCCCTTGAAAGAAAAAAGTATCCTTTACAAAGGCCCGCTGTACGTTAACTAAGTCGATCGCCCGCAAACCCAATTCCGACGCCAGGGAAATCAAAGTAGTATGGCCGGTATCAATAAATTCTCCCCCCACATCCGCGAAAATCTGCGTTCCAGCCACCTTAGGCACCGTGCGAATCCTCCCCCCCACGCGGTTAGTTGCCTCAATGATATCGGCACGCACGCCCCCCTGGCGCAGCCGATAGGCAGCCGTCAAACCAGCAATTCCGGCACCTACAACCAAAATGGGCGATCGTCCGCGCTGCTGAGCAAAAGCTCCCTCGCGGGTAAAAGTCGCAGCAGCGACAGCCCCCGCAGCAGCTAAACCCCCATGCAGCAACCCGCGCCGAGATATGGGAAAATTGGGAGTGCGATCGGCCAGCATCCCCAGTAACTCATCAGCCGGAATGCCCGTTTCCCTCGATTTTTGGGCAATAATCGCAGCGCGCCGTAGCATTGTCATCAGTGCAGATTTAGCCATAATTGAGACGCCCTCACAAAAAAAATGATGTAAACTGGATTCTCGATCGAATTTGATTGTGCACTTTCCAGATTAAAGTACAAAGAGATTTTTTTAATAATGCTAACCCTGAGAACACTGTTCGACAGCAAATTTTATCTTGAAAACAACCCAGATGTCGCCGTAGCAGTCGCCAGAGGCACAGTATCGACTCCCTTCGATCACTACGAAAAAATTGGCCAATTTGAAAATCGCGATCCTAATGCCCTGTTTGACGCCAGCTATTATTTAGATACCAATTCAGATGTCACAGTGTCAGCCGAAAAAAACAAATTTTCCGGCGCCCAGCACTTTATTAAATTCGGTCAATTTGAACGGCGGAACCCCAACCCTTTCTTCGATATTGGTTTTTATCTGACAAGCAACCCGGATGTGCAGACAGCAGTCCAAACCAATCAATTTAGCGCTTTTGAACACTACTTAAAAGTCGGTCAATTTGAAAACCGCAAAGCCAGCATTTTCTTCGATCCCAGGTTTTATCTAGAAAGATATCCGGCGATCGCAGGAGCAGTCAGCAGCGGTGCAGTCAAAAGTGCGATCGACCATTACATTCAATTCGGTCAACAAGAAGGATTGTTGAGCACTCTCCCCGCTCCCGCCGACGATTTGAGCGCAGCCGAAAATTTGGGAATTCTCACAGACAGTCTAATTGCGAGCGATTTTGTCGGCGCTACCCAAGCAGCAAACATTTACAGTTTCATCCTGAATACTCCGAGCCTTTTTAGTGCAACAGTAGATGGTTTGAGTGCAGATGTGGATGTAGAATTAATTCAGGATCTCAACGGTAACGGCGTCGTTGGATTAGATGATATTATTGCTTCATCTAACAATTTAGGTATAACTTCCGAACAAGTTATCAGTAATGGTGCATTGCCTGCGGGGACTTATTTTGTCCGCGTTTCTCAATTTCAAGGCGATACAGATTACAACTTAAGATTGCTATCCGCTCCGTCAGTAATACCGCCCCAAACTTAAAATCAAATTAACGTATTAGGTACGTAGTTGCGCTTTAGCGCTCTTTATAATATTAGGAAAGAGCGCATTGCTGAATTCAGGTATGAATAGGAATGTAGAGACGTAGCATTGTTACGTCTTTACAGAGGTTTCAGTATCATAGCAAATAATTTTCCTACATCAAATCAGCAACGCCGGAAAGAGCGCTGAAGCGCAACTACGTACCTTAGCCGGGTGCATCTCATTTTTGAAAATATACTCGTAGGGGCGAAGTATTTCGGCAGTAAATATCTGATTCTCACTGATAAATTATGTGCCGAAATGCTTCGCCCTTGTCAAAACCAGATGCACCCTATAGCAATCCTAAATCCATCAAGCGAACACACACTCTTTTCTTATCTTCCTACCCTTCGGGAACGGCTTCGCCGAACGCGAACTTCGCGCCTTCGCGGTTCGTCAAACAAACCTGGTTCACAAATGATTTAGACTTGCTATAAAACAAGCTTCCCAATTACCCATTCCCCAAAGTTTCAATTATTAGTTGTTGGGCCGCCGGGAGAAGGCATGGATTGAATCGGTGTCGGAGGCCAATTAGAGCGACTTCTAGTCAGAGTAGCCGACACCAAAGCATAGCCCAAAACAGCAGGAAGGACGATCGCACTCAAAAACACGATCGCCACCGCCCAAGTCATCGCATTCGACATCGGGCCGTAATGACTGCGGTAAGGGTCAAACGTTGGTAAATTCGACCTCGGGGCATCCCTCAGCGCGATCGGACGTTTGAACCGCACCCGCCTGTCATCGAGCTTTTCGAGCAAAACCCAACCAACTTCCGCCTCTTCCCGACACAGCTTGTGAAAAATCGCCGGATTGCGAAATAAATCGCTGCTAGCCCGGACAATCTTGTACTCCCAAACTGTCAAATCATCAGGATTGCGATCGGATTTTGGATTGCCATTTGCGATCGCATTTTCAGGCGCAGTCAAATTATCTTCTTGAGATTCGTACCGAGTCAAAACTTCCTCCTCCTCATCACATTTTTGCCCCGCAGCCAATTGCTCGCGGCTCACCAAGACACCCAGAATCGCGGCCTCCAAACCGAGACTGCCAACCATCAAACTCCAAACCAGAATTTCAGTCATAAAAGGAGTTATAAAGTTAAAAATCAAAACTAAAAAGACTCGCTTTTAACTTTCAATCTTTAATTTTAAAATAGCCTTCCACCACACAATCTGCACCCACCGCGTGCCAAGAAACCCGCTCCAAAGTCAAAGCATCAGTCATTGCTGAAAAGCCCAAATCTCCCACAGGAGTTGGAGCACCTTGGCCGCCGACAATTTTAGGAGCAATAAAAGCCATAATTTTCTGCACTGCACCTTCAGCAATTGCCGAAGCCGCCAAAGTGCCACCGCACTCCCACAGTACAGACATAAAAGATCGATCGTACAAATAAGTCATTACATTAGTCGGTGTCAGCGTTGACAACTCCACAACTTCCACCCCTTTGGCGATCAAAAATTCCTGAAATTCCGGCTTAACCCCAGGCTCAGTCAGTACCAAAGTAGCCGCTACGGAGGTTTCCCACAACCAAGCCGACTTCGGCAAATCCAGAGAGCGGCTCATTACCACCCGCAAGGGATTGTTTCTGTCAGGCTGGTGGCTTGTTAGTTTCGGATTATCTAGACGCACCGTATTTCCCCCAACAATCACCGCATCGCAGCCGGCACGCACCCGATGTACCTCGCTCCGAGCTTCCTCGCCTGTCACCCAAGCGCTGTGACCGGTAGTAGTAGCAATTTTACCGTCTAAAGTCATCGCATATTTCAAAATTCCGAAAGGCTGGCGGTACAAAATCCGGTGTACGAAAGCCTCGTTGAGTTTCTGACAAGCTTCTCCTTCCACTCCCGCCACCACTTCAATGCCAGCATCCCGCAATCGCGCCAGCCCAGTGCCAGCTACCAATGGATTTGGATCGACCATCCCAGCCACTACTTTTGCCACCTTAGCCTTAACTAAAGCTTCGGAACAGGGAGGAGTCCGGCCGTAGTGGTTGCAAGGTTCCAGGTTCACGTAAACAGTCGCTCCGGCGGCAAGTTCCCCCGCTTCCCGGAGTGCAAACACTTCGGCGTGAGGTTGGCCGGCACCGGGATGGAACCCTTCGCCGACAATCTTACCGTCTCGGACAACTACGGAACCGACGAGGGGGTTGGGTGCGGTTTTGCCGAGGGCGCGGCGGGCCAATTCTATGCAGCGGCGCATCATGGCTCGATCGAACTCTTGAATTGTGCTATTGTCCAGTTGTTTTGTACCTTGCTGCTGTCGATTAGCTAAGTTGGCGATCGGTTTAGCGTCCGCCTCAAAAGTTTCCATGAGATTTTGGTATAGTATCTATCCCTGAGTGTACTGAACTTTAATCCTAATTAAAAATGCTAATTAAAGCTGCCAGATACATTTAACCCGGTAAATCTAGGACTAAGCCCAAACTTACTGTGTATGGCAAGATAGAGAAAGCTGCAAGCTCTCCCGTCAAGGAGGTATCTCTCAAAGCTTTCAATAAAATATTGAAAGCGCCATTTACATCTCTGTCCAGAGTGTGTCCGCATTCTGGACATTTAAACTTTTTAGACCCACCTAATTTTGTGTGAATGTGTCCACATTTTGAACAAGTCTTGGATGTGTATTCTTCGGTCACGTCTACTACAATACAACCAGATTTGGATGCTTGATGCTTCAACATTTGTTTGAACCTATAATGGCTCAAAGTGACCAGGGCTCTAGCTGTTTTTGTCGCTAATTTTCGTTTCCCCTTTTTTACCATCTGCTGCGTTTCAAAAGTCGGCAAAAAAATAATTTTATACTTGGTCACCAAGTATTTAGCAGCCTTCTTGTGTAACTCGTTGACTAAGTTTTTAATCTGAATCCGAATCTGGGTCGCTGACTTTCTCAAGCAATACCTCAATCGTTTGAATTGTCCTCCTTTGTGCAGCCCTATTCTTGACATCAATTTGTCTAAATGTCTTGCTAGTCGGTAGATACGACCAATATCATTTTTTCCTATCTCCAAGATATCACTGCCGTCAAATCCAGTCAAAAACGTTCTAACGCCAGGGTCTAAGGCGATAGCTAAACTGCTTTCGTTTTGCAGAGACTTTGCGGTATCAACTGCATAGCATATAAACCATTGCCCATTGATTAGTGACAGCGTTGGCTCATGTTCCATTACATCTGCAATTGGTTCGGATACTTTAAATGATAATCCTTTGGTTGCTTGCGGGTAAAAAGTTCCAGACTTCCAGTTACTGACTTGAAACCTGATAGTCTGGGAACGGTCAAATCGGCTTCTAAATTTGGCGATACCCTTTGACTTTTTAGCAGCTTTTTGTGCCTCAAAAGCTTGGAATACTGCCATTTGTCGTGGGTTGTAAGGTTGCTCGGACACCCAGATTGGAGCTGAGTCCATAATCTTTTTTCTGAGGTCATACTTGCCAATCTTTTCTGTTTTCAGGATAGCAATTGCTTGATTGTAACACCATCTACTTGCTGCAATCCAAGTCCTCCATTTCGCTGCTAACTCCGTTTCTGGGTAAACTCGAATCTTCTTTGATAGTAGATTTGTATTTACGCCGGGAGTAGATTCGGCAACTAAAGACGTGGATGATGGCAAGGATATGTTCAACCATTTCTCGTTCACAAGACAGCTCGTTTCTACTGAGAACCATGAGTTGGCAATTGTTTGGCTCGCAGAGCCATTTGATGAGGTCGCTACCCAACCTTGCGAGTCTGTCTTGGTGTCCAACCACAATTGTTGAGATATTTCCTGACATGACTTGTCCCAAAAGGGCAAGCAGTGCTTTTCTTTTGAAGTTGAGGCCCGCGACGATGTCTTTGAAGACGACCGCTTGCGGGTAGATATTTTGGAGGTAGCTGACTTGTCGTTCGAGGTGTTCTCGTTATTTGTAGCTACTGACTCTTGCGTAGATGGCGATAACTCGGTTGTGTCCTGTTCCGAGAACGCTGTCAATGTCCTAGTGTCGTTGGTTGGAGGGGGTTCTGATTGCTGATATTTTGTCGGCAAGCTCCCTGTTTCTAAGAGTTTTCTCTCAGACTTGCAGGATTTCGCAAGCTTTTCGCGGCGTGACATATTTGATCGTCGCTGGTAATATTTTTTACTCTTGATATATACTGCCTGATTTTGACGCTATTTTCCAGGACTTTATGGGAAATTGTTTACTTTGTGACAACAGCTTCAGTCGCGAGTTGCGGGAAACTGGTTATTTGCACAACCAGCAGCGATGTGGAAATTTACATAAAACATACCTTTCCAGCCATTCTGACTCTACTTTCTAGACTTTTTCTATTTACCTAACGTATTTGCCTCGTTTCAGGCGCTGAGCTAGCTTACTTGTGGGTCATAGCTTTCTAGATAGATTCTAGCTGATGGTGCGTCACGAAAAACCGCCCCGAGGGAGGGCGGTGTGTGGGTGGCTATTTTGGGGGCTACAGCTTGTCAAAAATCACCTTTAGGGCTGATATCAATTTACTTGCTGAGTTAGCCCTGAACCCTGCTTCCTTAGCTTCCACCTTTACTTTAAGTTCCGATAGGTGACTTATGTTGTCATCCTCTGTTACAGCCCACATTCTGCAGATGTGGGTCGGATTTTTTTATCAGTTATAAAAACTGGGAAGCCAAACTATTTTGGGCTGAAATTATGCAGTGTTAGCGTCACAGAAGCTTGTTAAATTCAGCTAAATTAAGTAAGTTAAAAGAATTGACTTTTCCTCACATATTCACATTGCTTATTATCGCGATTAATTATTTTTTTTAAGCATGGCAACTGATGCCAAGAGCAAATTATCTTGACTAATTAATGAAAATTATTCACAAATATCTACATCTCGATCTCAATCGTTATTCACTTGAAAACATTAAATAGTATTGACAGCAATACTCTCCTAAATGCCGCAAGATATCTTGGCGGTCTTGGGTTAAATTACTGACCTGCTTCGCTCCATTTATCGTCACTAAA